>NZ_CATKQT010000004.1:0-144833 GCF_949767855.1 Brevibacillus sp. IT-7CA2
ACTCTCAGCAGCCTTTTTTTGTTGCGCCCAAGAAGATGATTAAATCACACGTCTTCCAAGCTCAAAGCGTTTTTCCCAGGAAGTCCCTTTGAATTTGGTTGTCGTAACTCCCGGTTTACCGTACGTATGCAGCAGCTTATTGTCTCCAGCGTAGATGGCAACATGGGTAATGCGAGAAGAAGAGCTGCCGTAGCTGCGGAAGAACACAAGATCTCCTTTTTGCAGTTGATCCTTCGACACTTTTTGACCGACTTTGGACTGTTGACGTGAGTCTCGCGGCAGACTTACTCCGACCTCTTTAAACACTCGCTGTGTAAAGGAAGAGCAATCAAATGTACGCGTCGTTTTTTTGCTAGAACCAAATTTATAAGGTACGCCTTTATACTTCAATCCTTCTGAAATGACCTGATCGGCAATATCGGAAGAGGAAGCCGTTTTACTATCTATCTGTTTATTCTGACTACCATCAATAGTACTTTCCTCATTGGCTGTCAGATCATTATTCGTACCATCTTGCACCATTTGATCAAATTGCTCCATTACTGCTTGTTCATTGCCCTGATCTGCAACGGATTCTTCGATATTCTGTTGCAGGTTCTGGTCATTCTTATGTGGATCCTGCTGTTTATCCTGATTATGAGTAGTTGTGGAGGTGAGACTTGTCTCAGAAGCCGCGTAGGCTTGTCCGTTCATGAGAAGAGAAGTTCCCATTAAAATAGCTACGACCGTAGTAGTTGTACCTTTCCAGTTTCGCTTTGTCATGATGTTCCTCCTTCTGAATCGTTGATCTTGTTGTGTGTTTCTCATCCACGCTCTTATCGTACAGAACAAAACTAAGATTCCCGGTAGAATTTCATGAGAGTTTCCTGAGAAAACTGTTGGTAAGATATTCAAATGGAGATGATATGCATGCCTACGCCAGATGGAAAAGGCTATTTGCTGCTCGTGGAAGATGAGCATAACTTGGCAAGATACTTACAGTTGGAGTTGGAGAATGAAGGATTTTCGACGGATATTGAATACGACGGGCTTTCCGGATTAGAAAAGGCACTAACGATTGAGTACGACCTCATCCTGCTGGATGTCATGCTGCCCGAATTATCGGGGATAGAATTATGCCGACGAATTCGGGAAACCAAAGATGTCCCCATTATTATGATCACGGCTCGTGGAGAGGTTCCGGATATCGTGACGGGATTAGACAGTGGGGCCAATGATTACCTGGCGAAGCCGTTTGCCATCGAGGAGTTATTTGCCCGGATTCGGGCCTTATTGCGTCAGCGGGAATCAAAAGCGAATCAAGAGATAGTGGTTGGCCGATTGCGTATCCAGCCCAACGCGCGGCGAGTGTTCCTCGATGAAGAGGAAATCATGTTGACACCACGCGAGTTTGATTTGCTTTATTACCTGGTTCAAAACAAGGAGCAAGCGGTCTCGCGAGAGCAAATTCTCACAGCCGTTTGGGGTTTTGACTTTATGGGGAATACCAACATCGTGGATGTGTATATCCGGTATTTACGGAACAAGATTGAAAGTGATCCATCCGTCAAACTGATTCATACCGTGCGAGGAATTGGATATACACTACGAGATTAAAAGGAGAACGCAGTGCTTACACATCGCAGATACTCACTCAAATGGAGACTCACGCTGTTTTTTAGCTCTGGCATGCTTGTCTTGCTTCTCTTTTTGTCCATATTTATTTTTTTCAGCACCTCTAATCTCGTCCATCAACATGAGCAAAAATTACTCAATCAGAAGGCAACTGCGATCGCAGCCGATTTGAAAACGGAAATCACCGAAGAAGCATCGCTGACGATTACCTATTTGACTCGTTTGTTAACCAATTACGCTGACGTCAATCAATTCATAAACATTAGCGACCAAAACGGCAAGGAAATCGCTTCGATACAGGGAGCCAATTGGACAAAAGAGCCGGAAGACTATTATGAAAGGACCTTGGTCGCAAAAGAACCTGTGCAGCTGCCGTTCACATCGGAGCTTTTGTTTGTGCAAATTTCTACTACGACAGAAGCGCTTGAATGGTATTTTTCCATCTTGCTCACGATTCTTTTTCTCTCTTCCTTTTTTACCTTGCTTCTTTCGGCGATTGGAGGCTATTGGTTGAGTAACTGGGGACTAAAGCCTCTCGATCATCTTATCCAGCAAATCCATTCCATTTTCCCTCAACGGCTCTCCCAACGAATTCACCATCATCGCGTAGAGACTGAAATCTACGAGCTGATCCATGCCTTTAATCTGTTGTTAGATCGTATGGAAGAAGCAATGGTCTATCAGCAGCGATTCGTCACAGATGCCTCTCACGAATTGCGTACACCGCTCTCGATTATTGAAGGGTATGTAAGTCTTCTGCAAAGATGGGGGCAGTACAAACCTGAAGTAAGGGATGAAGCACTCGCTGCTGTTGAGCAGGAGTGTAAACGACTTTTCAAACTCATTGATGACCTGTTGGCGCTAGCCAAATTGCAGCATACCTCTCAACCAGGATCATCGAAAGTCGTTCAGCCATTGACCCCTCTGCTCCTTGAAGTAAAACAAGCGTGGGTACCCATTTTCCCTCCACAAATTAAGCTCCTTTTTGAATGGGAAGAAGCTCTTGTCCTTTTGATGGATCGGGAGCGGATTCGACAGTTATTGGACATCCTTTTGGACAATGCACGGAAATACACAGATGAAGGACAAGTGAAGGTACGAGCATATGGGGATGAAGAGGCTGTGCACATTGTGGTAGAGGATACAGGGATCGGTATTCAAGCAAAAGAGATTCCCCACCTTTTTAAGCGATTTTATCGCGTGGACAAATCCCGCACACGAAAAAGGGGAGGAAGCGGGATCGGTCTGGCCATCGCCCAAGCGATTGTCGCAGATCACGAGGGAAGCATCTCTATTGCTCCTTCCACGGAAAGAGGCTTGATTGTTCATGTTATGTTGAAAAAAGCGGGAATGGATTGACGACACGAATGATTAACGATGGGGCTCTGTGAGCTTTTTCCAAAAAACAGGTCAGAGCGGGCGTGCATTCCAGAGCCTTCGTTTCTCAAGGGTTTTCAGCATCCCCAGTATGTCATTACGATCAAAGACATCACTTTGGATGACTATTTGAATCAAAATACTCAGAGTCGTTCCTTTGAATTATTAGTTCCACCTATCGGGCTTTTTGATAATCGGGATCAGCAAAAAGTCCTTGAATTACTTTCTTTTACAAATGTAGCTCTTCCTGTTTTGGTTTGTTCAGATGACATGGATTTCTCTTGTACAGTTGTCACTAGGAATGTAGAGGAGGCGAAGGATTGCATCAGAATTTGTTGAAGCGTTCAAAGGCTTCATTCATCGTGATTCCCTATGATAATCATAGGGAATTTGTAATTGTTCCGAAAGATGGTCGCACCTATAATCAAATACGTAGCAATGCTACATAAAATCGATAGGAGCTGATTTCAAATGTTAAAAGCTATTTTTTATCATGCAGGTTGCCCAGTATGTGTAGATGCGGAGCAAGTCGTCCTTGATTACCTGGATCAAACAAAGATCGATATCGAAATTGTCCACCTTGGTACAGAGCGGAATCGTATTGAGGAAGCAGAGAAGGCTGGTATTCAATCAGTACCTGCTCTCGTGATTGGTGGAAACGTCTACCACATTAACTTTGGGGCAAGCTTGGAAGATGTGAAAAAAGGCTAAATGAGAAAAGGAGGTGCTATATAGGCGCCTCCTTTTTCCTATGCTTTTACACGACCCTGTTTGGCATTTACAATGGGAAGAAGAATGGAACAGGGAAGGTAAGATACGCTCATGATGTTTGATCCCCAACAACGTAAGGAAAATCGCTCAGCTCGTATCATGATGGCGCTATTTCGTATGTCCCAAGCGATAAAAAAGGTGACCCAGGCAGAGAGTGATGAACAGGGATTGTCACCCGTACAAATTCAGGCGTTACTGTTCACTTTGTACACGAGGAGCGACGTGGCTTCCATTGGTAACTTTGCCAAGGCAATCGGAACGACGCATGTGACAGCCGTAAAGATTATCAATGGACTCGTAACGAAAGGACACATGACGAAAGTACCTAAAAAAGAAGATCGACGAGTGACCCTGCTTCAACTGACAGCAAAAGGGGAAGAAGCTGCATCGAATCTTGAAAAATGGGGGCATACACTGGAGGAAGCCCTTCATTCTATTCCAGATGAGATACTGGAAGATTTCGAGATTGGGCTCGGCTCCGTGATAACAGCGATGCAAAAACGTGGTCATCTGGTTGTAGCGGAGCCCTGTTTAGGCTGCATTCATTTTCGGCCGAATACAGGTGATTCCCATACACCCCATTATTGCGCGTTCATTGAAAAGTACCTCACGTATGAAGCATCCTTGAAAGAATGCCCCGAGCATATTTCCTCTGGGAATGACTAAATAATGATAGGCAATACCTATCGAAATGATAACAACACTGCTATTGTACAATGATTTGCCTCATCATAAACTGATCTTGACTCTCGCATCATCGAACATCATCGCGTTTTACCGTGGCAATTAACTGCTCCATAAAGACTCGGCTTGCTGCACACAAATACTTGTTTTTCCGGTATACGATACCGATTTGCGCCGTGATAGTGGGCTGTTGGATCGGAATCGTGCGAATCCGTTTATCATCGATATAGTCGAGGTAGCCTTTCGAAAGTACCGTGACACCGACACCTTGTCCGACCATATTCGTAATCGATTCCATTGTGGTCATCTCCAAAACAGGTTGTGCCGAGAAGCCCAGCTCCTGACACTTTTCATCAATCAACTGACGCAAGAAGTACGTGTTGGGCAATAAAATGGAGGGGGTTTCTTGCAAAATCGCAAGTGAAACAAACGGTTCCTTCGCGATCGGATGATCCACCGGTACTCCTAATGCCAGATTTTCTGTATAGAGAGGAATGGTTTCCAGATCGTCATGCTCCATAGGCAAAAAAACAATGCCGAGATCGAGTTCGTTTTTCAGAAGTCCTTCGTAAATATTACCGGTTCTCAACCCGAAAATAGACAATTCAACCTTCGGATAACGCTGGTGAAACTCGATAACAGTAGGCGGGAGCAAGTAATTGACTACCGTTAGCAGTACGCCAATTTTTAATGCGCCTCTGCTTAAGCCTTGCAGCTCACTAATCGCTGCACGTGCCTGTGACAACTCATGAAACACATTATAGCTATGGTGAAGCAATGTTTTTCCTGCTTCCGTCATAACCGTTCGTTTGCCGACGCGATCAAACAAGGGCATACCGATTTCATGCTCAAGCAGACGGATTTGCTGACTGAGTGAAGGCTGCGCAATGCCCAATTTCTCGGCTGCGCGAGTAAAATTCAACTCCTGGCACAGTGCCATAAAGTACTCTAATTGCTTGAGCTCCAACGACCATCCCTCCGGATATTTATGATCGAACAATAGGTTTTTCCTATCATTATAGAACAAACTATTATGAATTTGTATGAATGTAGTGCGCATTGCGCATTTCCATAAAAGAATGAGGTGATCGTTTGTGAATATCGAAATCATTTCACTGAATGTAGGTAAACCCAAACAAGTACAGTATCAAAACAAAGAGGTTTCTACCGGAATCTTCAAAAGCCCTGCAACAAAAGCTCTTTATCTATCCTTTTTGAATTTCGAGGGAGATGGACAGGCAGATCTGGTCCACCACGGGGGCAAGGAGAAGGCTGTATGCGTCTATCCGTATGAACACTACCCATTCTGGGAAGCTGAATTACAGAGAGAGCTGGCAATCGGTGCCTTCGGAGAAAATCTGACGATTCGGGGATTAGTTGAGACGGACGTATGCATCGGTGATACCTTTCAGCTAGGGGAAGCAATCGTACAGGTTAGCCAACCGAGACAGCCTTGTTATAAATTATCCGTGCGTTACGGTGTACCTGATATGCTGCTTAAGGTACAGGAGACCGGCTATACTGGCTTTTATTTTCGCGTGCTAAAAGAAGGGCTTGTATCTCATACGGATGGATTGATAAGACTCTCTTGTCATCCAAAAGCGATAACGGTCTCCTATGCAAACCGAATTATGCATCAAGAAAAAGAGAATATCGACGGCATGAAAAAGCTGTTGGAAGTAGAGGAGCTGTCCTCAAATTGGCGAGCGACCTTTACCAAACGATTATCCGGCGTAGAAATTGATACGCGCGAAAGGCTGACCGGCAACTAATCATAGCTACAGCATTTCATTAATACGGACAACAAGTGTTGTAACTCCCGGGAAGTGGATATGATCTCTTCCCCAGTACATATCGGACTGGATGCCAAAATTAAGCTAGGCTGTACCCGAGATGGAAAACTAATGGCCGCCGAAATATTGCATTTGTATGACGGCGGTGCGTATTCCGATCGGGGTGCGGTCATGGTTACTGTACGTCAGGCTTTATTATGAACTGTGAAGGATTGCGGAATAATCACCCGCAAGCAGATGAAGAAACTATCAAAGTCTGGCAAGAATCCAACAATTGCAGATGCATGTCCTATGAAGAAATTCACAATGCGGTGAAGGACGTTTTTACACAAAAAAAATAAGCATAGGTCCTGCCGCCTTTGGTAGCCCAAGGAGGGGAGAGGTTGGAGGAAATCCATCGTATTTTGGAAACCATTCAACGTACCGATCTAAGAAGTGTGCTAGCGACGATTACCCAAGTCGAAGGGAGCGCCTATCGTCGAGAAGGTGTCTCCATGCTGTTTCTGGAAGGTGGTTCCCAAATTGGGGGAGTAAGCGCTGGCTGTTTGGAGGCTCATCTTGCGTCTTTCGTACCTGATATCTTGGAAGCAGGCGTTTCTCGCAGTTTCTTATTCGACATGCAATCACCGGAGATTTTGTCTTGGGGGGAAGAACAAGGGTGCGGCGGTGTCGTTCATGTAACAATGGAGCCGGTTTATGATACGTTACTAGATCATTTATGTGCATTGAAGCATTTCTTGGATCAACAAATCATGGTCATGCACGTTAAAAGATTAGGCTCTGACGGCTCTGTTACCGATTATGCTTTCCTGACCGAAAATCTTCAGTTGTTTGGGGAATGGAGAGGAGAATTTCCTCAAGCACTTGTAGATATGATGTCGACCAAGTCAGAGCCTTCCTGTACGAGCGGCATGAGATTTGTCCCAACTATCCAATCCGATGTTTTCGTGCATCGATATGACCCACAACCGCGTCTGATCATATTTGGTGCAGGACCTGATTCCAGACCGCTTGCTGCATTGGCGGCAGCCACCGGCTTTTCCGTGATCGTCTCAGATTGGAGACCCGCTTTATGCGACTCGACTTCTTTCTGATCAGCAGCTTCGTTATGTAGGAATTTTGGGATCGAAAAGGAGAACGGAACGTATGCTATCAGGCTTACAGGTTCCAATGAACGTTCATTTTCCCGTTGGACTCGCTATAGAAGCTGAGGGACCGGAGGAAATTACTGTCAGTATTCTGGCAGAACTGATATTTGTCCGTAGAAAAAAACGAAAGCAAGAAAGTGATTCCCATGAAGCCGGATAAAATCGTGGGTATATATTTGGCGGCAGGAAAAAGTACTCGAATGGGTTCGGATAAGCTTCGCCTTCCATTGGGCTCTATGCATTTGGGAAGTTATGCGTTGGCAGCGGCTTTACACTCCAAATTGGATTATGTCGCAATCGTATCTGGCGACGGTACGGCAGATTGGATCAATCGTACATTTTATCAGGAGCCCATTCATCGGAAATGGGCGGTATTTCACTGCTCGGAAGCGCACTTGGGGCAATCGTACTCGCTGCGTTGCGGCGTAGTGGCTGCACAAGCGAAGCACGCGGCAGCCCTTATGATTTTGTTAGCGGATCAACCATTGATTACAACAACGATGATCAATGAACTGCTCTTTCACTATCAGGTTACGACCGATGTGGGTTTGGTGGTTTTATTTTGAAGAAATATCAAAAGGGCCTAGAGATTTGAACAAGTTTATGGTCCGCACCATACACGAACGCTCGAATTGCCTATGTCGTAGCCGTTTTCGCTGCTATAGCGTTGGGCTTGGGAAAAGGCTTTTTGGTGGAAGATTTCGTGAGGTATAGTGCTGGGATTGCCGTCTCTTCACTGTTTGATCTGGCTTGTCTATGGCGCAAGCGCTCTTCCTAGCGTTCAAAGGTAAAAGGTCGACTAATCGTAGCAAAATCACCGGCTAAACTGGCGAGTGGCTCCCACGATTCAATGGCGAGCTTGAAATCTCCTGCGTAAGCAGCCGGATCGATATGGACGCATTCCACTGTACCCAATACCACATGATCGCTTCCAAGAGGGAAGATTTGATTCAGGCTTAATTCAAAGGCGATCGGGGCTTGTCTCACTGCTGGAACCTGTACACGAGTACCAGGACGCAGTGTAACGCCGGCAAGCTCAAATTCATTTATACCTGCATCTACGTTGGCAGCTGAGCGAATCATCGCTTCGCCTAATGGACGAGAAACCATATTGATGACAAATTCCTTTGCCTCCCGGATATTTGTAAGGGTATCTTTTTCAGTTCCTTTACGCTCTTCTACCCCGGGACCGATTGAAATCATGAGGGTGGGAGGCTGTCGAGAAGCGATCGTAAAAAAACTGAACGGAGCCAAATTCAAAACTCCACCCTTGCTTATCGTAGAGACCCATGCGATCGGTCTTGGTACTACCGATCCGATCATGAGTTTATACATATGGAATTCACTGATTTCGTTAGTATGAAAAGTGATGGTATCGCGATCTGACATCATTTATCTCTCCCGACTGATTGATTTACGCAGCAATCCCCTTCAGTATAAAGAGAAAGAGATAGAAAGCTAGTACGCACAATTTTGTGAGCGACTAACAAATGGGAGAGTGACATCAATGACTTCTGAAATTTCAGCAACCAAGAAGCTAACGCCTTTTGACTATACGCTATCAATCATTGGTGGGAAATGGAAAATGAAAATCATGTATCAATTAAAAAGCAACGAAGTTTTACGGTATGGTGATTTGAAAAGGAATATCCCAGGAATTACACATAAGATGCTTAGCTTGCATTTAAGCGACCTCGAACAAGACGGCATCGTCCAGAGAGTGGAATATCCTCAAATCCCGCCAAAAGTAGAGTATTCGTTAACAGCTCAAGGTCAGTCTTTACTGCCGATTTTGGAGGCAATGTGCTTGTGGGGGGTAAAAAATCAACCCTAATTGCACGACGCAACTCAACTCCGTTTAGAGAATTGGCTCTTCAGGGAGTTACCTGTCATTAGGTAACCACATAGGCTAAAGGGTAAATCCTTTTACTGGAGAGGAGATTGAGATGTACAACAACTATTACTATTACAATAATCAATGGCATTATCCCATGCTTGCCGGATGGAATAACAACCATTTTCCCTATGGGTGGAGTCCTTATTATTACAGCTGGAGCCATGTGAATGGGGATAGAAACGGGAATCCTTATCAGCGTACCATCGTATTGAGAGATTATGGACCAAAGCCATTCGTCGTGAATATTGAGCAAGCCACAAAGCAAAACAACACATTCCGTACGGCATTATGGACAGGGAAGCACTTGCAGGTGACACTGATGAGTATAAATGTTGGAGACGACATCGGTTTAGAAAATCATCCGAATACGGATCAATTCATCCGAGTAGAAGAAGGTCAAGGACTTGTTCGGATGGGGGATAGACAAGATCATTTAGATTTTGAACAAAGAGTAAATGATAACGATGCCATCATGGTCCCTGCGGGCAAATGGCACAATGTGATCAATACGGGTATTACGCCGCTTAAAGTATATTCCATCTACGCGCCACCTCATCATCCATTTGGCACCGTTCATGAGACGAAAGCCAGTGCCATGGCTTCTGAGCAAATCACTCAATAAGATGGAAGGTATGCCGCTCCTTTTTAAGGGGCGGTTTTTTTTAGTGGGATAGATATTTTCTCAAGGATATTTTCAACAGGCATAGAATATTAACATTATTCACAATCTTCGTTTAAGGAAGGTATAAACCTATGGATAAAGAAGCTCAGAGAATCGACCTTAGACAAGAACCGTTCAACATGAAAGAGCTGCTTCAGTCACTTGTTGAAACGACTACGGACGCGATTTCAGTTAGAGACATGCATGGTAAAATACTTTTTGTGAATAGTGCTTTTGAAAAAATCTATGGTTGGACGTATCAAGACCTCCTGAATGACCCGTACTGTCTCGTACCTGAAGATCTTATTGACGAGACAAAGGAAATTTTCCACGAGGTTAAATATGAAGGGAAAAATATTACGGGATATGAGACCATGCGTCAAAGAAAAAATGGCCAGATCGTGCAGGTTGGTCTAACAGCTTCCCCTATAAGAGATACAGAAGGAACGATTGTAGGCACTTCAGTTATCGCAAGGGATATTACGGACCGCAAAATGGCGGAAGAGGCTCTCGTGACAAGCGAGGCAAAGTACCGTATCCTCGTAGAAAATACAAGCGATGTTATTTGTCAACATGATGTAGACATGAATAATCTTTTTGTATCTCCTTCTATCGAACACCATTTGGGATACACAGCGGATGAATTTCTGCAAACGAATAGTTTTGATCTCATTCACCCCGATGATGTGAAAATCGTAAAAGACCTGCGTTCCTTACTCTCCACGAATCCCCAAAATGTACAAATGGAGATCAGAATACGTCATAAAAATGGATCGTGGGTGTACTGGGAGTCGCGTTGTGTTCCGATTATGTCTGAGAACAAAGAGGTTGATAGCTTTCTATTCGTTTCACGCAGTATCACCGAGCGAAAACAGTCTGAAGAAGCTTTGCGCAAGAGCGAGGAACAGTATAGATTCATTGCCGAACACACAGCAGAATTCATATCTGTGATTGATAAAAACGGTCACGTATCGTATGGTTCACCTTCACATCTGAAGAAATTAGGCACGAACCAAATTATCATTGAAAACATACATCCAGAAGATGCATCACTCGTCTTTGAACGCTTTTCCACTATGCTTCAATTCGATATACCTATTACATGTGAGTATCGATACAGAGTGGAAAACGAGAAATGGATATACCTCGAATCAAAAGGAATGCCTTTTTTCAGCTCGGATGGCGAAAGTCAATACTTTATCAACGTTACACGTGATATTACGGAGAGGAAGCAAAACGAAGAACTACTCAGGAGAACAGAGAAGCTGTCCGTAATTGGTGAATTGGCTGCAAGTATCGCTCATGAAATAAAGAATCCGCTTACGTCATTGAAAGGCTTTATCCAGTACTTGCGGCCAACGCTATCGGAGGGCGTCATTTTTACAGACATTATGTTGTCCGAGCTAGATCGCATCAACTTTATCGTGAGTGAGCTGCTTGTATTGGCCAAACCGCAAACTCTGAATGTGAAGCAGATTCTTTTACACCCTCTCATTGAAAGTGTGGTAAAGTTTCTAGAATCAGAAGCGAATCTAAACAACATTTCGATCAACACCATATTCAGCCATATTCCGATAGCGATCAAAGGAGAAGAAAATCAAGTAAAACAAGTCTTTATCAATATTTTAAAGAATTCCCTGGATGCTATCACGGCGAATGGCGAAATCAGCATTGAAACCACATGCCTACGTGATAACCAAGTGCTGATTCGATTTACCGACAATGGATGCGGCATTTCCCAAGAGCTGCTACCTAGACTCGGCGAACCTTTTTATACCACGAAAGAGAAAGGTACAGGCTTAGGCTTACTTGTCAGCAATAAAATAATGAAAGATCATCAAGGTACCATCACCATCTCAAGTGAGGTTAACAAGGGCACCATCGTGGAAATCATGTTTCCCATTTCGAAATAGGAAGGTGATCCTATTGAATACTCAAATCGTTCGCAATAAGGTAACATTCACCAAATCTCCACCTACTTGCGCTGAAAAAGTCAGAATTTTTAGAGGGGGAGAAAATCATGTGGAGGAAGTTACTGCTTCATCCGCTTGCAGTTCGATACAGCGTGTTTATGATCGGACTGGCGGTCATGGCGTTTGGTATTGGCATGATGATTGAGGCTCATTTAGGTGTTGCACCGTGGGATACACTGCATATCGGATTACAGAAGACATTTGGACTGACCATTGGCATATGGTCGCAGATCGTGGGAGCCATGATCATTCTCGCTTCCTACATCATTGGCAAGATCCGGCCGAACATGGGTATGTTTTTAAACATGTTTTTCTTCGGGCTGTTTATTGACTTATTCATGTGGCTGAACTGGATTCCTACAGGAGAGACCGTTATAGAACGAGCCATTTTGTTTGTTGTCGGTCTGCTCATCTATACGGTCGGCACGGGCATGTATATATCTCCCCGATTAGGAGCCGGTCCACGTGACAGTTTTATGTTAGCTCTACATGAGCGAATGGGATGGGGCATCGGTAAAGTCAGGATCGGTATAGAGTGCACGGTCATGGTGTTGGGCTTGTTGCTTGGTGGGCCCGTTTCGGTGGGAACCTTTGTGACGGCCCTTGCGATCGGACCGCTGATCAAGCTGTTTATTCCGATGTGGGAGCGAATCCTGGCAAAACCGTACGGAACCGCTTAACCAGCGCAAAAGAAAAAGGGTGCTCAAATTGAGTACCCTTTTTCACTTTGTTGCTGCTTGCGTTCAGCCATATAGGATGCGATTCCTAAAATCAGACCCAGTGCTACGAGCACAGCGCCGACCCATGGGAGAGAGGTAATATGAAGATGAGTTATAACCCATCCGCCAATGAAAGCACCAGCTGCATTTCCTAGATTTCCGGCAGAATGACTAGAGGTAGAAGCAAGCGCTGGCGCATTCTGTGCGAGATTCATCACACGCACTTGCAGCCCTGGAAATACAGCGAAAGAAGCAGCGCCCCATAGAAAAATGGTCAATACGGCAGCTATTGGACTGTACAGGGTAAACGTAAAGAGCGTGAGAATGATGCAAATAGTAAAGTAAAGTCCGAGTATGGAGGGCATCAGCTTCCAATCCGCAAGCTTTCCGCCCACGATATTTCCGATGGTCACTCCACAGCCGAAGAGGACAAGAATCCACGTTACATGATACTCAGCAAAACCGGTAATTTGTGTCAGCAGTGGCGTAATATACGTAAATACGGTGAATAGACCCGCGTTGCCCAGTGCTCCGATCAGGAGGTACAGAAGGAGCTTGGGCTTGAGAAGAGAGGTAATTTGCCCAGTGATACTCCCGGTGTTTTCTTGCCGCATTTTGGGGACGAAAACGAGTATTCCGATCAGTGCTATTACTCCCATGATTGCTATAGAGCCAAATGAGGCTCGCCACCCCATGTGTTGACCGATGAAAGTCCCCAAAGGTACACCAATAATATTGGCGATCGTCAGGCCTGCCATCATTATGGAAACGGCTGCGGCACGTTTTTCAGGACTTACAAGACTAGAGGCTACAACAGCCCCAACTCCAAAGAATGTCCCGTGTGTCAAAGCGGTGATCAGGCGTGCCCCCATCAGTATTTCGTAGTTGGGAGCAAAAACAGAGATTCCGTTCCCGAGAATAAATAGAACCATTAGTAGACAGAGTAGCTTCTTTTGGGGAATTCGGTGGGTGAGAACTGTCAGTATCGGTGCACCGATGGCTACCCCTAGAGCATACATGGTAATGAGCTGACCCGCAGATGAGATACTAACATCCAAATCCTCTGCAACATTCGGCAGTAGGCCCATAATGACAAATTCCGTCATCCCAATTGCAAATGAGCCTACGGTAAGTGAGAGCAAAGAGATAGAAGACTTTTCCTTGTTGGCCTGTTTCTTGGTAGTAGTTTGAGATAACGCCATGAAGTCAATACAACCTTTCTGCAGTATAAAATCCCGTTTGAATTGTCGGTTTATAGTAGCGGGTAAAGATTACCTGTTCTACTTTGTTTAGTCAAGGTATTCTTTTTAAAAGTCCCTTGTAAGCAACTCAGCGTGGTAATGAACAATGATGCAGTTGACAGATAACCAAATTGTGGATATGATGTACTCGTTAATAATCGTAATCATTACGGTTTATTTTTTCTAATTCAAATCGTAATGATTACGTTTAACGCGAAATAATTAGCTGCTCATTAAAAATATGGTAAGAGGGTAGGTTGTGATGAAACGGGAAATCGATTTTATAAAGTTTAATCCCACACAAAATATGACCATTCTTGTGAAAAATAATCATCCAGCGGAAGAGTATACGCTCATCGCCTCAAAAATGATGTCCTACGATAGTGTCCATGCTGAACAAGTGGGGTTTATCGAAAAACCGAATCATGATGGAGCGGCAGCCCATCTGCAAATGGCCGGGGGCGAGTTTTGCGGAAATGCATGCATGGCATTAGCGACGTTCATTGCGCATGAAAATGGGCTACAGCATAATGATTGGACCAAAATTGTTCTGGAAGCTTCGGGAACAGATCATTTCGTTGCTTGTCGGGTAAAAAGAATCGAAGACGAATATTACTGCCAAGTTTCGATGCCTCTACCTAAAAAGATCGAGCAACAATCAATCAACTATGAAGGCAACGAAATAAACATGGTGATTGTGAGGTATCCTGATTGCTTTCACATCGTGATTGAAGTGGACCAGTTCAATGAGATGGTAAGAAAACGTGCGCAAACTTTAGCCAAGCTGCTTGGAGTAACTGTAGGGGCGAATTTGATCGGTGTGCTATTGTATCAGCCAGCTTCGAATGAATTGGCTCCGCTTATCTTTGTTCCACCATTAGATAGCATGATCTGGGAAAGAGGCTGTGGGTCAGGTACTGCTTCACTTGGAGCCTATCTGGCTTGGAAAAAGCAAAGCGATATCGCTGCTCCAATCAGGCAACCGGGAGGCACGATTCATGTAACGGCTAATTGGCAAAGCGAAGGAGTAACAAGCCTACAAATTGAGGGGGCAGTCGGAATCGTGGCACAGGGCAAAGCCTTCATCGAGATACAAGATACCGTTTGAGGTTTCACATTTTATATAGCAAGGGGAGAACTGAATGAATAGACCAGAACAGTTGCAACAACATGTGACTGCATTTCTAGAAAGGTTCACCCATTTAGCAGATCGATATGACGGTACCATCTATCACAGCTCGGAGTTAGAGAAGATCATAGATGAGTATTCTACATTCATAACGGATGAAAGAAACCAAGTAGCCTGGGAGCAACTAGAACAGTCAATCGTAAGCCAGTTGAATCAGCTGGTGGAGGATGTAAGGAAAGCTTCGGCGATTTGCGTTGCCATTATGGAGAAATACCGTGCGCTGAAGTTGCTGGATGGGATTGACGATAGGACCGACTACTTTCAAAACATTGAATCATGTATTGAAGAAGAATTTGGGAGTTTCCAAGTTACTGTTGATTCAAAGGTGCTGATGGTTGGTTCAGGCTCATTTCCCATGACGCCATTGTTGATTGCGAAGCGTACTGGAGCGGACGTGGTTGGTATCGACATTGATGAGGAGGCTATCAAGCTAGGGCGGAGTGTTGTAGAAAGGCTGGGAAGTGGATTGCCTATCCGCTTGGAAAAAGAGTTTGTGGAACGACTTGATGTGACGAAGGTTGCAACCCATATCATCTTCAGTTCGACGGTTGCAAACAAATATGACCTGCTGGAACAATTGCATCCATTGACAAATGAACAAGTGGTCGTGGCGATCCGATACGGTAATCAAATGAAGTCTCTTTTTAACTACCCCATGAGAGAGGTAGATGAGCGGAAATGGACGCTGATTGAAACCATCTTGCGTCCTGACCATGTGTTTGATATCGCTTTGTATAAAAAAGCATCGGCTGCATGCTGATCGTAAAAGGAGGTTTCTATGGGGGCTTTGAAACGAATCTTGCTATTGGGAACAGGTCCTGCTTCCATTCAAATGGCTGTCATGCTTAAAAAACAATGGGATTGCTACATTGGGATCGTTGGGCGTGAGTCTGTTCGTTCTGAATCATTCTTCATTGAACTTAAGCAAAATAGGCAGCAGATTCGCGTAGATGTTCAAAATGAAAAGCATCAAAAGATAGAAGGCGACTGCCAAATCGATCATGTATTCCATGGATATGAGACTGTTACAGGGGAATGGGATACCTTCCTATTATCTGTCACTACAGATGCTTACATAGAGGTTTTACAACAAATCAATGATCATGTTTTACAGCAAATAAAGTGCATGGTTTTAGTTTCCCCGACCTTTGGTTCCAACAGTTTACTACGCCATTATCTAAACAGGATTCATTCAGATGCGGAGATTATCAGTTTTTCTACTTACCTTGGAGATACACGCTGGTACCACGATAAGCCTTCCAATCGTGTGATTACGACTGGGGTTAAGAAAAAAGTATACATTGGCTCGACGCACGAACCATCCCAGAATGTAAAAAAACTTTGTGAATTATATGAGCAAGTAGGTATCGATTTGGAAGTCATGAACTCTCCGATTGAGGCGGAAACGAGAAACATATCCCTCTATGTGCATCCGCCACTGTTTATGAATGATTTCTCGCTTCGCGTGATATTTGGAGAGGAACCAATCAAAAAGTACGTATACAAAATGTTTCCAGAGGGCCCCATCACGCAATCTCTCATTCGCGATATGTTGAGCCAATGGAAAGAGATCACAAATGTGGTGGAAAAGCTCAATATGAAAGGAGTCAATTTGCTGAAGTTCATGACGGATGATAACTATCCGGTGAGGCTGGAGTGTCTATCACGTGATGATATCGAAAACTTCGTTCATTTTGAAACCATTCATCAAGAGTATTTATTGTTCATTCGGTATACCTCCCTGTTGATCGATCCTTTTTCGGAGCCAGACTCAGATGGAAGATACTTCGATTTTTCTGCTGTCCCCATCCGGAAAATGTTTATCAATAGAGAAGGGTATTGGGATATCCCGCGCATGCCAAAGGAAGATTACTATCGGATAAAAATCATTCAGGGCATTGCTAGATACATAGAGATCAGTTGCCCTACCATCGATACATTCATTGAAACGTACGAGCGTAAAATTGCGGAAGTTGCGCGAACACGTAAGGACGAACGGTTATCAGATGCATTCGTTGTGCAAAGCTTTGAGGAAGATTTGAAGATGATATGCAGTGAGATTGGCAAGGGTATCGGAACAAAGAAACTGTACTAGTACGTATCTTCAGGAGGAATTGGTATGACAAGAAGAATGGGATATTTAGTAAGGACTTTCATGTTCTCAATCGTACTGCTGGTTGGCTGCAGTAATGGAGATACGGCAAAAACGGAGGCAACCGATACAGAGAAAAAGATCGTGTATGCCACTTCGAAAGATATTAACGATATGAACCCCCATTTTTATTCCGGCTCCATGCCAGCACAAGGGATGGTGTACGAATCGTTAGTAGAAAATACGGAAGATGGGATCAAACCATTGTTGGCTGAATCTTGGGAAGTTTCCAGCGATGGAAAAGTGTACACGTTTCACTTGAGAAAAAACGTGACATTCCATGATGGAGGGCCATTTAATGCGGAAGCAGTGAAAAAGAATATAGAAGCGGTGCAAAGCAATGCAACCAAGCATTCGTGGATCAAGCTCTCCACAAAGATCGTGGACTGCAATGTACTCGATGAATATACGGTTGAACTGGTCTTATCCGAACCGTATTACCCGACACTGGTCGAATTGTCGATGACAAGACCTTATGTATTCATCTCGCCCCAAAATTTTGTGAACGGGGGAACCAAAGATGGGGTTAGTGGTTATAACGGAACAGGCCCCTATAAGCTCACTGAGCATAAAGTCGATCAGTATGCCGAATTTGAAGCGAATGAAAATTACTGGGGCGGCGCGCCCAAAGTGAAGAAAATCACAGCCAAAGTACTTCCCGCAGGAGAGACTACTTTCTTGGCCCTGCAAAAGGGAGAAGTGAACTTTGTATTTACGGATGATCGAGGCGCGAATAGTCTCGATGTAGAAGCCATGAACCAATTCGTTGAATCAGGTGAACACCAAATGATTCGCAGTCAACCAATGAACACAGGCATAATTGTCGCTAATAGCAGCAAAACCGATAGTCCTGTACATGAAACGGCTGTGCGCGAAGCGTTTTGGCATGCGATTGACAGAGAGACCATCAGCAAACAAATATTTGAAGATACTGAACAACCAGCCTATACGCTTTTCTCTTCGAATGTTCATTATGCCAACGTGGATTTAGAGAAGCGGGGATACGATTTGGAAAAAGCGAACAAGATTTTGGAGGAGGCAGGCTGGGGTATCGGGAATGCGGACGAAATCAGAATGAAAAACGGAAAGCCATTAGCCATGAAGCTTTATTATGATGTAAATTCGTCCACTCAAAAAACGCAGGCTGAATTGATTCAACATACGGTAAAAAGGATTGGGGTTCATCTGGAGATTATTGGCGAGGAGTCTTCTTCGATTGCGAACAGAAGGTCTACAGGTGACTATGACCTGCTTTTCAATCAAACGTGGGGACTCGCGTATGATCCGCAAAGCACAATCGCTGCTTTTACTTCCAAGTCTTCCTATTACCATACGACAAGAGGCATCGCGCAAGCTAATGAGCTCTATAAAAAAATAGAAGAAGTCATGGTGACGACTGATGAGGAACATAGAAAATCGTTATATACCGATATTTTGACCATTGTCCATGAGGAAGCCGTATTTATTCCGATTACGAATGGAAGAGTCACGATCTTGGCTCCCAAAAACCTGCAGGGCATCTCGTTTAAGCAAACACAATTCGAGCTTCCATTTGAGCGGATGTACTTTGAATAAATACACAAGAGGAGCGTGCTATGGGCAGATATATCACCAAAAGGTTACTACTATCGATTCCTTTGGTTCTGATCATATCCTTTGTAACGTTTGCCTTTATTCATCTATCTCCCTTAGATCCCGCTGAAGTGGTGCTGCATTCGCAAGGCATACCCCAAATAACGGATGAGTTACTTGCGCAAACAAGAGCGAAACTTGGGATGGACCAACCCTTTCTGACTCGTTACCTAAACTGGCTTGTCTCATGCTTGCAGCTAGATTTTGGAGATTCATATGTAACGGGAAAACCCGTGTGGTCCATGCTAGGACCAGCCTTTCTCCATACAGTAAAGCTGACGCTGGTTTCAACTTTCGCCATTGTTGTACTGTCCATCGTATTGGGAGTAGCCTGCGCATTGAAAGCGGGAAAATGGGTGGACAAATCAGTCAGAGGTGTTTCGTTTTTCTTGACATCGATGCCGTCTTATTGGCTCGCAGCTTTACTAATTTGGTATTTTTCCGTCAAGCTGGATTTGCTTCCGACAAGCGGAATGGAGTCGTTTAAAAGCTATGTATTGCCCGTTGCTGTGATTACAATCAGCTATGCTGGCATCTATTTTCGAATCATCAGAAGTTCCATGTTAAGCAACATGAATGAAGACTACGTTCTCTACGCCAGAGCATGCGGCTTACCGGAGAAAAAGATCACGATGCACATTCTTAGAAATTCATTGCAGGTGGCCATTTCCGTAATTGGCATGGCAATTCCTATTATTTTGGGAAGTACAGTCGTCGTGGAAAACATCTTCGCTTGGCCGGGACTCGGAACACTAAGCGTCAAATCCATTTTAAGCAGGGATTTTCCGATCATCCAAGCCTATGTCCTTGTGTTGGCAGTCGTCTTTATTCTGTTCAACACCGTTTCCGACATCATCAATGTGGCATTGAACCCCAAACTAAGGGATGGTCTTTAGATGAAGCGATTACAAAATGTGTGGAAAGACAAGATCGCTGTCCTATCCTTATCGATTATTACGGTCACAGCAGTGGCTGGGATATTTGCCCCTCTCGTTGCGCCGCATGATCCCGAAGAAGTACATATGGAGCTTCGATTTGCATCCGCATCATGGGAATATCTTTTGGGCAACGACCACCTCGGGCGATGTGTTTTATCCAGACTCATTTACGCGATTCGTCCCAGCATGCTCTGGGTCTTTGCTGCGCTGCTCCTATCTGTATCGATTGGCTCGATTGTTGGCGTTCTTGCGGGTTACTTTCGTGGAAAAACAGATGCTATCTTGATGCGCGTTTGCGATGTGATCCTTTCTTTTCCTGGATATGTCATGACTCTGGCGATCATCGGCATATTAGGAGTAGGTTTTGAAAATATGATCATCGCCTTTGTATTGATCAAATGGGCGTGGTTTGCTCGAATCATCAGAACGTCAGTCATGCAATATGCGGAATCCGATTATGTAAAATTCGCAAAGGCAATCGGTGCAAGCAATATGGCAATCATGATCAGGCACATTGTTCCGGTTGCATTGCCCGACATTGCCGTCATTTCTAGCAGCTCTTTCGGTTCGATGATTTTGCAAATATCGGGTTTTTCCTTTCTGGGTTTAGGCATTCAAGCACCGGAAGCAGAGTGGGGCATGATGTTGAATGAAGCGAGAGACGTCATGTTTTCACGCCCGGAATTCATGCTAGCTCCCGGTTTGACCATCGTGATCGTTGTATCGGCCATTAACTACTTGTCTGATGCACTTCAAGTGGCTTTCGATCCCAAATTAATGACTTCTACATATCAGCAGCAAGGATTAGAAGCAGCCTCTGCCATTAAGCTCGAAGGAAAGGGGGTGGCATGACCGGATGATGAACATTTTGGAGGTAAAAAACCTGAAAATCTGGGACAGTCGCAATGATCGAGTGATTGTTCCAAATAGTTCATTCTATGTGAAGCAGGGAAGCTGCCTGGCCATTGTTGGAGAAAGCGGAAGCGGGAAGTCGGTGACTTGCAAGGCCATCATGAAATTGAATAAAGTCGGGATTCGCCAATCGGGAGACATTCTGTTACGAGGAGAAAACCTCATGGAGCTCTCCGAACAGGAGATGAGGAAAAAGCGGGGGAAACAGCTTTGCATGATTTTGCAGAATGGCATGCGTGCCTTTGATCCCTCGTGCGTGGTGGGCGTTCATCTAAAGGAGACGCTTGTGGAACATTTTGGATGGAGCCGTGACGAGATCATAACCAAAATGAAAATCGCCATGGAAAGCGTCATGCTGAAAGACCCGCTAGTGGTGATGAATAAGTATCCCCACCAACTGTCAGGTGGAACGCTGCAGCGAGTCATGATTGCACTTGCCATCGTATTGAAGCCGGACATTCTGATTGCTGATGAACCCACGACAGCGCTCGATACCATCTCGCAGTTCGAAGTCATTGAACAGTTCCTGCAATTGCGCGAACGAATGGGCTGCTCCATGATCTTTATTTCTCACGATTTAGGGATTGTCAAATTAATAGCAGATGAAGTTCTCGTCATGAAAGAAGGAGAAATTGTTGAAACCGGGACGACCCAAGCCATCTTCTCTGAACCGCAGCATACATATACCCGTTACTTACTCTCCACGAAGCTGGCGATGAATCAACATTTTAAGAGAGTCATGGGAGGAATTAGTGTTGCTGAGCGTTGAGTGCGTGGAGAAATCATATCGGAAAGGCGGATTGTTCTCAAGGGAAAGAGAGCATGTGTTGAAAAACATTAGCTTTGAATGCAAGTCTGGGGAGTGTCTAGGCATTATCGGAGAAAGTGGAAGTGGTAAATCAACACTAGGACGATTGCTATTGGGGATTGAAAAGCCTGATCGAGGTACCATCTTGTTTGAGGGCAAAAAAGTAGAGGACCGAAAAGTGAGAACAGGGAACATCAGCGCTGTGTTTCAAGATTACACTTCCTCCATCAATCCATTTTATACGGTTGAGGAGGCGATTCGGGAGCCTTTACAAATGAAAAGAAAGGCACGGGAAGATGCTCTAAGCGAGATTGACCATTTATTCTATCAAGTGGGGTTGGATCCTTCCTATCGAAAAAAATATCCGCATGAGTTATCAGGGGGAGAGGTTCAGCGGGTATGCATAGCGAGAGCCGTTTCAACTGAACCCAAATGCATCCTATTCGATGAAGCAATCAGTTCCTTGGACGGCTCTGTACAAATGCAAGTGCTTGAATTACTGAAGAACTTGAGAAAACGTTACGACATGAGCTATATCTTCATCACCCACGACATACAGGCTGCCGCCTATCTTTGCGACAGAATCATGATCATACGAAATGGTGAGATCGAAGAGATCGTGAAGGTTGACCAATTAAAAGATGCTCAGTCCGGCTATACGAAGAAATTGTTGCAAATGATTATTGCGTAATGGAATTGGCAATGAGAGTGAACAGAGGAAGGAGCAAGGAGCTATGAGAGGGGCTCTTTCTTGGCCATTTTTGCGATTGTACATCTTGACTCTTTTGTATTTTAGCGCGAACTCTATTCTGAATGTCATTATTCCCTTGAAGGGTGCAGAGTTGGGTGCGACCAATACAACAATCGGAGTCGTTATGGGAGCGTATCTGTTTACAACCATGTTTTTTCGGCCATGGGCAGGCCAAATCATCCAAAAACATGGACCAATCAAAATGCTCCGAACGATTCTTATATTCAATGGAGCGGCTCTCATTTTATATACGTTCACCGAATTAGAGGGCTTTATCGTTGCACGTATTCTGCAAGGGGTGTGTACCGCTTTTTTCTCCATGGTATTACAGTTAGGGATTATTGATGCGTTGCCGGACAAGGATCGTTCACAAGGGATTTCCATGTATTCCTTATGTGCTTATTTACCTGGTATTCTTGGTCCACTACTCGCTCTAGGCATATGGCAAGCAGGGGATAGCCATTTTTTTACAGTTGCCATGGTCACCATTGCGATCCTTACAGGAGTGGTGGGCTATAGTGCCAAAATGGACAAAAAAGTGGCCGAGCCAGATCAGGGGCAGACAGAAAAGGGAGCCACCATGTTTGGTTCCGTAATCTATTTAGTCAAAAACTCTCGTTTACGTAAATGCAGTGTCTTGATGCTTGCGGCATCCATTATTTTTGGAGCTGTGACTACCTTTATCCCGTTGTACGCTGTACAAATCGAATATGGGAATGCAGGAATTTACCTCATGATTCAGGCAGGCACCGTTGTATTATCCCGGTTTGTTTTGAGAAAGCAAATCCCGTCAGACGGCAAGTGGCGTTCATCGTTTATGATGGGAATTATGCTCACTCTTGCAGCAGCGGCGTTAAGTGTAAGCTTTTCTATCCTGGGTGGGGCAGCCTTTTTATACGTAGGCGCCTTATTAATGGGAATAGCTCAAGCCCTCCTTTATCCTACGTTAACGACGTATTTAACCTTTGTTCTGCCGAAGACGGATCGCAACGTGTTAATCGGGTTATTCATAGCGATGGCCGATTTGGGTGTTTCTCTGGGAGGAGTCATCATGGGGCCAGTGGCTGATTATTTCTCCTATTCCTTTATGTATATGATTTGCGCAATCTTAGGAGTGACGATGATCATTTTTGCCTATGAACGAAGCAAAACTTCTGTTGGGGTACAATAAGAGAAATCGTTATTGGACACGTAGGAGAATATTCAGATGGCAAGCCGAGTACATGCTAGGGGATCATACCTAGCGGTTACTCGGCTTTTTCATACGCAGATGCGAATCAAAACACAGTATCTATTTGATCATCATGTAGCGTCACATAAGATAGGGGAAGGTACCTATTTGAAAGGTGCTCTCCGTCTCTTACGATTGGATGATAGAAGAAATAAGATCAGTATGGAGGACCAATGATGGATCAAAGTCCGACTTATTTTGACTGCTATGGAGATGAAGGAAAGGCGATGGATAACGGTTATCTGAAGCAAATTTTCGACCACTTGCAGGACGGAATTATTCTCATGGATCAGGAACGAAAAATTATGGTGATGAATCCATCCGCAGAAAAAATGACCGGTTGGAAGCGAGGAGAAAAAGTGCCGTTCTGCTCCTACTGCCAGAGCAGAGCGCTGGAAGAGGGAGAAGAACGATGTTATTTGCTCGCCAAACGGGAGGTTCCCTATTTTCTTTCTGCGATGCCCACGTATGAAGGACGGTACGTTGACATGGAAATGAGCACGGCTGTCATCTATGAAAATGGCGAACAAAATATGCAGGATGTACTTCTGGTCTTGAAAGATATGACGGTCAAGAAAAAAGAAGAGGAGGTCAGAATCTCCAAGCAGGTGCTGCAAAAAACGCTAGAAGCCCAGGAAAATGAACATAAGCGTCTGGCCCAGGAGCTGCACGACGGCGTAGGACAGTCCTTGTATTCCGTTTCGGTTGGCATTCAAGCGATTCAAACACGTCTCAACCAGGAAGGACAATTCCGGGAATTCATGCAAGAGATCGTGAATG
This sequence comes from Brevibacillus sp. IT-7CA2, assembly GCF_949767855.1. Taxonomy (NCBI): domain Bacteria; kingdom Bacillati; phylum Bacillota; class Bacilli; order Caryophanales; family Paenibacillaceae; genus Brevibacillus; species Brevibacillus sp. IT-7CA2. Next base: position 24,272 of record NZ_CATKQT010000004.1, read on the forward strand.
AGCTGGAAAAAGCGATACAAGACGTCAAGTTGTATTCTTTACAGCTGCGTCCGTATAGTCTTGATCAACTGGGGCTGATTCCTACGGTTCGGCATCTTGTTTCTAGCTTGAACAAAGCACATCAGGATGTTTCCATTACTTTTTCCTACAGCAATGTCAGCGATCATTTTCAGCCAATCTTGGAAATCAATCTGTACCGTGTCATCCAAGAAGCTTTACATAATGCACTAAAATACGCGAAGGCGACACTCATTGAAGTCATCTTGTACAAGGAAGACGACCAACTGACTTTGCTGATTCAGGACAACGGAATCGGATTTGTTCGCGATCAGGTTCAGGTCGGTCTGGGACTCAAGCATATGGAAGAACGAGTGGATCAGATGGAGGGGATTCTTCAGATTCAATCCGTGCTCCACGAAGGTACATCGATCAAGGTAACGGTAGTGGGAGAAGGAGGGAGAGCAGAGTGATACGAGTGCTTTTGGTTGATGATCACACGATGATTCGGAAGGGATTGCGTGTGCTTCTCGAAAGTTACTCTCAAATAAAAATTGTCGGGGAGAGTCATACAGGCAACGATGCTATCCTTAAAGCCAATCAGCTGGAACCCGATGTAGTGCTGATGGATTTGTCATTGCCCAATGGGCTGGATGGGTTTACAGCGAGCAATGAGATTCGCAAGTCAAATCCTTTCGTGAAAATCGTCATATTGACCATGCATGACGAGGAGATTTTTGTCCAGAAGGCTATTACCGTCGGAGCCCATGGGTACATTTTAAAAAACAGCCATGGCGAGTTGCTGTTTCAAGCGATTGCGGAAGTCTACAGAGGTAAGCGCTTTTACAAGACTTCCGTATCGCAAGAAATCATCAATCTATGGCTGAAATCGGATGCCAAAACGATGCCTTCTGTTTTAACGCTACGAGAAAAGGAGCTTGTCAGACTCATTGTGCTTGGCTATACGAATAAGGAAATGGCAGATAAGCTGTTGATCAGCGTCAAAACTGTGGAGAACCACAAAACGAATATCATGCAGAAACTAGGACTGGATTCCAAGCATCAATTGATCCAATACGCCATTAAAAATAAATATCTCGATCTGGCATTTTAATGGCCTGATTCCAAAAGTAGGGGACTTCCCCTATATGGAAAAAATGACAGAGGAATAAACTGAATATAGAGACTACACCTCATGAACTATCATCGTACGATTGGAAACCATATCGTCGTCGAAGGAGGAACTATGGCAAAACAAGCTCATTATACGGTAGTCATCGTGGGAGGAGGCTCAGCCGGTATCTCTGTTGCTGCCCGTATCGTCAGGGCTTCCAAAAGGCTCAAGGGACAAGTCGCCATCATCGATCCCGCGTCCAAGCATTATTATCAGCCTTTATGGACATTAGTCGGAGGTGGTGTCGCGAAAAAGGAGGAATCCGAGCGCGACCTTTCCTCTCTGATTCCCGCTGGCGTCGACTGGATTTGCGATGCGGTCACCATGTTTCAACCAGAACAACACACGCTAAGTACGAAGCAAGGGATCATCTTTTCCTATGACTACCTCGTTGTTGCTGCTGGTCTGCAAATAGATTGGGAGGGGGTAAAGGGCCTGAGGGATGCCGTCGGGAAGAACGGCGTTTGCAGCAACTACGCATACCAAACGGTAGATAGTACATGGGAAGCCATTCGGAGCTTTAAAGGCGGCACTGCCATTTTTACCCACCCAAATTCACCCGTAAAGTGCGGCGGAGCCCCTCAGAAAATCATGTATCTGGCTGATGATTACTTTCGCAAGTTACATGTTCGCAACCAATCAGAGATCATTTTTGCATCGGCGAAGGGAAGTATTTTTGACGTTCCCACGTATGCTAATACGCTCAATAACGTCATTCGTCGCAAAAACATCGAAACCAGATACAAGCATAACCTAATGGAAGTGCGGGCGGATTCCAAAGAAGCCGTGTTCGAGAATCTGGATACAAAAGAGCAGGTAGTATGGAAGTATGACATGCTTCATGTGACCCCTCCCATGAAAGCGCCCGATTTCATTGCAAACAGCGCATTGGCAGACACAGGAGGCTGGGTCGATGTCGATCCATTTACGCTTGTGCACAAAAGATTCCCCACTATTTTCGGCTTAGGCGATTGCGCGAATCTTCCCACGTCCAAAACCGGAGCTGCTATTCGCAAACAGGCGCCTGTCGTCGAGAAAAACCTCCTCGCGCTGATCAATGGTACTCCATTGGTTGCCAGGTATGACGGTTATACATCCTGCCCGCTTGTAACGGGGTACAACAAACTGGTGCTGGCCGAATTTGATTACAATCTGATGCCGTGTGAAACCTTTCCTTTTGACCAATCTGAAGAGAGATTCAGTATGTACCTGATGAAAAGAGAACTGCTTCCCATCCTTTATTGGAATGGCATGCTTAAAGGATTGATGTAAGGCAGTCTTGAAAGAGAGGAGGAGAGCATCATTTTGAACGCCAGGAAGGAACAGAGACAAGCTTCATGAAAGATCCCACCGTCCAACAGACACTTCGCTTTACCCAATCGCTGCTCGAAGTGCTCGCGGAAAAATCAAACAAATAATAGACATGTTAAAGGAGGAATGCACCATGTTGTTGCGTTACTTTTATGATGAAAAACTGTCCCATGCATCTTATCTGGTCGGTTGCCAAAAAACCGGGGAGGCGATTGTGATTGATCCCTCCCGCAATCTGGCTCCTTATTTTCAAGTTGCCAAAGCAGAGGGGGTTACCATTGTAGCCGCCACGGAAACCCACATTCACGCTGATTTTGTCTCTGGTGCCAGGGAACTGGGCGCAGCTCATCAGGCGAAGCTGTTTTTATCCAATGAGGGCGACGAAGATTGGAAATATCAATACTTGGAAGGTTTGAACCATCAGCTTGTGCACGATGGGGATCGCTTTTTTATCGGGAACTTGCTCTTTGAAGTCATGCATACCCCTGGCCATACACCCGAAAGCATCTCCTTCCTTTTGACAGACCTCGGAGGGAATGCAGATCGCCCCATCGGGATCTTCACGGGAGATTTTGTCTTTGTCGGCGATATCGGCAGACCGGACTTGCTCGAAAAAGCGGCGGGAATGAAGGGTACGTCCGAATCAGGTGCAAGAGCCATGTTCCAGTCCCTCCAAAAATTCAAGCAACTGCCGGATTATATGCAGGTATGGCCAGCTCATGGCGCAGGAAGCGCTTGCGGCAAAGCACTGGGGGCCGTGCCGTCTTCTACCGTCGGCTATGAAAAGCTCTTTAACTGGGCAATGTCACACTCCAGTGAAGAGGAATTCGTCAAGGCACTCCTGGATGGACAACCAGAGCCGCCATCGTATTTTGCAGTGATGAAACGCGTGAATAAGGAAGGTCCTGCCTTGCTCAACGAACTCCCTGTTGTTCAAGAGTTCAACTCGTTTAAACAGGTAAAGGAATCGTTGGAAAACGGACAGATTGTCGATACGCGTCCTTTCCAGAAATTTGCGAAGGGGCATCTGGAGGGAACACTTCACATTCCTTTTAACAAGTCATTCGCCAACTGGGTGGGCTGGATCGTCGATTACGATCGCCCGGTACATATTCTGGCCACCCCAGATGAGCTGGACGGGATTTTGCAAACCTTGTATTCCGTAGGGATTGATCAAGTAACAGGCTTTATCGCCAGCGGCAAGCTGATGGAAAGTGAAGTGTCTTTACTCGAGACAATCGAAGAGGTAACACCGCTGGAGATTGCAGAACGAGTGGAAAAGGGAGAGGTTCACGTAGTAGATGTACGTAATCTGGCTGAGTGGAAGGAAGGACACATTCCGGATGCACAGCACATCATGCTTGGTACGCTCGCCATGCGGCTGGATGAGATTCCACACGATAAGCCACTTCTCGTACAGTGCCGTTCCGGTGCCCGATCCGCTATTGGCGCAAGCATTCTTCAGGCAAACGGATTCAAGGATGTAATGAATTTGAGCGGCGGAATCTTGGAATGGCAAAAAGACGGCTTGACAGTTGTAGAACGAGGATAAAACGAAGCGAGGTGTTGCAAAGGGTGAGCCTATGACTATCGACCTTGTGATCACTCTGTTTGTTATCGGTTTCGCGGGATCGTTTATCTCTGGTCTCGTCGGAATCGGTGGCTCCATCATCAAGTATCCGATGCTTCTGTACATTCCGCCCGCCCTTGGATTCGTTGCTTACACAGCTCACGAAGTATCCGGAATAAGTGCAATCCAAGTATTTTTTGCCACCCTAGCTGCTGTTTGGACTCTGCGAAAAGATAAGCTTATTCATTACCAGCTCGTTCTGTACATGGGAAGTGCCATTATCGTAGGAAGCTTGGTTGGAGGGTATGGAGGAAAATATCTATCGGCAGAAGCCATCAATATTGTTTACGCCATCCTGGCCACTATTGCTGTAATCTTGATGTTCTTGCCAAAAAAGCGAATGGACGAACGAGAAAATACCGAGGTTATCTTTCATAAACCAACAGCCGTATTATCCGCTTTGATTGTCGGAGGCGCCTCCGGAATTGTCGGGGCAGCTGGCGCTTTTATTTTGGTTCCCATCATGTTGATCATCCTCAAGATTCCGACAAGAGTTACGATTGCTTCATCTCTGGCCATTACCTTTCTTTCTTCCATCGGTTCGACTGTAGGGAAATGGATGGCGGGGGACATATTACTGTGGCCATCCGTGATCATGGTAATCGCCAGTATCATGGCAGCGCCGCTCGGTACGAAGGTCAGCAAACGTTTGGACACACGGATTCTCCAAACCATTCTTGCCTTGTTGATCCTAGCCACCACAATTAAGATCTGGGCTGATATCCTCATATTCATACGTGTGTGAAGATTTACTTTTTTCATAAATAAAATAAAGAAAAATCAATTGTTATTGAACAACATTGACATATCCGAGTAAAGTGATAAGATAAAAAAGAATTTTACGATGAAATTAAATTTCATAGAACATTCTTATCTAGAGTGGTGGAGGGACTGGCCCGATGAAACCCGGCAACCTTGGTCTGATTGACCTTACGGTGCCAATTCCTGCGGAGTTATTCTGCGAGATGAGAAGGTGGGAACCGTGCAATTGCCCCTCTTCTTTTCGGAGAGGGGTTTTCTATATTTATAATTCATAGTATTCATATCATTTCACTTTGTATTATATGAAGGAGGAAACAACGTGCTTCATTATGCGGTAAAGCGTGGCTTTCTCATGATCGTTACCCTTTGGATTATTGTCACGGTAACGTTTGTGACCATGCACCTGATTCCAGGTGACCCGTTCGCGTCTGACGCCAAAATGCTTCCAGAAGAAGTGGTAAAAAACATGCGGGCGGAGTACAACCTGGATCAGCCAATCACGGTACAGTATCTGCTCTATCTGAAAGGATTGCTGCAATTTGACTTGGGGCCCTCTATCCAGTCCAAGACGAGGGATGTGAACACGCTGATTGCAGAGGGATTTCCCGCCTCTGCTGTTCTGGGACTCCAGTCGTTTATTGTCGCGTTGGCAGGTGGAATCACACTGGGAATCGTAGCGGCACTCTATCACAATCGAACCTTGGATTTCTTGTCTATGTTTGCAGCCATCGTTGGGATCTCCGTCCCCAGTTTTATTCTGGCGCCACTTTTGATCAAGTACTTGGCGGTCGAATGGGAGCTTCTTCCCGTTGCTGCGTGGGGGAGCTGGGAGCATTCGATACTTCCAACGCTTGCGCTCGCTATCGGTCCGCTCGCCATTATCGCCCGTTTCGTACGAGCCAGCATGCTTGAGGTTTGGCAACAGGAATACATAAGCACGGCGGAGGCGAAAGGGCTTGGCACCTTTTCTATTGTCGTTAGACACGGGATGCGCAATGCCATTCTGCCGGTTCTTACCTTTATCGGTCCGCTGTTTGCCAACCTGATGACCGGAACCTTTGTGGTGGAAAAGATTTTCGCCATTCCTGGGCTCGGCAAATACTTCGTGGAAAGCATTTTTAACCGCGATTACCCCGTTATTTTGGGAACGACAGTGTTTTACAGCTTTGTGCTCATTTTTACTTTGTACATCATCGACCTACTGTATCGGGTGATTGACCCCCGCATCAGATTGACGAGTGGAGGGAAGTAGCGTTATGGCCAATCCGGCAACACAACTGGATAGCCTGTTTCGACCAGTAGACCGAAACAGGCTATCCGAAGAAATTCGGGAACGTCCCAGTCTTGGGTATTGGCAAGAGGTATTGCAGCGGGTATGCAGCAACAAGCTGGCAATGCTCGGGTTCCTCTTGCTTGCAACAGTGGTGATTCTCTCGATCATCGGACCGATGCTCGTTCCCCACAACCCGCATGAACAGTCATTGACGAAGGGTAATCTGCCGCTATCGGGCGAGCACTGGTTTGGAACGGATGACTTGGGTCGGGACATGTGGGCACGTACCTGGGTAGGTGGTCAAATCTCTTTGTTTATTGGTGTAGCGGCAGCTGCCATCGACCTAGTGATTGGTGTATGCATCGGCGGGATTTCCGGTTACATGGCAGGGAGGAACAAGCTGGGCGACCGTGTGGACAACATCCTGATGCGGTTGGCTGAAATTCTGTACAGCATTCCGTATCTGCTGGTGGTAATCCTGCTGATGGTGGTTCTGGAGCCTGGTCTCACAACGATCATTATTGCCCTTTCACTAACTGGCTGGGTCGGAATGGCCCGCCTGGTCAGAGGACAAATCATGCAGATCAAGCGTCAGGAGTTTGTACTGGCTGCAGAAAAGCTGGGTACCTCTCATGCCAAAATCATCATCAAACATCTGCTGCCGAATACGATCGGCGTCATCATCGTCAACCTGACCTTTACGATACCGCATGCGATTTTTGCCGAATCGTTTCTCAGCTTTCTTGGACTGGGTGTGCAAGCGCCAACCGCCAGCTGGGGAACCATGGCCAATGACGCGCTAGCGGTTATGCTGAGCGGACAGTGGTGGCGGCTGTTTTTTCCGGGATTCATGATTTCCCTTACCATGTTCGCGTGCAACGCGCTCGGGGATGGTTTGCAGGACGCACTGGACCCGCGGATCAGGAAATGAGGGGGAGTACATCGTGAAGCCTTTGTTGGAAGTAGATCAGTTGCGCGTCTCCTTTCGCACGTACGGTGGAGAGGTGCAGGCAGTAAGAGGGGTTTCCTTTTCTGTGAAGGAGGGAGAGACGCTTGCGATTGTCGGGGAAAGCGGCTGCGGAAAAAGTGTGACTGCACGGGCATTGATGGGGATGATTCCTCCGCGATCCGGTCAGGTAAAAGGCGGCAGCATTCAGTTTCGCGGGCGTGAACTGACGGGGCTGACCAAGTTGGAATGGCAGCAGGTTCGTGGCTCGCAGATCGGTATGATTTTCCAGGACCCGATGACCTCGCTGAACCCCACGATGAAAATCGGCCAGCAGATTGCGGAAGGGCTGATCAAACATCGAAAGCAGACGAAGACGGAAGCAAAGGAAGAGACGTTGAAACTGCTGGAGAGGGTAGGCATTTCGGAGGCGGCGAGGCGATTTGACCAATATCCGCATGAGCTAAGCGGAGGTATGCGGCAGCGTGTCGGAATCGCCATGGCGCTTGCCTGCCAACCGCAGTTGGTTATTGCCGATGAACCGACGACGGCGCTCGACGTGACCATTCAGGCGCAGATTCTTCGTCTGATGAAGGAGTTGCAGGAGCAGTTGAACACCTCGATCATTTTGATCACCCACGATCTGGGAGTTGTCGCAGAGGTGGCCGATCATGTAGCGGTTATGTACGCAGGCGTAGTGGTGGAGAGCGGCCCGGTTGGAGAAATCTTTGACAACCCGCGCCATCCATACACACAAGGGCTGTTGCAGTCTGTGCCACGTCTCGATGCAGGTAAAAAAGAGCGGCTGATCCCCATCGAAGGGACACCACCGGATCTGTTTTGTCCGCCTGCCGGTTGCCCGTTCGCTGCACGTTGCCGATTTGCCATGGAAATTTGCTTAGAGCATACGCCGCAATCGAATTCGTTTTTCAATCAGCATGAGGCGAGCTGCTGGCTAAACGACCCGCGTGCCCGGAAAGCAGAAATGTGGATGGTAGCAGGGAGGGAGACACATGGTTGACAACATTGTAGGGGTGGAGAATCTCGCTAAATCGTTTGAGATTGGCGGCGGCCAACGGGTTAGAGCTGTTGACCGAGTCTCTTTTGAAATCAGGCGAGGGGAGACGCTCGGAATCGTTGGGGAAAGTGGCTGCGGCAAGTCTACGCTGGGCAGGACGATCGTGGGCCTGTACCCAGCTACTGCGGGTCGAATCCTGTTTCAAGGCAATGACATTGCCAGGATGGATAGACGCGAGAGACGGGAAGCAAACCGCCACATGCAGCTGATCTTCCAAGATCCGCAGGCCTCACTCAATCCGCGTTTACGAGTGGGGGACATCATCGCCGAAGGAATGGACTCCTATGGATTGGCAAAAGGCAAAGGGCGAGAAGAACGCATCTATCGACTGCTAGAGCTCGTAGGATTGCACCCAAGCCACGCAAAACGCTTTCCGCATGAATTCAGCGGCGGACAGCGACAACGTATCGGAATCGCCCGTGCGCTTGCGGTGGAGCCCAGCTTTATCGTGGCAGACGAGTCCATCTCCGCACTAGATGTGTCCATCCAGGCGCAAATCGTCAATCTTTTAGCCGATCTTCAGGCAGAGCGGTCCATCACCTATCTGTTTATCGCCCATGACCTGTCGATGGTGAAGCACATCAGCGACCGGATTGGTGTGATGTACCTGGGGCGGATGGTGGAGCTGGCACCGAGCGAGGAGTTGTTTGCTACGCCGCTACATCCATACACGCAGGCATTGATCTCGGCCATGCCCGTCTCCCATCCTTCCCAGCGCGAAGAGCGGGAGCAGATTGTACTGACCGGAGAACCGCCCAGCCCGATTCATCCGCCAAGCGGTTGCCCGTTTCGCACCAGATGTCCGGTTGCCCAAGGCGTTTGTGCAGAAACAGCGCCGGACTGGAAGGAGGTGAGGCACGGACACTGGATCGCTTGCCATCTTATACAGTAGATAGAGGAGAACAAGGAGGAAATCATAATGAAAAAGGGATTGCTCGCTTTTGCCGCATTGCTGGCGCTCGCTATACCTGCGCTTTCTGCGTGCGGCAGCGATAAACCGGCTGCGTCTTCCGATCAACAGACGGGAGCAGCCGTCAAACAAGTCATGACCGCTAACCTGCGGGGCGAACCGTACACGTTAGACCCGGCATTCGCTTCTGATACCACCTCGTACTGGGTGATTGACCATCTGTATGAAGGATTGTACCGATACAGCCAGCATGGAGACATCAGCGAAGGCGCAGCAGAAAAGGTAGCAGTCTCCCCGGACGGAAAAACCTACACGTTTACCCTGCGACCCGCGATGAAATGGTCAAACGGCGATCCGTTGACGGCGCATGACTACGAATACTCCTGGAAACGCGTGCTGAATCCGCAGACTGCAGCCTATGAACCATCCGCACTCTACTACATACAAGGCGCGGAGGCATATAACACGGGCAAAGGTAGCGTGGATGACGTTCAGATCAAGGCAAAGGATGACCGAACACTCATCGTCGGATTGAAAGACCCGATCACCTATTTCCCGAAAATCATGATGAGTCGCGCCTATCTGCCGGTGAACAAGAAAGTCGTGGATGCAGACAAAAACTGGGCGGCTGAAGCGAAAGGTATCGTGACCAATGGCCCGTACACCGTGGAGAGCTGGGACCACAACAGTCAACTGACAATCGCCAAAAGTAAGAGCTACTGGGAGAAAGAAAAGGTAACGATGGAAACCGTCCACTTCAAGATGGTGAACGAAGCGACCACCTACTACCAGATGTTCAAAACAGGAGCGCTCGACCTGATTGACTCCTTGCCGATCGACGTAATTGAGCAGGAAAAAGAAAAAGAAGAGTACAAATCATTCCCGGACTACAGCATTTATACGTACACGTTCAACGTAGAGGAAAAGCCATTCACTAATGCGAAAATTCGTCAGGCCTTTTCCTACGCGATCGATCGGGACATCCTGACGAAAAACGTGACCAAGGGAGGCCAGCTCCCGGCGTACGGTTATACGCCATTTGGGGTGAAAACTCCTTCGGGCAAGGACTTCCGAGAAGAAGTAGCGCCTTACTATCAGTTTGATCCGGTTAAGGCGAAGCAGCTCCTGACTGAAGGCTTGAAGGAAGAAGGCTGGACAGAGCTTCCGTCAATTACATTGAAATACAGCACCGCGGAAAACCACAAGAAGATTGCCGAAGCGCTACAAGAAATGTTCAAGCAAAACTTGGGTGTGCAAGTGAAGCTGGAAAATCAAGAGTGGAAAACGTACATCGATACGTTCAAGCAGAAAAACTTCCAGATTGCCCGCATGGGCTGGGGCGGCGATTACTTCGATCCGCTCGCGATGCTGGAGCTGTATACAGGGAAAAGCTCCCGTAACTTCACTAACTGGGCCAATTCGAAGTTTGACGAGCTGATCGAAAAAGCAAAGGTTGAGCAAAAAGAGGAAGCACGCATGAAGCTTCTGCACGACGCTGAAACCATTTTGATGCAGGACATGCCCGTCATCCCGGTTTATTTCAATAACGAAAACTACCTCAACAGCAAAAAGGTCGAAGGCATCCGCTTCAGTGTAACCGGGACACCGGACCTGCGCTGGGCGAAAAGAGTGGCAGAGTAACGATTAATAAAATGTGGTCGTAATCTACGATAACAAGGAGCAGCTGGCCTAAAGCATCTGCTCTTTGTTTTATGGATGAAAGTATCCTAAAATATAGAAGAAAGGAGGATACATGACGATCTATCAATGTGAAATCAGCGGATGATTGTCAGACTATACTGAACTCTTTGCGATTAAGAGCGCCTTTCCTTTCCTATGCTGGATCAAGCCATGAAGAAACTCACGAATGAAGGGGTATAAAACAAATGACAATAACTATGGATTCAAAAGAGTTCATCAATCGCCGTCAAAAACTCGCGGAAAAAATGCCTGACCACAGCGCACTTGTCCTATTTTCAGGGGTTGTCAAGACACGCAGCAATGACGATAAATATCCGTTTTCACCGAACCGCAACTTCTATTATCTAACCGGCATTGCGCGCAGTAACCTCATTCTTATGATCACGAAACGAGCTGGCATCGTGACCGAAACGTTATTTCTTCAGCGCCCAAATGAGCTGGAAGCGAAATGGACAGGGGCCGTCTTATCGGATCAAGAGGCGAAAGAGCAGTCTGGTATCGAACACTTCGACTATCTCGATGAGTGGCTGGAGTCATTTGGAACCTTTATGAGGCGCTGCGAAGGCAAGTACTCGCTCTATCTCGACTTGTATCGCTATTTGTGGAGCGACGAGCAGACTCCTGCAGAGACTTTTGCCGAAGACGCGCAGAAGAAATACCGGACCCTGCAGATTCACGATGCGGGCCCATGGCTGAAAGAACTGCGTATGGTGAAAAGTCCGGCAGAGATCGAAGAAATCAGACGTGCGATTGCGATCACAGATGAAGCAATCCAGCGCATGTGGTCGTATGCACGTCCTGGCATCATGGAATATGAGCTAGAGGCGCACTATGATTTCACGTTGAAGTCGCATGGTGTTCGCGAGCTTCCTTATTTACCCATTATTGCTAGCGGAATCAATGCTACTGTCTTGCACTATGAAGCTAATAATCAGCGTGCGGAAGATGGTGACTTGGTCCTCCTCGATCTCGGTGCAACATCGAACTACTATGCGGCGGATATTTCGCGAACGTTTCCTGTGAATGGTCGCTTTACAGAACGTCAGAAAGCGATCTATCAACTCGTGCTCGAAGCAGAAATCAAGACCATCGAAGCAGTCAAGCCTGGTGGCACACTCACACAACTCAATGATGTCACGAAACAAGTCCTGACAGATGGCCTGCTGCGCCTCGGCCTCATCCAAGAAAGCAGTGAGCTCTCCAAATACTACTATCATTCCGTGGCTCATCACCTTGGACTGGATACGCACGATGTCTCGGATTACAGTGCTGCTTTGCAACCTGGTATGGTGATCACGATTGAACCTGGTCTGTACATAGAGGAAGAAGCGATTGGCATTCGGATTGAAGATAATGTGTTAGTAACAGAAGACGGCTGCGAGGTGCTCTCATCGCAGATCCCGAAGGAAATCGAAGAAGTGGAATTGTTGATCGGGAAAAAGGTGTAGTGAACGCTTACGAGCGAATGGATTTATCCATTATAGAAAAAAACATCCTTTCGATAGGATGTTTTTTTCTATTCAATTTTTTCTTAGTTGGTGAATTCTTGCATATTCATTTATACTTGTTAATGTAATATTTTGTAAATCATAGGAGGTGCTTAACATAAAAGCTTTCGCAAGTTCATTAGAAAGGGACGTCCCTGTGCACCTAGGAACATCCCCGAAAAGAGAATTAGAAGGTGCCCCGAAAAGCAAGTGCACGATCTGGGGCGCGGGAATAGAAGCAAGTCGCCACCACTTGGATCTAGAAACAAGCATCGAACAACTACGACAACAAATGATTGAATTGGCAGGAAAACATGGTCTTACAAGTGACGTAGTTTTGGGTGTAAGCCAGCAATTGGACAAATATATTGTGATGGCACAAAACACCCATAAAGAAGATAGTATCTGGTGAAGGATTCACTATCGGCCTACTAAAAAATGATCGAAAAAGAGGAACCCTTAGCAAAATGGGTTCTTTTTTACTTTCATTTTTACCGCTGGGTGGATGCTGACCGCTACAGAGGAACCACCGAAGGATGAAAAATCCAGTGCGGTGGTTCTTTTTTTCTCTCGTCTCCCATGCCATCATTATAGACGGGGGCGATGAAGGATGTTCCAGGATTTCAAGCTTGTTGGTGACCGTCCAGTCGCGATACAAGTGAAAGAATACGTCAAACGTTTAATAATCAAAGGCGCGCTTCAGCCGGATCAAAAGCTGCCCTCCACACGAGAAATGAGCAGTCTGCTAAAGGTGAGTCGCAATTCGGTGATTGCAGCCTACGAAGGCCTAGAGGATGACGGATTTGCGTATGCGATTCCCGGCAAAGGCAGCTATGTTACCGCTATGGAGGGCCATTTGGCTGCGGATAAAGGAGGAGCTGACGGCACCGACTCCTGGCAGATCGACTGGAAGGCACGAATGAACGAATATGCTGTATCCGCTGCAGAGCTGGATATGATGAAGCAGGGCATTCGCGCCAAAAAAGGAACCATTTCGTTCACAAGCATCGCGCCGGATGAGCAGTTGTTTGATCTGGGGGATGTAAGGCGAGCCTTTATGGATCGGATGGCAATCGAAGGACAAGTGCTGCTCAACTACGGTTATGCCAAGGGCTACAAGCCACTAATCGATTACTTGATGCGTTATATGGAGAATAAGGGCGTCGATTTAAGTGGCAAGGATATGCTGATTACAAGCGGATTTACAGAGGGTTTTGACATAGTACTGTCGGCATTGCGCCCTTCTACCCGCCGCGGGGCAGCCATTTGTGAAAATCCAACCCATCATACAGCGATCAAGAATTTGAAGCTGCAAGGATTTGAGATTACCGGCATTCCGATGGAGAGTGATGGTATTGATGTGGGGGAGCTTGAGGCGGTATTGCAGGAGCAGACAAACAGCTTCGATCTGGCCTATTTGACTCCTTCCTATCACAATCCGACAGGTATTGTCATGTCGCCAGCGAAGCGCAGTGCCGTAATGAAATTACTGATGCGCTATCAGATTCCGGTGATCGAGGATGGATTCAATGAAGAGCTGCGCTACTCGGGAGCGCATGTTGCGCCACTAATCGCGACAGCAGGGCAAGGGAACGGAGTCATTTATATTGGTAGCTTCTCCAAGGTACTGTTCCCTGGATTGCGAGTGGGTTGGGTGCTAGGAGACAAGGCACTAATCGATAATCTGGAAAGCATTAAGCGTGCACGCACCATTCATACATCAACCATCGATCAATCGATACTCTATCAATATTTGCTGAATGGAAATTTCGATAAATATGTAAAAAAGGCCCGTATGGAATATAAGCGCAAATATGAGCTGACGAAGGCATGCTGTGAAGCACATCTCCCCGAGGCGCAACTGTCTGGCGATGGGGGCTTGCATTTATTTCTTACCTTTCCGTCAGCCGTAAATACACGCCAGTTGCTAGAAGTTTGCACAGAACACGGTGTCATTTTTACACCGGGGGACAAATTTTTTATTCAAGAAGGAACTGGGACGAATACCTTGCGACTTGGTTTTTCACGAGTAACAGATGAAAATATCGAGCGGGGTATTCAGATAATCGGCAAACAGGCGCGTCTCTTTCTTAAGGCATAACAATTACAAACCGCACAACCATTTGAAGAAAAATGAGGTGTCAGTATGAAGATAGGCGTTATCATGGGTGGTATTTCTTCTGAGCGTGAGGTTTCTCTGAAGACTGGTCAAGAGATGATCAATCATTTGGATCGCACTCGCTATGAGGCAGTTCCCATTGTCGTTACGCAGCGAGCGGATTTAATCACACAGATTCAGCAGGAAGGCATCGATTTCGCGCTATTGGCGCTGCATGGCCAATATGGTGAGGATGGTACGGTACAGGGAGCGCTGGAGACACTGGGTATTCCATATACAGGAAGCGGTGTCCTGGCAAGTAGCTTATGTATGAATAAGCAACTGTCCAAAATGCTGCTGAAAGAGGCAGGCATTCAAACGCCTGCAGGACTTTACTGGAAGGATGCTTATGATCCTCAGGCGATTGAGCAATTGAGTTACCCGGTGATTGTGAAGCCGAACATGGGAGGATCCAGTATTGGTGTCCAGCTCGTGCATAATGAGAAGGAGCTGCTGTCAGCAGTTCAGGAAGCCAGCCATTTGGATCAGGGAATCTTAATTGAGACCTATTTGAAAGGGACGGAGCTTACCTGCGCGATTCTGGATGGCGAGGTACTACCGATTATCGGCATCCGCTCCGCGCATTCAGAGTGGTTCGACTACCAAGCGAAATATGAAGACGGCGGTGCGGAGGAGAAGGTAATCGAGCTTCCTCCTGTTACTCAGCAGCGTGTGCGCGAGGCGGCGCTCGCTAGCTACCGACTACTGCAGTGCAAGGTCTATGCAAGGGTCGATATGATTTTGTGTGAGGATATGCCTTACGTGCTAGAAGTGAACACCTTACCGGGGATGACTGCCAACAGCCTGTTTCCAAAGAGTGCAGCTGCAGCAGGTATGACTTTTACACAACTGCTTGACCGTATTATTGCGAGCTCGCTCCATGAGCGGAAACAGGAATGGGGGAACAATGCTAACGGATAGCAAATATACTAGTGATCTAACGGAAGAGAAACCCTACATGTAGTGGGGTTTCTCTTTGTTTTCATTGACTGGAGTAGTGAATGACTACGGAACACTTTACGATACGATCTCCGTTGTTTCGATAAATGTGAGGCCTGTCTGCTTTAAAAATAAGAGTATCCTCAGGCTCAACTATATAAACTTGTTCATTGACAACAACCTCTAGCGTGCCTTCATTTACGAGAATGAATTCCTCAACCCCTGTTGAATGCGGTTCTGCTATATGCTCGCATCCTGGTTCAAGGGTTACCGAGAAGATCTCAAACTGTTGTTCTGGATTGTACGGTACCAGTGGATATACACGATACTGTCCGTTATTTTCAATAATCGGATTTACTTCCTTCTTTTTTACGATCGTAACATTCGGCTTGAATTGACTAACGAGTGAAGAAAAGGATAAGCGCAACCCGCTAGCTATTTTCCAAAGGGTTGTGATAGTTGGAGCCGACTTGCCTCTTTCAATTTGTCCTAACATTGTTTTGCTAACACCTGTTATTTCAGAAGTTTTATCCAAGCTCAAGTTTCTTTCTTTCCGAATACGCTTTATGTTCTCTCCAATATTTGTGTGAAATTCTTCCATTAAATACCCTCCATCGAGCGCGGACGCTATATTGTACGTATGTGCGTTATACTTTACAATCGAGCTATATATAGTTTGAAGCAGACACTATATAGTCCAAAATATACGAAAAGAGGCGCTATGTCTATGGAGAACACGATTTTATCAGGGGTTCATCAAGCGATTGGTAACACTCCCATGGTTCATCTTTCTAGGCTAACAGAAAATCTCGATGGAAATATTTTCGCCAAACTGGAATATTTAAATCCAGGCTTTAGCAAAAAGGATAGAATCGCCTTGCAGATCATTGAAGAGGCTGAGAAGGCTGTAATACTAAAACCAAATGATACTGTGGTGGAATTGACGAGTGGCAATACAGGGACAGGGCTTGCGATTGTTTGCGGAGTCAAGGGGTATAAATTCGTTGCTGTCATGTCAAAAGGAAATTCAATGGAAAGAGCGAGGATGATGCAAGCACTGGGAGCAGAAGTTGTTTTAGTAGACCAAGCGCCTGGTTCTCCTATCGGGCAAGTATCTGGTGAAGACCTTGCTAAAGTGGAAGAAGTTGCGCAGCAAATAACAAAAGAAAGAAATGCGTTCCGTGCAGACCAATTTCATCACATTGGCAATATTCATGCTCATGAATTTCACACGGGGGAAGAAATTTGGAAACAAACGAATGGAAAAGTAGACGTTTTCCTTGATTTTGCTGGTTCGGGTGGCACTTTTACAGGTTGCGCAAAAACGTTAAAAAAGTATAATCCCAACATTCGGTGTTATTTAGTTGAACCTTACACCGCACCGTTCTACTCTGGCAAAGCTGCTACTAACCTCAATCACAAGATCCAAGGTGGGGGATATTCCATGGATTTACCCCTTCTGGATAGGAACTTCGTTACAGACTACATCCATGTTACAGATAAAGAAGCGACACAAGTTGCTAGAGAACTAGCAAGAAAAGAAGGAATATTCGCAGGATTTTCTTCAGGAGCAAATGTTGCGGTTGCCTTACAGCTTTTGAAAGGAAAAGAAAAAGGCGCAAATATTGTGTTGACGATTAATGATTCAGGGCTCAAATATCTAAGCACAGATCTCTATGAATAACTTCAACCGTCCGATCATGTAAACCTTCGAGTTTACGAAGCCAGGTGTCAACAACCACCTGGCTTTTTCATGTTGCCACTTGAATCTCAAGTTACTTGAGGTTATATAATTGGTTAGGAGGTGTTGTAACTTGAACGGAAAGGCGAGGAACAGATTAGACACCACACAAAATCAACAAACTGATCGAACAACGAAGGACGTGAAGTTCTTCATCGGACAAGTGGCGAAAATGACAGGATCTTCTGTACCCACTGTTCGTTATTATGACGAGATTGGCCTGCTTTCACCTGCTGAGATAACTCCTGGGGGTCATCGTATGTATACGGCAGAGGAAATATGGCGGTTAAAACTGATCCTAACCCTTCGCTACTTAAACTTTGGTATTGATGAGATCAAGAGAATGTTAGCTGGGGATATACCTGTTGATATGGCGATAGAATGGCAAATTGAAGCTTTGGACATCCAAATGCGTACTCTTGCCAGCATGAAATCCATTTTGGAACAAACAAAGCAGAGTAAGGGTGGCAATGATTCTTTGAGCTATATGCACGAGCTGATTGAATCCATTTCTGCAGATGCATTGGAACGGGAAAAGTTTATTTTGGAAAAAATGGTTTCGTCCGTTTTTCCTGAACAATTCCCAGTTGAATGGCGAGAGATATTTTTGCTAGGGGTTAACGTCTCTTCGTTGCTGGAAGGCAAGCTTTCGGCAGCACAAACAGCTGCATTAGATGAGTTGGAGGGAATGTTTAATGATCCACAGATTGTCCAGGAGATGAAGCAGGATGTTATGACCTTCCTGGAAGTAGTTCACCTGCCTAAGATCAGTGTGGAGATGTGGAGCGCCAGATTGCTTAAAAACCATCAACAGTTGTTGAAGGCAGCGGAGCAACATGCAACTCCAGACAGTCCTTTGGTACAGGCGAATATTCAAGAGTATGTCTCGATGTTTGCCGATGTTGATGAACTTCCTGTCTCGCCGTCATTTTTCCGTCGGTTTGCTGAAAAGTTGCTTTCAAGCCAATCAGAAAATGTCGAACGTTTCAGAAGAATTTGCTCAATCCTGTACCCTAGTCTGCAACCGTATTTGAAAACAAATGAATTATTCTACCAAGGATTACAGTGGAAGCTTCAACAACTGGATGAAGAGTAATGTACTCTTTGTTACAGCATGCGAAGGAGGTGAAATCATCTGTCATCATCGGAAGTTCTTTCAAAAAGAAAAGGGTAGGAGGTGGCATGCTGACACATGAAGAAAAACAAGCGAAAAACGTACAGTGTCTTTTGGGGGGGATTTGTCACTCTATGTATGTTCTTGGTGGTTGGTTGCAGCACGCAAACAACTGTGCCAGCCGAGCAACAGGAGAGTGCTGAACCCAAAACGGGCGGAACCATTACAGTAGCGTACCCTTATGAACCGGATACGTTAGATGCTCACATGTCTGCTGGATCTGCTGGGGTCTATACCTGGTTGCTCGGTGGATCACTGCTATATAAGGATCCTGCCACAAACGAATACAAGCCCTCTCTGGCAAGTAACTATAAAATTTCTGAGGATGGCAAAACGTGGACCTTCACCATTCGTTCCGGGATTACCTTTCACGATGGAACACCTCTGACTGCAAAAAGTTTTAAGGAAACCTTCGATCGTGTTCTCAATCCGCAGACAAAAGCAAAAACAGCCGCTGAAGTAATGGCTCCAATAAAAAGTGTAAGAGCGCCAAACGATCAGACCCTCGTTCTGGAACTACATGATCCTAATACTGCCTTCCTCGATTCGCTTGGGAATTATGTAACACAGCCGCTATCGTTAAAAGCGATTGAAAAGGCTGGAGAGGACTATGGCCGGAGTCCTGTCGGAGTAGGCCCGTGGAAGTTTGAGAGCTGGAAAACGGGCGAAGGTGTCACCTATGTTAGAAATGAAGCTTTTCAGTGGGCAGAGCCATATTATGAAAATCAAGGTCCTCCAAGAGCAGACAAACTTGTCATAAAAGCGATTGCTGACAGCCAACTCAGGTTATCAGCGCTAGAGAGTGATGCTATCGATGTAGCGACGGAAATCCCTGTGAAAGACGCAAATTATTATCGGAATAATTCGAAATATGAAGTGATTGAGCGCTTACGCCCAGGTCTGGGCTTATTGATGGAGATGAATCTGAAGAGACCACCGTTTGAAGATATTCAGGTGCGAAAAGCATTTCAAATGCTCGTCAATAAAGAAGCCATTATCCAAGCTGTTACGCAGGGAGAAGGCGAAGTAGCCCATACACCGTTATCTCCATCGACGCTAGGGTATGACAAATCCTTAGAGAAGTACGGGTACGCGTATAGTGTGGACGAAGCAAAGAAATTGTTGGACGATGCTGGTTGGAGAGTAAACGGAAATGGTGTGAGAGAAAAGGACGGAAAAACACTGAGTCTGAAGTTACTCAGTACCGCAGATTTTGACAAAGAAGCCCAATTGCTCCAAGCCATGCAGGGAGAGGCTGGTATCAACATAATGATTCAGAATCTGGAAATAGCTGGGTACATGCAGGAAGTCGTCAAAGGAAATTTTGATGTAACGTTGATTTCGGGTGCCTATGATGACCCTGATATTTTATACTTTTATTTTCATTCCAGAGGTGTCTACAATCTGTCTGGTGTAAAAGATGACAAGCTGGATGCCCTCCTTTTGAAAGGGCGTACAACCGTACAGACTGATGCCAGAAAGCAAGTGTATATGGATGTACAAAAGCAACTGATTGAGCAAGCGTATGTTGTCCCTCTCTATTACGAGAAGGCCTTTACTGTCTTAAACGCTCGAGTAAAAGGAGTAAAGTGGACATCTGTCATGCCGACATATAATGACAGTTGGATCGAGAACTAACTACATGTCAACAAAGGAGAGAAGCGCATGCAAAATATCGGATGGATTGATTCTTTTGAAAAATATGCTCAAAAAATGATAACAGACAGTCAGGTTCCTGGTGTTTGTATGGGATTAGCAAAAGATGGTCAAATCTTCTATAGTAACGGATTTGGCTTCCGTGATGTCGAACGACAGTTAGGAGTTACAATCGATACGGTATTTGGAATTGGATCCATAACAAAATCCTTTACCTGTGTGGCGGTCATGCAATTACAAGAAGCTGGTAAGTTATCCGTACATGACCCTGTTGTCAAATACTTGCCGGAATTCCGTCTGAAAAATATTGATGTGGGGCAGATCACGATTCATCATTTTATGACGAATACGAGTGGAATTCCTCCCTTACCAACATTTTTTGCTAGTGTAATGCGAAGCTTGGAAGCGAAGGAGTTAGAAGACTTTCCATTCTTGCAAAACCAGACAGATGAAACGGTACCAATCGATACGTACGAAGACCTGATGAGTGTTATTTCTACATTAGATTTAGAGCTTTTAGGGCCACCAGGTACAGAGTTCAGTTATTCCAATGATTGTTTTGCCTTGCTGGGAGCGATTATTACGCGCGTCAGCGGGATGTCGTATGAGGCTTATGTCAAGGAGCATATCATAGATCCAATCGGGATGGAGCACACGAGCTTTTTTCTGGAAGAGCTGAATGGCTATGAGAATATTACAAATCTGTATATCATGCAAGACAGAGGTGATCACAAGGAAGTGATTCCATCTCTGAATTGGTGGGATACTCCCGCTTCTCGGGCGGCAGGATTCCTAAAATCAACGGTGCGGGATATGCTGCAATATACGGACATGTTCTGCAAAGGTGGGCTTACAGCAGGGGGAAAACGTATCCTGACACCTGAAAGTGTACAACAAATGATGACCCCTTATTTTCCGACTGATATGGTACCAGGTCAATTTTACGGGTATGGCTTGGTCATAACCTCAGACTACTACGGAAAAACGCTAGTTGAACATAGTGGTGGTATTAAAGGGGTTACGGCTCAAATGTGCTTCTTTCCCGAAACAGGCCTGGCCGGAGTGGCACTGTCCAATCTAGAATTGTCGCCGGTCTTGGCGGTTATGTTGGGTGCGCTAAATAGTCTGGAAAACCGCCCTCCTGAATCCTCCCATCTGGTTAGCAAGATTGATTTCCTAACCGAGGAAGCTATGGATCAATACGCAGGGGATTATCAATCGAGTGAGTTTGGGACATTGCCGATCCGATTGGAAAATGGTCAGCTGATGCTCTCCTTTTTGGGAGAAAACTACGTAATGAGACCGTTTGCTGAAGATCTCTTTGTAGTCCGGGCTTTTGGAACCGATTTCTCCGCACGGTTTATCAGATTGGGAAATAATGAAATTGTGCGAATGGCTTTTGCTGGAAGACAATTTACTATTCAAGATAAAAAAACGAGTGGGGGAAACGAAAAATGACCCAGCGAGCCAACGTTAGTGATGCGAGATACCACCAGCTTGATGAGCTTTTCTCTACGCTTGCCGAACAAAACAATTGGAACGGCAACATCTTGATCTTAGAAGAAGGGAACGCTTTTTATCAAAATTCCATAGGAATGGCCAATCTGGAAACGGCTGAAAGATTGTCACCAGATTCGGTATTTGAACTCGCATCGGTTTCCAAGGCGTTTACAGCAATGGGCATCATGATCTTGCAAGAGCAAGGCAAGCTCGACTATACAGATAAAATTGACGCCCTCCTTCCAGATTTTCCTTATGCCGATATTACGGTAGAGAATCTACTCGTACACACATCTGGTTTGCCTGATTACATGGAGTTGTTTTCTGAATCTTGGGATAAAACGCGAGTGGCTACGAATCAAGACATACTCGAACAGCTAATCAAGCATCGACCCGATGTGTTGTTTCAACCCAATGAAAAGCACGCGTACAGTAATACCGGCTATGCTTTATTGGCTTCTATCGTAGAACACGTAGCTGATACACGATTTGCCGATTTCTTGCAGCAACAGATTTTTCAACCACTAGGTATGCAAAACACGAAAGTGTACAACCGAAGATATTCTCCTGAGTTGATCCAGCATTACGCCTATGGATACGTGTATTCTCCTCACTCTGAAGCATTTGTGTTACCGGATGAATCGAGTGAGCACGATTTTGTCATTTATCTGGATGGCATTCAGGGAGACGGTGCGATCAGTTCGACACTGGATGACTTGCGTAAGTGGGACAGAGCCCTTTACACAGAAAAGCTGGTAAAAAAAGAAACGCTAGAGAGAGGGTTTTCTCCCGTGCAGCTTACTGACAATAGTATATCTAATTATGGTTATGGCTGGCGGCTGCGTGAAAATCAGGTGACAGGAAAAGTCGTGCATCACAGTGGAGGCTGGCCGGGGTATCGAAGCTACTTGATAAGATATATTCAAACAGATAAAACGATTATTTATCTCACAAACGTGGATCAGGAACGTGAGTTGACGGAAAAGACTGTAGGGGCAATCGAGAATATTTTATTTGAACGACCGTATATCATGCCCTAGCCATTTAAAAAGAGGAGCCGCCATCTGCGGTTCCTCTTTTTTCGTCCTACACAAGCATTTTTTTCACCAACTGTGTCCGGTTGCTGACATCCATCTTCTCAAAAATCGATTTCAAATGCTTTTTTACAGTGACTTCACTCAAATACAAGCGGGCAGCGATTTGCGCGTTCGTCAATCCCTCCAGCACAAGGGCGGCTACTTCCTGTTCTCGTGCCGTCAGCATGCTCAATTCTATCGTTGTGACTATGCCTGGTGACGTCGGTGGAGCAGCAGCTGGAATCGCTTCTTCTTCCAGGGGCAAATCCGCATCCAATCCGGATCGTTTGAGCAGCTTTTGCAAATAAGCGGGGAGATGCTCGCCTTGCGTATCACGGAAAAATACGAGGGTGGGTGTTACTCCGTCATAATTGGTGTGGGTGGCGAATTGGGCAATATCAAATCCCAAACTTTCGTGGGCAGCTTTGAAAAAAGGAAATGGTGCAGGTGAACACAACAAAAATTCTCCGGTGAACATCAAACCATGCAGCATATGACCGATGGCTGTATGTTGGGAAACATCCTCATAATCGTCTTGATGAATGGTGTGAATGAACCAGCCAGCCCGTGTGTGTTCCGGCACGCTGAACCGTTCTAGCTCTTGTTTGGATAGAGCGGTGAAATAGGAACGAGAGCCGGAATGTTCCATCAGGTAAGGAAGGGTTTTTTCGTTGATGGGAACAACTGCGGCAAGAGCCGAGATCGCTCCGTTTTCATTGCGCAGAACGCGAAGCACGTCGTATCCCAGCGAGAATAAACGGTCATGATCAAGCCAATTCAATGGGTACAAGGTTTGCTCCGCTGTCAGGTGAAAATCAAAATCGCGGTTTGTGTGCGGATCAAACAGCTTGATCGTTTTAGGGGAGGGAGAGTGCCGCTGATTGCGGATATACTCCAGCAGTTCCTCCCGATGACCAGTGTGCATCGATTCGAACGGTTTGGGTAATGGATCGAACCAATTTAAAAAGGCGCGAATGAGTGCGTCACCTAAAAAGAAGGTAAGCTCCAAAGCTTCTGGTGTGCGGACCGAATGCGCTGATTTGGTGAACTTCTCATAATAGTAGTGAACGGCCCGCTTCTGCAAATCTGCAAAATGAAGCGGAGTCCGTGCCCGCATATCCTGAGCAATGGATTCTCTCATCAAGGAATGAATCGTCCAGCCGCTGTCCACTTTCCGTACAAATGAAAATCGGATCAATTGGAAAAACTCAGACGCCGTAATTTCCCTTTTCAATAAAAAAGACAGATTATCCTGATTGAAGTGGCGCAAAACAGCAGCTGCTTCCACAAGAGGACGCAAATGCTCGCCGGGAACTTCGCGCAGCCATTGGCTTACGACGAACGGCAGCGTATGCATTTCCTCATGAAAAGCACCGTTTTCTTCCTGATCTCTCGGCTGCAAGGTAAAGGACAGCAATGACAGGGTAAGGGGATGCCCTTTGGAGCGCCGCCACATTTCTTGGATGATAGGCGGTTCAAAAATGTGACAGTAATGCGCATACCGCTCGACAGCATCGTAAGGAAGATGGGACAAAGGGACCCTACTGATGAAGTGCCGCCAACCGGGCGAAAGAAGCCAAGCTTCAGACAGCGGATGCCGCCCTGCGATCACGATCAGGATATTCGCGCTTATTCGTTTGAAAAAATATTCGCGCAGCCAATGGTCCAAGCCGTCCAAGTTCTCGTAAATGTCGAGAAAGAGGACGAGTCTCTGATCAGCTGCTTTTTCATTCAGCTTCGAAACACATTCCTCCAACAATTGGGAAGGATGCTGCTCTTCTCCCTTATGATAAACGTGCAATGCCTGCAAAATTTGTAGGCAAAAATCAGAGGGCGTGTGCCAAAATTGCTCGCTGTCCAAAGAGAGAGTAGCTGCTTGACGCAGATGAGCCTGCCGCCTGAACTCGTCGAGCAAATAGCTTTTTCCCACGCCTGTGGTCCCGAAGAGATTCATGATTTTTTTGGAGCGCCGCTCATCCGCAAGCAACTTCAAAAAATGAAGGACTTCCTCGGTTCGTCCTACCAACAGACGACTTTCCAGCTCTTCAAAGCTATCCTGATAATTCATAGCCTCACCTGCTCCATCACAAGGTTTTACCTTTTTCTTCCTACGATTTTACTACGCTTCTTTTATACTGGGTACTCATATTTATCGCACGGGTATCCTTTTGGATGCATCCTTTCGAGTAATATCGAGCCCCGTATTCTCGGTGTTAGGATGAAAACAGGCGAGTCAACACGAAAGGATGGAGGGAACATGTCAAAGCTAAGCCGCTTGGGTCACATTTCCTTATATGCGCATGATGTTCGCAGATTGGCTTCTTTTTATGAAACCGCACTAGAACTGGCAGTGGTGAACCATAGCGACGAAACGGCATGCTTGGCGATTGATCCGCAATCGGGCAGGCATGATTTGCTCATCCTGAACAATCCGCATCATGTGCATCTGGCTTTTTGGGTGGATACGTTGGATCACTTCAAGGAAGTGTGGAGAAGGCTGACGGAGCACGGTATTTTGGCACATGGTCCGTATGTGGAGAGCGAATATGCACGTTTTTCTTTTCTTGATCCGGAAGGCAATCATGTGGAGATTATATGGGCGCATCGAGGGGAGATACTCCCTCCACAAAGAAGAAAAATCAGCTTTCGGGAGTTAGGGGAATTCGGTGTTAGCCAAGAATAATTATCTATGCAGTGGAGACTGGCTCGCACAAACTATTTCATTCATGGTGATAAGGGAGAGGAAAAAAGAATGTCAACTTCTACAAACACGTTCAATGCAGGGGGAAATACGCTCGGGATTACGACCATGGCTGTGAATCCGGCTTCCTTCCAAGCAGCACCCCAAATGGTTCAGGATCGAATGACGTATCATAAAGCGGTGCTAGAGTCATTCGGGATTACGTCCCTGTCCAGTCTGGGGTCGCTCAAAATCCGCGGAACGATTGTACCTCAGTCGGGATTGACGAAACCAACCCCCACGCTCGTCAGTGGGAATACCATGATTCAGTCTGCGTATCGAATCGACTCAGCCAAATCTACTCCAACGTTGCAAATGTTGAGCGGAAAAGCGGAACTGTTACAAGCAATTCCGTTTCCTAAAAAAATGACGGCTGCATTAGCTGTACCGTCTCCTGCTTCGGCCTTGAATATATCGGTAGACACTGCCTATTGGGCCGCATCGGAAATTTATATCGAGGATGGAACGAATGTTATTTTGAAATATCCGCAGCGCTACTTGATCATCATCGCCGAAAAGTTGACGGTCGGACAAAATGTTACATTTACATGGGAGCGTCCTTACCGCTATGTTCCAGCCAAACGACAAAAACCAATAACACCGCCAGATGCACCGATGTCTTCGACGCTCTCCGGCATTCCGGGTACACCTGGAACACATGGATTGCCCGGAGACCGTGGATTCGACGGCGCTGCTGCTCCTGAACTCGAATTATGGGTCCTCAATATGGAGGGACGTCCTCATTTTGACTTGAAAGGGCAAGATGGCACACAAGGTGGGCCTGGGCAAGACGGTGGAGATGGTGGCAGAGGAGGAAAAGGCAAGCCGGCCGAATTGGATTGGGCAGGTTTCTGCAAAGCCGGAGCAGGAGCAGGTGGAAATGGAGGAAGTGGCGGTGCAGCTGGCTACGGAGGCCCGGGTGGCAATGGGGGCGCTGGCGGTCGGCTGACCCTGTACGCGCCACAAACGATCATCCAAAATTATTCGCAAGGCTTTGCAATCACGATTGAGGGAGGCAGCCCGGGGGCAGGGGGAATTCCTGGCAATCCTGGAGCAGGCGGACCGGGTGGAGCCGTAGGTGACACCAAGAATGGAAAATTCGGTACGGCATGTGGTCCCGGGCCGAGAACGGCAGGTCAACCGGGAGCGCAGGGTTCATTTGCCGATGCTGGTCGTGTCGGATATGCGGGAGGCCGAGTGTCTGAACCTGTCAGCTTTCGTGCCATCGACGCAGATGAATTCAGACGCAAGCTCTTGGAGCCGTCGATCAGCCATGTATCTCCGCTCTATGCATTCGCAGGTGATACAGTGACGCTGGAAGGAAGTCGTTATACCAAAACCGATGTGGTGCTGATCGATGGCACAGAAACGAAAACCCAGGTAGTAAGTGATACTATGCTCCATTTTGTCTTGCCTTTCGTGACAGGAGGTTCCCATACGCTCCAAGTACGACAATCAGATATGACTCTTTCCAGCAAGGCATCCGTCTTCGTGAATCCACGAGTCATTTCCGCCCAACAGGAGAATCAAGTGAAAACACGGGTGAGGCCCGGACAAAAAGTGATCGTGAATGGAAGCGGCTTTTCCGAAGGGACTCTCGTCTTGGTAAACAACCAAGAAATGTCTGATGTACGGATGGTAAGTTCGACGCAAATGGAATTTACCTTGATTCGACCGGCCGATGTTGAGAGCAATCCAGCGGGTGAACAGGTGACCCTGAAAGTGCGGCTTTCCGATGGCACACCTTCGAATGAAATTCCACTGACCCTAGAAACTTTCCATATGCTCGTGATGGGCGATTCCGTGAGCTGGGGGCAAGGCTTGCAGGAGCATGAGAAGTTTTATTCCATCGTGGGTGCAGCCGTTCAGGCCAGAGAAGGAAATATCAAGCAATATACACAAGTACTCGCTCATTCCGGAGCCATTATTGGAGAGGGTAAGGATGATGTAGTGGCCCCCGTAGACGGCGAGGTACCTAAATCGTTCCCAACGATCCTGCAGCAATGTGCGTTCTTCAAAGGCGAGGCTGACTTGGTGGATCTGATTCTTTTGGATGGAGGTATGAACGATGTCGATGTTCGGACAGTTCTGAATCCTTTCCATCCAGCCGATTTGGGGAAATTACATTATGACTATTTCTTTGTGAGCATGAAGAAATTGCTGGTCGAGGTGACGAATAAATTTACACAAGCCAAGGTCATCGTTACCGGTTATTATCCACCTGTGTCTGAAAAGAGCGATATGGCTGTGGTAGAAGCACTATTGATCGGCGTAGGGGCCATTGTCGGAGGTGTCGGCGGCGGTGCAGCCGGAGGAATTCTGGGTGCAGCTGAGTTGGAAAAGGTATACAAACGTTGTGCCCAGCTTGAAGCAGAATCAAAGCTCTACCTGCGTAAAGCCATCGATGAGAGAAATGCGGAGCTCGATAAACCTCGTATCTTTTTCGCCGATCCGAATTTTGGTCCGGAGCATGCGGCGCTGACGGATGATCCCTATGTATTCGGCATCAATTTGGACCTGACTCCTCAAGACCTGATCGCAGCCGAGCGCCTCGTCTCCTGCACAGAAGCAGGGTGCACAGGCTTGGATTTCGAGATTTGCAAGCGTGCCTCGATCGGTCATCCCAATCAAAAGGGAGCCCAAGCGTACGCAAACGCAATCTTGCCTCTTCTGTAATCAATAGAATCATAGGATGCTAGCCACAGATACGCTGTCGGAGGAACTGATGTTCCCTGACAGCTTTTTCATGTGCCCGATCCTTCCATGTTATACAAGCGCTCCCAAAAATCCGTATGGGAGGGAAGGGGGAAAAACACTCGTGATTCAACCGGTGTGCGTTTTATCACATGTCCTGCATGATGAATATGGTACTTTGAAGGCAGTGGAAGATTCCATCGTCACAGAGTCATCGATTACGATCATGTCTGACATAACAGATCTCTTCATCGACGAAACAAGGGGGCGTTCATAATGCTGAAAGGGGGAGGTCCAGTGCTTCCAAGTGAATTGGTGGACGCTTTTGGTCGTGTCCATGACTATCTGCGCATTTCAGTAACAGATCGTTGCAACTTGCGCTGTGTTTACTGCATGCCTGCTGATGGAATGGAATTTGAACCTGATGCAAATATCCTGTCTATAAAAGAAATAACAGAGGTTGTGAGGGCTTTGGCCGACATGGGGGTCAAAAAAGTAAGACTGACAGGAGGAGAACCATTGGTCCGCAAAGGCATTGAAAATTTGGTATCCGCGATAGCCGGAATTCCAGGGATCGAAGATATCGCTTTGACTACCAATGGTATTTTCTTGGCGAGAAAGGCCCAAAAATTAAAAGAAGCCGGCTTGAACCGTGTGAATATCAGTCTGGATACATTGAAAGCGGATCGTTTTTCGTTGATTACCCGCGGTGGAGATGTCCAGCGAGTTCTGGATAGTATAGCTGCATGCCAACAAGTAGGGATAGATCCGATTAAGTTGAACGTCGTTCTTATGAAGGGGATCAACGATGACGAAATAGAAGATTTTCTTCAGCTCACGATCGATAGTCATTTACAAGTTCGCTTTATTGAGTACATGCCCATCGGTCACAACGACATGAGGTGGAAGCAGTCCTATCTGCCATTGTCCACCGTATTAGAACGCTGCCATCATTTGAACTGGAAAGTGGCTGCGAGTCATCATGTGCGAGGCAACGGACCCGCACAAACGTTTCGGATAGAAGGCGCCAAGGGCAGTTTTGGGCTTATTCATCCCGTGAGCGATCATTTCTTCGAAACTTGCAACCGACTTCGTTTGACAGCGGATGGAAATATAAAGCCATGCCTATATTGGTCGGATGAGTTTAACGTTCGTAAGTGCATTGGAAATGATGAAGCGGTACGCGACCTCTTTTTCCGAGCATTGCATTTCAAACCACTGAATCACGAAATGGCCAAAGCTTTCGTCGATGAGAGTCAGTCGCATGCACCAACAGGTAGGCGCATGTCTCAAATTGGAGGGTAGTGTAGACGACATGGATAGAGTAGAAAGCGTGAATCGATTTCACCGAAATGCGGTTCAAGTCGTGGAAGCACAGCGCAGAATTGAGCAACATCTGAACCATCTCGGTGTAGAAGAAGTCTCATTGGAAAATGCCTACAGTCGTACATTGGCGGAGGATATCATTGCGTCTGACAACATGCCTCATTTCCGGCGTTCCGGGATGGATGGTTTTGCGATCATGTCCAGTTCAACTCGCGGGGCATCACCTGAATCTCCTATCCTTTTGGAAGTGATCGACAATATTCCGTGTGGAGCTCTTCCTACAAAAAAATTATCGCAAAAAACAGCCTCCCGAATCATGACGGGAGCCATGGTACCTGAAAATGCAGACGCAGTCATCATGCTGGAAATGACAGACGACTTTGAAGAGCAGGGCAAAACATACATCTCGATTAAAAAAGAAGTCCATCCTGGGCAGAATCTGACTCCGATTGGCCACGAAATCGCAAAGGACGCTTGTGTCCTTCAAAAAGGAACAGATATCCTCGCTGGTGAGACCGCGTTGTTGGCTACATTCGGTTTCTCCCGCGTCAAAGTATATAAGCGCCCAACCATCGCGATATTTGCAACAGGCTCAGAGCTTTTACCTGTAGATGCGCCACTTTGCTCAGGTAAAATCCGAAACAGTAACTCTTACATGCTGGCAGCACTTATTCGGGGGTCAGGAGGGATTCCGTTACTGATGGGTTCCATCCCAGACGAAGCGGATCAGGCACAAGCTCTTATTCTTGAAGCATTTTCCGTTGCGGATTTCGTGATCACATCAGGTGGGGTATCGGTAGGCGATTACGACATTCTCGTAGATATTTTTGAAAAATGGAATGGGAAGGTCCTGTTTAACAAAGTAGCGATGCGACCTGGAAGCCCTACGTCCGCAGGGGTTTGGAATGATCAATTTTTGTTTGCCTTGTCAGGTAATCCGGGAGCGTGTTTTGTTGGTTTTGAGCTCTTCGTTCGTCCTGTAATTTTGGGTATGCAGGGTATTCAAAATCGTTACTTGCAGGACTTTACTGCTTTTCTAGGCGAAGACTTTACAAAAGTAAATGCATATCCTCGGTATGTTCGCGGAAAGTCGTATATAATCGATGGCAAAGTATTCGTAAAACCTGTCGGGATTGATCAATCAAGCGTTACGGTCTCCATTAAAGATTCCGATTGCTTGATCAAGATTCCACCTGGAGGGAAGGGTATGCTACAGGGTGATCTTGTCACCGCCTTGATGCTTAGAGGATAATACTCACCTTGCGGGCGTTATAGTGAAAGTAGCGACCTTACCTTGGAAATAATAGGTAAGAGAGCGTGGGTTGGAAGCGAGAACAGCCAGGTACGAAAGATCTCCTTCTGAATGGTACAATGTAAATATAAGTAGAAATGAATACTATCGGAAGGATGTTTGGCATGAGCGAATCTAATCAGGAGTATATCGTAATCTCCGGTGCGAGGGAAAACAATCTCAAGAACGTATCCTTGCGCATTCCCAAGCGGAAGATTACGATCTTCACCGGTGTATCTGGATCCGGCAAGTCATCGATTGTCTTCGATACGATCGCCGCAGAATCCACGCGATTGCTGAATGAGAACTTCAGCATGTTCGTGCGCAATTTCCTGCCCCGCTATCCGCAGCCGGATACGGACGCGATCGAGAACCTGAGCATGGCGGTTATCGTGGACCAGAAGCGGCTGGGCGGCGGTTCCCATTCCACGATGGGCACTATTACCGATATTTCTCCCATTCTCCGCCTGCTCTTCTCCCGAATAGGTCAGCCCAATGTTGGACAAGCGCATATGTTCTCCTTTAATGACCCCCAAGGCATGTGTCCCGAATGCAACGGGATCGGTCGCAGTCTGAGCGTCGACATGAGCAAGGCGCTGGACATGTCTAAGTCGTTGAATGAAGGGGCAATCATGCTGCCGGACTATAAGGTAGACGGCATGGAATGGAATATGCTCGTGCAGACGGGCTTTGATCCTGACAAGAAGCTGAGCGATTATTCGGATGAGGAGCTTGAGCAGCTGTTGTACGCCAAGGCGAGAAAAGTGGAGATGCAATTCGCCGGGAAAGCCGTGAATATTACAGTAGAAGGCGTCATTGAGAAGTTCACCAACAAATACATCAAGCAGGATCTAAAGACGAAATCTGAGCGTACACAAAAAGCGGTTGCGCCGTTCATCTCCGAAGGCTCTTGCTCCAGCTGTCATGGTGCGAGACTCAATCAGGCCGCACTCAACTGCAAAATCAATGGCCTCAACATTGCAGAGATGTCCTCCATGGAGGTCGGTCGGCTAATCCGGGTCATTCAGGAGATTGACGATTCAGTCGCCACACCGATGGTCAAGTCGCTGACGGAACGGTTGCAGCATCTAGTGGATATCGGACTGGAATACTTGACGCTGGATCGTGAGACGGATACCTTGTCCGGCGGTGAGTCGCAACGTGTCAAGATGGTGAAGCATCTGAGCGGAAGTCTGGTGGATGTCACTTACATTTTTGATGAGCCCAGCGTTGGTTTACATCCCCGAGATGTACACCGGTTAAATGAATTGCTTCAAAAGCTGCGCGACAAGGGCAATACTGTCATTGTCGTCGAGCATGATCCCGATGTGATCAAGGTGGCAGATCATATCGTCGATGTCGGTCCTCATGCTGGCAGCCACGGCGGTACCATCGTGTATGAAGGAAACTTCCAAGGCCTGCTGGAATCAGGGACGCTGACAAGCACTCACATGAAGCGGCCGATCCAACTGAAGCAAGATTCAAGGAAGCCGTCCGGCAAGATGACCATCCAAAATGCCACACTGCACAATCTGCGGAACGTGAGTGTAGATATTCCAACCGGAGTGCTGACAGTAGTTACGGGTGTCGCCGGATCAGGTAAGAGTACGCTGATTAACGATGTATTCCTCAGCAACCATACGGATGCGATCGTCATCGACCAATCGGCGGTAGGCGTGTCCACGCGCTCGAATCCAGCGACCTACACAGGGATTATGGATGATGTGCGCAAGGCGTTTGCTTCCGCGAACAAGGTCAACCAAGGCTTGTTCAGCTTCAACTCCAAGGGGGCTTGTGAGAACTGCCAAGGTCTAGGTGTTGTGTATACAGACCTAGCATTCCTTGAAAGCGTCAAGCTGCCGTGCGAAGTCTGCGGAGGTAGACGGTTCAAGGAAGAGGTGCTCGCGTACAAGCTGAATGGCAAGTCAATTGCAGAAGTGCTAGAGATGACTGTGGAGCAGGCATTGGAATTTTTTGAGCTAAAAGAGGTCGTGCGCAAGCTCCAGGCGATGAGTGATGTGGGGCTGAACTATATTACACTCGGCCAACCACTCAGCACACTCTCCGGCGGGGAATGTCAGCGCATCAAGCTGGCAAGCGAACTGCACAAGAAAGGCAGCATCTACGTGATGGACGAGCCGACGACTGGCTTACATATGTCCGATATCGGTCACCTTCTGGAGATCATGAACCGCCTCGTAGATGCAGGCAATACGGTAATCGTCATCGAGCACAACCTTGATGTGATCAGCCAAGCGGATTGGATTATCGATATGGGACCGGACGGAGGCAGCAACGGCGGTCGGGTGGTCTTCGAGGGCACACCTCCGCAGATCATCCATGCGGAACAATCGATCACGGGAAGATACTTGAAGTAATGCATCAAATCCACTTATGGGATTCCGACATAAAAGCTGCTATGGCATAACGAATTCAGATCTCCTCATGGGAAACCGGAGGAGATTTTTGTAATGCCAAAACAAATATCAGAAAATAAAAAATAGTCTTGACAATAAAGTGAGTGGTCAGTAAAGTGGTGATTACAAGCAACCTATCGATCGATCGATCGACAAAAAACCGCCACAAGTAACTGGACATGAGAGACTCTCGTTTCCTGCAATCATCAGTAGAAAGGAGCGCGCTTTTTTGACGAAAGAAAAAATATTTCAAGCAGCATTACGGCTATTCGCAAGAAAAGGTTTTGAAGCAACCAGCATACGTGATATCGCTCTAGAAGCAGAGGTAACTTCCTCCACCCTCTATCATTACATGAAAACAAAAGAGGATCTGCTCGTTGCCATCATGCAAGAAGGGTTACAGACCCTTCTTCGAAATGCAAAGGAAGTGCTCGCTGAGCTTGAAGCGCCCGAACAACAATTGGCAGCGTTTGTACAGCTTCATGTTGGCAGCCATGCCATTGACAAGCTAACAGCGCTAGTAGTAGATACCGAGTTCCGTGCGCTGACAGGAAATACGCGCGTAGAAATTGCCAGGTTGCGCAGTGAATATGAGTTGCTCTGGCATCGTATTTTAACGGGCGGATTAGAGGGGGGCGTATTTACGATAGAAAATACCAAGCTTGCCGTCCTGGCTTTGCTTCAAATGTGCACGGGTGTCGCCCATTGGTACTCGCCCGATGGCCCAAATTCATTGGAAGAGATCAGCTTGAATTTTTCCGATATGGCGCTTGCACTCGTTCAGGCAAAGCGGAACGGACAGCAACTTACTGTCTCCGATTTGAATCTGCCTGAACCCGCTCGTTTTTTTATGAAACCATGGCTGGGGGCTACTGCGCATGAACATTCTTGATGCCCGTGTCCGCTTGCCACAGCAGTTCCGTGAGGCACGCATAGATGATATGCGAAATGAGTACGTCGCTCAATATGATGCGGTGTTACAAGTAAGATCGACTATCGCGAAAACGCTCGACGATTTGATTCAAGAAATGAAAGAATCAGGAGTAGGTCACGCCATTATGCATGCAGAATACGAATTCGGCGAGGATGGGGATGCGCTGAATGAAGCATTGGCAAAAGTCATATCCGCTCACACCGAGCTCTTCTCAGGATTCGGTACGATTTCAATGGAGCATTTCAGACCGATGCGCGCTGTCCAACAAGTGAG
This sequence comes from Brevibacillus sp. IT-7CA2, assembly GCF_949767855.1. Taxonomy (NCBI): domain Bacteria; kingdom Bacillati; phylum Bacillota; class Bacilli; order Caryophanales; family Paenibacillaceae; genus Brevibacillus; species Brevibacillus sp. IT-7CA2. The sequence continues at coordinate 58,460 of NZ_CATKQT010000004.1, forward strand.
CCGCATTAGTGAGCTGGGCTTTCTGGGAGTAAACATCCAGCCTGCATTTTTTGAGATGCCGATCGATGATCGCAAATTATATCCCGTATACGCAAAGGCTGCCGAGTTAGGCTTGGCAGTAGCCATTCATACGGGAATTAATTATTCGATGATTCATCCCATCCGGAATGAACACCCGCTGTTGCTGGATCAAGTCGCCTGTGATTTTCCAGAATTAACATTGATCGCGTGTCATGGAGGGTGGCCCTGGGTGCCTGAAATGGTTGCCGTAGCGCGCAAGCACCCCAATGTTCTGATGGATTTGGGCGGGCTTTCTCCAAGGTATTTGGGGGTGCAAGGAGCAGGGTGGGAGATGATGTACAGGTTAGCAAACAACCTCTTGCAAGATCAAATCCTCTTTGCAACAGACTGGCCTGTATTTCCTCTGAAACGCGCGATTGCAGAATGGAAGGAATTAAGTTTAAAGCCCGAGGTGCTAGAGAAGGTGCTCGGTTCGAATGCGAGAGCATTGTTTTCCAAAATAAAGGCGGAGGTAAAAAAGAATGATAACACCTAAGGCGGTGGTAGAGTGTGAGATCCATCAAGAGATAGGCTGGATTCACCTGAATCGCCCCGAGCGGTTAAATGCGGTGATTCCACAATTGGTAGAGGAGCTGTATGGATCGCTCGATAAGTTGGAACGGGAAGGAGTAAGGGCAGCAATACTGGCTGGCCGCGGAAATGCTTTTTGTGCAGGACATGATTTGCGTCATGAAGAAAAGCCTGCAAATGAGGCTGAGCTTCGTCTTAATTTACAGAAGATTCAGGATATAACACGAAAGATCCAGCGTGTTCCTTTTCCGGTGATCGCTGCGGTCCATGGTTATGCATTAGGAGCAGGGTGTGAGTTTGCGCTCGGATGCGATTTGATCATCGCCGCTCAAGATGCCGAATTCGGCTTTCCGGAAGTGAGTGTGGGACTTAGTGTTACCGGAGGAATCTCGCATATCCTTCCCATCGCGATCGGACTGGTCCGGGCGAAAGAATTGCTGTTTTCGGGCGAAAGGTTTGGTGCATCGCAAGCACTGCATCTAGGACTCATCAACAAGGTAGTGGATCATAAAGTGTTAGCTGAAGAAGCTGACAAGTGGGCGAAACGGTTAGCTGAGCTCCCGCAAGTAGCGCTTGCAAAAGCCAAATTTGCGCTAAATCGCGGGGCACAATGCGATCTGGAGGCAGCTTTTGAATTGGAGATCGAGCATGCGCTGGCAACCGTGCAAACGATCGAATCCAAGCAGGCGGCTGAAGAGTTCCGAAAAAAAGGATCGGTATAGAGAAGGAGGGCTGAAACCTTTTGGACATGCAAGAAATCAAGTCTTTGACGGCACGGGCCGCCAAACGATGGGGAGAAAAAATCGGGCTTGTCTTTGATGAATGGAATGAACAACTGTCATTTCAGGAGATAGAAGACCGTTCCAACCAGATCGCCAACATGCTCCAAGTGCTGGGCGTAGGCTATGGGGATCGGGTAGCCGTCATGTTGAGGAACCAGCCGGAATTCCCGCTTACCTGGCTGGCGTTGGCAAAACTGGGCGCGACTATAGTGCCGATAAATGTAAATTACAAAGAGTACGAAGCACAGTATATCCTCCACCACTCCGAAGCAATCGTTATCGTAACTTCACAGGAGTTTATCTCCCTGCTACAGAAGATCAAACCTTCCTTACAAACCCTCAAAACAATCCTCTCAGTAGACCAATCAGACGATCCCAACGTTGTCGATTTCAGAACGATGTGTGAAACAGCGTCCACGACTCCAACAGCGCTTACCGTTTTTCCTGAAACTTTAGTCAACATCCAATATACATCCGGCACGACAGGCTTACCCAAGGGGTGTATGCTTTCACATGAATATTGGCTCACCATAGCAAAAAAGATGGTCGAGCAGCATCCCAATTTGACCAAATCAGATGTACTGTTAACGGCGCAGCCCTTTTACTATATGGACCCGCAATGGAATTTGCTGGGTGCGATCGCTGTGGGGGCAAAGCTTGTGGTTCTCGATCGATTTCATCCCTCTACATTTTGGCAGAAAGTACGGCAATATGGCGTTACCTTTTTCTACTGCCTTGGGATCATGCCTACGCTAATGGTCAAAGCACCACGCTCGCCAGTAGACAGGGAAAATAACGTCCGCACCATCCTTTGCTCGGCCATTCCCCCGCATCTGCACCGCGAATTGGAAGAGCGATGGGGCGCGCCATGGTATGAGGTTTTTGGCATGACAGAGACAGGTGGAGATATTTCGGTAAAACCACACGATCATGACCGATTGCTCGGAACAGGCTGCATCGGAAAACCGGATAAAGACCGGACCGTCCGCATAGTTGATATTCACAACCACCCCGTTTCGAGGGGCGAGGTTGGCGAGCTCCTCCTACGCGGCTTGGGGATGATGGATGGCTACTATAAAGATCCTGATGCGACTTGCGCTGCCTTTCAGGGCGGCTGGTTCCACACCGGAGATTTGGTGCGAATGGACGAAGACGGATACATCTATTATGTCGGCAGAAAAAAGGAGATGATTCGCCGGAGCGGGGAAAATATTTCGGCTGCTGAGGTTGAGGAAGTCATGAAAATGCATCCGGCCGTGCAATATGCTGCCTGCCTTCCAGTGAAAGACGAAATACGCGGGGAAGAAATCAAGGCATACGTGGTAGTGAAAGCGGGCCAAACGGTGCCTCCTCATGAATTGATCTCTTATTGCACCGAGCATCTTGCTTACTACAAGGTTCCACGATATTGGGAATACCGCAGTGAATTGCCTCGTACCCCATCTGAACGTATAGCCAAGCATGTACTGGCGAAAGAAAAGGAAGATCTTCGCATCGGTTCCTATGATCGCATTGATGATAGCTGGAGATAACATGCAAATGGAGAGGAAGATATGGATGAATAGTTGGGTAAAGGTACTGAAAGAGCTGACAGAGGCTTCGGGAGTTCCCGGACAAGAACAGGAAGTGCGAGAATTAATGCACACGTACTTGGAACCGCTTACAGAAGAAGTGTTCACAGATAATCTGGGAAGCATAATCGGGCGAAAAACAGGCCTGGCCAATGGACCCAAGATCATGATGATGGGCCATATGGATGAAGTGGGGTTCATGGTAACGCGTGTCATGAAGGATGGATTCATCGCCTTCCAGCCGCTTGGTGGCTGGTGGTCGCAGGTGATGCTGGCACAGCGCGTAAACATTAAAACATGCAAAGGGGATATTGTCGGCGTAATCGGGTCAAAACCGCCGCATCTGCTGTCTTCGGAAGAACGAAAGAAAGTGGTTGAGATCGAGCGGATGTTCATCGATATCGGAGCATCCAGTGCAGAACAGGCAAAGGAGCTGGGAATACGCCCAGGTGATCCGATTGTGCCGATCTGCCCTTTCACGGTGATGGCGAATGACAAGATGTATATGGCAAAAGCGCTCGATAATCGCGGCGGTTGCCTGACAGCCATTGAAGTAATGAAACAGTTGCAACAAACGGATCACCCCAACATCGTATTTAGCGGCGCTACTGCACAAGAAGAAGTGGGATGCCGCGGCGCATTCACGAGCACGTATATGGTGCAGCCAGATCTATTCATTGCATTGGAGACGGGGATAACGTTTGACACGCCGGGAAGCACCGACTCTCCTAATTTGCCTGATATCAAGTGCGGAGGCGGGCCTACGATTGGTCTGTTTGACGGCTCGCTCGTGCCCAATCCGAAATTGCGGGATCTGTTATTTGATACGGCTGAAGAGGAGGGAATCCCGTATCAATATGCTGCTATTTCAGGTGCGGGTACGGATGCAGGAGCTGCTCATATGGTTGGCAAAGGGGCTCCATCTATAGTCATTGCAATCCCTGCGCGTTACATTCACAGTCACGCTTCGATTCTCCATCATGATGATGTGGAAAATACGGTGAAATTGCTGACGGCTCTCGTCAAAAAGCTGGATCAAAAAACGGTTGATTGGCTCAAATCGTAGGGGGCGAGGATATTTCCCAAACAAGGGAGTGGTGTCATTCATGGGGATAAGAAAGCGGGAAACCGCCACGTTTGTGAGCATTGTCCTTTCCTGTTTCGTACTGCTGGCAATCGTGTCCGGCTGCGGGACGCTTGCCACGAAACCAGGTACTGATGAAGGAAAAAAAGATGTCAATATAGCCGAGCAAAAGGGCGGAACGATCACAGTTGCGATCGGCAGTGAACCAGATACACTGGATGTCCACAAATCGACAGCGTTAAGCACGGAGGGAGTCGCACTCAATCTAGGGGGGGCTCTCCTTTACAGAGACCCCCAAACAAATGAGGTCAAGCCCCATCTGGCCGAATCGTACTCCATTTCGGAAGATGGGAAGACATGGACATTTCGCATTCGCAAAGGCGTTACCTTTCATGATGGGACACTGCTTACTGCACAGGCGTACAAGCGAACGTTTGAACGGGCCATGTCTCCGGAAATCGCTCCGAAAGGCGTAGGGATGGTTCTTGGCATCGTCAAATCGATCAAAACACCAGATGATCAGACCCTTATTTTGGAGTTGAATGAACCGTCTGCCACACTCCTCACCTATTTCACTTCCGCGAGCTGGATGCAGCCGCTCTCGGTGGACGCGGTGCAAAAGTTTGGGGACCAATACGGAAGGAATCCGGTCGGTGTCGGTCCATGGAAGATGGAGAGTTGGAAATCAGGAGATTCTATCACGCTGATTCAAAATGATGCGTATCGCTGGGCAACGCCCTTCTTTAAAAATCAAGGACCACCGAGGCCGGACAAATTAGTTCTGAAATTGATTCGAAATCCGCAAACGGCTGTCGCTGCTTTGCAAAGTGGAACCATCGACATCGCTGATCTGCCTGCGAAAGACGCGAAGAAATTCAAAAACAACAATCGTTTTACGGTACTTGAGCAGACAAAGCGCGGCCTAGGGCTGTTTGTCGAGCTGAACTTGAATAACGAGATTTTGCAAGATAAAAACGTACGCAAAGCGTTGCAAATGGCAGTAAAGAAAGATGCTATCGTGCAGTCGCATCTGCAAGGCGAAGGAATTGTTGCAGATGGTCCGCTGCCAGCAAATTTGTTCGGATACGATCAATCCATTGCTCAATATGCATACAAATACAACCCCGAGGAAGCGGTGAAGCTCCTGGAAGAAGCCGGATGGAAACTGAATGCACAAGGGATACGGGAGAAAGCAGGAAAACGGCTTCATTTCGAATTGTTGAGTATGGAAGTATGGTCTCAACCTGCCCAGTTGATGCAAGGAATGTTCAAAGCGATTGGGGTAGACGTGAAAATCATTACTCTGGAAGGTAACGCAGTCGACCAGTTAACTGCTGCCGGCACATTTGACTTGGCGCTGGATGGATACGTCGCTGATGACCCTGATATCTTGTTTCCGTTCATGCATTCAACCCAGATCGGTGGGATGAATCGTTCAGCCATCCATGACAAACCGATCGATTCCTTGCTGGAAAAAGGACAGGTGACGATGAAGAGCGACGATAGAGCGAAAATCTATGAAGATCTTCAGAAGCGCGCTGTGGAGGAGGCGTTTTGGATTCCCATTTACACGGAAAAACGGTTTGTCGTGGTAAACAACCGTGTTCAGGGACTGATGCTTGATCCATCCGGACTGAAATTGTATCAGGACGTGTGGGTTAAGTAAGGAGGAAATAAAAACAAGGAGAACGGGGTCATGAACAATCAGGAATGGATCGTGAGTTATGAGGAATTTGTCCGAGAAACAATGTTGGGAAGCAAGGTGCCTGGAGCTGCAATTGGAGTGGCCAAACACGGACAGCTCGTTTATGCCAAAGGCTTCGGCTATCGTGATGCCGAGCAAGGTCAGGTAGCCACAGTTGATACTTTGTTCGGAATCGCTTCGATTACGAAATCGTTCACCGCTATTGCGATCATGCAGCTACAGGAAGCCGGAAAACTGACGGTTGCCGATCCTGTTTCTCGTATTTTGCCAGAGTTTCATGTAAAAACGGGAAGTGAAACGGAAGCAATCACCATTCACAACTTTCTAACCCATTCCTCCGGTTTGCCGCCATTATCTTGCGTCGATGAAGCACTCAAGCGTGGGATGAATACCTATGAGGAATTGATGACCTATATGGCACAACTGGATTTTACTTTATTGGGCGCACCAGGTACGGAGTTCAGTTATTCCAATGATTGCTATACGCTACTGGGAGCAATTGTTGAGCGGGCAAGCGGCAAGCCATATTCGACGTATGTGAAGGAGCATATTCTCCAACCAGCGGGAATGCAGCATAGTTGCTTTTCTTTGGTGGAGTTGCACGGGTACGAGGATAGGACACCGCTATTTGAGACACCGCCGTTTCAATCATCCGGCGGATTAAAATCAACGCTCACCGACATGATGAGATACACCGAACTGTTTCGAACGAAAGGTTTGATTGGCAAGGAACGAATTCTTCGCACCGAAAGTGTGCAGCAGATGACTACCCCTTATTTCCGATGCGAACATAACCAATATTACGGGTATGGTGTAGCGATTACACCCAATTTCTACGGTGCTGTGATGCTGGGCCATAGCGGCAGAGAGAAAGGGATCCAAGCCTACATGAGCATCATCCCCGAGAACGGATTGGCTGCCGTGGCGCTCACCAATCTCAGCGGTTCGCCGGCTGCCGCATTAGCACATGGGACGTTTCACTGCATCGAGAATCGTCCGGCGAAATCAACGCATGTCACGTATAAGGAATATGACCTCCCGACAGATCGTCTGCTTGAATATGCTGGCGAGTACGGCTCTCTGGAAGGAATTCATCTTCAGGTAAGCGTGGATGCAGCCACGCTGATCGTAACGGTCGATCATTCGGACTCATTCTCTTTAAAAGCTATCGACAAAGACGTTTTTCTCGCAAACGTTGAAGGGTCGGATCAAACCGTACGCTTTATACGAGACGGAAGTCAAACGGTAATTCGCATGATGGGCTCCTATCGCCAAATTCCCAAACGAGTTTAGCTTGTAAGCAATGAATACGCATTCTGGAAGAGAGGAGTGAACGAATCATGAAACAGTATTTGTTGAATCGGATGCTATCAGGAGTGATTGTCCTCCTCGGCATTTCCATCTTTTCGTTTGCACTCGTTCATTTTATTCCTGGAGATCCGGTACGGATCATGTTAGGGGAAAAGGCTACAAAAGCACAAGTGGAACAGTTACGTGAACAAATGGGGCTAAATCAGCCCCTTCCTCATCAGTACCTGACCTACATGGAAAAAGTCATCCAAGGGGATTTCGGGACTTCCTTACAAACAGAAAGACCTGTCATCGTGGAAATGATGGAGCGGTTTCCCGCAACGGCCAAGCTAGCCTTCGCTGGGATTGGCATCGCGGTCGTGATTGGCTTAACGATGGGAATTATCGCAGCGAAATACAAGAATACGCTCTTGGACTTTATGCTGATGGTGGTAGCTTCGATCGGATTATCGCTGCCGAGCTTCTGGTTGGGGTTAATCGTAATCATGTTATTTTCCGTTCAATTAGGCTGGTTTCCAATCGCGGGCGGTACGGGATGGAAGGATCTTATTTTGCCTGCTTGTACCTTGGGCGTTTTGTCTTCCGCGATGATCAGTCGACTGACGCGTTCGGGTATGGTCGAAGTGCTTTCCCATGATTACATTCGAACGGCACGGGCCAAGGGATTGAGGGAGTCGATAATCCTTTTCCGACACGCCTTGTGCAATGTCATGATTCCTGTTGTAACGGTGGTAGGCTTGCAAATCGCGACTCTGCTGGGCGGGGCGGTTATCATCGAACAAGTGTTCAACTGGCCTGGAATCGGCACATTGGCTATCCGTGCGATTTCAGCCCGTGATTTTCCGATGATTCAGGGAATTGTGTTGCTTATGGGCTTCGTCTATGTCGTGGTAAATATGATGGTCGATTTCCTCTATGGTTTGATTGATCCGCGTGTCGACCTCATTACGGAAAAGGAGGGGCGGTAACTTGAATGAGGTGAGCAAAACTGTCGCACATGGGGCAACGCATGCCAAATCCCCGATTTTTCCCAAGCTTGCCTTTTGGGGGAAAATCAAGAAACAGCGAGCAGCAAAACTAAGCTTGGTGGTGCTTTTACTCATTTCTGCGATCGGAATCGTCGGGCCTTGGATCGCTCCTTATGACCCTACTGAAAGTAATTACGAAGCCTTTTTGCAAGGCCCGTCTGCCAAGCATGTTCTCGGAACGGATGCGATCGGCCGCGATTTGTTTTCCCGTATTTTATACGGAACGCGCGTTACGCTTGTGGTTGCTATCATGGCGGTCGGCATCACAGTAGCGGCAGGAACGATGATTGGTGTCATCAGTGCGTATGTGGGAGGATTTATTGATCACCTGCTCATGCGGATTATGGATATTTTGCTCGCCTTGCCGGGGATCATATTGGCCTTGGCCATTGTCGCGGCACTTGGCCCGAGTCAAACCAATGCGATGATCGCAATCGGCATTTCTTCGATTCCCAGCTTTGCGCGTCTGATCAGGGCAGCGACGCTCGTGATCATGTCGTCTGGATATGTGGAAGCCAGCAGATCGATCGGGACGCCGAGCTGGTGGATCATTCTTTTCCAGGTTCTCCCCAATATTACGAATGTATTGTTCGTTTACATGACACTGTTCGTCGGGGGAGCGATTCTCGATACGGCTGCATTGGGCTTTATCGGCTTGGGCGCGCAGCCGCCGACTCCCGAATGGGGGACCATGTTGAATGAAGGAAAAGATTATTTGTCCGATGCCTGGTGGCTTGCGACATACCCGGGATTGGCCATCACCATTGTCGTGTTGGCAGTAAACCGGCTGGGAGATGCCATGCGTGATATTTTTGATCCTCGTACGCAAAAGTAAAAGGGCAATAAGAGGATTGGAGAGGGGATTCCATTTATGGACAATGTGTTGGAAGTGACAGGGCTGACAACCCGGTTCTCGAAAGAGTCGGGTACGATTACGGTTGTTGATCAGCTTGATTTACATGTAAAAAAAGGGGAGACGCTGGGAATTGTGGGAGAGTCGGGGTGCGGCAAGAGCGCCACTTCGCTCTCGCTCATGCGACTGTTGGACAATAATGCTACTTTGACTGGAAGCATTCGATTCAACGGGAAAGAAGTGCTTGCGCTGAGTGAAGCCGAGATGCGCAGTCTCAGAGGTAAGGAAATGGCGATGATTTTTCAGGAACCGATGCATTCGTTAAATCCGGTGTTGACGATCGGCCGACAAATCAGTGAGGTACTGTACGAGCATGAGGCTGAAAGCAAAGCAGTGGTAAAGCAACGGGTACTGGATTTGCTTACCGTGGTGGGCATCTCCCGAGCGGAAGAGATTTACAGGGATTACCCGCACCGTTTGTCAGGAGGAATGAGGCAGCGGGTGATGATTGCCATGGCGATTGCATGCAATCCGTCACTACTGATCGCTGATGAACCGACGACCGCATTGGATGTGACCATTCAAGCGCAAATCTTGAATCTGATCAAAAAAATCAGAAGGGATATCGGGATGTCAGTGATCATGATTACGCATGATTTAGGGGTGATCGCTGAAGTGTGCGACCGCGTCATGGTGATGTATGCGGGACAAGCGATTGAAACAGCGGACGTACGGTCGTTACTGCGCAATCCGAAGCACCCGTACACCGTAGGTTTGCTCCAATCGACACCAAGGAAACGCGAAAAGAGGCTTCACAGCATAAAAGGCAGTGTGCCGACACCGGAAAACAAACCCAATGGGTGCCGGTTTGCCCCGCGATGCGATAGAGTGATGGCAATATGTTGGGAGCGGAATCCTGTGCTCCGTCCAGTGGATCAGCATTCTTCTTGTCGATGCTGGTTATTTACCCAAGACAAGGATCATGAACAAGAAAGCTCGGTGGTAGGTGGATGAAGACTCCCATCCTGGAAGTAAAAGGGCTGCGTAAGCTGTTTCGCATGAAAAAAGGGTGGCTTCAACAACCGCATTATGTTCATGCTCTAAACGGGATTGATGTGAGCGTCTATGAAGGAGAAACGCTGGGGATTGTCGGGGAGTCAGGCTGCGGAAAGTCTACATTGGGAAAATGTATTCTGCGTTTGCTGGAGCCGATCCAAGGCGAAATTCGTTTTCAAGGGAACGAAATAGGAAAAATGAACAAAAATGAAATGCGTGCAGTAAGGCGAAATATGCAAATGGTTTTTCAAAATCCATTTGAAACATTGAACCCGAAACTAACGATCGGGCACATCTTGACGGAGCCGCTGATTTCGCACTGTATTCCCCGAGAGCAGCGACAAGCGCTACTGGAAGAAACGATTGAGATTGTCGGCATGAGCAAGCAGCATCTATCTTGCTATCCTCACGAATTTTCCGGAGGGCAAAGACAACGAATTGGCATTGCCCGCGCCCTGATTCTTCGACCAAAGCTGATTATCGCAGATGAGCCTGTCTCCGCACTGGATGTGTCGATTCAATCGCAAATCCTTAATTTGCTGCAGGATTTGCAAGAACAATTTTCCTTGACCTATGTTTTCATTTCGCATGATTTGAGCGTAGTTGAGCACATTGCCGATAAAGTGGCGGTCATGTATTTAGGTGAAATCATCGAGTATGCTGAGAAAGAGAAGCTGTTTGGACGACCGCTGCATCCCTATACACAAGCATTGCTTTCAGCCAAACCCATCACCGATCCTGATGATACGCGAGAGCAAATTGTGTTGTCGGGAGATCTCCCGTCTCGGTCTAATCCGCCGGAGGGATGTAAATTCCATCCGCGCTGCCGTTCCAGCATGGAAATATGCAAAGTCGAGATGCCAAAGCTGAGTGAAATAGAAGGGCAATCGGTCGCTTGTCATCTCTATCAATCATTTACAGCAATCGATCATTCGTAAAGCAAGGTTGACTGCTCCCCAGTCCATCCTGTGGAGCAGTCGCTTGGATGAAAATAAGGAACGGATCTACGGATAAAAAGGAGGAGCGAAATGTTTGATCTTGGGATCCCGTTTAAAAAAATGAATGGCTGTGGCAACGACTTTATTGTAGTAGACAATCGCGATGGCCTGTTGAACGAGTTTGCGCTTCCAGCCTTTGTCCAAAATGTATGCAGGCGAGGCACTTCAATCGGTGCGGATGGGTTCATGCTGCTGGAGAACTCCAACATCGCCGATTTTAAGATGAGGTATTTTAACGCAGATGGCAGTGAAGGAGAAATGTGCGGCAACGGTGCAAGGTGCATGTCGCGCTTTGCTTACCACATCGGAGCAGCCAAGACGAAGATGAGTTTCGAAACGATAGCTGGCATCTATCAGGCAGAGCTCAATCAGAACGGCGTGAATGTCAAGTTCCCCGACGTTCAATTGCAAGCGCTGAAGCTGAATCAACCATATGAGTGGGACGGACCGAGCGGCGTCTACCACTACGGTGTTGTCGGAGTTCCTCACACGGTCTGGTTTGTCGAAAATGTTTTCGCGATAGCGGACGACCAGCTCAGAGAATGGGGACGAATGGTCAGAAATGATCAGCAGCAGTTTCCCAATGGTACTAATGTGAATTTTGTGGAACTGATTGATAGGCAAACGCTTAGCATCAGAACCTATGAGCGCGGAGTAGAGGCAGAGACCTACGCGTGCGGTTCCGGATCGACTGCTGCAGCAATCATTGCCGGTATTTTAGGACATGTAGACACCTCTGTGAACCTGCTTACTCGAGGGGGACCACTTAAAATTTCTTACCATCTCACAGATTATGCTGCCGAATCTGTTTATTTGGAAGGCAACTCAAAGCTGGTAGCAGAAGGACATTTGTTGCCCGATGCATGGACATGAGAAAGCCCCACATCCGATTCCCTTTTCGATAGCTTGAGCATGGCCACGAATTGGTATGTATCGCCAATGAAGTGAGCTGTTTTTATACTACGAATAAGACATAAGGTGACATATTTAAAGGTCTAAAATGGGAGGAGATCAACGAAAGGGGTAACCACTCATGACACGAAGAATCATATTAGATTTAGCCGTTACTTTAGATGGGTTTATTGAAGGAAAAAATGGAGAAGTTGATTGGTGCATAATGGACGATGAAATGGGGTTTGTTCATTTCTTACATCAAATCGACACTATTCTTTATGGAAGAAAAAGTTATGATTTATGGGGACAATTTACGCCAGAAATGGAACATACCGATGCGGAAAAAGAGATTTGGGCATTGGTTCATCGTAAAGAAAAATATGTGTTTTCCAAGACACAAAAAGGGACTGATCATAAAGCATTATTCATCAACGATAATATTCTTGAAGTAGTCAATCTATTAAAGAAGAAGCCTGGCAAAGACATCTGGCTATATGGTGGAGCCAGTCTTATTACAACTTTTATCAATTTAGGGCTTGTCGATGAATTTCGATTATCTGTTCACCCTGTTATTTTGGGAGAAGGAAAACCGTTGTTTATAGATATAAAACAGAGGTTGAATTTGAGTTTGGTGAATACAAAAACGTTCTCCTCTGGCGTTGTGCAACTCATCTATCATTTGAATGGGAAGTCATATACTGGATAGAAATTTCAATCAAAACAGCAGTGAGTCTAAGACTGTATTTTCAGGTCTTGAGTCGCCGCTGTTTTATTTTTCAGAGTCAGTCCAAAGCCAATTTTTATGAGGCTGGAGATTACATTATCCATTTCATCGCTTTACAGTTATATAACCGAATGGTAATATAATAACCAATAAAAGTAAATTTGAATACTTGGAGGGATTGTATGGACGGAAAGATTATACAGATGGATGGACGGCGTGTCGTTAGCTTCGAGCGTTATTTGAACCATCCGGTAGAAAAAGTATGGAGAGCGATCACGAGCCCAGAGCAAATTGCCAAATGGCTAACTGTGCAGGCTGAGTTGGATTTGAATGTGGACGGCAAACTGTCATTTCGGTGGGAGAATGGAGATCTCGTACATGGCCATTTCACCAAAGTCGATCCCCCGTACGAGTTGGAGTACACATGGCTAGAGCAAACATCGGGACACTCCATAGTGCGATGGAGTCTAAAGGAAGAAGGGGAAGGGTGCCTTCTACATCTCACACACACATTTAACGGACCCGCTATTGTTGCCGATTTTTTGGCGGGCTGGCATGTGCATCTTGATGTGCTGGATATCGTCCTTCATGAACAGTTTCGTCAGTTTCCTTGGGAACGCATGAAGGAAATACGCGAGAAATATGCTTCTAATTCTAACTTAAGTTGAAAGAGCTACGCTGTTGGTTGGGGTGAAGCATTGACTTTACTGAAATATTACTTGGAGCAAGGCTTACTTATGGCGTTGTCCCACGGCATGATTTGGAGATACCGATGACAGAGCAGTACACAAAACGAACGGACAACTTCACGAAATTACAACAATAAAAGCAGGGATTACAATGAAAACCATGAATATATTTGAAGTTTTGGCTGAGCCGCACAGACGGACTATGCTTGATTTACTGCGTATTCGCGAGCGTTCGGTTGGGGAGCTTGTAGACAAGTGCCAATTAAGTCAACCGGGTGTTTCCAAACATCTGAGAATCATGCGGGAAGCTGGTTTGGTTACTATGCGATCGGTTGCGCAAAAAAGCATCTATTCGATACGGCCGGAACCTCTCCAAGAAGTCGATCAATGGCTGGAGTCATATCGTCACTTCTGGTCGAGCAAGCTGGATGAGCTTGAGACATTTCTTGACCACGCGGAAGAATAATAAGCGGTAACAGTTTGAATCCTTGAATAGCCCACTCCTCCTGTTACGGAGAGCATAGTGGGCTATTTGTGCAGTCCGTCCGTTTGATCTGGAAGCATGAAGACAACTGGCTGTATAACATATTGCTAGGTCTGGTCTGTATACCGTGGACAACCGAGTTCAATCGTTCAATATGGCGTACGGATTGAAGGATAGACGGGGATCGTGGTAGAATTTGTCACGAGATCGCCTCTTACTTGAATAGGTTTGACTAATTGTACTGGAGTTGAGATAAGACCATGAAAACGGAAATTATGAATAGATTCATCTCTTACGCACAAGTTGATACACAATCCGATGAGAACAGCGAAACTTGCCCCTCTACACCAGGGCAGCTAGTGCTTGCCCAAATGCTCGTAGACGAGCTGAAAGCCATAGGTATGCAGGAAGTTACGATAGATTCGAACAGTTATGTAATGGCGACCCTACCGTCCAATACAGACAAAGAAATTCCTACAATCGGTTTTCTTGCTCATATGGATACGGCCACCGATTTTACCGGCGCTGGCGTGAAGCCGCAAGTCATTGAAAATTATAACGGACAAGACATTGTCTTGAATGAAGCACTGAATATTGTCCTTACGCCGCGCGAGTTTTCAGAGCTGGCTGGCTACAAAGGCCATACCTTAATTACGACAGATGGTACCACTTTACTTGGCGCTGATGATAAAGCCGGTATTGCCGAAATCATGACCGCTATGGCTTATCTGATTCGCCATCCAGAACTGAAGCACGGGAAAGTGAGGGTAGCTTTCACCCCGGATGAAGAAATCGGCAGAGGCCCAGACAAGTTTGATGTGTCCGCCTTCGACGCATTATATGCCTATACGATGGATGGTGGCCCTCTTGGCGGGATCGAGTACGAGAGCTTTAATGCTGCATCAGCCATCATTACCTGTAAAGGGAAGAATGTTCACCCAGGCTCGGCCAAAGGTAAAATGGTCAACGCTGCTAAAATAGCCATGGAGCTTCATGGAAAGCTGCCAGCTAATGAAACTCCTGAGGAGACGGAAGGCTACGAAGGCTTCTATCATCTGTCTTCCATTCAAGGTGACGTCGAACAAACTCAGCTTCGTTATTTGATCCGGGATCACGACCGTAATCGGTTTCAGGAAAGAAAGTCCGAACTGGCTCGTATCGTAGAAGAATTACAGAAAAAATACGGAGAGAAGCGAATTGAGCTCCAAATCAAAGACGAATACTTCAACATGCGGGAAAAGATTGAGCCCGTAATGGAAGTAGTGGACATTGCTACACAAGCACTAGAAAACCTCGGAATCGTACCGATGATTCAACCGATTCGCGGTGGTACGGATGGTTCCCAGCTATCCTACATGGGGTTGCCAACACCGAATATTTTCACAGGCGGGGAAAACTACCACGGGCGGTTCGAGTATGTTTCCGTTGACAACATGATGCACGCTGTAAACACCATTATTGAAATCGTTAAGCTGTATGAGCAAAGAGCTTGATGGCGAGGTAGCCTTATGATGTTGTCAGGAGGGAACGACCATGATGAAGAATCAAAAAATTGTAATAGTTGGTGCAGGCTTTGTTGGTGCAGCGATGGCCTATTACTTATCAAAGCAGAATCAGAATGTCACTTTAATAGAGACGAATTCGTCTGCTGCATGTGAAGCCACTCAGAAATCTTTCGCTTGGATTCATCCATCGGGCCGGGTATTAAAAAATTTTCAATATTTGTATGATGCTTCGATAGCCGAATATCATGAATTAGAAAAAGAGTTACCCGGTCTAGAAATAAAATGGGATGGAGCACTGACTTGGGAAGTCCCTACAGATATTGAGAAGTCTCGTAAACAATTAGTAAAAAGACAGCAGATCATAGAATTAGAACCGAAACTAAAGGAATATCCCGAGGAAGCTTATTATGCGCATGACGAAGGCTCACTAGATCCAATTTTGACTGCTAAACTTTTAGTGAAAAAAGCAGAAGAAAATGGAGCAAACATCCTGTTTGATACAAAAGTGATGCAAATAATCACAGAGGCTTCTAAGGTTGTTGGGGTAAACACCTCCAAAGGTTTTATAGAATCTGATGTTCTAGTATTAGCAACTGGGGCAGCTATACCCGAACTCTGTAAGCCATTAGGCTTCGATGTTCCTGTCGCTCCTTCGCCTTCTATACTGATTCGAATGAAATCGAAAGAAAAGTTGATCCACACTTTAGTTTCAAATGCTAAGTTTGAAGCGAGACAACTAACCGATGATACGTTACTAGCAGCGGAAGATTATATCGATGAGTCTGAACAAAATGGACCTGAGACTGTTGGAAAGCGGGCGTTTGAAATTCTTCGGCATCATTTAATAGGAGGGGAAAAGTTGGAGCTGGAAAGCATCAAGGTAGGCTTAAGACCCATGCCTGAAGACGGTTACCCCATTGTTGGATTTCATGACCAAATAAAGGGGCTTTATCTGACCGTTATGCATTCAGCTGTTACACTAGCTCCCATCATTAGCCGCTTAGCAGCGAATGAGATCATAAACAACGTACCAATGAAAGAATTAGAGTGCTGCCGACTAATCCGATTTTCACGTGAAATAGATTAGGAAAAGAAGCTCTGCAATGGCATTGGACTCAACGCTGAAGCTAAGCGAGCAAAGGGCGGATGTCTAGTAGAGACGATTCGCCCTTTGTCATGAGTTATTTCAATCTCTTCACCATGTAACTCCATTTTTTCTCTTTGAATAGAATATGTGATAGGAAGCTGCTTTCTCGCAATTGCGTATGGAACGATAATCGCTGGTAAAGCTGCTCTGCCCGGGGATTTTTGCCTGCGACGTACAAGCTTAACTTGTCTAGGCTAGGCTGTGTTTGTGCGAAATTCTGCGCCCACTGCAATAGCAGGTTTCCAATTCCTTTGCCTTGATGATCCGGATGGACAACAACGTCTGTAATATAACATTCACCTGCCTGTGGTTTATGATCTAAGAAAGATAGTCCAATATACATTTTCAGTAGATTCCATTTGCCAAAACGATGGAAATAGTTCCATTCAGGAAAAATTTTCATGCTATCAGATTCGGTTTTCCACTTGATGGATATCGTCCCGATAACTTCACCCGCTTGTAGCGCGACCATTCGTTGACTCGCAGGATCTGTAGGAACATGATCAAATAACTTTTCGAAAAAGAGGGCGAGCTCGCCATCCTTGAGCTTCGTAAGGGTTTGGAATTTCCCGCGAAACCCGTGAACAAGAAGTTGACCAATCTGTTGGTTGTACATGGAATGCATAGGTTCTATCGTAATTGGTGATACAGTCATGATCGGTTTCCCCTTTCGGAATGGGTAGTCGGTTCGATCATAGCTTGTAGTTCATAATGCAACTGGCTTTGACTAAATAGGGATAAGTAAGATCTTTCAATGAGGATCAAGGGTCCCTGTATAACATGAGACTGTGCTGCGGCATAGGCGTAAAACTGTTCAATCACTTGTTCAAGCTCATCCTCTTCATTGACCAGCCTCTGGGTAGACAGATAGTTGCCGCTGGGCAATGAAAAATCGCCAGGCGCTTCTGTTTCCGTGTATAACGTAATGGTACTGGAATTATCCTCGATATAATGGATGTCCGATTCGAACAAGTTCGGGACAGACTTGGCCTGTTCAGCCAACAGTTTGGCGTTTAGCGTCATTTGTGAACTCATTTCCATCCACCGTGCCAAATAAGTGGTTTCGCGCCACTTTATTTGGTAGGGATTCGTGTGAGATTGAAAACTCTTTTGTTCATGCAAAACCTTTGTTATGAATTGCTGAAGCTCTTGAAGGCGAAGCAACTCTTTATTTATTTCTCTCAGAGAACGATTGAGTAGCTGCCCGTATTGATCAGCAGAATAGGAAGTCATGCATTCATTAATCGACTGGACAGGCACTCCCAATTTGCGAAGCAACAGAATATGGGCTAGCTGATAAACTTGATCCATGCTATACATTCGATACTGATTGTTATCTAAGTAAGCAGGTAGAAGAACCCCTTTCTCTTCAAAATAACGAATCTGATGAACAGACACATTCATAAGCTTAGCTAATTCGCTAATCGTGATTTCACTCTTCATAAACGTTACTCCCTTGGAATGTGGTAGATTATCTTAACCATACACCTTGGGTCAGACCTAAGGTCAAGAGGTACGTTCAAAGATAGACTCTTTTGTAGATGCTCTCGAAACCACGCGATATTGACACATCCTTGTCTTTGGAGATATTGTAGATATAATAAATCTATAATAGATTTTAATGACAGGAGGCTGGTGAATATGGGGAATATTTGGAATGAGCGCTTTCATTCGGAAGAATATTATTATGGGGAAGAACCTAACGTTTTTATTCAACAACAGGCTTTTCGGTTAGAACAAGGTCAAAAAGTGATCGCGTTTGCAGAGGGTGAAGGCCGGAATGCAGTTTTTTTAGCAAAAAGAAATCATGAAGTGACAGCCATTGACTATGCGGAGAGCGGATTGCAAAAAACGAAAAAACTGGCTCGGAAGCATTCCGTTGACGTACTTACCCAAAAAATGGACCTTTTAGAAGAGGAGGTACCGAGCGAAGAATATGATGGCGCGATTATGGTATATGGACATTTTTATAAAAATGCGCAGACCATGATTCTGAATAAAATGAAAAAGGCAATAAAGCCTAAAGGAATTATAATGCTTGAGGTATTCTCGGAGGAACAATTGAAGTATGGTACAGGCGGTCCCCAGGATATTGACATGCTTTATGATCCAAAAGAAATTCTTGCTTGGTGCAAAGGTCATGAGGTGATCCATTTCTTCTATGGCGAACAAGAGCGTGTGGCAGGAAAGGCGCACACCGGATTAGCCCATGTCATTCAACTTGTACTAAGAAAATGATAGGAATAACCATTCAAATCATCATATAGTAACACGTTTTTTTGCATCTGCCTTACTCATTCCATTACTTGACCTTAGGTCTGACCTAAGGTGTATGGTTGAGATATTCACTTAGAAATTTTTTAAGAGGAGAAGGGTAGATGAAAAAAAAAATAATGATTTCTATAATGATCATCGTCCTGCTATTTGGCGGTGCAGGATTTTACATATTGGAGCAAAACAGCTTTGATATGGTTGAGCAAGCCGTTGAAATCCAGACATCTGATGGCAAATTGACCGGTACGTTCGTACTGCCTAAAAACTACACGAACAAATTGGGCTTAGTCGTGTTTATACATGGTGATGGACCTATTGATGCCACGCATGATGATGGCTATAAGCCGCTATGGGAGCGGTTAGCCTCACTTGGTTACGCCTCCTTGTCCCTTAATAAGAGCGGAATGAACGGTTCCGAAGGCAATTGGTTACATCAGAGTATTGATGACCGCGTGGAAGAAGCGCGTCAGGCTATTGACTGGGCAAAAGAGCAGCCGATGATTGACGAGAAACAGATTGGGGTTTGGGGAGCAAGCCAGGCGGGATGGGTCATTCCAAAGCTCGCCAAGAAGGAACCGCTCGCATTCAGCTTACTTCTATCGCCCGCCATTAATTGGGTAAGTCAAGGGCAATACCATACACGCAAAAATATGGTGATAGACGGGTACTCAGAAGCGGAAATTCAAGACAAAGAGGCGTATGACCAGCAAGTACTCACGTTATTGGAAAAACAGGCTTCCTATGAGGAGTACGTGAAAATTGCTCGCGAAACTAATTTGATGTCAAAAGACAGATGGACTTTTGTGAGCAAAAATTTCTTGTCAGATGCCACTAATGACCTTCCGAATTTCAATTCGCCTGTGCTCCTGATTCTGGGGGAAGAAGATATACATGTCGATGTGAAGGAAACGGAGAGGGTATATCGTGATATAGTAAACCCTGAGCTGCTAACCGTAGCGGTCTTCCCTGATGCTGATCACTCTATGTTAAGCAAGCAAACGGCTCATTCAATTATGCAGGCAGTAATTATTAGTCTTTTCGCTCCGCGACAAATTACGATACCAGGTTATATGGATGCAATCGAGCAATTTCTAAAGAAACTTCCGAAGCATACATAATGGCATAAGAACTGTTTGGTGAATCTGAAAGGGAAGTGAACATAATGACAAATCCAGTAAGAAGTGCGCCTGTATTTTCACAGACGATCACTGACTTTTGGCGGGAGCAATTTTTGAACGGTGAGATCCTCTATAGCGATCAATCTTTTACTGTTGCCATAAACCCTGCACTTGACGAGGATAGCAGGGGCATGGTGCTGGAAACTTCCGATGGACGAGTGATGGCGGTCTTAACACCTGCGCTCGCTGAGAAATTAGGTCTCTTCCAGCAACAATCCTTGACTGAGTCGATCTTTCGCCAGAAATTGAATGAAGCAGGCGTTACACTACATGGCGCAGACTATCTTTTTTATTTTTCAAAAGCCGATAAGAACGTATTGCTGCAAGAAAACCTCGAAGGTGACCTGCGTCGGTTAACCGAGCAAGATGAGTCGGTTTTCTCCGAGTTTGCATCCTCCGCATCGGAACAAGACTTGGATGACGCTTATGTGGAATTGGATCATTGGGCGGTGTTCGGTTCTTTTGAGCAAAATAGCTTAGTTAGCGCTGCCAGTATGTATCCATGGGAGGAGGATGCGCAAATTGCGGATCTCGGCGTACTAACGCTGACATCCTTTAGAGGAAAAGGTCACGCCCGCAAAGTGGTGCGTTCCATCTGCAAATACGCCTATGGTCAGGGATATGAACCGCAGTATCGATGCCAACTCGATAACCATACGTCTACGGCATTGGCGAAAGCAGCGGGTTTCACGCTGTTTGGAAAGTGGGAAGTGATTTCTCCCGACTGCATGGAATGAGAGTCCCATGTCGTGTCTCATATTGATTGAATCATTCATTTGCTCAGATGGGAGAGACATTCCAAGGAGGGGGCTTTCGCTGTATATGATAAGGAAGGCGAATACCCTCTCAACTATTCCATCGTCAGCGGCAACAACAAAGTGACTCTGCCGAAGAGCGGAATAATCGTATTTGCTGGTGCGCCAGGCTCGGAATTTCAAATAACAATCAATTAAGCCAATTAGGCACAAAAAGCCCACACATTCCGTTTGACGGATAATAGTGGGCTTTTTGTGATGGATCGAATGGAAGTTCAAATTCCTTTTTTCCATTCCGAACAATGAAGCTTGACCGCAAGCTGGAACCGTAAGGAAAAGAGGCTAACGAACTGGTGACAAGATCATAATCAACACGGTCCATGCATACGTTAGAATCAGCAATTCGGAAATGAAAGAGTTCATATATTGGTATCGTGTTCTTACGATTCCCTTAAGAAGGGCATTAACTACTCATAAATCCTTAAGATGAAAAGAGCAAAAAGATGTTGATTTCTCTTGTTAACTGCTATACAAATTAATTAGAAGTATTATTATTTAATACTTAATTTAAATGACAGGAGAGGGACAAATGGACTCTATGGCAACCGCTAACACTGGAAAGTGTCCGTTTTCGCACGGAAGCACTACGAATCACAACCCTAGTGCTACGTCGAACAAACACTGGTGGCCCAACCAGTTGAACTTGAACATCCTGCATCAGCATGACAGAAAATCTAACCCTATGGGCGAAGAATTCGATTATGCAGAAGAGTTCAAAAAGTTGGACTACCAGGCTCTCAAGCAGGATCTTTATGATCTCATGACAAACAGCCAAGATTGGTGGCCTGCCGACTACGGGCATTACGGGCCATTATTTATCCGTATGGCTTGGCACTCCGCTGGTACATATCGTACAGGAGACGGCCGTGGTGGTGCTGGAACCGGCACACAGCGTTTTGCTCCACTTAACAGCTGGCCAGACAATGCCAACCTTGATAAAGCTCGACGCCTTCTATGGCCGATCAAGCAAAAATATGGCAACAAGATCTCTTGGGCAGACTTGTACATTCTCGCCGGCAATGCTGCTATTGAATCCATGGGCGGGAAGACAATCGGTTTTGGAGGCGGACGCGCGGACGTTTGGCATCCAGAAGAAGATATTTACTGGGGTGCTGAAAAGGAATGGCTAGGCGATAAGCGTTACACCGGCGATCGTGAGCTCGAGAATCCGCTCGCTGCTGTTCAAATGGGTCTAATTTATGTGAACCCCGAAGGTCCGAACGGGAATCCAGATCCGCTTGCCAGTGCTCGTGACATCCGCGAAACCTTCAAACGCATGGGAATGAACGATGAAGAAACCGTTGCACTCGTAGCAGGCGGTCATACATTTGGGAAGGCTCACGGCGCAGGAGATGCTGCTCTTGTAGGCCCAGAGCCAGAAGCTGCTCCTTTGGAAGCAATGGGCTTAGGATGGCAGAGCACACACGGCTCTGGTAAAGGTCGCGACGCCATCAGTAGCGGTATTGAAGGTGCATGGACTGCGAATCCGACACAATGGGATAATGGATTCTTTGAACTCTTGTTCGGATATGAATGGGAGCTGACCAAGAGCCCAGCAGGAGCACACCAATGGGTTGCAATAAATCCTGCTGATGAGCATCTCGCACCGGATGCAGAAGATGCGTCCGTGCGTGTTCCAACCATGATGACCACTGCGGATATGGCCTTGCGTATGGATCCAGTATACGAAAAGATTTCTCGTCGTTACTATGAGAATCCAGAGGAGTTTGCAGATGCATTTGCAACTGCTTGGTTCAAACTCACACACCGCGACATGGGGCCTCGCTCAAGATATTTAGGCCCAGAAGTTCCAGCAGAAGATTTTATTTGGCAAGATCCTGTACCCTCTGCTGAATATGAGTTAACAGATGCCGATGTAGCAGAACTGAAAACACGGATTTTAGACTCGGGCCTTACCGTCAGCGAGCTGGTAACAACGGCTTGGGCTTCCGCATGTACCTTCCGTGGCTCGGATATGCGTGGCGGCGCGAATGGTGCTCGCATCCGTCTTGCTCCACAGAAGGAGTGGGAAGTAAATGAGCCGAAAAAACTCGAAAAAGTGCTCACGATCCTGGGAGTCATTCAAGAGGACTTTGGTAAAAAAGTCAGCATGGCCGATTTGATTGTTCTGGGCGGTAGTGCCGCAGTAGAAAAAGCTGCACAAGATGCTGGGTTTGATGTAACGGTTCCTTTTGCTCCTGGACGTGGTGATGCGACACAAGAGCAAACCGATGCAGAAAGCTTCGACGTACTCGAGCCAATTGCTGATGGTTTCCGGAACTATCAGAAGAAGCAATATCGTGTCAGTCCTGCGGAACTCCTGATAGACAAGGCACAGCTACTAAACCTTACTGCTCCAGAAATGACTGCACTTGTTGGCGGAATGCGTGTTATCGGCACAAACCACGGTGGCACACAACACGGTGTATTCACGGATCGTGTAGGTACACTCACGAACGACTTCTTTGTTAACTTGCTAGACATGGGCATACAGTGGAAGCCTGCAGACGGAGGCGTATTTGAAGGACGTGATCCCAAAACGGGGGAAGTCTTGCGTACAGCAACTGCTGTTGACCTCGTGTTCGGTTCAAACTCTGTTCTGCGTGCCATTGCAGAAGTTTATGCACAAGACGATAACAGAGAAAAGTTTGTGCGTGACTTCATTGCTGCATGGGTGAAGGTAATGAATGCAGATCGTTTCGATATTCAATAAGTCTTCAACCACTAAAAACGTCATCCGAATAGGAAAGCAAAGAGCAGTATTTGTTGTTAAATACTGTTCTTTGCTGTGCTTTTCTTTTCTGTAATAATAGTAGTGGTTCAATCTCATTCATTGGTAGGAATGCGAAACCAGCTCTTGAAAACCATCTGAAGCAAGCCTCCAGGTGGTTTTCAATCTTCCCTGTAACAACGAACGAAATGGTTTTTATAGAATTTACAACTTGGAGACAACTGAAAGATACTTTTAACATATGAACGCTATATTCTATGAACTGTAACAAGGGTTTCGTGCCCAAACCAAAAACAAAAAATTTCAGGAGGCATTACCATGAACAAAAAAAATATTCTCGTTTTGTCAATGGCACTAACAATTGTAGGCGGTGCTACAGCAGCGGTATTTGCAAGCGATAACGCAATTAATTCTACGAAAAACAAAGTAGTAACGCTGGCAAGCAAAGAAGGAAGTGGCACAACTCAAACCACTACAAATGATGTAGTCAAAGTAGCAAATGGAAAGATTAGTGATGAAGAAGCGGTAATAATGGCAACCAAAGCTCTAAAAGACTATATGGGGCTTGACGCGAAATCTTTTGGTGAGGCGCGTGTAAATCGAACCAACAACCAAGAAAACTTTAAGTTCTTTATGGATTTATATTCAAAAGAAGATGCAGCTGTATTAAAAGAAAACGCCAAAAAAGATACGGCAAATGTTATCGTGGTACAGTTTGTTCGTGCTGAAGACTTAAACCAGTCAATGCCCGCTTCTAATCGCATTGTCATAAATGAAGCAACGGGGGAAATTGTTTCTTTAACTGCTTTCACTGATGAAAATCGAAGCTCGGAGACTACAATCGATGATGCGAAAGTTAAATCTGCGGTTATCAGCTTTTTTGATCAACAACAGAAAAATGTTAAGGAAAATACGATGAAGGTTAGTAAGAGTGCTAGTTCCGGAACCGTACGTGTTCTTTGCAACCTGGAAGATGGAAGAGATGTAGATATGACAATTAGTCTAAAGAATTATACAGTATCTAGTTATGAGATTAATTATGACAGACTACTCCCTCTACCTTCCGAAGAAAAAGATTACCGTGAGAATTTCAGAGAACTGTAAGTAAATGAAGATATTGTAGGACGGATAAGATGGAGTAAGTGCCCGAAATGGTACTTACTCCATCTAAACCAAAAAGTTCCAGGAGGCATTGCCATGAACAAAAAAAATATTCTCGTTTTTTCAATGGCACTAACAATTGTAGGTGGTTCTACAGCAGCTGCTTTTGCAAGCGAAAATGCGGTTCCTTCTACTAAAAACAACGTCGTAACAGTGGCAAACAAAGCAGGAAATGGCACAAATCAAACCACTGTAGCCAAAGTAGCAAATAGAAAGATTAGTGATGAAGAAGCGGTAAAAATGGCAACCAAAGCTCTAAAAGACTATAGGGGGCTTGACGCGAAATCTTTTGGTAAGGCGCGTGTAAATCGAACCAACAACCAAGAAAACTTTAAGTTCTTTATGGGTTTGGTTTCAAAAGAAGATGCAGCTGTATTAAAAGAAAACGCCAAAAAAGATACGGCAAATGTTATCATGGTACAGTTTGTTCGTGCTGAAGACTTAAACCAGCCAATGGGCGCTTCTAATAACATTGTCATAAATGAACGAACAGGTGAAATTGTTTCTTTAACTGCTTTCACTGATGGAGATCGAAGCTCAGAGACAACAATCAATGATGCGAAAGTTAAATCTGCGGTTATCAACTTTTTTGATAAACAACAGAAAAAAGTTAAGGAAAATACGATGAAGGTTAGCAAGATTGCTAAGTCCGGAACCATACATGTTCTTTGCGATCTGGAAGATGGAAGGGATGTAAAAATGACAATTAGTCTGAAGAATTATTCAGTATCCAGTTATGAGATTAATTATGATAGACTAATCACTCTACCTTCCGTAGCAAAAGACTACCGTGAGAATTTCAGAGGACTGAAAGTGAATTAAAAATTGTAGGACTGATTAGATGGAGTAAGTGCCCGAAATGGTACTTACTCCATCTAACCGTTACAAAAGGAAAGAGGTAAAAACGGAATGATAAAAATTTTAGTGGTTGAAGATGATATTGCAGTAGCAAATTTAATAAAATTGAATTTAAATACGGCAAATTATGAGAGTACAGTCGTTTTTGATGGAGAGGAAGCCCTGAGTGTAATTGAAAGCGATCATTTTGATCTCATACTTTTGGATGTCATGCTTCCAAAAGTTGATGGATTTACTTTATTTGAAAAAATTAAGCCTTTAGGGATACCTGTCATTTTTTTAACTGCGAAAAGTTCTGTCACAGATAAGGTGTATGGATTAAAAGCGGGAGTAGATGACTATATGACGAAACCCTTTGAAGGAATTGAATTACTCGCCAGGATTGAAAATGTATTAAGGCATTACAATAAAAAAAGCAACATCATAAATTTTAAAGACACAGAAGTATACTTGCAAGAAATGAAGGTGAAAAAGAACGGTGTAATGATTGAGCTTACTTTGAAAGAGTTCGAGTTATTGGTGTTTTTAGTACAAAATAAAAACATCGTATTAACGAGGGAAAAAATCATAGAAAAAATTTGGGGATATGACTACATTGGCGAGACTCGGACGATTGACAACCATATACAAAAGCTAAGAAAAAAGCTGGGATGGAAAGATGAAATTAAAACAGTATTTAAATTGGGATATAGGCTGGAGGAATAAATGAAATTTTGGCAGAGGATATTTTTATGTACATTAATCATATTTGAAATCTTTTTTGTACCAGCATCCATCTACCTTATTAATAGCAGCTTTGAACTCAATCTCAATATGGAGATCCGTTCCGGGATAAGTGAACAGGATCGATTTGCTAACTCTTTAGAATCAAATCTATATCTACTTAAAGTTCAAAAATCTTCAACCCCAGATGCAGAAGGAGTTGGCAAACCAAACATAGATTCCATGATTCGTACGTACTTGGACAACCTAGGAGAACAGGATGTGTATTTGGATGTAATAGATGAAAATAAGAAAGTGATTTTTAGCCATTTTAAAAACAACAAGATAACTCTTACTAATCGAGAAGAATTAAACATCCCATCAGATAAAGTAAATTACATCATACGGGATCTAGGGGAAAAGACGTACTTATTTATAGCGAAGAATATTTATTTGGAAAATAATCACTATAAGCTTTCTTACGTGAAAGATATTTCGAGTGTTTATGAAAATAGAGAAGACTTATTAAGCCTTTTAATAAAGTTAAATGCTCTTATTTCAGCAATTTTGGTCATTGTTACCATAATCATGAGCATGTTTATCGTAAAACCGATTAATAAACTTATCCAGTCAACAAGAATAATTGCAGGCGGGAATTTCAGCGAAAGAGTTATGGTCAAATCGAAAGATGAAATCGGGTTGTTAGCGGAAAATTTCAATTTGATGGCCGTTGATGTAGAAGATAAAGTAAACCAGCTTAAAAGATCTTCAGAAGACAAGCAAAGGTTTATCGATAACCTGGTACATGAACTTCGGACTCCTTTAACTTCGATCATAGGCTATGCGGATTATTTACGAACGAATAAATATGATGAAGAGACGTATATCAACTCATTAAGCTTTATCTATGAAGAAGGAAAGCGGCTAGAGAAACTGACATTTAAGCTGATGGAGCTCATTGTTTTGCGAAAAGAAGATTTTGAGTTAAAAAAGGGAAAACTTGACGAACTTTTTGTGGAAATCAAACATTCCTTTATTCCAAAGCTGAACATAAAGAATATGGATCTGGAAATATCGACGGAGCATCTGAGTGTTTTCATGGATAAGGATTTGATGAAAATTTTACTTGCAAATCTGATAGACAATGCGATTAAAGCATCGAAGAACAACGATAAAATACTGGTAAGCTCATACAGAGATGCGGAGTCAAAAATAATTCTTGAAGTGAAAGATACAGGGATCGGTATTCCTGATGACGACATAACAAAAGTGTTTGAGCCCTTCTTTATGTCCGATAAATCGAGATCGAGAGCTAATGGAGGAGGGCTCGGGCTCGGGCTTTCATTATGTAAGGAGATTGCTAACATTCATGACGCTGAAATAAGAATAGAAAGTAAGCTCGGTGGAGGTACAATTATCCAATTGGTTTTTAATTGTTAACAACAGGGAGCGAGTGTAAATTCTAGAGACAACTTCTTTGATACGAGAAACTAGCCATTTTTCATTGGAATTTTTTCAATGAAAAATGGTTTTTTCTGTTTAAAAAATCGTTGTGGATAAAAATGTAAAAAAATTATATGAATTTTTAAAAATATCCTTTACTGGAAAATATTTCTATTCTATTATTTATTTGTGATCGTAACCAAGCACTAACAGACGCGCGTGAAGTTCTGGCTACGAACAAAAAAATTAGAGGAGGAACAAAAAATGCAAAAAGATCTGTTCGATTTGGATGTTCAAGTAAAAGAGGTAAATCAAGTACAATCAGATTCAGTAGTGAGCGACATCATTTGCACCACATTCTGCTCAGTTACTTGGTGCCAAAGCAACTGCTGCTAATTTAGTTTGACGCTGGAGGAGCATCGCGATAAGCGATGTTCTTCCTTTATAGTCTCACTACTTACATGGGAAAGAGGGGTATGAATGGCTAAGCAAATAATAGAGAGGGAGCTGACTACTCTCTACCATGAGAACAAAAAGGAGGGAAACCTATATACCTCAGCAGACTTTTTTATGCTGCGGGTACCTCTGTTTCCAATCGAGGTCTTCCATGAATCAAATAAATCCAGTGATTATCTAGCTGCTATTAAGAAATATGCGAAGGACGAAAAGATACGAGAAGCTATTCTCCTTTCTAGTCCATCTCTGTACGACGCATTGCCGAATCTAGAAGGCGATCCTACTTCTCGAAAAACCAAGCAGGCTCTTTCTAGTTTTGTTCGTTTTTTGTTAAGGATGTGTACCCGTGCCACTCCATATGGCTTATTCGCTGGTGTTGCTCTGGGCTCATTTGCTGACAGGACAAACGTCTCCTTGAAAGACTCACATTTTCACCAAAAACGTACACGTCCAGACATGGAATGGCTGCTTGCAATCATTCAGAGAGTAGAGCAACGACTTGATGTAGTAAAACAGTTGAAAGTACAACGAAATCACGCTTCGGTGCAGGTCGGCGGGCGAATGGAGCTTACGTTTGCCACTGAATACGGGCAAATGAAACGTTTAGATGGTAAACAAAAAGAAAGAATTTCAATCCGTGCTACAGAAGTTGTGCACGCTGTGTTTGATATGGCAAAACATCCGATCCTATTTGAACAATTAATTAGTAGATTGATGGAAAAGTACCCTGAGGCGGGGGAACAAAAAGTAACCGGACTGCTGTGGCAATTATTCTCTCAAGAGTTCTTAATTAGCGAATTACGTCCACCACTAACAGTAGCCACTCCATTTGATTATGTGATGGAGCGCCTTGCGTTACTTGATGGTGTACAGGATATATATTCGGAATTAGCTGAGATTCAAGCAAGAATGAAACAGTACGATGGACTTCCGATTGGAACAGGCATACAAGACTTTCAAGAATTAATTACGCGGATGAAGGCCCTTGAAGCAAGCATGATGCCAGTACAAGTAGACCTCCATGTAGGTACTAACAAAGTATCTTTACACAACGGTATAGGCGAAGAAGTAGCGAAAGCGGTGGAATGTCTGTGGCGACTGTCTTTACCACAGCGAGGAGCGTCCCATCTAAGAAGCTACCATAAGGACTTTTTGGAGAAATACGGAACGTCAAGAGAAGTCCCTGTTTTGGAGCTTCTTAGTGATGAGGTTGGTTTAGGAGCACCGGCAGGATATATGTTTCCACAAAGCAGTAGAAAAGAGCCAGTATCGCCTCTCAAGTATTCTGATAAGCGAGAAGCTAGTTTGATGAGAAAAGTAGTTCATGCGATTGCAACAAAAACAAAAGAGATAGAAATTACGAATGATCTTCTCGATCAGCTAGAAACAGAGCCAGTAGATACGAAATACGCACCAGATTCCTTGGAATTGTACGTGGAGGTAATCGCACCCTCACAGGAAGCAATCGATCAAGGAGACTATCTGCTAGAGGTGGCACCAATGCCTGGTTCCGCTAAGGTGGGTCAATCGTTTGGAAGATTCCTCGATATACTCGGACCAGAAGCGATAGAAAAACATGAACAGATTCATAATCAAATACAGGAACAGCATGAAGATGTGATTTTTGTTGAGGCCAATTATCTTTCAACCGTTGGACGACATGCCAATATCGTTCTCCATCCATCCTTCAGCCAATATGAATTGACCATTGGCACGAATTGTTCAGAGATGGCACAGCATGCCCTTCAACTGGAGGATATTGTGGTAGGTGCCACAATAGAGCATTTCTATCTGAAATCTCGTACACATGGAAAGAAATTAATTATTTCAGCGGATAATATGCTTAATTTCAAGAATGCCCCAAATATTTATCGTTTCTTGCGAGAAGTCTCTATGGAAAATGTACGTCTTTGGAACCCATTCTCTTGGGGAAATATGGATGCATCACCGTATTTGCCACGTGTTCGCTATGGAAAAACCATCTTGTCGCCTGTTATATGGAAGGTGATACCCGAATCTCTGGGGCTGAAGGCAGATCCGAAAGAAGACAAGATCTGGAATGAGGCTTTTGCTGCATGGAGAATGGAGTGGGATCTACCACGATATGTGTACATGGCTTTCGGTGACAATCGTATTTTGTTAGATTTGGATAATCCTTATCATGTAGAAGAGTTGCGTACAGAATTGTTTAAGTCAAAAAACATTCAACTCCGTGAAAAAATCGGGGGTACAGAAGAATATTGGGTCACTGGACCAAAAGGTCATTTTTCCATGGAATGTGTGGTTCCATTGCTGAGGAGACCGCCTATAGAGAAGAGAAAAATTATCCCCTCCTATAGAAATGAAAATGTTCTATCTAAGGAGCAATACATAAAACTCCCTGGAAGTGATTGGCTGTTTTTAAAACTGTATGGGGGCCACCAGAGACAGGATGAATTTATCGTTGATCAGATCCATGCATTTGCGGATTCCATGGTTAAAAAAGGAGTAGCAGATGAATGGTTTTTCATGCGATATATAGACCCTGATCATCATATTCGCCTCCGTTTTCACGGTAAGCCCGAGAAGCTTATGAAGGAGATTTTTCCAGAACTTTACCCTTGGATACAAGAATGTCAGCGAGAAGGATTTATTCAAAGAATGGTAATTGATACGTATGATCGCGAAGTAGAAAGATACGGTGGACCATCGATCATGGCAAATGCGGAGCAAGTATTTGCTAAAGATAGCCAGACGACTGCGAATCTTTTGAGATTGTTGCGGTTTCATCAAACGAATCTAACTGACTATGTTTTAGCAACGATTAGTATTATTGACATAATGACTAGATTCGGACTTAGTTTTGAACAGCAACTGGCTTGGATGGACATGCGTGTGAAAAAGGATGCCCAGAGAGAAGAGTTCCGAAAATGGCGGAAACCATTGCTTACTCTCGCTGATCCGCGGAACGATTGGCAAGGATTGCGAAGTCATCCGAGTGGGGAAGCCATTCGTGAAGCGATGACCTTGAGAGTGGATGTATTGCAGGATTTCGGAAGGCTTGTAGCAGAGGGTGAACAAAACCATTCGCTGTGGAGTTCCCCATCGATGATCATGGGTAGCTTGATCCATTTGCATTGCAATCGCTTATTTGGAGTAAGGCGAGAGATGGAAGATAAAGCAATGGCCTTTGTACGCCATACTTTACACAGCCAGCTTCACTGGAGGGAGAATGCTGGTGACTCCAATTAAGGCAAACAGCAATCGATTCGAAACGATTCGAAACGTATTTGCTTCCTTCTCTCATTGGCCAAGTGTTTTTCATTTACTGTATCAAACAAATCCTCGCTACTTTGTGATTGTTATGATATTGACGATTATAAGTAGCCTGATACCTGTAGGAGTGATTATTGCCACGCAATCATTAATTAATGCGGCAGTTGCCATCTCAGCGGGTGGGGGAATCGTTCCGCTTTTCATCGCGTTTGGTCTTTTCGCGTTTCTAGCCGTGATCCGCGATACTCTCAAACATATTGACCTGGTCTACAAAACGTTGTATCAAGAACTGTTAGCCAATCATGTAAACCTGTTGATCATGAAAAAAGCTACGCGACTTCCTTATTCCAGTTTTGAGGATGCAGGAATTTACGACCAGCTTCAACGGGCAAAGCAAGATTCCACGTTTCGCCCCTATCAGTTATTTCAACAGGTGATAAGTATTATAAGTAATGTGATTGTGCTACTATCTGTTTCCGCTATGCTGATCACTTGGAAGTGGTGGCTAGCACTTATATTGCTCTTGCTACCTATCTGTTCTACTTTCTCTTTTATTCGATTAGGACAAGAGGAATTCATGATTGACCATAACCGCGCTTCTGATCGCCGTAAGCAATATTATCTGATGCATTTATTGACCTGCGATTCATCAGTAAAAGAGCTAAAAACCTTTCAGCTAGGCCCATTTCTGGTCGATAGATATCGTAAATATTACGAGCGATTTTTTCAGCAGGACAAAGCAATGGTGATAAAAAGGACAAAGGTGGCGCTTGGATTTCAGGCCCTGTCACTCCTTGCTGTCGTATCGATGCAGTCGTATGTAGTATGGGAAACGATGTTAGGTACGATTGCAGTTGGCAGCTTAATTGCGTTTATCCAGGCGATATCTTACACCCAAACAACCTCCACAGATCTTATGCAAACGATTTTTAACATGTATCAAAACAATCTGTACATTAGTCAGTTATTTACATTTTTAGCTGTGCCAGATGAGAAAAAATTAGCAATTGCCGAAAGCGATCCTTGTGAGAAGAATGCGTCTGGTTTAGAGTTTCGCAATGTCTCGTTCAAATATCAAGGTGTCGATGCCTACGCGCTACGTAATGTAAGTTTCGCCATTCGTCCAGGAGAAACGATGGCGTTAGTAGGAGAGAATGGTTCGGGAAAATCGACAATCGTAAAATTAATTACGCAATTGTATCAACCGACAGAAGGCGAGATTTTGTTTAATGGTAAGCCGATTTACCATTATGAGGAAAATGAATGGCGCCAAAAAATGAGCGCCTTGTTCCAAGATTTTATTAAATATGAGATGTCAGTCAACGAAAACATTGGCTTTGGTAACTATCTAAAAGCTGATGATGAGGCTGTCATTATCGAGGCAAGCAAACAGGCCGGAGCAGATGAAATGATTAAACGTTTTCCGCAACAATTTCATACACAGCTTGGCAAATGGTTTGCGGAGGGGTATCAGATTTCGGGGGGGCAGTGGCAGCGTATTGCCATCTCCCGCGCTTACATGCGCGACGCGGATTTATACATACTTGACGAGCCGACAGCAGCACTAGACCCTCAAGCAGAGCAAGAAGTATTCAGTCGGTTCCGTGAATTGACCCAGAATAAAATGGGATTATTTATTTCCCACCGATTTTCAACTGTTCGATATGCCAACCAGATTCTTGTCCTAAAACAAGGAGAGATCATTGAAGCGGGGACGCATAAGGAACTACTAGCAGAAGACGGCGTTTATGCATCTCTTTTTCATATGCAGGCTTCTTTTTATCTGGAAGAAACGGATGAATCGACAAGACAGATGGTCGGACAAATGTAAAAGAGAGAGGGAAAGTATGGAGACAAATAAAGTAGTGGTAACAACTAAGCATGCATGGAAAGGGATTAAAAATGAAGAGTTAAGAACAAAGGCTTTATCTACTGCACTCAAGGTAGCTGCGTATTTGCGAGATCCGATTCAGGTAGAAAAGGTCGTAATGGATAAAGATAACATAAGTGTCGCAGGACCGATTCATCAACATCCTTGGGGGGCTGCTACTCTTTCTCACGGATACCCGGGTACGATACTCTTTTTTGCTGAGTTGGATAGACATTTCCCTGATCAAGGTTGGAATATCGTTGCTCATGAACATCTCCTTGCTCTTCAAGAAAAAATTAAGGCAGTAGGGATTTCAAGTGAGTCCATGTGTGGTGGAGTAGCAGGTATTTGCTTTGCTACGCTAGTAGCTTCACGCAATCGAAAGCATTATCAACGCTTTCTTGGACAACTGGATCAATTGCTCGCTACACGAACAGCGGTCATTATTGAAGACGAGTATGTCCTTGATAAAAAAAGAGGAGGAAGTAATCCTCATATCTATGATGCTATTCAAGGTGTAGCAGGCATTGGACGGTACTTACTGGCAAGTAAACAAATCGATATTCTTCATGCCGCCTTACAGGATGTTTTGCGATATCTCGTATATATAAGCCAGCCTAGAGATTATGAAGATGGTAGAAAAATACCCGGGTGGTACTTGACTCAGGAGATGCAATATTTAGACATTGATAAAGAGATGTATCCGAAAGGAAATTTTAACGTAGGTCTTGCTCATGGGATTCCTGGACCATTAGCCTTATTATCACTTGCTTTGAGAGAAGGCGTAGAAGTAACTGGTCAGAGGGAGGCAATACGTAGCATCGCTGACTGGTTGGTGCGGTGGAAGGAAAAGGACGCTTGCGGGATTATGTGGAGAGGTAGAGTGAAATTAGAAGAAGAGCTAGGGGAAGAAATACTATCCCAACAGCCGTTTCGACGTGATGCATGGTGCTATGGCACGCCAGGAGTAGCTCGTTCACTCTATCTAGCGGGTGAAGCTCTGCAAGATTCAACCTATTGTAATCTTGCCATTCAAGCTTACGATGATGTTTTCAAGAGATCAGAAAGCGATTGGAATCTGTATGCAGATACGTTTTGTCATGGAAAAGCAGGACTTTTGCAAATGACGCTTAGAATGGCAACCACTACAGATGACGAACGTTATCAATCACATATCGAGTATTTAGCTAAGTGCCTAGTAGATAATTTTAATCCGTCGCTTCCTTTTGGTTATCAAGATATAGAACCAAATGGTGATGGAAAAGTAGGACTCAATAAGGCAGGTGCACTTGAAGGTGCAGCCGGTATTGGTCTTGCCCTCCTTTCTGCAAGCAGTAGTCAAGAGCCATTATGGGATCAGTCATTCCTGTTGGCCTAAAAGAGGAGAAGTCGAGAGATGACACACGATCCATTTCTGAAGGAGAAGAAACTTTTGGTCGGTATATCAGGCTCGATTGCCGTTATAGGTGCGTCTGCTTATCTTAGTATGTTTCGAGCCCTGTTCAAAGAGGTAAAAGTAGTGATGACAGAACAAGCCGCAACGCTGATCCCGCCGTCTACGATTTTGTTTTACTGTGACGAGATATTTATTGATGAAGAGCCTGGTCTTGAGAAAAAAATGAACCACGTTGAGTTAGCACGTTGGGCAGATCTGTTCGTTGTTTTGCCAGCGACGGCGAATGTAATTGGACAAGCTGCTAACGGAATTGCCCCAAACTTACTAACGTCCACTATTCTTGCTCATCCAAAACCCGTTATGTTTTTTCCAAATATGAATCGCCTAATGTGGACGAAAAAAGCGGTTCAGCGCAATGTATATCAGCTTCGAGAGGACGGTCACATCGTTGTGAATCCAGTAGAAGCTATGGCTTATGAAGTAGCATCTGGCACCACGCAGCCTAACTTCGTCTTGCCACAGGGACCAGCGGTGATGCAGGAAATGAGAAATGTATTACTTGAACGAGAAGAAAGCACAACTACATCTGTATAAGAGAAAGGACTGCTTCGGCTGCTTGTGCCAGTGAAGCAGTCCTTTTTGTATTTACCTTGCGTGAGAAGACGCACCATTCTTACTAAATTGTAAGAAAGAAGGTCAAAATCGTTAGACAAGAGTCATTCAATTACATGAAAGTCTCGTTTATAATCCAGACATAAATAGTTTATAAGGGAGCAGATAAGGTGAAAAAAGTAATAGGTTTCTTATTGGTTATTGTGATTTTTGCAGGGATTGGATTCGGAGTAAACCGATTTGTAGAAGGTCCATCGCAAGCGGTCGATGGTGTTCTCGTAATCGGCACAGAAAAAGATGCGAATAAGGTCAAAGAGTTGTATAAAGATGACACCAAACAAACGGTTGACTACAAAATGAAATTGGTTACAACGATAAAAAAGACGAAACGGACAGAGCAAGATCAGAAAGAAACGGGTCAAGAATTTGAAACTAGAGAGATCAAATATTCGGTTGTTACTCGATCCACCGCTGAGCAATTCGTCAAGAAGGGGATTCTCAGAGCCAGACAAGATCCAGACAGCACGTCTATTATTTCAGACCCTGTTACCGGCATAAAACAATTATCGAATGGTCAAAATCTATTTTACTCTTCAAGTGATTATGAAATGAAGAATGGCCAAATTGATTTGAACGGCAAGATGGTACCTGTAGAGTATGTGAACCATCAGATGTGGATCGGGTATATACCACAAGCGGACCTTGTTATTGTTGACGAACAGACTTACAACCAATTAACCGAAGCAGAGTCAACGCTCTCCTTGATCCAGTTTGAAAATCGCAGCTTCGATTATAAGAAGAAAGATCAGGTGAACCAAGTCTTACAAGAAATCGGGAACGTATATGCAAATAGCGAAGACAAAGTAAACTTCGTAGACGTGCAAGATTGAGTTTGGGTGATGAGAGGGTGAGCTGTATGGAAGTTGTACGAATGGAAAACGTAGTAAAAAGTTATGGGGAAGGAAATAGCAGGGTGGATGCGTTAAAAGGGATTCACCTGTCGATTCAGCAAGGAGAGTTTGTTTCCATCGTTGGTGTTTCCGGCTCTGGTAAAAGTACACTGCTGCATATATTAGGCGGGTTGGATCGTCCAACTTCAGGACAAGTATTCATTGGGGATCATAATATTTACGAGTATACAGATGATGAACTTTCGATATTTAGAAGAAGAAAAGTCGGGTTTATTTTTCAGTTCTTTAATTTGATCCCCGTATTGAATGTCCAGGAAAATATCGCGTTGCCTATGTTATTGGATGACGAACCGATAGATATGACGTATCTGGATGAGCTTATTGAAATCCTGGGGCTCCATGAACGAAAAGACCACTTGCCTTCCGAATTATCGGGGGGTCAACAGCAACGAGTCTCTATCGGTAGGGCCTTAATGAATCGTCCGCACTTGATTTTAGCGGATGAGCCCACTGGGAATCTGGATACACGAAATACGAAGGAAGTCATAGATTTATTACGATTGACTGCTAGAAAATACAATCAAACCATTGTCTTGATTACGCATGATCTCGCGATTGCTTCGGCTTCTGACCGGATCATCACGATAGAAGACGGTACGATCATTTCAGATCAACGGCTTGCTGCGAATTAGCCAAAAGACTGGAGGAGAATGATTTTGATCAGCAGTTATAAACAATTAAGCAGCAAGTATTTAAAAGGGAATATGAAACGAACGATTTTGACTTTGATCGGAATCATACTCTCTGTAGCGTTAATTTCCACAGTCGGCCTTTTTATGAAAGGATCACAGCTATCCCAAATCGAGAACATCAAGAAGATAAACGGGTTTTCTTTTCATCTCGGTATTTCAAATTACGATGAAGCACTATTAAACAAAATCAAATATAATCCCCAAATTGCTTCGTATGGTTTGATGTCTCAGGGCGGAATCGTTCCGGTTGGAGATGGAGATGTTTCTGTCCAAAAGAATTTCGCTGATCATAGCGCCATGGAGTTTTTAACCTACAGTCTCGTTGATGGCAGATTACCAGCCAATGACCGTGAAGCAGTTGTCGATTCATGGACGCTTCCTTATATGAAACAGGGTCTTCAGATCGGCGACTCATTTGAAGTGGATGGTCAAACCTTTCAATTGGTTGGTTTACTCGATAATCGGGCGTTCACTCAGATAAATAAAGTGGGACGTCTCCTAACCTATAAACAAGATTTTGCTATTGGAGAGGGAAGGATCTTAGCCGAAATAAACGAGAAAGCGGACTTTAAAGAGGTTGTAGAGGAGATAAAATCACTTACGAAAGACGAGAATCTGGTTATCAATGAGGAATTGATCAAAGTTTTGAAACCGGGATCGAATCAATCGATTTTGGCCGTGCTCGTCATCGTCGTCAGTATTGTTGTGATCGCGACAGTTGTTGTGATATACAACGCTTTTCAAATCAGCGTCGTAGAGCGAATGAAGCAGTTCGGCTTGCTCCGAGGCATCGGCGCTACGCGAAAGCAAATTAGACAAATCGTGATGAGAGAAGCTGCTGTTCTGGCTGTCATCGCCATACCGGTTGGGCTTGTATGTAGCATACTGGCGGTTGCTGCTCTCCAATCCATTTTCGCAATCATTTTAGAAGATGGTGAAGGTGTTTCGTTCTTTCATATCGATTGGTGGATTTTATTCATCAGTTCGATCATTACGCTGACAGCCGTACTAGCGTCCAGTTATTACCCGGCTTTTTTTGCGGGCAGAATATCTCCACTGCTGGCAATCAGCAGCAGGTTATCCATTAAAAAAGAGGCGATCAAAAAATACAAGAATAACGTGTTGAAAAAGCCGTTATCTTTTCCCTTGAGCCTGGCCTTGAAAAATGTCAAAAGAAATAAAAATCGTTATACCATTACGATCCTATCCATCATTATATCCAGTGTATTGTTTATTACTTTCTCGTCTATGATGGATATCGCATTTGCATCCAAATATGTGAAAGATTTATCGACGAAATCAGATCTATCCATCTATCTGAAACAAGATCATGATGATTCTTCAGCTGAAAGACAGCAAATTTTGGAGCTTTTGAAGTCGGTTGAAAATATATCCGGAGTGAAGGAACAGGACCTCCACTTTGAAATCGATTTGAAGGATAAGACTCAATCTCTTGCAACTGTTGCTCACATCGAGGAGTCTGTTGGAAAAAAACACGCCATTTCCATTGCGAATTACATCGATGAAAATAAAGTGAAGAAAGATTCGGAGCTCGTCATAAAGGTTCTGGTATACAGTTTTATCACCGTCATTTCTTTGATTGGCAGTCTCAATATCCTCAATACGATTACGATCAGCATCATCATCAGACGAAAAGAACTCGCTGCTTTAAAATCTATAGGCATGTCACAAAGGGATTTGAAAAAAATGATCATCTATGAAGCGCTGATTTATGGTTTTTCTGGAAGTTTGCAAGGGATCTTTTTCGGTTGTATACTTTCTTATATTATCTATTTGGCGGCTTCCGGTGTGTTGAGGGTCGAATGGACGATCCCCTACGAAGCTTGTCTCATTACGTTTGTTTCAGCTTTGATCATCAGCTTTTTATCTGTTCTATTACCACTGAGAAAAATTCAAAAAGACAATATTATCGATGTTATCAGGGAACAATAATAGAATGGGCCTGGCTATTTTATAGTCGGGCTATTCGGATTGGTCGATGGCTGAAATGGAATGAGGATAGGGAGAGGACAACCTTGCATAAAATATTGCTTGTGGAAGATGATGAGGCGCTTGGTCTAGCCATCGAGTTCTCATTGAAAAATGAAGGCTATGAGGTGGTCAGAGCCTCTAGTGTAAAAGAAGCGAAACACCAGTTTGATCAACATATTTTTGATTTGGCTATCCTAGATGTCGGCCTTCCAGATGGAAACGGCTATGATTTATGCCTGCATTTCAAAAAACAAAATGATTCATCGGTTATTATTTTCTTAACGGCCTTGGATGAAGAAGCAAATGTAGTAATGGGCCTGGATATTGGCGGGGACGATTATATAACGAAGCCTTTCCGAGTCAAGGAATTCATGTCCAGAGTGAAAGTACAATTGCGCAAACGTGGGAGGTTAGAAACTTCTTCTATCACCTTAGCATCTGAAAATATAATAATCGATACGAATCTAGTCAAGGCTTACAAAAATCAGGAAAGCATTCCATTAACCAATCTTGAATACAAGCTTCTGCTAACTTTCATGATGAACGCCCATAAAGCACTAAAAAGAGATGATCTCCTGATGAAAATATCAGAAGTAGAAGATGCTTTTTTTGATGAAAATACGCTATCTGTATACATTAAGCGTCTAAGAGA
Organism: Brevibacillus sp. IT-7CA2; assembly: GCF_949767855.1. Classification (NCBI taxonomy): domain Bacteria; kingdom Bacillati; phylum Bacillota; class Bacilli; order Caryophanales; family Paenibacillaceae; genus Brevibacillus; species Brevibacillus sp. IT-7CA2. The sequence goes on from NZ_CATKQT010000004.1 coordinate 97,940, forward strand.
TAAAGTGGAAGATGACCCCAAAAATCCGCAGTTTATCGTCACTCAAAGAGGATTGGGTTACCGGTGGAATAAGGATGTGAGTAGAGAGTAAGATGATGAAGAATACCGAATTGAAAAGGAATATGACGATACTGGCCGTTCTGTTATCACTATTTACGATTTACCAGTTTATTGCACATCAACTGTTTTATGATGCTTTGAAAAGCGACTCCATTACAACCTGGGGTGAGATTACAGCTAGATTAGTTGAACAAAATCCCGAGAATGAAGCGGAAATTATGAAAGTCTTATCAAGTCACGCATCTAATTCAAGTGAGTATCAGGAAAAAGGAAGAGAGATCTTTAGACAGTATGGATTATATGAAAATTTGGAATCAGAGCTTTTTCCCCTTTTGAATAAACATATTTCCAGCCATAATCAATTGATTTATTGGGGATTGATTTGTTTCGGATTGATACTGCTTGGGGCAAGCTATATGCAATACAAGATGGTCTTTCATAAAATTAGACAACTTACTTCCGCAGCTAAAAAAATAATCGATGGGGACTACATGGTAGTCATCAATGAAAATAAAGAGGGGGATCTCGCCAAACTAGCGGCTTCCTTTCGTTCCATGAAAGATATTATTCGAAAAAGCATGCAGGATCTTCTGGAAGAGAAAGAGTTTTTAGCACAAATGCTACAAGATATCTCCCATCAATTAAAAACGCCTCTTTCAACGATATCCATCTACAATGAAATGTTGTTGAATGCAGAGCTGCCTCGTCAGCAGCAAGTTCATCTCCTGCAAAATAATGAGGTTCAAATCGCCAGAATGAATGTCTTAATTCAAAATTTGTTAAAAGTAGCGAAAATCGACGCCAGAGCTATTTCATTTGATAAAGAGCCAGCCAATTTGGTGGAGACGATCGAGGAAGTTTTGGATCGCTTGACAAGCATGATCAGTGATAAGCATATAGCCATTGACTGGGATGCGCCGAAGGAAATCGTCGTTACCCACGATAAACTATGGATGCAGGAAGCTTTGTTGAACCTTCTGAAGAATGCGATCGAGCATTCCAAACCCAGCAGTACAATCATGATTCAAGTAAAAGCTACGCCGATCTATACGGAGTTGGTGATTCAAGACTTTGGAGAAGGAATTGTACCTGAGGAATTATCTCATATTTTTGATCGATTTTACAAAGCAACAGGTTCTAAAAAGCATGATTCGACAGGGATTGGATTGGCGCTAGTCAAAGCCATTATCGAAGCACATCATGCCTTGATTAAAGTGGAGAGTGAGAAAGACAGCTTTACAAGATTTACAATTACTTTCATGAAGTTTTAATTACAGGAGCAAAAGTAGTGGAGAAATTAGTTTGTGAAACTTCTCTGAATGACATAGTTTATATAGTTATCTTAGGAGGGAACAACATGGAAGTTTTTGAAGAATATTTAGCTCGTATTGATAACCCGCAACATCGTGCCCGAACGGAAGAAGTTTTGGGTTGGGTCACTAAGAAATTTCCAAATTTAATGCCAAAAATTGCGTGGAATCAGCCTATGTTTACCGATCACGGCACATTTATTATTGGCTTTAGCGTAGCCAAACATCATTTGGCTGTTTCCCCAGAAAGGGTAGGGATTACTCGTTTTTCTGATGAAATTGTACGGGCTGGCTATGATCACACCAAAGAGTTGGTACGTATCCGGTGGGATAATCCGGTTGATTTCTCATTACTTGAGAAAATGATCGAATTTAATATCTTGGATAAGGCAAACTGTTCAACTTTTTGGCGGAAATAGCTCAACATCATAAAGCAGATCACTTGATTGGCATAGATACCATTCAGTGATCTGTTTTTATATGTTTCTCTAATCCTAGCTTTTCAAGCTGAAAATAATGTTTTAGATTCAATATTAAAGTGTTAGACTGTGAAAAATAGATTTAGATTACTCTCTCTGTAAAGGCAGTTTAATAGAAAGAACTGGGGATAGGCACCGCTTTGCAACCCGGGAAATCTCGCTTTTCAGGAATTACCCTTATCAAAAAATTGATAAATAAAAGAGGAAGATTGATGGTGTATGCACAAAGCCGAATGGAAGTACTACCGAACGATACCTATGAGCACACGTAACAAGTGCTCCGCGTGTCGATGGAGAGACAGGCTCGCCTATTTCGTGACTGTTTTTGTTGTCATGGCTTTGGGCTTAGGGTCCAGAGCGTTCGCCGATGTGTTGCCTGTCTTTGTAGCTGAGCATTTTGGTGATGCATTATGGGCGTGCATGATCTACTTCGGCTTTCGCACTTGTTATGCTCATAAAAAGATTTCTTTCGCGCTGTGGTGTAGCCTCGCGTTTTGCTTTGCGATCGAGGCCAGCCAATTGTATCAGGCCGGTTGGATCAATTACCTCCGGGGGACAACTATTGGGGCGTTGGTATTAGGAAAAGGATTTTTGACGGCGGACCTTGTACGGTACACTGCGGGAGCTGCCGTCGCTGCCCTGCTGGATCTCGCGTGGCATTGGCGTAAGCGCACGTGATTTTTGGCGGATGTACGACATAACAAAAAATCTATCGTAAACTACTAGGAGGGATCATGTTGCAGCAGATCTTTACCGATATGATTAAACAGGACGTAAAGCCGTTCCTTTCTAAGCGTGGCTTCGCAAAGAAGAATTTGAATTTCACTAAGAGAACAGAAAGCCTCATCTACATGTTCAACTTCCAAAAATCTGCTGGCAATGTAGCGGACAATGTAATGTTTTATGTGAACTGTGGCATTTATGCAGCGGAGTTGGCACAAATACAATCAAGAGAGATTCTAACAGCACCTCAAGAAGCGGAGTGTCACTTCAGAGCAAGAATTGGGGAAATTGTTGAGTCTTTTTCAGATCGATTTTCAATCACTCCTGATACGAATATGGATGATTTAAGAAAAACGTTGCTAAGTGGATTAGATGAGGTTATTCATTTCTATGATACTATGACCAGTGCCAGATCCATTGTTGATTATTACACGTCAGGTCCATTTTTACATCTAAGCGAAGAGAGCTTTCATTTGCTCTTACAATCCAATGATGTAGGAACGGCTAAACATTATTGGAAGGCTTTGCAGGAAAAGTACGGAACAGAAAAGCGATGGACCATATTCGAGAATAAATACTCGGCCATCTTCAATAAATACGGAGTGGAAATTGATAAGCGATAAATCAGCACAAAGGGGTCTCACCAATTCCTAGGGTTATGACATGAACCTAACGTAAAAACAGCGGTCAGTTTAAGACTTGATTTTCAGGTCTTAGGTGGCCGTTGTTTCATTTCGTGGAGTCAGCACAAAACCAATTTATGGTAAAATAGGCGAACAAATAGGCGGGAAATCCATAACGTAAAGTGTATCAAAGCCAATGGAGGAGGGAATTTATGTACGGGTGGTATCCACAAGAGGGTTATTCTCCAATTTCGGCGGGAGAAGGCAGACACTACAACGATTACGAATTACTGAGACACATTGCCAGATTAGAGCGACGTCTGGCGGAAGTACAAGAAGCCTTGTCAGCATGTGCGAAAAAGAATGACGCATTAAAAAAGGATTTAGAAGTTGTTAGACAGCAAAGCCCAATGCAAACTCAAAATGATCAAACCTATCAACAACCAGCAGTAGATAAAGTAAATGTCAAATGTATAGCAGCGACAGGGACATCGGTAACCTTTGAAATATCGGGAAGAAGTTTAACATTTGATAGCGATTATTATGGTAAATATGTAGGCGATTATACCGCTGGAAAAGTATACGTAGCCATGGCGGATTATGGAGCGGGGCAAATCTATCTAACCATTAAGGATGATAATGAAATTTGGCATACATTTAGATATTCACGCTTCGAATCATAATTGACAAGTTGTGCTCATGTGTCGAGTGATACAAACAAGGATACTGACTGCGTATTGCTAGAAAATGCTTATGTCACTCGACATTATACATAATTCGAATAATAGCCTATAAAAAGAGACTTGAATATTCAGGGAAAGTGTAATTAAATGTAATTGTGCGTATAAGTTGGGATAAATTGTATATCTACGAAATATGCAATTTGTTGGAGGAATTTTGAATTTATGGTATAATTGATATGTGGATGAACGATTCACAAAGCAACATAACGCACCTCTAGAAATCCTAAACTACACGAATATCCTAAAACTCCCTCCATCCAGTGGTGACTTACGAGCTGGCACAAGGCATTTCTAAACGCGATATTTAGATAAATTCCTAAATATCTAAAAATGATGGATGAAAGTAGGATGGATTGATTATGTCAATGAATTACGCATTTAAGGCACTCTCTGATCCCACAAGAAGAAAAATTCTTGATCTGTTGAGGGAGAAAGATATGACGGCTGGAGAAATAGCCGATCATTTTCAAATGACAAAGCCCAGCATCTCCCACCACCTCAGTTTGTTGAAACAGGCACAAATGGTTTACGACGAACGAAAAGGGCAAAACATCTACTACTCACTTAATACGACCGTTTTTCAAGACTTATTAAAATGGTTTATCCAATTCCATTAGAAAGTGAGGTAATCACATGAATAAATCGAATTTGTCTATTTTATTTTTTTTCATCAGTGTTGTCCTGGGCGTCATTTGTTATCCCTCCATGCCAGATCAGATGGTAATTCATTGGGGACCAAATGGCGAACCGAATGGTTTTGCTCCTAAGCTTGTGGGAGTATCCTTTATTCCGGTCGTGATGCTGTTTATTTTCGTGGCTGTTCGCAGTCAAAAACAGTATTACCAAAAGTTCCAAAGCAGTCACGATACAATCTTGAATACATTAATGATCGTACTTCTCGTCATCCATGGCGTGATAATCGCATATGGATATGGGTATATGTTAAATATTGGGATTTTTGTCACGCTTATTTTAGGAATTCTCTTTGTAACGATAGGGAATTTTATGCCTCGTTTTCGACATAACTATCTGATTGGGATACGCACGCCATGGTCACTCGCTAGTGAAGAGGTCTGGAAAAATACCCACCTATTGAGTTCCCGTGTGTTCTTCATCGGAGGAATCCTCATCATGCTCACCTCATTTTTACCAACGACCATTCATTATGTCCTGATGTTAATCATTGTATTGGTGACGATTCTGATTTCTTTCGGAAGCAGCCACTACTATTACAAAAGAACAGGAAGGGGAAAGTAGAATGAAAAACTTGAAAATAGCAATTCTGTTATCATTGGTGAGCGCTATTGGTTTTATCGCAGCTATTCCCTATATGCTGGCAATTGGTGGGGATGCATTAGCAATGATACCTCTCCCGATACCGGTTGCAATGGCAATTTTCGTCTTGCAAGGAAGCATCATGGCATTTTTGTTTTCGTGGATTGGATTGACCTTTGCAACCAAGGTGGGGCTGGATGCCCCTGTCATTCGGAAGTGGCTATATAAAACGGGTGGAGAATCCTTCAACAAAAAGGGAATCATTCAGGCAGTCATCTTTGGTTTTGCAGCAACAGGTCTTCTCCTCATACTGGAACTCGCTGTTTTCCAACCATTACTGCCAATCTTGGCAGAAAAAGCCCAAGAAGTAGAAGTGTCGTTTTGGGCAGGTATCCTGACATCCATTCAAGGCGGAGTATACGAGGAAGTCATGGTTCGCTTGTTCATGATGACAATGATCGTGTGGATTTTGAGCAAGTTATTCGGGCGTAAAGCCTCCCCTAAGCCCTGGATGTACTGGGCAGGCATCATTGGGGCAGCACTTATATTTGGGCTTGGTCATCTCCCTGCGGCAAATGTCTATTTCGGTGAGATTACCCCACTGTTGTTCATTCGCACGATCGCCCTTAACGGGGTGGCAGGAATATTATTCGGCTACCTCTATTGGAAGCGCGGGCTGGAGTACGCAATGATTGCTCACGCGATAGGGGATATCATCCTTCATGGTTTTATTAAATAAGACCGCTTCCCACACGATTCCGTTGTGTGTAGAAACATACAATTTCTTTACATTTCGAAAGATTATTCGAGTAAGTAGATCAAAAACTCCGTCGCAAGGGGTTTTTGGTCTTCTTTCCTGTTTCGCAAAAAAGCGGAATGAAAAACAAATTTTAATTTTTATGGAAATTTATTGAATACCAAAAAAATGAGGGGTAATATAGAGAATGGAATTTATTAGGAATAAGGGGGGCATGCCTTGCGTTTTCTAACGAATTTTTCTCTCAGAAACTCAACAGCTATTATTATTATGAGCCTGCTTGTCGTAGTCAGTGGGATCATTGCCGCCATGTCTCTCAAGGTAGAGAACATGCCAGATGTCACTTTCCCTGTGCTTCTAGTCAATACTACTTATCCGGATGCATCACCAGAAGATGTTCTCGATGATGTAACGAAGCCATTGGAACGTGAAATTGGGCATGTAACAGGCGTTAAGGCAGTGGAGTCATACTCAAGCAACAATAGTTCCACGCTACAGGTCTACTTGGAGACTGGTTCAGATGTACAAGCTGTCAGGGACGAGCTGGAAAGAAAAATTTCCAGTATCGCGCTTCCTAGCAAAGTAAGCAGACCGCAAGTGATGATTCAGGGCTTCAGCAACCAACCCGTCTATTATCTGTTTGTGACAGGACAGGATAAGGAGAGTGGACTTGATCATTTTGACAACGATGTGAAAGAAACACTGCTCAAAGAGTTAGAAGGTATTGAAAGTGTTGATAAAGTATCAACAATAGGCGGACAATTCAAAGAAATGAAAATCCTGCCAAATGTAGATGCGCTTAACTACTACGGAATCACTCCGTTGCAGTTGAAACAGCTTTTACTAGACAATCACGTAGCTCTGCCAATCGGTGCGATCACCGAGGATGGGGAAGAGCGCGTCATTCGCGTGGTGAGCCGTTACCTCAATGTGGAAGATATCCGTAACACCAAGATATTCCTCCCAAGTGACCCCAAAAATGGGCTTACCTACGTCAGGCTTGGCGATATCGCAGAAGTCAATTTTGATCAGGTCATTAATTCGATCAGCCGCTTTAACGGCCAGAATGGAATTAACATCAATATTTACAAAACTCGTGACGCCAATGCAGTAGAAACCGGTGATGCCATCAATGAAAAACTATCCCTTTTAAAAGAAGAGTACCCGGACTTAACCTTTACCACGATTTATGACACCTCTGTCGGTATCAAGAATTCGATTAACGGCATGCTCAAGGAAGGCTTGCTCGGCGCTATTATGGCTTCTGTAGTCATCTTGCTGTTTTTGCGTCATGTAAATGCAACCCTCATCGTCCTAGTTTCTATCCCAACATCCATCCTAGTAAGTATGATCTTCATGTCCTGGATGGGCATTACTCTCAATATGATCACACTGTTCGGGATGGCAGTGGCTGTAGGACGAGTAGTGGATGACAGTATCGTCGTCATCGAGAATATTTTCCGCCATTTGCAATTGAACAAAGAGCGCAAGGAAAACTTGATTCAAATTGCCACCCACGAAGTGCTGCATGCAATTACCTCATCGACTTTTACGACAACTGCCGTATTTTTACCCATTGTGTTTGTTGGAGGGATGATCGGAGAAGTATTCCGCCCATTTGCACTAACCGTCGTCTGCTCGTTGTTTGCCTCACTATTAGTAGCAGTGACGATTGTTCCACTGTTAGCGAAGCTGCTGATCCTAAAAGACCACAATATCAAGGAATATGAACATGGGAAAGGATCTAATACGTACAGGAAGTTACTTCACTGGGCACTCAACCGCAAGCCCGCTGTCGGATTTCTGTCACTCGTTCTATTTGTCGCAAGTCTAGCGCTTCTCCCGTATATGAAATACGGATTGTTTCCTGACCCGGAAGCGAAGTTCATATTCGCGCAAGTAACTATGCCAAAAGGTACTCAACTAGATGGTCTCGATCAAACGGTTGCCCAGGTCGAAAGTAAATTGCTGGAGCAGCCTGAAGTAGAGTACATAGAAATCAATCTTGGCTCTGAAAATGAAGCGGAAATACGCCAATCGAATCAAGCTCTCTTAATAATCAAAACAGGGCCAGATGTGAATCTCGACCAAACCATCAAGAAATTTGAGGGAATCGTCAAACCAATGATTCCACTAGGATCTGAAATGGCCTTGACTAAACCTGGTACCAGCGATACCAACAAGTTCAAGGTTATCCTGTACGGACCAGATCTGGATCGTTTGAAAGAGGCAAGCGAAATTGTCAAATCAAACTTGAAAGTAAGTCCTCTGTTGACCAACGTGAAGGACAATTTGAACGATTTCAAAAATGAAGTTGTCATCAAAGTCGATAGAGACAAAGCCTCGGAGCTGGGAGTTTCCCCTGTACAGGTGGCTCAAGAGGTCAACCTCCTAGTCTCGGATACCAAAATTGGCAAAATCAAAGTCGACGACAAAGACTATAGTCTTTTCTTCGGACTCGGTGAAAACCATGCGAAATCGCTAGAGGAACTGAACAATATCTATATTCAAACGCCAAGCAAGCAACAAGTGCGTTTGGTAGACTTTGCCGAGATTGACCAAGAAAAAGTTCAATCACAAATCATGCGCAAAGAGGAAAAACAATTCGTACAAATTACAGCAGATATCACGAGCGACAACAAAGGAGGAGCGAGTAATTTCCTGTTTGCGATGTTGCAAGCGGAAAAATTGCCTGCTGGAGTTACATTGTCATCGGAAGGTGTCTCAAGTGACATGGAAAAAAGCTTTAAAGATATGCTCTTAGCCATTGGAGCAGCCATTTTTATCGTCTATATTGTCATGCTCATCACTTTTGGCAATGCTACGGCTCCGCTCGCGATTCTACTGTCCCTACCACTTGCTGTGATCGGCGGATTATTTGGCCTGTTCATTTCGGATACCGTTCTCGATATAACGGCACTTATCGGCTTTTTGATGCTGGTCGGAATTGTTGTTACCAATGCAATCGTGTATGTGGACAATATCCAGCATCGAAGACTGGAAGGGACTTCTATGCGTGAGGCAGTTGTCGAAGCTGGCGTTACCCGATTACGCCCCATTATTATGACAGCAGTTGCGACAGTCAGCGCGCTCTTGCCGCTTTACTTCGGCTTTTCTGAAGGAGCCTTGATGACCAAAAGCTTGGCGATTGTGGTCATTGGTGGACTTGTTACTTCGACGATCCTGACCTTAATCGTGGTTCCTATCGGGTATGAATTACTGTATCGGATCAAAAAAGAGTTTTTTGCCCCGGATACCAAAGAAGCAGAGATCGAGCCAAGTGAGGATATGTTTATTTCCGTGCTGAGAAGTTTACGCGATATGAAAAAGTCTGGGTAAGTCAGAGGGAGGAATTTACTAAAAATGAAGAAGACGAAGCTAATCAGCTCTGGTGTGACATGTCTTTTAGGCTTGGCGATCATCTCGGGATGCAATTCTCAATCCGCAGAAAAGACCAATTCTAATGAAGGAAGAACACAAATCGAAAGCCAGTCCAAAACTGAGATTGAAACCATTAAAGTAGAGAACTCCGTTGATGTTCAAGTAGAGGAAGTTATAGAAGGAGAACTCAAAGAATCCGACAGGTTGCTGGCGGAGGTATTCGCTAACACGGATGTGGGTATTTACGGCAAAACTACCGGGACCGTCTCGCAAATCCTAGTGAGAAAAGGGGACACAGTAAAAAAAGGGCAAGTCATCGGAAAGCTGGATCAAACCGAAGCGCAATTGAAACTGCGTCATGCTGAGGCGGCATTAGCAGTCGCCAACGCAAATCTAGAGCATACCAACAAAATGGGGACGTCCAGTGAATTAGCAAACAGTCAACTGAAGCAGGCGGAGCAAACCTTTGCGAATGCCAATCGTACGATTGCACAAGGATTGACGCTGGCGCAAGCAAATTACGACCGCGCTAAAAAGCTGTTTGAAGAGAAAGCATTGTCCAAAAGTGAGCTTGAGAATGCAGAAAATGCATATCTGCAAGCAAAAAATCAGTATCAAAGTCAGCTAGATCAGGCGCAAATCGCTTTAATTAATGCTCGGACGCAAGTGAATACAGCCGATAAAAATGGACGAGTCACGCAAGCAAATGTTCAACAAGGAAAGGTTGAAGTGGATATTTCCAGAAATGCGTTGGAAAACACACTGATCAAATCAACAGTAGATGGCATTGTCACCGATATACAAGTCCAAGAAGGCGATACGATCAACCCGCAAAAGCCTATTGCAACGGTAATTAACCTTGACCCGATGATTGTGAAGGTGAATGTGTCGGAAAAAGCGTTGGCAAGCTTCCAAAAAGGAATACAACTAGATTTGCAGGTTCCATCTCAAAATATCAAGGTCAAAGGGAGTATTACCTACGTGGGACTAAAGGCTTCTGACCAATCTAAGCTCTTCCCTGTGGAAATAGAAGTGCCAAACCCAAAAGGTACGCTACTTCCTGGAATGAAGGCGGAAGTGTCTTCAATCAAAGGGCAAGCAGGTATTCTCATACCGACAGATGCCATCCTTGAGCGAAATGGGAAATCGGTAGCCTACGTCGTGAATGGTGAAAGAGTAGCTGAGAAGGAAATCTCGATCGCTTCAAAAGGAATTGAGAAGACGCTTATCGGCTCTGGAGTGAAAACAGGAGACAAGGTAGTTATCAAAGGACAATCACAATTAAAAGATGGCGCAAAAATTCGCATTGTTCCCTAAGTAATATCGAGGAGGATACCTATGCAAAAGATGTACGTTTCCCAGAACCGATGGCTACTCTCTGCAAAAATGACAGCAGAGGCAGAAGTGCTATTATTTTGCTTTCACTATGCTGGTGGTCATGCTGGTATTTATCGGGATTGGCAAAAAAAGCTGCCCGTTCAGATTGGCGTTTGTCCTGTGCAGCTTCCAGGGAGAAGTAATCGCTTTTTAGAGCCTTGCTACACGGATTTGTCTGTAATGATTCGTGATCTGGCAGAAGCGCTACTTCCCTATCTGAATCGACCGTTTGCCTTTTTTGGACATAGCATGGGAACGCTGGTCAGCTTTGAGCTGGCCAGATATTTACGCAAACATTACAACCTCAAGCCGCAGCACCTGTTTGCATCCGGATACCATGCCCCGCATCTGCCTGATCCGGGTGAAGCCATCCATCATCTCCCAGATCATGAATTTCTGGAGGGCGTACGAACGATGAATGGCACGCCAAAGGAAGTTTTTGAGGACAAGGAGATTCTAAACATGCTTCTCCCTACGCTTCGGGCTGATTTCACGATATGCGAGACGTATCGCTATCAAGACGAGCAACCGCTGGAGTTCGGACTGACTGCCATTGGCGGTTGGCAGGACCCGGATTTTTCCGTAACCCATCTCGAAGCATGGAGAGATCACACGAACGCTTCTTTTCAAACGCACATACTGGAAGGGGACCATTTTTTCATCCATTCTCAACAAGACCAAGTCCTTACGATTGTCGGGTCAACTCTTCAAAATTATCTTGCTGGGTACAGGGGGATAGGATGATGACAGGAAAAGCAACACGAGAGGGGACACAGCGCCTAGCACAGGCCAATACCCATCTTTTTTATAAGCAGTTTGGTAGCTTCGATGTGTGGATCAGTCAGGTTGGATTCGGAACGTACCGGATTGATGAACAAGATGAGCAGTACCAGCAGGCACTCCGTAAGGCACTGCTCGAAGGAATTAACCTGATTGACACGAGTAGCATGTATACAAATGGTAGCGCTGAGAAAGTCATCGGTCATGTGCTGAAGCAGCTGATAAGTGAAGAAAAAATAAAGCGGGAAGAGCTTGTAATCGTGTCCAAGGCTGGTATCGTCCAAGGCGAGGATTCCGAAGAGACGACGAAGAGGACAGCGGAAGGCAAACCGTATCAAGACTTCACGACGGTACATGATGGAATGTCGATATGTATCCACCCAGAATACCTTCAAGACCAGCTGACACGCAGTCTGCAGCGCCTGCAGGTGGACACGATTGATTGCTACATGCTGCACAATCCAGAGTGGTATTTACTATGGGCAAAAATGAAAAAGATCAAACAACAAGAAGCGTATGATGAATTATTAGAGCGAATTGAGAAGGCTTTCCGTCATCTGGAGAAAGAAGTAGAATCAGGTCGGATTCAATGCTATGGAGTCAGTGCCAATTCGTTTGTCAGCAATGTCAAGGAATTTGATTTTGTTGCGCTGGATACCCTCTGGGAGATTGCAGAAAAGATTACGCCGAATCACCATTTTCGCGTCATCCAGTTTCCAATGAACATGTACGAATCCGGTGCCATGCTGGAAAAAAGCCATGCGCAAGGCAAGAGTGCCTTGTTATTTGCCAAGGAAAAAGGACTTGGTGTAATGACCAACCGGACGCTAGATGTGACAGCGAAGGAAAAAATCTTCCGCCTGACGAACATCCAACTAGATCAGAGCACAGTCATTGACGAAAAAGAAGCCATTCGTCAAATCAAGGATTGTCTGAATCGTGTAGATGATGTAGAGGATCAGATCGTCTATCGCGTCTTGCCATTACTTAAAATGGAGAAAGAAGATGTGAAAGAGCTAAAGAAAAAAATATCATCTGGAGCTACACTCCGTAAATACTGGAAAAAGCTATACTCTACCACAAATGTGCAAAATGTGAGAAGCTTCTTGTTTGAGCCGGTCATCGAAGATATTCGCAATACGATTAAAAAACATGAGGGCTTGGACGACCAGACGCAGCAATGGCTAGATACCTACAAGGCAACTCTCATGGAGACAGCTGAAGCTTTGAAGAGCTACTACGCCCCCAAAGACTACCAGCGTTCACTGGATATCTCGAAAGAGTTGACGAGGGTGAAACCGTATTTAATGGCAACAGATAACCTCAGCCAAGCTGCGATTAGAACGATGCGCGCCACTCCAGAGGTACACAGCGTCCTCGTGGGGATGAGACGTGAGCATTATGTAGATGATGTACTCATGGAATTGAAGAGACCTTTGGATACGATCATGCAAGAAGAGGACTGGCACACAATGACCCAAACCCTTAAAGCGATTATTGGCTAAAAACACTACCCAAATAGTAAAACCACCTTATGGAATCGTGTGACAACAACGATTTCATAAGGTGGTTATTTTTCATACTTTCGGTTATTTCCACTTGCTGATGATATGCTCACGATCAAACACCTTAATACTTATCTGGAACATGATCAGGGCAACCACCGCACAAATCGTGACCATTCCCAGATAGATTACCGGATTGCTCATCATGGAGAGGAAGATGACCTGACTGACAGCAAGTCCGATGATCGGCAGAACCAGTATGGCACCAAATTGTTGGGCTGCTGCGACATTGTCAACTTTGGAGGAAACAATGACGCTCATGGATACGCTGATGATCGAAATAAATGGGACGAGCAGGAGCATCGCGAGAATAAATACGATGGAAAAATACTCGCTAGCATTGTCAAAGGTTGCAAAGATGAACCCTAGAAAGATTAGCTGGACCACCCAGGTCAGAGCGATGGAAGGCAGGGAGTAAGCTAGGACCTTACCAAGCAAAAACTCCTTGGTGGAAATCGGGGTGACCAGTACGCTTTCCAATGTTCCTGTCATTTTTTCCATGATGATGCTCGTCGTGGCAAATGTTAAGGGGATCATCGCCGGTACGATCAGGAACAAGAGGAAATAGAAGCGGGCAATGGCAATATGACCATCTTCACCTGCCATGTTAAGGAGGGGATTGGTCAATTTCATTAGATCAAGGATGAACTCCATCTTACCGTTTTGGGCAAATACAGTTGTGATCAGTGCTACAACCAATATAACGAATGGTGCAGCAAGATTCGTAATCAATACGGAGCGAGCAGCGAAAAGCTCTTTCCATTCCCGGATAATAACAAATCCCGGCATCCTAGATCGCCTCCTTTTCTTGATTCAACAAGCTGAGATAGGAGTCCTCCAGTGACACGGAGATGGGGGCTATGTAATTGACGGTAATATCCGCTGCGACCAGCTTTTTGATCAGCTGTGGGTTCGAGGTCTTCGGATTGGCTACCCTCAGGTGGAACTGATCTTCGGTGCGCTGATACGTCTCCACTTCCTCGGCGGCTTTAATAATCTGTTCTGACTTTTGAGAATCAGATCCTACATCAAGAAGGACATTGTAGGTGGTCCACTCTTCGCGGAACTTCTGTGGGGTAGTTAAACGAATCACCTCACCCTTAATGATGGCAAATTCATGACATAACTCATCAATTTCTGCCAGGATATGTGAACAAAAGATGATCGTTTTTCCAGCGGCAGCCCACTCGCGAATCAGATCTTTCAGCTTCCGAGTGCTGACAGGATCGAGATTGGCTGTAACCTCGTCTAAGAAAAGCACTTCTGGATCGTGTAATATCGCGCAAACAATCGAAAGTTTTTGTTTCATTCCTTTAGACAATCTGCCAGCAGGATCGTTTCTTCTGTCCCACAAATCGAACTGGCGAAGCAAATACTCGATGCGTGAAGCACGCTTGGCTTTGGGAATCTGGTAGCAAGAGGCGAAGAATTCCAGGTTGTCCAACAGAGAAAGCTTGTCATACACCCCGGGAGATTCTGTTACACAACCAATTTTTTTGCGAATCTCTTCTTTATTCTTGCTGATTTGATGACCGAGGATGGTGACTTCTCCTGACGTAGGCTCAATGAGGCAGGACAGGATTCGGAGGGAGGTTGTTTTTCCAGCTCCATTAGGCCCAAGTAGACCAAAAATTGTACCTTTGGGAATCGAGAGGGAAATGCCATCGAGAACTTTTTTGTCTCCGAACGATTTTTTGAGATCCTTAATTACGATTGCAGGCTCCATAAAAAAATCTCCTTTTCTAGACTTTTCTGTGACTCCGATTGAGTGTACAACTCCCATATTAACTTTTTTATCCAATTCAGAATATTGAAAGTTTGTAAATATATTGAGTTTGTTACAAAAATGGGCAGAAATAACTGGAGATTGAGAAGGAACTTCCTTGTGGCAATTTCATATCTGAGTGATATGTCATGTTAAACGAAGTGCAGCATTGAAAATGGAAGTTGTCAAAAATTGTCACTTTTTACCAGTTCTATACTTACCTCCTTTCATCCCTTAAAAACCAGCAGAGTATAGCCTTTTGGCATTGATTACTCTAAATGTTGGGAACAAAAAATAAAAAAATTTACATACAACCACTTGCAGAAAAGCGTATTTTTGAGTTATATGTAAAATCATGTAACAAAAAGTAAAAATGTGGTACAAATTCCATCTAAAACAATTTTCAATCGAAGTCAACTTTTTGTCAACGAAATTATGAGAAATGCTGGTGATGTTTTTTTGAGAATATTATTCCTAACAACATTCATGAGCAAAGAAAACAAGATTGTGCAGTACTTGGAATCAAGAAACCACAAAGTCATCGTGTGCAATGAAAAGTGGGAACAACAAACCGAATTTTTTGAAGAAATCGACTATATTGTCAGTTACGCGTACGGCTATATTCTGAGTAATCATATCGTTTCCCATTTCAAAGGGCGCATTATCAATCTACATACATCCCTCTTGCCCTGGAACAAGGGGAGAGACCCTGTTTTCTGGAGTATTTGGGATGAGACACCAAAAGGGGTTACGCTACACCTCATAGACGAGAACATAGATACAGGCGATATCCTGATTCAAGAAGAGATTGCTTTTGATGACGAAGATACACTGATCGATTGTTACAACAAAGCGAATCAGGTGATTGAAGACCTGTTCATCCGAGAGTGGGAGAATATTGTAAGTGGGCGGATCACACCATTTCCGCAACCATCTGGTGGAACGATTCACTACAAAAAAGACCGAGATTTCTACAAAAACCTGAATATGACCACCGTAAAAGAGCTGCTGGCATTAAAGCGTTTTTGTGGAAAACGAACACAAGTAGAGAGGCAGAGCGATAAAACCTACCATCAGTTGTTTGAACGACAAGTCGAAGTGTCACCAGACAGTCTAGCAGCTGTATGTCAAGACCAGTCCCTGACATATAAACAGCTTAATGAGCGAGCCAATCAGTTAGCCCATAACCTTTGTGCCAAAGGAGTTAAGCCTGACGATCTTGTTGCGCTCATGATAGATAGATCACTGGATATGCTGGTGAGTATTCTCGCCGTTCTAAAGGCAGGAGCAGCATATCTCCCTATCGATCTGGATTATCCGGATGAACGAATTACTTATATGTTAAACGACAGTAGAGCACCCGTTTTATTGACACAGACTCCCCTTATACAGAAGGCGAAAAGTATCTGCGAAGTAGAAGTGATCGACGTGTGTGACCCTGGTAGCTTTAGCGGCAGAAAAGAAAATCTACCGTACGTCAATCGATCAACAGATCTCGTCTATGTCATGTATACATCGGGATCGACAGGTTTGGCCAAGGGCGTGATGATCGAGCATGGCAACTTGGTAAATATTTGCCAATGGCATCGCCAGTACTTTGAAGTGAGCCCTGAAGACAAAGCCCTTGTCTATTCCAGTTTTTCGTTTGATGGGTCTGTACTGGAAATGTTTCCCTTTCTACTCACGGGCGCTTCGTTACACATCGTGCCAACTGCACTGAAGTATGATCTGATTGCTCTGAATGATTATTGCAACCAAGAAGGCATTACGATCAGCTTTTTTCCGACAGGAGCAGCTGAACAGTTCATGCAAATGGATAATCGTTCTTTTCGAGCGATGCTCACAGGCGGGGACGTGCTAAAAAAGGTTGATCGGCGCGGTGCTTATAAGCTGTACAACTTGTATGGACCGACAGAGTGCACGATCCTTGCTACTGTTTTTGAGGTGGACAAGCAATACCAGAGCATCCCGATTGGCAAGCCTATCGCACACAGCTACATCCTCATTTTGGACGAAAAGCTGGCATTACAACCGATTGGGGTAGCAGGTGAGGTATTTATCCTCGGTGAAGGGTTGGGACGAGGTTATGTGAACCGACCAGATTTGACCGCTGAGAAATACATCATTCATCCGCAGACGGGCGAGCGCATGTACCGCACGGGAGACAGAGCACGCTGGTTGCCTGACGGGAACATCGAGTTTTTGGGCCGCCTTGACAATTTGGTAAAAATTCGCGGATATCGGATCGAGCCAGGAGAAATTGAACCTTTCC
This sequence comes from Brevibacillus sp. IT-7CA2, assembly GCF_949767855.1. NCBI lineage: Bacteria > Bacillati > Bacillota > Bacilli > Caryophanales > Paenibacillaceae > Brevibacillus > Brevibacillus sp. IT-7CA2. The sequence goes on from NZ_CATKQT010000004.1 coordinate 115,050, forward strand.
TCATGAATCATCCAATGGTCGAAATGGCAACCGTTATCGCCAAACAACGGGAGGATGGCCGCAAGTACTTAGTTAGCTATTATGTTGCTCCTGATGAAATCCCTTTTCACGAGCTGAGGGAATGGCTCGGACATGATCTTCCTGATTACATGATCCCGACGCACTTTGTTCACATGGAGACTCTACCGCTCACCACGAATGGAAAGGTAGACAAGCGGGCGCTGCCAGATATACAGGGAGATGAGGAGCTGCTGAGGGAACATTATGTCGGTCCAACTGATGAGCTTGAACAACAATTGGCTTACGTGTGGAGCAGCGTGCTAGGAATTTTGCAGGTGGGGATCGACGACCATTTTCTTGAATGCGGTGGGGACTCGATCAAGGCCATGCAGCTCATTTCCCAGTTCAAGAATATCGGCTTCGATTTGAGATATGACCAACTTTTTAAGCATCCAACCATTCGCCAATTGAAACGTTTGTTCACAGAACAAGAGCAGTCGAACATACAACCATTGCAAGAGCTGATCGCACAACAGGAATACGAAACATCCGCGGTGGAGAAACGAATGTACATCATCCAGCAGCAGGATGTCGAGTCGATCGCATACAATGTGACATTCACGGTTGGCTTTCCCAAAACCGTAGATGTGGAGCATATCCGGATGGCCTTGCAGGAGCTGGTGATGCGTCACGAAGGATTACGAAGCACATATCACATGCATTATGACGAAATCGTAAAACGAATTGTCACGTTCTCCGAACTATCATTTGTCCGTCAAACAGGTGAAGAAGAGGTGCTACAGAGCCTACTTGCAGAGCACATCAAGCCATTCGATTTGGCAAAAGCACCATTGCTCCGGGCTGGAATCATTGAAACTCCTGACAAACAGGTTCTCTGGCTCGACTCCCATCACATTGTCATGGATGGCTTATCCAAGTCGATCTTGTTACGAGAATTACAGACTTTACTCGAACGACAGGAGCTTCTCCCTGTAAAGAATACCTATAAGTCGTTTGCGCGATGGCAAAATGACTGGCATTCAAGTGAGGAATACAAACAGCAAGCTGCTTACTGGGAAAACCTTCTTGAGGGCGAGCTTCCTGTTGTCCAACTTCCTACACGAAAACGTCCGCCGCAACTGTCATTTGATGGGGCTACAATCACGTATCGCGCAAACAAAGAACTCACTAGAAAGCTCAAAACCACAGCAACAAAACATGATGGAACCCTCTATATGCTGATGCTCACCATCGTATCTGTATGGCTATCCAAAATGAATAACGACAGCAAGCAAGTCATACTAGGTACCGTAACAGATGGAAGACAGCATCCAGATACGCGAGAGATACTTGGGATGTTCGTTAATACCTTGCCACTTCTACTCTCGATTGAGCATGAAGAAAGCTTTTTACATAACCTGCAACAGGTAAAGCAAGAGCTTTTGGCTGCTTTGCAAAACCAGTACGTTCCCTTTGATAAAATTCTCGAAGGCTCTGGAGCAAAACGCGACGGGAATCGTCATCCCCTGTTTGATGTGATGTTCATGATGCAGGGCTCACTGGAGACAGGGTTGGAAAACCAAACGCGTCATATCAACAACAGGATTAGCAAGTTCGACCTGACACTAGAAGCAGTGGAGCGGGAGAACGAGCTGCACATTGTTTTTGAATACAACACACTGTTGTTTGATGAACGCATGATCCACCGTATGATTGCGCAGTTTGAACATCTCCTTTTGCAAGCTGTTCACGGTCTGGAAGAGCAAGTTAAAGCGTTTGAACTAATGACCCAAGCACAACGCCTCGATTTGTTTCTAGGGGTAAACGATACATCCAAAACATACCCTAGCAAATTGATCATGCAGTTGTTAGAAGAATGGGCTGCTGCTACACCTGACAAGATCGCATTGGTACTCCGCGAACAGTGCATGACATATCGAGAGCTGAACGAACGAGCAAATCAACTGGCACATACCCTCCGTACAAAAGGGGTAAAACCAGACGATCTGGTGATGCTTATATCGGAACGATCCTTCGAGATGATAGTGGCCATTTTCGCCGTGTTGAAAGCAGGTGGAGCCTATCTGCCAATCGATCCGAACAGTCCAACTGACCGGATATCCTACATTTTCACAGATAGCGGCGCCAAGATGGTGGTAGCGCAGTCTCGTTTCGTTGAAAAAGCAAGCTTTACAGCGGATGTTATTGATTTAAACAGCGAGAGTAGCTTTTCCCCAGATACAAGCAATCTACCGCTGGTTAACAAGCCGGATGACCTTGTGTATGTTATGTACACATCGGGCTCAACCGGGAAGCCAAAAGGCGTGATGATTGAACACGAGGGGCTGCTCAATGTACTCCATGCCATGCAGGATGAATATCCGCTTATGTGTGAAGATGCAATCCTGCTGAAGACGACCTACATTTTTGATATCTCTGTAGCGGAAATCTTCGGGTGGATTCCTGGGAATGGCAGATTGGTAATTCTCGAGCCAGAGGCGGAAAAGAATCCCAAAGAAATATGGCAAGCAGTTGTCCAAGAAGGGATAACCCACATCAATTTTGTGCCATCCATGTTGAATCCATTCGTCGAATATCTGGAGGGGCGAAACAATGCCAACCGATTGCGGTACATCCTTGCTTGCGGGGAAGCGATGCCGGATGATCTCGTGCCAAAGGTATATGAAGTACTGCCGGAGGTGAAGTTGGAAAACATCTACGGGCCAACAGAAGCAACAATATATACGTCCCGTTATTCGCTCGCAAAAGACTCACTGGAGAATCCTGTTCCCATCGGAAAGCCGCTGCCGAACTATCGAATGTACATCGTCAATCAGTACGGACAATTGCAGCCAATAGGCGTTCCGGGCGAACTATGCATCGCTGGAATAAGCTTAGCGAGAGGATATCTGAATAACGAAGAGCTGACAGCGGAAAAATTTGTTGCCCATCCATTAGAGACCGGTAAGCGTATCTATCGCACAGGCGACCTGGCACGCTATCGTGAGGATGGCAACATCGAGTATCTCGGACGGATGGACCATCAGGTAAAAATCCGTGGATACCGCATCGAGTTGGATGAAATTCGTAACAAACTGATTCAGGAAGAGTCCATTTATGATGCGGTGGTTATGGCCCGAACCAACCAGAACAATCAGGCATACTTGTGCGCCTATCTGCTTTCTGTGAACGAATGGACAGTCAGTCAGTTGCGCGACCTGCTTCGCCGTGAATTGCCAGAATATATGGTACCTGCCCACTTCGTTCTCATGAAGGAGTTTCCGCTTACATCCAACGGTAAGCTGGATCGCAAGGCCCTGCCTGAACCGGATGGAAGTGTGAGAAGCGAAGTGGAATACGTAGCACCGCGCTCTGAAATGGAAGAGATTCTTGCCGGAATTTGGGGAGAAGTACTTGGCATCGAGAGGGTAGGGATTCAAGACAGCTTTTTCGAGCTTGGTGGAGATTCGATCAAGAGTTTGCAGATCGCGTCTCGTCTGCAACGGATGAATCTCATGATGGAAGTCAATCACCTATTTAAATATCCGACGATCGAACGAATGGCACCGTTTATCATTTCCGAGAGGATCACGTTCGATCAGGGACTGATAACAGGACCTGTCTTACTTACACCAATCCAGCACTACTTCTTTGAACGGATTACAACAAGCAGACATCACTGGAATCAAGCAATGATGCTTTTCAGCCAAGAGGGCTTCCATAGCGAACTACTGATGGAGTCTCTAAATGCGCTTGTGCTTCATCATGATGCCCTGCGCATGAGTTTTACCGAATCGGATGAGGGATTTGTCCAGTTTAATCGGGGTGACGATGGTAATCTGTTCGAATTCCATGTGTTTGATTTTGCAGAAGAGCTGGATGCTCGAAACAAAGTGGAAGAAGAAGCAAACCGCCTGCAAGCCAGTATGAATTTACAGGAGGGACCGCTGGTTCAAGTAGCGCTCTTCAAGACAAGAGCAGGTGACCATTTGCTTTTTGTGATTCACCATCTGGTTGTTGACGGTGTTTCCTGGCGCATCATTCTGGAAGACTTCCGAATCGCCTATCAACAAGTAGCCTCAGGTAGTCTAATTGCTTTACCGGAAAAAACACATTCTTATCAAAAATGGGCGAAAGAGCTAAAAAACGTAGCCAATAGCAAGAAGCTTGTAAACGAACTAGCTTATTGGAAAAAAGTCGATTCCATTCCGAGCCGTCCATTGCCAAAGGATCAGGAGACCATTTACCAGACCGAAATGGAGACGATAACAGCGTCGGTTCGTTTCTCCAAAATCGAGACTGAAAAATTACTGCGCCATACAAATCACGCCTACCAAACGGAAACGCAAGAGATCCTGTTGACTGCCTTGGGAATGGCGATGCAGGAATGGACAGGGGCAAACGATGTTAGGGTCTTTTTGGAAGGACATGGACGTGAAGAGATTATCAAAGGCTTGAATGTCTCACGTACGGTAGGTTGGTTCACTTCCCTTTTCCCAGTCGTCCTGCCTGCTACCAAATCGGGTCAATTGGCGGAGCAGATCAAGCTAGTCAAAGAAATGATGCGTGCTATTCCTAATAAAGGAATCGGGTATTCCATCTTAAAGCATCTCACAGAGACAGAGCACAAACGAGACATCCATTTCACACACCAGCCCGAGGTTGTGTTCAATTATCTGGGACAGTACGATGCCGATCTGGACAACGATCTGTTCTCGCCATCGAATCTACCAGAGGGTAGAGTGCTAGGAACTCATACCGAACGCATGCATCCGTTAGATATCTATGCCAAGATTATCGGTGGAGAGCTGGTTATCTCTATGAATTACAATCGCCATGAGTATCACAAAACGACGATAGACAAGCTCATGGGACTCTATCAAATTCATTTGAACGCTATTATTGTACATTGTATGCAAAAGAAAGATTCTGAGTTAACACCGAGTGATTTCGTGGACAAGAAGCTCTCTCTGGAAGAACTCGATGACATTATGGACTTGATAGGCGATTTGTAAGTAAATGTACCCCAGGAGGAGAGTAGACGTGTCAAGTAAAAAGATCGCCAATATATATCCGTTATCTCCCATGCAGGAGGGAATGTTATTTCATTCCCTCCTGGACGAAGGAACAGAGTCCTACTTTGAACAATTGCGCTTTACCATTAGAGGGTTCATCGATCCAGCTATTCTCGAACAAAGTTTAAACGCGCTGATCGCGCGACACGATATTCTCCGAACTGTCTTTATCCTTGAAAAGGTTCAAAAGCCGCGACAAATTGTACTCAAGGAAAGAAAGACAAACGTGCAGGTGATCGATATCACACACCTCTCTGAAGACGAGCAAGTTGTCTTTTTGGAGGACTTTGCTAAAAGAGAACGTCAGAAAAACTTTGATTTGGCAAAAGATGTGCTCATTCGCCTCACTCTTGTCCAAACCGCTTCTGATGCCTATACACTGATTTGGAGTCACCATCACATTTTGCTCGACGGCTGGTGCATTCCGCTTGTGTTACATGACTTTTTCCAAATCTATCAACAATTAAAAGACGAACGACCAGTAAATCTCGGCCAAGTTTATCCGTACAGCGAGTACATAAGCTGGTTAGGGGAACAGGATGCAGAAGAGGCAAAAGTCAACTGGTCACGGTATTTAAGCGGCTATGAGCCGAGCACATTTATTCAAAAGCAGGGTACCGGAATCAAATACAATCAAGCAGAGATGGTCTTCACGATTGGTCAGTCGTTGACGAGCCGCTTGAATAAAATCGCAAAACAATTGCAAGTGACTGTAAACAATCTCTTTCGTACAATCTGGGGTCTCATGTTGCAGCGCCAAAGCAATATCGATGACGTTGTATTCGGATCGGTTGTCTCTGGCCGTCCAATCGATATCCCGAATGTCGAGCAGATGGTTGGACTTTTCATCAATACCATACCTATCCGTGTTCAGATGAGAGACAATCAAACGTTTTCTGATCTGGTGAAACAAGTACAAGAAGAGTCGATTTCGCTGGAAAAATATCATTATCTTTCCCTCGCGGACATTCAGAAAAATCAACAACTGATCGATCATATTATTCTGTTCCAAAATTATCCGATGGGCGCAGAGCTTTTGACCCGTCTGAACCAATATAACCAAGAATTCACTCTCACAAATTTGTATGCTTTTGAACAAACCAACTACGACCTAAACATAATGGTCACCTCAGACGATACCCTCACTGTTACGTATATATACAATGCATCCGTATTTACGGAAGATCAACTCCAACACCTCAACCAACAACTCACAACTATCATGACGCAAGTGACAAATACACCGGATATCCTTCTGAAAAATCTAGAAGTGGTAAATTCCGAAGAGAAGCACCTTCAGCTCCATACTTTTAATGATACATATCGCAATTATCCTATTGATTATCTGATTCACCAGATTTTTGAAGAGCGTGCAGAGAAACAACCACACCTCATTGCGTTGGTCATGGGAGAGCAACAGCTTACTTATCGTGAGCTAAACGAAAAGGTAAATCAACTTGCTACATTTTTACGTGCAAAAGGGGTCGGACCAGAAAGTATTGTCAGCTTGCTCACAGAACGCTCACCGGAAATGATCATTGCCATTCTTGCGATCTTTAAAGCAGGCGGAGCATATTTACCAATCGACCCGGCTCATCCGAAGGAACGCATCGAATACATTTTACAGGATAGCGGCAGTGTGCTACTTCTTACAAAAAAACGCTTTTTAGAGACAATTGATTTTGCTGATCGGATCTTTGATCTAGAGGCGGATGAGCTTTATCAGGGAGCACCGGGTAATCTTGCGAATGTAGCCCAAACGAGTAATCTTGCATACGTCATCTATACATCGGGTTCGACAGGCAAACCGAAAGGCGTCATGATCGAGCATGCGAGTTTATTAAATCAAATCTTCGCACTGCAAGAGAAATATCCGCTACAAGAAAAAGATGCGTATTTGTTAAAAACGACCTATACCTTCGACGTATCTGTCGCAGAAATCTTCGGCTGGATTCTCGGCAACGGCAGACTGGTAATTCTCGAACCTGGCGCAGAGAAGGAATCTGACAAAATTTGGGAATCTGTTGTAAATTATGACGTAACGCATGTCAATTTTGTTCCATCTATGCTCATTCCATTTGTCGAGTATCTCGAGGGGCGAAAAGAAGGAAACCGACTGCGATACATCATGGCTGCCGGGGAAGCAATGCCGAATGATCTTGCGCCAAAAGTATATAACGTATTGCCAGAAGTGAAAGTGGAGAACATCTATGGTCCTACAGAAGCTACCATTTATGCTTCCTGTTACTCACTCACGCTAGACTTGATAGAAAATCCTGTGCCTATTGGAAAGCCATTGGCCAACTATCAAATGCATATCGTCAATCAATATGGACAATTGCAGCCAATCGGAGTTCCTGGTGAATTATGCATTGCCGGAGCTGGGTTGGCGAGAGGATATCTAAATAATGAGGAATTGACGAACGAAAAGTTTGTTTCCCATCCGTTTGAAGCAGGCAAACGCATGTACCGTACAGGCGACCTGGCTCGTTATCGCAAGGATGGAAACATCGAATACCTCGGACGCATCGACCACCAAGTGAAAATTCGTGGATTTCGGATTGAGTTGAACGAAATTCGAAGCCGGTTGATCGAAGAAGAGTCGATTCGTGATGCAGTGGTAGTGGCACACACAGATCATAACCAACAAGCGTATCTATGCGCCTATATTATCGCAGATCAGGTGTGGACTGTTGCCTCCTTACGCACACTGCTTCGCCAAACGCTGCCAGATTACATGGTTCCATCTCATTTTATTCAAATGGAAGAGTTCCCACTGACCTCGAGCGGCAAAATTGATCGCAAAGCTTTGCCACTCCCAGATGGCAATGTGCAAACAGGCAACGCGTACAGTGCGCCGCGCAATCCAATTGAGGAATTGCTCGCCCGGATTTGGGAGGAGGTTCTTGGTGTATCACGAGTCGGGATCCACGATAACTTTTTCGAATTGGGAGGGCATTCGCTTTTAGCGACACAATTGCTGTCCCGTACATCCAAACTATTTCAGACTCAGCTTCAGATGCGTGAGATTTTTACCTATCAGACGGTAGCAGAATTGGCTGAACGTATTCAATTCACTCGCCAAGGTGCAGAGCCGATAAAGCAAAGCCCAATCAAACCGCTTTCATTGGACAGTTCTCAAGAGTTACCGCTGTCTTACGCCCAACAACGTCTATGGTTCCTTGATCGGCTTATCCCGAATAGCGCCATGTACAACATTCCGGTCGGATTCCATCTGCGTGGAGCAGTCGATACGAATGTAATGGAACGTGCTTTGAATGAAATCATCAAACGGCATGAATCCCTTCGAACAACGATTAAGGACATAGAAGGACGAGCGGTTCAAGTGATTCATACAAATGTACATTTGTCACTGCCTGTCACTGACCTACGCGACATGCCAGCGGCGGAAAAAGACGCTAAATGGATGAGTATGGTGGAAGAAGATGGCGCGACGCCATTCCAACTGGATCAATGGCCGCTGATGAGAGCAGCGTTGATCCGACTGGAGGAACAAGAGTCCGTTCTCTGGATTAATATGCATCACATCATCTCTGACGGTTGGTCTATGGATGTATTGGTGAACGAGCTAAGCACAATCTATGAAGCATTAGTCAAAGAAGCAGAAGTACCGCTTGCCGATTTACCCATTCAATATCGCGATTACGCAGTCTGGCAACGAGAGAAATGGCAAGACAATGTATGGGAGCAGCAGCTCAGTTACTGGAAAAAGAAGCTGGGCCAGAGTGAACCACTTTTACCACTTCCGACCGATCGTCCACGGACAGTCGTGCAAAGCTATCGCGGTGACAACTATTCTTTCTTCGTGCCGAGTGAAGTGGGGCAAAAGCTACGCGAGCTCGGACGCCAAGAAGGCGCGACACTGTTCATGACGCTCTTAGCGGCATTCAAGCACTTCATGTACCGTTATACACATACCACAGATATTCTGATAGGCACACCTGTTGCGGGACGGAATCGTCAGGAAATAGAAAACCTAATCGGATTCTTTGTCAACATGCTGGTTCTTCGTACTGACCTGTCTAACGAACCTACATTCGTTGAGCTGTTGCGACGTGTTCGTGAGACGGCATTTGATGCTTTTGCCAATCAGGATATTCCTTTTGAAAGATTGGTCGATGAATTACAAATTGAGCGCAGTCTCAGCTACTCGCCGCTATTCCAGGTACTTTTCTCCGTACAGGGAATGTCAACGGGTGTACGTAAAGGCGAGACGATATCCATTACACCTAATGAAGTCAATCTCAACAAGACGACCAAATTTGATTTGACTCTCACCATGATTGAAGACGAGGATGACGGACTCAAGGGTGTGTTTGAATACAGTACAGATTTATTTGATCGTACGACGATTGAGCGCATGGCAGAGCATTTCCGCAATCTTTTGCAAGCTATTGCGACCAACCCAGCACAGAAAATAACGGAAGTTGAACTGTTGGGCGGTGTGGAACGAGATCAGTTACTCATCGGTTGGAATGATACTGAGGTTGAATATTCCCGCGATCTTTGCGTGCACGAACGTGTTGCCCAACTGGCACAAACGTTGCCTGATCAGATTGCAGTTTCGGGTGAGCAAGGTGCAATCACCTATGCAGACCTGGATGCGAAGGCCAATCAGCTCGCTCATCTCTTGCTAAAACAAGGGATTGGCTCGGAAGACTTGGTAGGAATCTGCGTGGAGCGTTCCATCGAGATGTTGATCGGTCAACTCGCGATTCTCAAAGCAGGTGCCGCTTATGTGCCGATGGACCCTGCATACCCGCAAGAACGACTCGCTTTTATGATCAAGAACTCACGGATGTCTTTGGTCTTAACCCAAGAGCGGTTGATAGGTGCATTACCAGAAGGCGCTGCAACGTTCCTTTGCTTGGATCGAGATTGGCATGTAATTGCTGAGATGAGTTCGATTGCGCCAGCGGTTACGACCAAAGCAGAACAACTCGCCTATGTCATCTATACGTCAGGTTCTACAGGAACGCCAAAAGGAGTGGAGATCGAGCACGGATCACTCTTGAATCTAGTAAATTGGCATCAGCGAGCGTACAACGTAATCGCTGCAGACCGTGCATCGCAAATAGCCGGTACAGCTTTTGATGCTTCGGTGTGGGAGATTTGGCCGTATTTGACGGCAGGTGCTACGATTTGCCTGCCACAGGAAGAGATTCGTCTCGTACCGGAAAAGCTGCGTAATTGGTTAGTCGAATCAGGCATCACGATAAGCTTTTTACCAACGCCTTTGGCAGAGAGCCTGCTTACCTTGAATTGGCCAGCCGAATCAGCTTTACGCTACATGTTGACGGGTGGTGATACTTTGCACCAGTACCCGTCTGCGAATGTACCGTTTACGCTGGTAAACCAGTATGGCCCAACAGAAAATACTGTCGTTGCTACTGCTGGTATCGTGCCCGTGCAGGGAGCACGAGAAGCGGCTCCTTCCATTGGACGTCCCATTGACAACGTATCTGTCTATGTACTTGACGCAAGCAGAAAGCCTGTGCCTGCAGGAGTTGTCGGGGAACTTTACATTGCAGGGAAAAGCTTGGCACGCGGCTATCTGAACCGTCCTGACCTGACGGAAGCCAGTTTTGTCCCCAATCCGTTCTCTACAGATGAAGGGGCACGGATGTATCGCACTGGCGACTTGGTTCGCTATTTGGTAGATGGCAATTTGGAGTTTATTGGACGAGCTGATGATCAAGTAAGCATTCGCGGATTCCGGGTTGAGCTGGGGGAAATAGAGTCGGCCTTGTATGCACATGCAGCTGTTTCGGAAGCAGTGGTGATCGTCAGGGAGGATTTGACGCCTGGTGTCAAACGACTGGTGGCTTATGCCGTGCTTCATGAGGGAGAAGAGGTACAGACGAATGAACTGCGTCAGTCTTTGAAAGATAGACTTCCTGACTACATGGTGCCATCTGTCATTATACTGATGGATGCTCTGCCTCTCACTCCTAACGGAAAGGTAGACCGCCGTGCTTTACCGTTACCCGATACCCTGCGAGCTCAATGGGAAGATTCCTTTGTTGCCCCACAAACGGAAATAGAACAAAAGCTGGCCGAAATCTGGCAAGGAGTTCTAGGTGTAGAGTCAATCGGGATTCACGATAACTTTTTCGAACTGGGCGGCGACTCGATATTGACGATTCAGATTGTCGCGCGTGCCAACCAGGCGGGTATCAGATTTACACCAAAGCACTTGTTTGACTCTCAAACATTGGCAGAATTGGCCGCAAGTGTCGTTGTTCTTGAGGATGCACCACAAGTGCATAGGGAGCAGGGTCTTGTTACTGGCGAATTGCCTCTGACGCCCATTCAGACATGGTTCTTTGAGCAGGAAATTTGCCATGTCAACTACTGGAATCAATCTGTCATGCTTACTGTGCGTGAAGAAATGGATGCGAGTTTATTGGCAAAAGCTTTTGCGACGATTCTTGCTCACCATGATGCCTTGCGCCTGCGTTTTCGGAACGTCAATGGAAAATGGGAGCAATATCATGATGTCGTTTCGGATGAGGATGTATTTCAGGTAGTAGATTTGACAGCTGTACTTGAAACGGACATAGAGGAACAAATGCAAGCCATCGCAGACCAGCTACAAGAAAGTCTGGATATCGAAAAAGGACCATTGCTTCGTGCTGCATACTTCCAATGCGGGGCCAAACAGCGTCTGTTCATTGCGATTCATCATCTCGCTGTCGATGGTGTTTCTTGGAGAATTATTCTGGAAGACTTGCAAACGGCCTATCAACAATTGACAGGGTTGCAACAGCTGAATTTGCCTCAGAAGACGACTTCTTTCAAGCAATGGTCGGAACAGTTGACACAGTACGCACAGCAAAGCGTAGTCGACGAATACTGGGCGAATCTGGATACAAGTCATGTAGTAAACCTGCCTGTTGACCATCCGAATGGAAAGAACACAGAAAGTCTGGCTGTTCAAGTAAAGGTAAAGCTGGGCGTGGACGAGACACGTGCCTTATTGCAGGAGGTACCAGCCGCTTACCGTACTCAGATTAACGACGTGTTACTCAGTGCTTTGATCCGAGCCTATAACAACTGGACGGGGCAAGAGACACTCTATGTATCAGTTGAGGGACACGGGCGTGAAGAGATCATCGATGGCGTGGACATTTCCCGTACAGTAGGCTGGTTCACAAGCATGTACCCGGTCTTGCTGGAAATGGAGCCAAAGACGCCTTGGAGTTCCCTGATAAAATCAGTCAAAGAACAATTACGCACGATTCCTGACAAAGGGATTGGCTACGGCATTCATCGTTATTTAAGCAAAGATGAACAAACGATAAATACCCTGCAAGCTTATCCGCAACCTGAGATTAGCTTTAATTATTTAGGACAATTTGATCAGGATCAAACGGCTGATGCATCCTTGTTCCAGATCATTCCGAACTGGTCAGCGTCCAATCTGAGCAAGGATGAAACCCGACTTCATAAACTTGATTTCCAGAGCATGGTGGCGGGAGATCAGTTAGAAATGACGTGGACATACAGCAGCGATCTGTACGAACAACAAACGATTGAAGAGCTTGCTCGTGACTATGTGCAATCATTGCAAGCGATCATCGCCCATTGTCGCTCTGAAGAGGCAGGTGGCTATACGCCTTCCGATTTCCCTTTGGCGGAGCTGAATCAAAAAAGCCTCGACAAGTTCATCGGCAACAATCGTCTGATCGAGAACATTTACACGCTCACTCCGTTACAAGAGGGGATGCTGTTCCACTCTCTTTATGAGCAAGCAGGCGGGGACTACGTCGTTCAACTGGTCGTGAATTTGGATCATTTGAATCTGGCGATGTTTTCAGAAGCATGGCAAAAAGTTGTCGAGCGACATGCAATCCTCCGAACCTCCTTCTTATGGAGCGGATTAGAGAAATCGCATCAGGTCGTTCATACAAAAGTAAAAGCACATGTCGAACAACTGGACTGGAGTCACTTAACGAAAGAAAAGCAAGAAGCGAACTTACAAACCTATCTCGAACAAGATCGCAAGCTAGGCTTTGATCTCGCTCACCCGCCGTTGATGCGTTGGTCGTTGATTCGTCTCGATTCGAAAACCAGTCAACTCGTTTGGAGCTTTCACCATATGTTATTGGATGGTTGGAGTACACCGATCGTGTTAAACGATTGGCTGGCCTATTATCAGGCATCTGTTGATGGTACCGAAGCAAAACTGCCTGTCGCTCCACCGTTTTCCTCTTATATTGCCTGGTTAAAGCAGCAGAGTCTTGAGGCATCAGAGCAGTATTGGCGAAATCATCTGCGGGGCTTCCGTATACCAACTCCTCTTAGCATGGGGAAACCGGGTGGAAGGGTTGTACAACAAAAAGAATACGCAGATCAAATGATTCTTTTATCGAAGGAAACAACTGCGAGTCTGCAAGCTTTTGCCCGTAGGCATCAACTGACGATGAATACGCTGGTTCAAGGTGCGTGGGCGTTGATTTTAAGTCGTTATGCAGGTGAGTCGGAAGTGGTATTTGGGACAACCAACCTGGGACGCCCTACAGATTTGCGTGGAGTGGACTCCATGGTAGGTCTGTTTATCAACACGCTACCTGTTCGCGTGCTTTTCTCGGAACAAATGACGGTGATCGACTGGCTGCAGAACATCCAACAGGAACAGAGTGCGATACGTCAGTACGAGTTCACACCGCTTGTTGACATTCAAAGCTGGAGCGAAGTGCCGCTTGGACAGGCGTTGTTTGACAGCATACTCGTTTTCGAGAACTACATGTCTGGTGCAAAAACACAGGCGAATACAGATATGTCACTAAACGCAATCAAAGCTGTTGAGCAGACGAACTATCCATTGACATTGGTGGCGGCGCCTGGCGAAGAACTATTGCTCAAGCTGATTTATGAGACAAATCGATTCGAGCAGGCCACCATGGATAAGGTATTGGCTCAATTGATCAAAGTATTAGAGTCCATAATGGCTCAGCCTAAAGACCATCTCTCTGCCATTTCATTCATCACAGACGAGGAGCGCCACAAGCTGTTAGTGGAATGGAATGCAACAGAAACGGAATATGCTCGTGACACAGTGATGCACCAGCTATTTGAAGCACAAGTAGTCGCTACACCGGACGCCGAGGCTTTAATCGTCGGAGAAGAAAGACTGACGTACGCGGAGCTGAACCGCCGAGCAAACCAGTTGGCTCACTATCTGCGGGCGCAAGGGATCGGCCCAGAGGTCTTGGTCGCTGTTCTCATGGAACGTACGACTGAGATGATCGTAGCGATGTTGGGCATTCTCAAAGCTGGTGGCGCGTATGTGCCGATTGATCCCGCGTATCCACAAGAGAGAATCGGCTATACGTTGGAGGATTCGCAGGCGGCAATCCTGTTGACCCAAGGAAGCCTGCTATCGATGCTACTTGAACATACAGCACAAGTGATCTGCCTGGATCGTGACTGGGAGGCTATCGCAGAGCAAAGCAAAGAGAACCTGCCAAATTTGGCGGGACCAACGAACCTTTCCTATGTCATTTACACCTCGGGCTCGACAGGTCTACCCAAAGGGGTAGCGATTCAGCACAGTAGTGTCATTGCCTTTATCGCTTGGGCGAAAACCGTCTTTTCGGCTGAAGAAATGAGTGGGGTGCTCGCCTCGACTTCCATCTGCTTCGATCTGTCAGTCTATGAAATATTTGTAACCTTAGCCTACGGAGGCAAAGTCATTTTGGCTGACAACGCGTTGCATTTGCCGAGCCTGCCAGCAGTCAACGAAGTGACATTGATCAATACCGTCCCATCTGCCGCCAAAGAACTCGTGCGGATGAACGCGATCCCAGCGACGGTACGAGTGGTCAACCTAGCTGGTGAGCCACTGCCAAACACATTGGCGCAAAATCTATATGCACTGGGACATGTGGAAAAAGTCTTTAATCTTTATGGTCCGTCTGAAGATACGACGTACTCCACGTATGTACAGGTCACCAAAGGTGCGACGTCAGAACCGACAATTGGCCGTCCTTTGTCCAACACACAAGCGTATATTCTCGATGCCAACCTGCAACCTGTACCGTTGGGCTTACCTGGGGAACTGTATCTTGGCGGTGACGGATTGGCTCGTGGTTATCTGAATCGACCAGAGCTGACAGCAGAACGATTCTTGTCCAATCCATTCCACGCTGACCCGCAAGCGCGGATGTACGGCACCGGTGACTTAGTCCGTTATCTTCCAGATGGTCAAATCGAGTATTTGGGACGGATAGACCATCAGGTGAAGATTCGCGGCTATCGGATCGAGTTGGGAGAGTTGGAGGCTGTCCTTCGCACCCATCCGGCTGTCAAGGAAGCCGTGGTGATGGCAAGAGAAGACAAGCAGGGTGACAAACGTCTGGCGGCGTATGTGTCGAGAAAAGACGAAAGTAGCGAAGAGGCCACTGACTTAGCGGTCTGGGCAAAAGCAAAATTGCCAGAATTTATGGTTCCATCAGTCTTTGTTTGGCTGGACGCTATGCCGCTCACACCGAACGGAAAGATCGACCGGAAGCAACTGCCAGAGCCAGAGTGGGGCCAACTGGCTTCTACCCGAGAGTATGTAGCGCCACGCAACCAAACGGAGGAGCTGGTCGCCACAATCTGGTCGCAAGTGCTCGGTATCGAAAAAGTCGGGATTCATGACAACTTCTTCGAACTGGGTGGACATTCTCTCTTAGCGACACGGGTCATTTCCCGACTTCGTGACATGTTTGCAGGAGAAGTACCGATCCGTACGCTTTTCGAAAACCCAACCGTTGCAGAACTGTCCGAAGCACTCGGAAGCATTTTGCAAGAAACAACAGGAGCTTCGATCGTACCTGTTTCACGGGAAGGTCATCTGCCATTGTCCTTTGCGCAGCAGCGCCTGTGGTTCCTGGATCGTCTGATGCCAGACAGTGCATTGTACAACATCCCGTCAGCGATGCGATTGCACGGGAATCTGAATATAGAGGCGTGGAACAAGAGCTTGCAGCTGCTGATCCAGCGCCACGAAAGCTTGCGGACAACCTTTGGCCACGTAGATGGACAAGCCGTACAAATCATTCACCCTTACCAAGAACAGTCGCTACGTGTAGTTGACTTGCGGGAGTTACCAACGGACGAGTTCGAAGCAGAAACACAACGTTTGGCAGGAATAGAGGCAGCTACACCATTTAACCTGAGCGAAGGTCCGTTGTTCCGTACCACCTTGATTCGCATAAGCGAGCAAGAGGCCGTCTTCTTATTTAACATGCACCATATCGTTTTCGATGGCTGGTCAATCGGTATTTTCATCAAAGAAATGAGAGCACTGTACGAAGCATTTGTTCAAGGCAAAGAACCTGAATTAGCTGATCTGACATTGCAGTACGCCGATTACGCTGTATGGCAACGGATGTGGATGGAAGAAGATGTGCTATCGCAACAGCTAGCGTACTGGAAAGAAAAGCTAGTCGATGCCGAACCACTATTGGTTTTGCCGACAGATCGTCCGCGTCCATCCGTTCAAAGCCATGCTGGCGCGATGTATAGCTTTACGCTTTCAGCTGAACTGTTAGCAAAGTTGAGTATGCTCAGCCGTGAAGAAGGATCGACGCTGTTCATGACCTTGCTGGCTGCCTTCCAAACTTTGCTCTACCGCTACAGTGGACAGGAAGACATCCTCGTCGGAAGCCCGGTTGCAGGACGAAATCGGGAGGAGATCGAGTCACTCATCGGTTTCTTCATTAATACATTGGTGCTCCGTACGGATATGTCAGGGGAACCGACATTCCGTGACTTGCTGGCAAGAGTGAAAGAGACGGCACTAGAAGCCTATGCCCATCAGGATCTTCCGTTTGAAAAATTGGTCGATGAACTGGCGCTAGAGCGTAGTCTGAGCTACTCACCGCTGTTCCAAGTGATGTTTGTCCTCCAAAACTTCCAGCTAGATTTAGACGAAAAGGCTGGTATTCGCGTATCGGAATTCGATATGGACAAACACCTCGTCACTGCCAAGTTCGACCTGACGTTGACGATGGCAGAAAGACAAAACGGATTGATCGCAACGTTTGAGTACAATACAGCGCTGTTTGATGAAACGACGATTGTGCGCATGTCACAGCACTTCCATCACTTACTCGAAGCCATCGTTCAGATGCCGGAGCAGACCATTACCCAATTGCCGTTTTTGCCTCAGGCAGAACGGGAGCAACTGCTGGTGGAATGGAACGACACCACGACGGCGTACCCACGGGATCAACGCGTGGATCAATTGTTCCAGCAGACCGCGATGCGTTACCCGAATCACATTGCAGTGGTAGCGGGAGACAAGAGTCTCACATACTCCCAGCTAGAGACACGAGCCAACCAAGTAGCCAACTACCTGCAAAAACAAGGCGTTCGCCCAGGTTCACTCGTCGGTATCTGCGTGAAGCGTTCTCCAGAAATGCTGATTGGGGTGCTCGGGATTCTCAAAGCTGGTGGGGCTTATGTACCGCTCGATTCGAATTATCCGAAAGAACGTCTGGCCTACATGATGGACGACGCGCAAGTCACTGTTTTGCTCACGCAGGAGCATCTTCTATCGTCACTCCCATCCGGAGAGCATACCGTGATTTGTCTGGATCGCGACTGGACAATGATTGCCGAAGAAAGTGAACTGGCACCTGACATTGATACCACAGCGGAAAGTCTCGCTTACGTGATCTACACCTCAGGCTCTACCGGGTTGCCAAAAGGAACGCTTGTCATCCATCGAGGCATTGTCCGTCTCGTCAAAGAAACGGGCTACGTGACGATCACGGAGCAGGACGTTTTCCTGCAAGCATCGACGGTATCGTTCGATGCAGCGACCTTTGAGATTTGGGGCAGCTTGCTGAATGGGGCACAGCTGGTGCTGATGCCACCTGATCTGCCTTCCCTGGAAGAACTGGGACAAGCCATTCAGACGCACAAGGTTACGACGCTTTGGCTGACAGCGGGACTGTTCACACTGATGGTGGATCATCACAAAGAGTACCTGATGGGGGTTCGGCAACTGCTCGTTGGTGGAGATGTCGTCTCGGTCCCTCACGTAAGAAAAGCGTTGGAAATCGAAGGACTCACGATTATCAACGGGTACGGTCCAACAGAAAACACGACATTCACCTGCTGCTATCCGGTCACGGAGTTGCCAGAGACGAGTAGTTCTTTCCCGATTGGCCGTCCCATCAAAAATACGACTGTGTATGTACTTGATGGCAAAATGCAGCCCGTCCCGATTGGTGTAACAGGTGAACTGTACATCGGCGGAGATGGTCTGGCGAAAGGATATTTGAATCGTCCTGATTTAACGGAAGAGCGCTTCGTACCAAACCCGTTCTCAACCGATTCGCAGGCACGACTCTATCGGACTGGTGACTTGGTTCGTTACCTGCCAGATGGTCTTATCGAATTCATCGGCCGAATCGATAATCAGGTAAAAATCCGTGGATTCCGCATTGAGCTGAGTGAAGTAGAGGCAGTATTAGCCAAACATCCTGCTCTTGCCGCATCCGTAGTCATTGTCCGCGAAGATGAACCGGGCAAGAAACAGCTCGTCGCTTATGCGGTCAAGAAAGCGGAGCAAGAAATGGACACAGCCGAACTGCGTAAGCACTTCAAAGCACATGTTCCGGATTATATGGTGCCATCCGCTTTCATCATGCTGGATGAATTGCCGCTTACGCCAAATGGGAAAGTAGACCGTCGGGCCCTGCCAAAACCTGATTATGCGAGCACAAGTGATGGGTACTACGTTGCACCACATACCTATATCGAGCGCAAACTGTCTGAGATTTGGCAAGACGTTCTCAGAATCCAAGAAATCAGTATCAACTCCAACTTCTTCGAGCTCGGAGGAGACTCGATCCTGAGTATCCAAATCGTCTCTCGGGCTAACCAAGTAGGGATTCGTCTTACACCTAAACAGATCTTTGAAAACCAAACAATCGCTGAACTAGCAGCTCTCGTTTCAACAACTGGAAACGGGGAAAACGCTATTCAACTGGCGGAGCAAGGCATCGTGACCGGAAATGTGTTGCTTACACCAATCCAAAAGTGGTTCTTTGCCGCAAATCAACCGTCTATCCATCACTGGAATCAATCCTTCTTGTTGACAGTCGAGGAACCGGTTGATACGAACGCATTGGAGCGTGCCATTACCGAGTTGCTTGCACACCACGATGCTTTACGCATGCGTTATACCAACAACGACGGTTTATGGTCACAACACATCGAGGGCTTGGGCGAACCTGCACCTTTCCATCTGGTTGATTTGTCTGGCATCTCACCAGAGGAACAATTCGCGCGATTGGAAGAAATTGCAGGCGAAAAGCAGGCGAGTCTGAACATCACAGAAGGACCGATGTTCCGAGCAGTGTACTTCCACCTTGGAAAAGAACGCACGGGACGACTCTTACTTGTTGTTCATCACTTGGTAGTCGATGGGGTATCCTGGCGCATTTTGCTGGAAGACTTGCAGTTGGCCTATGAGCAAGTTGTAAATGGTCAGGAGGTACAATTCCCGTCAAAAACAACATCGTTTAAGGCATGGGCTGAACAGTTACACGCTTATGCCAACTCTGATGCGCTCGAAATGGAAAAAGCCTTTTGGGCAAATCAAGCGTATGAAGTGGATCCACTTCCTGTTGACCGTACGTATGAGCCAGCCCAAAACACCGAGGCATCCACGAAACAGATTACACTTACGCTGACCACGGAAGAGACGCGCAACTTGCTTCACGAAACGCTCCCTTCCTACCGTCTGCAAATCAATGACGTATTGCTTGCTTCCTTAGCAAAAGCGCTGAATCGGTGGACAAGAAAAGAGTCGATGGTCGTACTTCTGGAAGGGCATGGACGCGAGGAGATAATCGAAGGGGCAGATTTATCCCATACGGTTGGCTGGTTCACAAGTATGTACCCGATACAAATTTCTATCGAGCAAGAAAAACCATGGGGGCATATGCTGAAGGCAGCCAAGGAACAGCTCCGCCAGATTCCAAATAAGGGTGTTGGCTATGGAATTTTGCGCTATCTAAGTGATGATCTTGAACTACAACACCAACTGAACGCCCAACCGAAACCGCAAATCAGCTTCAACTACCTTGGGCAATTTGATCAGACGGTGGCGGTTTCCTCTACGTTTGGCATAGCGTCTGAATGCAGTGGAGCCAACCTTGCCCCTGATTCGATTCGAGAGAACTTGCTAGATATCATTAGTGCGGTTACAGGAGATCAGCTACACGTCACCTGGTTGTACAACGAAAACATCCATGACGAACAGACGATTGCGGCTGTTGCAGATGATTA
The DNA here is from genome assembly GCF_949767855.1 of Brevibacillus sp. IT-7CA2. Classification (NCBI taxonomy): domain Bacteria; kingdom Bacillati; phylum Bacillota; class Bacilli; order Caryophanales; family Paenibacillaceae; genus Brevibacillus; species Brevibacillus sp. IT-7CA2. The sequence continues at coordinate 135,443 of NZ_CATKQT010000004.1, forward strand.
CATGGAAGCACTGCGGGAGATTATGTCTTACACTCAATCGGCAGAAGAAATCGGCTACACACCGTCAGACTTCCCGCTGGCTAATCTAAATCAGCAGTCTATCGACAAATACATCGCTTCGGATCGTCAGATTGAAAGTGTATACTCGCTGACACCACTGCAAGAGGGGATGCTGTTCCACTCCCTGTATGAACAAGAGGGCGGCGATTATGTTGTACAGTTCCTCATGACAGTGCGAGATATTAGCTTGGAAGCATTCGAGCAAGCATGGCAGAAAACAGTTGACCGCCATTCGATTCTTCGTACCTCCTTTATCTGGGAAGGATTGGAACAACCGCATCAAATCGTCCGAAAACAAGTAAAAGTAAGCGTAGAAAAAATCGACCTACGCCATGTGGATGTCGATAAGCAGGAAGCTGAAATCCAATCGTACATGGAAAAAGACCGCACGCGAAACTTCCAGTTTAATCAGGCGCCATTGATGCGTTGGACATTGTTTTGCACGAACGAAAATACGTATCGCTTCTTATGGAGCTTCCATCATATCTTGCTAGATGGCTGGAGTATGCCACTTGTCTTGCAAGATTGGCAGGCAAGTTACCAAGCGATCGATAAAGGCGAAGAAGAAAAATTAGAAGCAGTCCAACCATTCAGTCGCTATATCGCATGGCTCAATAAGCAAGATAAACAAGTTGCGGAGCGCTATTGGCGCGAGCAGTTAAGAGGCTTCTACGAGTCAACACCACTTGCTATGGGAAAAGCAGGCAGTCATGCCGTACAGCCTAAAGCCTACAGTGATCGAACCGTTTACTTATCCAAGGAAGTAACGGCCCACCTGCAAGCTTTTGCCCGCAAGCAGCAGTTGACGCTAAATACGTTAGTGCAAGGGGCATGGGCACTCATCCTGAGCGGTTACAGCGGATCAGACGATGTTGTCTTTGGAACGACAGTTTCTGGTCGTCCAGCAGAGCTGCCAGGAGTGGAAAACATGGTAGGACTCTTTATTAATACGCTACCTGTCCGCGTCATGTTTAACCCAAGCCAAACGATACAGGAATGGTTACAACACTTGCAAAAGACACAACTAGACATCCGCCAGTATGAATATACCCCACTTGTAGACGTCCAAGGCTGGAGTGAGGTTCCACATGGACAATCGTTGTTTGACAGTATTCTCGTTTTTGAGAACTACTTGAACAGCACGAGTGAGGAGTCAGATTCCGGGGTGTCGCTGAGTGAAGTCCAAGCAGTGGAGCAAACCAATTACCCATTGACATTGGTGGCGGCTCCTGGCGACGAACTTGCTCTCAAATTGATCTATGAGCAAGGACGTTTTGATACGGAAGTGATTGTTAAGGTATTAGAACAGATGGCGCAGGTTCTACATGCCCTAATGGCTCAAGCGGAACTGCCGTTGACTACACTTTCATTTATTACGGACGAGGAACGCCACAAGCTGTTAGTGGAATGGAACGCAACGGAAACGGAATATGCTCGTGACGCGGTGATGCACCAGCTATTTGAGGATCAAGTAGTCGCTACACCGGATGCAGAGGCTTTAATCGTCGGAGAAGAAAGACTGACATACGCGGAGCTAAACCGACGAGCAAACCAGTTGGCTCACTATCTGCGTGCGCAAGGGATCGGCCCAGAGGTCCTGGTCGCTGTTCTCATGGAACGTACGACTGAGATGATCGTGGCGATGATGGGAATTCTCAAAGCTGGAGGCGCGTATGTACCAATTGATCCGGCTTACCCCCAAGAGAGAATCGGCTATACATTGGGGGATTCGCAAGCGGCGATTCTGTTGACCCAAGGAAGCCTGTTATCCATGCTGCCTGAACATCCAGCACAAGTGATCTGCCTGGATCGTGACTGGGAGTCTATCGCGGAGCAAAGCGAAGAGAACCTGCTTAATCTGGTAGAGCCAACGAACCTTTCCTATGTCATATACACCTCGGGCTCGACAGGTCTGCCCAAAGGGGTAGCGATTCAGCACAGTAGTGTCATTGCTTTCGTCGCTTGGGCGAAAACCGTCTTTTCAGCCGAAGAAATGAGTGGGGTGCTCGCCTCTACTTCCATCTGCTTCGATCTGTCTGTCTATGAAATATTCGTGACCTTAAGCTACGGTGGGAAAGTCATCTTGGCTGACAACGCCTTGCATGTACCGAGTCTGCCAGCAGTCAACGAAGTGACATTAATCAATACCGTTCCATCTGCGGCCAAAGAACTGGTGCGGATGAACGCGATCCCGGCGACGGTACGAGTGGTCAACTTAGCTGGAGAGCCGTTGCCAAACACATTGGTGCAAAGTCTATATGCATTGGAGCATGTGGAAAAAGTCTTTAATCTTTACGGTCCGTCTGAAGATACGACCTACTCCACGTATGTACAGGTCACCAAAGGTGCGACGTCAGAACCGACGATTGGCCGTCCTTTGTCGAACACACAAACGTATATTCTCGATACCAACCTGCAACCTGTACCGTTGGGCTTGCCTGGGGAACTGTATCTTGGCGGGGAAGGATTGGCTCGCGGGTACCTGAATCGCCCTGAGCTAACAGCAGAACGATTCTTGCCCAATCCATTCCACGCTGACCCGCATGCACGGATGTACAGCACCGGCGACTTGGTCCGTTATCTCCCAGATGGACAAATCGAGTATTTGGGGCGGATTGACCATCAGGTAAAGATTCGCGGCTATCGAATCGAGTTGGGAGAGTTGGAGGCTGTCCTTCGCACCCATCCGTCTGTCAAGGAAGCTGTGGTGATGTCTAAAGAAGACAAGCTGGGTGACAAACGTCTGGCAGCGTATGTGACGACAAAAGAGGAAAGTAGCGAAGAGGTCACTAACTTAGCCTTCTGGGCAAAAGCAAAATTGCCGGAGTTCATGGTTCCCTCTGTCTTTGTCTGGCTGGACGCTATGCCGCTCACACCGAACGGCAAGATCGACCGGAAGCAGCTGCCAGAGCCGGAGTGGGGGCAACTGGCTTCAACCCAAGAGTATGTAGCGCCACGCAACCAAACGGAGGAGCTGGTCGCCACAATCTGGTCACAAGTGCTCGGTATCGAAAAAGTCGGGATTCATGACAACTTCTTCGAGCTGGGCGGGCATTCTCTCTTAGCGACACGGGTCATTTCCCGACTTCGTGACATGTTTGCAGGAGAAGTACCAATCCGTACGCTTTTCGAAAACCCAACTATTGCAGAACTGTCCGAAGCACTCGGAAGCTTTTTGCAAGAAACAACAGGAGCTTCGATCGTACCTGTTTCACGGGAAGGTCATCTGCCATTGTCCTTTGCGCAACAACGCCTATGGTTCCTGGATCGTCTGATGCCAGACAGCGCCTTGTACAACATCCCGTCAGCGATGCGATTGCACGGAGACCTGAATTTGGAGGCTTGGAACAAGAGCTTGCAGGTACTGATCCAGCGCCACGAAAGCTTGCGGACAACCTTTGACCACGTAGATGGGCAAGCCGTGCAAATCATTCACCCTTACCAAGAACAGTCGCTACTTGTAGTCGACTTGCGGGAGTTACCAACGGACGAGTCCGAAGCAGAAACACAGCGTCTGGCAAGAATAGAGGCAGCTACACCATTTAACCTGAGCGAAGGCCCGTTGTTCCGTACCACCTTGATTCGCATAAGCGAGCAAGAAACAGTCTTCCTTTTGAACATGCATCACATCATCTCTGACGGTTGGTCGATGGGAGTATTCATTCGCGAATGGTTCGCCTCCTACGAAGCGATTAGCCAAAACGACATACCAGCATTGGCTGATTTACCTGTGCAGTATGCTGACTACGCGGCTTGGCAACGCGAGTGGCTCCAAGGTTCGGTATTAGACGAACAGCTTACTTATTGGAGTGAAAAATTAAGTGGTGCTGAACCGCTTCTCACCTTGCCGACAGACCGTTCACGTCCTGCTGTACAAACGTACGAGGGAGCGATTTACTCAACGACGCTCGCAGGTGAACTTCTCGACAAATTACAAACACTTAGCCGTAAAGAAGAATCGACACTGTTCATGACCTTGCTGGCTGCCTTCCAAACTCTGCTCTACCGCTACAGTGGACAGGAAGACATCCTCGTCGGAAGCCCTGTCGCAGGACGCAATAGACAAGAGACGGAACAATTGATTGGATTCTTCATTAATACATTGGTGCTCCGTACGAACATGTCAGGGGAACCGACATTCCGTGACTTGCTGGCAAGAGTGAAGGAGACGGCGCTAGAAGCCTATGCCCATCAGGACCTTCCGTTTGAAAAATTGGTCGATGAACTGGCGCTAGAGCGTAGTCTCAGCTACTCGCCGCTGTTCCAAGTGATGTTTGTCCTCCAAAACTTCCAGCTAGATTTAGACGAACAGGCTGGCATTCGCGTATCGGAATTCGATATGGACAAACACCTCATCACCGCCAAATATGACCTGACGTTGACAATGGCAGAAAGACCAAACGGATTGATCGCAACGTTTGAGTACAATACAGCGTTGTTTGATGAAACGACGATTGTGCGCATGTCACAGCACTTCCATCACTTACTCGAAGCCATCGTTCAGATGCCGGAATTAACCATTACTCAATTGCCGTTTTTGCCTCAGGCAGAACGGGAGCAGTTGCTGGTGGAATGGAACGACACCACGACTGCTTACCCACGGGATCAACGCGTGGATCAATTGTTCCAGCAGACGGCGATGCGTTACCCGAATCACATTGCAGTAGTATCGGGAGACAAGAGTCTCACATACTCCCAGCTAGAGACACGAGCCAACCAAGTAGCGAACTATCTGCAAAAACAAGGCGTTCGCCCAGGTTCACTCGTCGGTATCTGCGTGAAGCGTTCTCCAGAAATGCTGATCGGGGTGCTCGGGATTCTCAAAGCTGGTGGGGCTTATGTACCACTCGATTCGGATTATCCAAAAGAACGTCTGGCCTACATGATGGACGACGCGCAAGTCACTGTTTTGCTCACACAGGAGCAGCTTCTACCGTCACTCCCATCCGGAGAGCATACCGCGATTTGTCTGGATCGCGACTGGACAATGATTGCCGAAGAAAGTGAACTGGCACCTGACATTGACACTACAGCGGAAAGTCTCGCTTACGTGATCTACACCTCTGGTTCTACCGGGTTGCCAAAAGGAACGCTTGTCATCCATCGAGGCATTGTCCGTCTTGTTAAAGAGACCGATTACGTGACAATTACAGAGCAGGATATTTTCCTGCAAGCGTCCACGGTATCGTTCGATGCAGCGACCTTTGAGATTTGGGGCAGCTTGCTGAATGGGGCACAGCTGGTGCTGATGCCACCTGATCTGCCTTCCCTGGAAGAACTGGGACAAGCCATTCAGACGCACAAGGTTACGACGCTTTGGCTGACAGCGGGACTGTTCACACTGATGGTGGATCATCATAAAGAGTACCTGATGGGGGTTCGGCAACTGCTCGTTGGTGGAGATGTCGTCTCGGTCCCTCACGTAAGAAAAGCGTTGGAAATCGAAGGACTCACGATTATTAACGGGTACGGTCCAACGGAAAACACGACATTCACCTGCTGCTATCCGGTCACGGAGTTGTCAGAGACGATTAGTTCTTTCCCAATTGGCCGCCCCATCAAGAATACGACTGTGTATGTACTGGACAGCAAAATGCAGCCCGTCCCGATTGGCGTAACAGGTGAACTGTACATCGGCGGAGATGGTCTGGCGAAAGGATATTTGAATCGTCCTGATTTAACGGAAGAGCGCTTCGTACCAAACCCGTTCTCAACCGATTCGCAGTCACGACTCTATCGGACTGGTGACTTGGTTCGTTACCTGCCAGATGGTCTTATCGAATTCATCGGCCGAATCGATAATCAGGTAAAAATCCGTGGATTCCGCATTGAGCTGAGTGAAGTAGAGGCAGTATTAGCCAAACATCCTGCTCTTGCCGCATCCGTAGTCATTGTCCGCGAAGATGAACCGGGCAAGAAACAGCTCGTCGCTTATGCGGTCAAGCAAGACGAGCACGAGGTTGACACAGCCGAACTGCGCCAACACTTCAAAGCACATGTTCCGGATTATATGGTGCCATCTGCTTTTGTCATGCTGAATGAAATGCCGCTTACGCCAAACGGGAAAGTGGATAGAAAAGCACTTCCAGTCCCTGTCTATGATCGCAGCCAAGATGTTCATTCGTTTACACAGGCTACCAACCTCGTCGAACAAAGACTGACGGAAATCTGGTGCGGCGTTCTGCGAATGGATCGCATCGGCATTCACGATAACTTTTTTGAGCTTGGGGGCGACTCGATCCTCAGCATTCAAATCGTCGCGCGTGCAAACAAAGCTGGCATTCATCTGACTCCGAAGAATCTTTTTGACCATCAAACGATTGCAGAGTTGGCAAAGGTTGCAGGCCAAAGCACAAAGGTGGAAGCAGAGCAAGGAATGGTAACAGGTGAAGCGCCACTATTGCCGATCCAAAAATGGTTCTTCGAGCAAGAGCAACCAACTCCACATCACTGGAACCAATCGATGCTCCTGCAAGTAAACGAACAATTGGACGAAGAGCATCTGGAGCAAGCCATTCCCCACCTGCTCGCTCACCACGACGCACTCCGCCTGCGTTATACCTACACAGATGGACAGTGGAAGCAAACACATGCAGACGTCGAATCGGAAGTTTTGGTCATCGTGGAGGATCTTAGCATGGTCTCGCCAGCTCAGCACATGAGAAGAATCGAAAAACTTTCACACCAAGCACAAGCGAGCCTGGATTTGGAAAACGGACCGCTCATGAAGATCGTGTACTTCGATCTTGGGTATGATCGACCGGGCCGTTTGCTGATTGTCATTCACCATTTGGCGGTAGACGGGGTATCGTGGCGAGTTCTGATCGAAGACTTGCAAACGGCATACAGACAGGCTGCGGAGGGAACAGAGATTCAATTGCCAGCAAAAACAACCTCCTACAAAGCATGGGCAGTAAAAATGAATGAGTACGCATCCTCTGAACGTATTGTCGCTGAAAAGGGGTACTGGATAGCTGCAGCAGACGAGATGGTCTCCTTTACACCGCCAATCCATGACGGGGAGTCGAACACAGAAGGGAACTGCCGGACGATTACGATTGCAATGGAGGAAGTAGAGACAGAAACCCTCCTACAAAAAGTACCGTCCCGTTACCGCGCGCAAATCAATGATGTTCTATTGACCGCGTTAGCATTGGCACACGCCAAGTGGACTGGAGAACAATCCCTACTAGTCAACCTAGAAGGTCACGGTCGTGAAGAATTGTTCTCCGAGGTCGATCTCTCCCGCACGGTCGGCTGGTTTACGTCCATGTATCCACTCCTGATTCGACTGGATCAGAACATGTCTCAGGAAAATGCGCTGGTAATAGTCAAAGAGAAGCTTCAACAAATTCCTAACAAAGGCCTTGGATACGGCATCCTGCGCTACTTGACGAAAGATAACGAGGTGTCCGAAAAGCTAGCGGCTATTCCGCAACCACCGATCAGCTTCAACTATCTGGGACAATTCAATCAGGCGGGTGAAGGAGATTCCCTGTTTGGATTTGCGGAAGGAGAAAGAGGCTCCAACATCAGTCCGGACAACAGAAGGGCTCATCTGATTGATGTGGTAGGGGCAGTCACAGGAGACAAGCTGAACCTAAGCTTCCTCTACAGCGAGACATTGCATAGCGAAGCGAGCGTCGAGACTTTCGCTCGTCATTTCACGGAAATCCTGCGTTCACTGATTCAAGCGGAGAAACAAAGCTATAGAGCTGAAGACTTCGAGGATGCAGACTTGAGTCAAATGGCGTTAAACAAGGTACTCTCCAAGCTGAAGAAAAGAAAGGGGAATTAATCCAATGGGGGATTTTACTGATCTATACACCTTATCCCCGCTGCAAGAAGGGATGTTGTTCCATTCGCTGTACTCTGAGGGTTCAGCCTATATGGTGCAGAACATTGCCATTCTTACAGGCGAGCTTGACATCGTCAACTTTGAAAAAGCCTGGAACAAAGTGGTTCAAAGACATTCCATTTTGCGAACTGGATTCCTTTGGGAAGAAGTAGAGAAGCCGCTTCAGGTGGTCTTCGAGAGTGTTCCTTTTTCCATACGACAGGAAGACTGGTCACATCACACCGATGAAGAGCAGGAAACCATGCTGACATCGTTTTTACAAAAAGAAAAAGAGGCGGGCTTCGACTTGAGCGAAGCCCCCCTCATGCGAGTGTCGGTCATCAAAAAGGCCATCGATGTGCACCAGTTCATCTGGACCTTTCACCATTTGCTCTTGGACGGATGGAGCAGCCCCATTCTTTTTCAGGAAGTACTCGATTTCTATGAGGCGTACTGCCAAGGCAAGGACTTGAGACTTCCACAGCCAAAGCCATTCAAAGATTATATCTCCTGGCTTCGCCGTCAGGACAACACGGAGTCTGAAAAGTTCTGGCGCGAGTTCCTAGCATCCGTCGAGAGTCCCACACCTCTTCCCTTTGAATCTTATCACTTGAGAGGTTCAGAGCAGGAAAAAGGGATTCATGAATCAACTCGAACCTTGACTGATGAAGTCACGAAAGCTCTCTTAAAATTAGCTCGAACTTATAAGGTTACGATCAACACTATCGTGCAAGGGGCATGGGCGATTCTCCTCAGCCGTTTGAGCGGAGAAGAAAGCGTGGTATACGGCGTAACCGGTTCCGGGCGCCCGAGCGATCTGCCAGGTGTAGAGCAGATGGTTGGAATGTTTATCAACACGTTGCCGATGAAAACGAAAGTCGAGCCTGAGCAAACGTTGGATCAGTGGTTCAAAGAGTTACAGGATCAGCAATCTAGAGTCCGGCAATATGAATACTCGCCATTGGTAGATATCCAGGGCTGGACGGATGTACCGCGTGGACTACCACTGTTTGAAAGTATTTTCGTATTTGAGAACTATCCGCTGGGAGAAGGGGAAGAGAAGGAATTCGCTTTTTCCATCTCTCATGTACAGCACTTCCAAGAAGTAGATAATCCGCTCACGATTGTCGGGATTCCGGGCGAGCAGTTTAGCATCAAAATGATATACAGGACAGACCGCTTTGAGCAGGCGGCAATCGAACGGACACTTGACCAAATGGCATCCATTCTAGTGGCCATCGTCGAGAATCCGAAACAACGTCTGTCCTCTATCTCTTTTCTCAGTCAAGAAGAAAGACAACATCTACTAGTCGGGCTAAACGATACTACGAGCGATTACCCTCGGGATAAAACCGTTCAACAACTGTTTGCCGAAACAGCGGCCCAATACCCAGATCGTATTGCCATCGTTGCGGGGGAAGAACAGTTGACCTACGCCGAGCTGGAGGCAAAAGCCAATCAGCTTGCCAACTACTTGCAAAAGCAAGGAGTAGC
>NZ_CATKQT010000005.1:0-141543 GCF_949767855.1 Brevibacillus sp. IT-7CA2
CGCGCTATCATGCGCTTCATTTCCCTCCTACAGGTTATGTAGTGGTGCCGGCGATAGGACTTGAACCCACAACCCCCTGATTACAAGTCAGGTGCTCTACCAATTGAGCTACACCGGCATTTGATTTGTTTTTCGTTGTGTGCGTTTCGTGTGTGTCCCGCTCACGAGATTTAATATAGCACGTATAAATTTTAAATGCAATAGAAAATCTAAAATAATTTCATTCAGAATAAAAATCGAACAAAAAAAAGAGCAGTGGAACGACTCCCCACCGCTCTTTTCTTCTATTATACTATCCTGCTCGAAAGCCCTCTCCCAACACTTCTTGAGCAGGGCACAAAATAATGAATGCATCTGGGTCCACGGAGCGTACCATGATTTTCAGCTTGCTCACTTCACTTTGGCTGACAACTGCCATGAGTACCTTACGCGCGTCTCCGGTATATCCACCAGCACCATCCAACAAAGTGACACCACGGTCCAAATCATACAAGATGGTTTCTCTCAGCGTATCTGTTTCATTCGAAATGATATAAGCGACTTTGGAGGTATTCCAGCCCATCTGAACAATATCAATCGTCTTGCTGGTCACAAACAATGCGATAAGTGCATACAATGCTTTTTCCGGATCGAATACAATCCCTGCAAACAAGATCACTAGTCCATCAAACACAGCTACACATGCACCTAAGCTAAATCCTGAATATTTGTGGAGGATCTGCGAAGCAATTGAAAAGCCCCCCGTCGATCCTCTCCCCCGAAACACGATACCGATCCCGAGTCCTACCCCGATTCCCCCATAAATACTCGCCAACAGGAGATTCGTAGTTAACGGCTGCAGGTGACTGGTCAGCATGACACACAAAGGGAGAACAATCGAACCAACCGCCGCCTTCATACTGTATTGCCGATCGAGAAGTTTAAATCCTAATAGAAACAAAGGAATATTCATTGCCCATTGCACCACTGCCGGAGAAAAACCAAACATGTTATGCAAAATCGTAGAAAGTCCAGAAACGCCTCCAGAAGCAATTTGGTTTGGATTCAGAAACAAATTGAAACTAGTTGCCAATACTAGCGATCCTAGAACCAGCATGCCATATTCGAGCACTTTTCGCTGCGGACTGTTCATCTGGATTGCGGTTCGTCTTTTTCGTGCCACATGGTTCCACTCCTGACATTATCACGTAAGCAAAATCCGCACATACACTACCATGTTTTGGTCGAAAAGAAAACCCCTATTTCATTATCCCTCTTATGTAAGATTTACGCATCCCCCAGAAACATGCACGCTCAAGCCAAGAGCTGGATAAGATATGGAAAGAAAAAGTTGACTGCACACAAAATAAAAAGGATAATTATAATATAGTAATTATTATAATCTAAGGACGGGGTGACCTGTAATGGATCATCATATTGTCAGTGTCACACAACAAGTAAAACATCTAGGAAAAAGATTAACCATTCAAAGAAGAGCCGTACTCCTTCTTATGCTTAGCACTCGGAAATACTATACAGCCAAAGACGTTTACCATGCTTTGAAAAACGAGATGCCAAACATCACACTCTCAACCGTTTACACCAGCCTGCGCTTTTTCGTGAAAATGGGTATTCTCAAGGAGCATGTTCACCACGACTCCCCCAATCAATTTGAATGTGTGGTAACGATGGACGACATTCAGTTGCCAGAAGTCATTTGAATCCTATTCCTTTTCCTCAACGCAAAAAACTCCTGATGATTTCAGGAGTTTTTTGTATGCCATCAGCTATTAAAAATCAAAGTTATCCGGGTCTGGACCTACTCGAAGATTTTGGTTCAACGCATGAATCATTTCCATGTCTTCTTTCGACAGTTCGAAATCAAATACGGATGCATTCTCGATGATTCGATGCTCCTTGGTCGACTTTGGAATGGTCACAACGCCATTTTGCAAATCCCAGCGTATAATGACTTGAGCAATGGACTTCCCGTATTTTTCCGCAATTCCTTTTAGTACTGGATTGTCCAATAGCTGTCCTTGCATAAGCGGAGACCATGCTTCAAATTGAATCCCTTGCTCCTTGCAGTAGGCACGCAGTTCATCTTGGGACAGGCGCGGATGGAATTCCACTTGGTTCACCATCGGCTTAATCTCAGCGTCTTTAAGCAGTTCCTCTACATGATGAATGTGGAAATTGCTTACCCCGATAGCTTTTACCAACCCTTTTTTGTACAGCGTCTCCAATGCTCTCCATGCTTCTTTGAACTTTCCTTCTACCGGCCAGTGAATGAGGTACAAGTCCAGGTATTCCAGCCCGAGTTTTTTCAGGCTCGTCTCATATGCTTCCAACGTGGACTCATACCCTAAATCCGCATTCCATACTTTCGAGGTAACAAAAAGATCTTCACGAGTGATGCCCGCTTCCTGCAAACCTGCACGGATTCCACGGCCAACACCTTCTTCGTTGTTATAAATAGCGGCGGTGTCGATACTGCGGTAGCCATGCTTAATTGCTGTTTTCACAGCTAGCTCGAGCTCCTGGCCTTCCTCTACTTTAAAAACACCCAGACCCACCCAAGGCATTTTTACTCCGTTGTACAGCGTAGTCGTATCTTGCAAATGTTTTGGCATAACTTGTCTCCTCCATCCATGTTCTCTATGTTAGTAAGACTGTTTTCAGCCACCTAATGTGCTTCATGCCGTTTGACAAGTGTTATTATGAGATAGACTAACGAAAAGTAAAAGTACGCACTTTTTTGTGTGATAGGCACTAATAAGTACCTATCATTCAGGAGGAAATCAACAATGAAGAAGAAGTATAACATTTCAGTGGAAGCTACACTTGAGGTCATCGGCGGTAAATGGAAATGCGTTATTTTGTGTCACCTGACTCACGGAAAAAAGCGTACAAGTGAGTTAAAACGACTAATGCCGAGGATTACGCAGAAAATGCTAACGCAGCAACTTAGAGAGCTTGAAGACGATGGCATCATCAACCGGATTATTTACAATCAGGTTCCGCCAAAAGTGGAGTATGAGCTCAGCGAGTACGGCTGGACCTTGAAAAGTATTCTCGATTCGCTCTGCTTATGGGGCGAAAAGCATATCATTAAGGAACACGGCGACAAGTATGCTGTATTGGAAGAAAGTATCTTAAATCAATAACAGAACGGGAGTAGGTGAAGTGGCTTGGGAGCAATCGAAACGCCTGTCTTGCGTAAATTGGGCAGCTCAGACCTGATGCTTTCTCCTCTAGGCCTCGGCTGCTGGCAGTTCAGCAATGGACACGGAATGGTGGGGAAGTTTTAACCTTCAACAAATGAAAAAGCTGCCGATCTAATCGACAGCCAAAATGGCGTAGTCATACACAGCTCTTCCCAGTAATCCTAGTGTGTTCAAAGCGGATTGAGCGGTTACATCTTTGGATAGGGCTGTAATGGAAAAGCAGCGATTGTTCGTATACAGCAAACCTACATCATGCTGTCTGCCAGTATCCCAACCCGATTTACACGGCAGTTCCCAAGCAGGATGATTGGATTCTTCCTCATTTGGCAATTGAGACGGCAGACCATTACGGACTTGCTGCTTTTTCATAATGGCGATCATCTCTTTGCAGGCACGCTCAGACAAATAACTGCCCGTTGCCAATTGACCTAGCATACTCGCAACATCCCCAGCGGTTATCTTATTGTTTTCTGTGATGTCGAGTGGATAAATCATCAGCTTGCGTGAATAACAGCTTTGGCGCATTCCCAAATCGATCATGGTCTGGTCGATCTGCGCTTTTCCTACCAAATCAATCAGCATATTTGTCGCTGTATTGTCGCTCTGAATAATCATGAGGGTCACCAAGTCGCGAATCATAAGCTTCAAGCCTGGAGATAGCGCGTACAAAATCCCCGATCCCCCCACCAGATCCTCATGGCGTAGGACAAGCTGATCATCCAATCGAAAATGCCCCTGCTCACTTGCCGCGAAAACGGCTGCCATGATCGGTACTTTGATCACACTCTCCGCAATAAACAGCTCGTCCGGTACATGTTCAAAACGGGTTCCTTTAGCTGAGCCCTGTTCCTCCACAACGACGCCCCAAGTCCCCTCTGCTTGTCCGATAATGGCCGACAACCTTTTTTCCAGCTCCACAGCTTTTCTTCCCTTCTCCTGTTGGCTCATAGTTTCTTGCCGCTTTCTTTTTATCATACTATTCCGAAAACGTTCCAGACAAGAGACGGTACCTGCTTACGGTTCGTTTATCCATCCTAAACTTGGAAATAATACGTAAGATAAACCTACGGACAAGGTGAGGCATCATGCAGAACTCCGATAAGATTGGCAGCCGTCAATTTATCATCCTCGTAACATTCATCACCATAGGAGATTCCATCCTGATCTTACCTTCCATACCTGCGACTGAAGCGAGTCACGATGGATGGCTATCAGGATTGATCGGCATGGTACTGGGGATAGCCATCGTATACTTGTTTTGTGTAGTCGCTCGCATCTACCCCGAACAAACGCTGATTGAAAAGAACAAGCTCATATTTGGACGTTGGCTCGGCACGTTCTTTTCTCTCTTCTTTTTGGGGGCTGTGTTAATCAACGGCGCTATCTATGTACGGACGATTGGAGAATTCATGACCACTCACATTATGAAAGAAACTCCCATCCATGCTGTCCTGTTCTTACTCGTTGCCTGTGCCATATTCGCTGTTCGATTAGGCCTTGAAGCTTTCGCACGGACCAGCGAAATTTTTTTCCTTTGGTTTGTCTTTACATTCGTTATGTTTTTTCTTTTATTAAGCCCTCAGTTCCAATTCGAGAACCTTTTCCCCTTTCTGGAAAATGGCATAAAGCCCGTTATAAGAGGAGTATTTTCCGTGACCGCTTTTCCCTTCTCGGAACTGGTTATTTTCCTCATGATTACCCCGCTCCTAGATGCAAAACAAAAGCTCACGTCTGCTTTTTTGCGAGGAGCCATTTACGGTGGTGTTTGTCTGCTTGCCGTCATCTTCTTATCGCTTTTGGTGCTCGGCCCGGAATTGGTTTCCCGTGAGACCTTTCCGAGCTATTCCCTCGCCAAACGAGTCCATGTAGGGGAGTTCTTTCAAAGGCAGGAAGCGATGATGGCTCTCATGTGGTTTGTCTCGATCTATTTCAAAGTGGTGTTGTACATGTATGGCTTCTGCGTGGGTATCAAGCAGCTTCTCCAATTAAAGGAGCATCAGGCGCTTACGTTGCCCATTTGCATCTTATTTGTCGCCAGCGCAATTCTGCTCATTCCCAACGGTACTTTTTTATATGAGACTTTTACCTATTGGCCATTCTTTGATCTGACAGTAGGTTTCTTGTACCCGCTACTCCTCGTCATCGGCTACTGGATACGGAAGCAAATGAACAACAAGCCGGCTACCTTACAAAAGTAAGGTGTCGGCTTGTTTTATACTTACAGTAGTTGTTTGATGGCTGCCACTCGCTCTGCATCAACGTATCGAAGAGCCTGTCCTTCTTCTCGTACTGCCGATCCAAAATGAACCTCTGTGACACCCGTACGTTTCACGAGGTCTCCCACGTTAGCCAGCGACAATCCGCTTCCTGCCAAAATCGTGAGCTGCGTGTTCTCTGTCAGCTTGACGAGCTGCTCGATGCAATCAGCTCCCTCGATGGCCGTTTTTTTGCCCCCAGAAGTAAGAATGGTACGAACTTGGGGATATTTCAGGAGAATCAGCGCTGCTTCCATTTGATCCACAGCATCATCAAACGCACGGTGGAACGTCACATTCAAAGCACCTGACTCACCAAGTAACAGCTCCAATCCCCGCTGATCGAGCCTATTCTCTGGAGTCAGCATGCCAAATACGACACCTGTTGCCCCAAGTTCACGGATGATACGTACATCCTGCCGCATGACCGCAAGTTCTTCTGCTGTATAGCAAAATGATTGGCTATGCGGTCGCACCATGACGTTTACCGGGATGGAAACCGCCTTGACCACTGCCTCAATCAATCCCCAGCTCGGAGTAATGCCTCCCTCCAAAATTCCCGAGATGAGCTCCAGCCTGTCAGCTCCGCCCTGCTCCGCACGTTTTGCATCCTCAACTGAAGTCGCAATCACTTCCACTAGCATGATACTTCGCCTCCGTTTTTAGCATTTGTTCAAGATAAAAACTGGTCGTTTCTCCCCTACCACCAACTGATTGTCGTTTTTAATGGCTTTTGGCGCCAGCGCATGCAGTCGGTCGATGGTTTCCTGATTATCATACTGAATCTGCTCCAAAATCGATGCGATAATAAGCGGCCATACTAATTCAGAGCCATTCAGTACCTTAAGCGAGAAGCTGAGTCTCTCTTTTTTCAAAGCAAAGCCATATACACCCATCGCTCCGCCTTTGGCGATTATATTTTCATCCATTAAGAGCGCTGTACAGATGAAGTTGTGACTGGCAATGATCTCGGGACTGCTCGTCATCCAGCCTGTGACTCTCACTACTGCCTCTCGTGTCTCGTGATCCTCGATCAGATCCGGACAAGCGAGCTTTAGATATGCGATCGCCAGGTTCTTGAGCGGCAACGCAAAAACCGGGAAGCCACAGCCGTCGACGCTTAGCTGAACCTGCTCTTTTGGGTAATCAGCCAGGTTGGCAAACACCTCCAATGCCTCCTGTTGCGCTGGATGCTCTGCCTTGTAGTAATCATGAGTGGAATATCCTTGACCCTTCGATAACGCCAAGTACCCCAAATGCTTTCCCGCACAGTTATGAAAGAGTCTACGTTTTTCTATGCCTTGGGACAAGCAAGCAAACTTCGGCTCCTCGTTGAGCGGATAAGTCGGGCAAGTAAGTAATTCATCTTCCTGAATGCCAGTCTTTTGTAAAATCGACTCCAAGCCTTCCATATGATAGACTTCACCACGATGTGAGGCCGCAAAGAGTGCTGCTTCGCTGCTGTTCAGTCCGAATTTTTCATCAATTTTACGTTTGGCGATGGGAATGGCTTGAAAGGGCTTAGCTGCGGAGCGCAATAAGATGATATGGTTCTCATCGCCTGCCCGAAAAGCCACCTCTCCTTTTTCATTCACGCCGCACACGATGCCGTTATGTACGTTCTCCAGAATGCCGCCGCGATATTCTTCCACTAAAGGGACATCTCTCATCAAAATCACCCGCTCCACTCCATGTTGATCGATTATGAAAAAAACACTAGCAGTAGCACCCTCCATCCGTCAATCTTTTTCCAAGCGATAATCCCCCCACTTCGACACTGATTGTTGTATAATGTCTCAAGGTGCCCACTTAGGTTCCACAAATAAGAAATCCGTGCATCTGCACGGGAGAGGTTCGCGAACTCCCTCTATAAAAAACTAAGCTGGATAACAGTACCTTTCTTTGGTATTGTTATTGTTTTTTTGCAGGAAAGTTCAAGAACTCTCTTTCTTCGATAATTAAAAGGAGATGGAGAGCAATGAAAAAGGAAAAAGCCATTGTCGTCTTTAGCGGAGGTCAGGACAGCACTACCTGCCTGTTTTGGGCGAAAGAGCAATTCGGAGAAGTAGAAACCCTCACGTTTGATTACGGGCAGCGACACAAGCTGGAGATCGAGTGCGCCCAGCAAATTGCCGCAGAACTCGGCGTCAAAAACTCCGTATTGGACATGAGCCTGTTAAACCAGCTCGCGCCCAATGCACTCACCCGCACAGATATTGACATTACCCAGGAAGAAGGCCAATTGCCATCCACGTTCGTCGACGGACGCAACTTGTTGTTCCTTTCTTTTGCGGGCGTATTCGCCAAGCAACGAGGAGCACGTCACTTGGTGACCGGCGTATGCGAAACGGATTTTAGCGGTTATCCCGACTGCCGTGACGCCTTTATCAAATCACTCAATGTGACATTGAATTTGTCGATGGACTATCCGTTTGTGATTCACACGCCGCTCATGTGGCTGAACAAAGCACAAACGTGGAAGCTGGCGGACGATTTGGGTGCCTTCACCTATATTCGCGAAAATACCCTCACCTGCTATAACGGCATCAAAGGGGACGGCTGCGGCGAATGCCCTGCCTGCCACCTGCGAAAAGCCGGACTGGACACTTATCTTTCCGAGAAAAATCAACCTGGAGAAAAAGCCTGATGAGCGCGAACTTTGATTTTCGTATCGTCGATCGCATGCAGGCACTGGGTACCCATATTCAAAAATCACAGCTTCGCTACCATAACAAACGCGTTTTGGTAAGCAAGGAATTTACTTTTGACGCTGCACATCATCTGCACGCTTATGAAGGAAAGTGCAAAAACCTGCACGGCCATACGTACACGGTCGTCTTCGGCATCAGCGGCTTTCCGGACGAAATTGGACTCGTCATCGATTTTGGCGACATCAAGCAAATCTGGAAAGAGCACATCGAAATTTATTTGGATCATCGCTATCTGAATGAAATGCTCCCTCCGATGAATACCACTGCCGAAAACATGGTCGTGTGGATTTTCGAAGAGATGGAAAAGCAATTGCAGTCAGATGCTTACCGCGACCGTTATAACGGCGCTCGGGTGGAGTTCGTTCGCCTATTCGAGACACCGACCAGCTATGCAGAGGCAAGACGGGAGTGGATGACGGAATGATCCCGGTCTTGGAAATATTCGGCCCTACGATTCAAGGCGAAGGAATGGTTATCGGACAAAAAACGATGTTTGTGCGAACAGCTGGCTGTGACTATCGTTGCAGCTGGTGTGACTCCGCTTTTACATGGGATGGATCTGCCCGCGATGAAATTCAGCAAATGTCACCCGAGGCGATTTGGGAGGAGCTCACTCGTTTGGGCGGGGACCGTTTTTCCCATGTCACAATCTCCGGGGGAAATCCTGCTCTTTTGACTGGCATCGGCGACTTAATCGCCCTGTTGAAGGAGCATGGCATTCGCACAGCAATCGAAACACAAGGCAGCAAGTGGCAAGTGTGGCTTCCACTGATTGATGACATTACCATTTCACCGAAGCCGCCTAGTTCCGGGATGGAAACAGATTTTCGAGCGCTTGATCGAATTGTACACGATCTTTTGGAACAAAAACATCCTGGACTTAGCCTGAAAGTGGTTGTTTTCGACGACGCCGACTTTGCCTATGCACGCACCATTCATCAGCGTTTTCCAGAGGTACCTTTCTACTTGCAGCCAGGAAACAGTGATCTGACGGACGCTGATACTCCCCGGCTTCGGGATAAGCTTTTGGAGAGCTTTGAATGGCTGATCGATCAGGCGATGGCGACACCTGACATGAATGACGCGAAGGTTCTTCCCCAACTACATGCGCTTGTCTGGGGCAATAAACGAGGCGTTTAAACGATATTTTACTCTCATGGAAGAAAAGAGGACTGTACTCATATGGCACATCAACAAGAACGCGATTTATCCTCCCTCACTCTTTTGGGGAATCAAGGCACAACATACAACTACTCCTATGACCCGAGCGTATTGGAGTCTTTTGACAACAAGCATCCGTACCGCGATTATTTTGTAAAGTTCAACTGCCCGGAATTCACCAGCCTGTGCCCGATTACCGGCCAGCCAGACTTTGCGACAATCTATATCAGCTACATTCCTGACATTAAAATGGTAGAAAGCAAATCGCTCAAGCTGTACTTGTTCAGCTTCCGCAATCACGGCGACTTCCACGAGGATTGCGTCAATGTCATCATGAACGACTTGATCAAGCTGATGGACCCGCGCTACATCGAGGTATGGGGCAAGTTCACTCCGCGCGGCGGTATCTCGATCGATCCGTATTGCAACTACGGAAAACCGGGGACGAAGTACGAGGAGATGGCTAGCCATCGGATGATGAATCATGATATGTATCCAGAAAAAGTGGATAATCGGTAGAGTCAACAGTTATGAGAAAGGAAAAACCCTTATCTATTTATAAGGGTCAGAGTGTTGAGAAAGTCCCCTTTCGCAAAAAAGGGGACTTTCTGTGCCATTTTAGGGGGTACAAATATGTCTCCCCACCTTCGTAAAACGCCTTAGAAGCGAATCTAGAAGGTCAAAATTTTTTATCTTAATCCGAGAAATCCAGACTGGGGGTTTCTCGACAGCCTGACCCTTATCTATTTATAAGGGTTTTTTTCCTTTTCCAACTGGAAATCAAGGTCGTGATCGTTGGTGTGAATCTATTCCTTCTGCTACGGTTTACTGCGGAAGGAGGTGATTACTATGACCAAGCATCTGTATTTTTATTCAAGTTTCGAAGATGCAGCGCGACTCAATCGGGAGTTGATTCAGTTGGGCTACAGGAATTACTATCTGGAGCCGAACGAACACCTGGTTGCTTTTGTTTTCGAGCCCGTTACCGAAGTGAGCCACGCCATCTTGAAACACTTGTTCGATGCAGATGATCTGTCACACCTAGAAAACTAACTCTGCAGGGCTGGTGCTCCTCGAAGGGGCATCAGTTCCTATTCCTTGTATTCCTTTAAAAGGGGCGCTTTTTATGTATATTTCACACCTAAAAACATTGCTAAATTTTGGATATAGAGGTAATGTGTTTTTGATTATCAATAAATTGGAGGTGATAACATTGAAAAAATTTATCCAAACCACACTTCTCGCATTTTCTGCCATGCTTGTTATTCCGACGAGCGCACTAGCTAGCAGTCCCCAAACACAGTCTACAGACGCGGTTGCTCCTGCGTCGAAAACCACAGAAGTTTTGCGTTACACTAAATTAGAAAGTAGAAGCTCTGTTGACTCTAAATTGTTCGATATTCAGTCACCTGGAAAGCTTACTGTTCATGTAACGCAGAAAAGCAGGCTTTCCTCCATTAAACCCAACTTGACTTATCGAATCTTGAGTTTTGGTCCAGATGGTTCTAGTAGAACATTGGGTACTGGACGTTTTGAGGGTAGCGGATCCTTTACTTTTACAAGCCCCGAAGAATTACCCGCTGGAAAATATTATATATTAGTAAGAAACACTGGAATCGGGAGAGCAGTTGGAACCGTGTCGGTGACAATTCCTTAAATGTTTGGATTATTTATGGAGGCTTTCGCATATGAAAGCCTCTTTTCTCTACGCAACTAGTTGCTAATGGACTTACTCTAGACACTTAACCACTTAACGATTGTGTTCATCTCTCGTTCATATTCAACGATTACACTTACAAGCGTAGTCAAAAGAAATGATACAGGAGATGATTTAACATGTTAACAGCAGCTGTCATTTTTATAAATCTCGCTCTACTTGCCTATACGATTGGCGTATGGAGCGAAAGACGTTCTGGAGAACTAAAGCTGACACACCTTATCTTTTTTGGTTTCGGTTTAGTATTCGATACCATCGGAACAACCTTTATGAAATTGCTCGCTGAGAGCTCCAGCTTAAATTTGCATGGCATTACTGGGTTGATCGCTCTTATCTTGATGTTCTTCCATACAGTGTGGGCGTGTGTCGTTCTGTGGAAAAAGAATGAAAATCAGATCAAGCAGTTCCATAAATTTAGCTTGATCGTATGGATTTTATGGCTTGTACCTTATTCTATTGGCGTCGCTTTAAGCTTTATGAAATAGGAATACTCTCAATTACGCTCCGATCGCGAACACTCTAACCTTACCTCAACCCTCTCAACCGATGAGAGGGTCTTTTTCTTTTTTCGCGGCTGTTCAACATATCGTCAACTTTGCCTACCATTCGACAATATCTCCTAAAGTAATCCGAACGATAATCGTATAAAATGTAATAAATTAGTATTTTTAGAAATATACAACTTTTGATTACGACTCGATGATAGTTTCCAAACAACTTTTATTATGAAAGGTTGATGCTCATGTTTAAAAAAGCACTTATTATCCTGTCATTAAGTTCAGTTGTCGTAGTACCCTCTCTAGCCACACAAGTCCAAGGAGCAGCGCTCCCTACACAGGAAAAGGCAACCACCTACGCTTCCAATAAAAAAATCAGAAACGCCATGTATGGTGAAGAAATCTGGGTGTCGCTTACCTCACCTATTCCAGCCGGATGGGTTATCGTTAGAACTTTAGGAACGCAGAACCTGATCAGGAATGTGAACGGTGCTTCTTATGGCACGGAGGTAGAGGTGCTGCTAGCTTCGCCTATCCCAACCGGATGGGTCATGGTTCGTGCCTTTAGAGGATCGAATGTAATCAAGAATGTGAACGGTGCTTCTTATGGTACGGAGATAGAGGTGATGCTCGCCTCGCCTATTCCAATCGGATGGGTCATGGTTCGTGCCTTTGGAGGATCGAATGTAATCAGGAATGTGGACGGTGCTTCGTACGGCACGGAGGTAGAAGTGATGCTCGCTTCTCCTATCCCAAAAGGATGGGTCATGGTTCGAACCTATGGAGGATCGAATGTGATCAGAAATGTCAATGGTGCTCCTAACGGAACACAGATTGAGGTACTGCAAGCCTCGCCTGTTCCTGAAGGATGGATCATTCTCAGTTCAGGTGGAAATTCGAAAGTGATCAGGAAAATTGGCTAAAACAAAGCGCACATGGCATGCATCTAGTCCGCAGGCTGACGTCGAAAGCAATCGGCATCAGCTTGCGGGCTTTTCTCTAATAAGTTTCCATCAATGGTGGAATATATAAGGGAAGCAAACGTCCTAAGGAGGCCAATGATGAGCACGTTTTACGAGAAATATGGTGGCGAAGATACGGTCGCAAAAGTAGTGGACTACTTTTATGAATTAGTTTTAGCTGATGACACCGTGAACCACTTTTTCAAAAACACCGATATGGAAAAACAGCGTAAACATCAAACAAAGTTCATCAGCTATGCCCTCGGTGGCCCGAATCAATATTCTGGCCAGTCTATGGCAAAGGCTCACGAAGGGATGAATCTGCAACCCATTCATTTTGATGCTATCGTTAGGCATCTGCGTGATGCCTTGACTCACTTTGGTGTCAGCGAAGAAGATATTGCTGATGCTCTGAGCAAAGTAGGATCACTACGGGATGATATTTTGTATAAATAACCGAGCATCAAAACGCCTGATGCAATGGTTCAGGGAACCCTTTCCGTTCCCGGACAAGCAACAAACAGGCTGACACCTCGACCAAGTGGATACGTTCCTCTCAGTGGCCCTTCGTTTTCGATTGGCCATTTTTAGTTTAGTCATACACATTTTGTAAAATTCTTAGCAACTCTATTTACTTCATTTCGTATATGATAGGAGCAATATTTGAACAATGGAGGAAATTTCGCAAATGGAAGATCAATATGTTGTTGGTTGGGGTACATTGGCCCTCATCAACGCTGGACTAGCTCAAGGAAAAAATCGTAGCGGTCTCAACTGGTTTTTTCTCTCTTTATTTCTCGGCCCTATCGCAACGCTAATCATTGTAGTCTGGGAAAAACTGCCCGAGCAGAAAGACTTGTCACAGTGAGCATGTTGATAAGGAGGCACGCATGATGCAAATCCGAAATGTACAAGAACAAGACTACCTCAAAGTTATTACGGTCCTCAACGATTGGTGGGGCGGGCGACAAATGTCTGATATGTTACCCAAGCTGTTTTTTATCCATTTCCAGTCAACGAGCTTTATTGTTGAAGAGAATGGAGAAGTCATCGCTTTCCTCATCGGCTTCTTGTCCCAGACGTTGCCTGGCGAAGCTTACATTCACTTCGTTGGGGTGCATCCCGACAAGCGAAAAGATGGATGGGGACGCGAATTATACCAACATTTCTTTCAAACTGTAAAACAAAAAGGATGCGATACGATTCGATGCATTACCTCTCCTGTTAATAAAGGCTCAATCTCCTTCCACACGAAGCTAGGTTTTGCGGTTGAAAAAGGAGATCAAATGGTGGATGGAATCGATGTGACTTCTAATTATGATGGAAAAGGAAACGACCGGGTTACTTTTGTTAAGAAGATCTAATCTTATGGCAACCCGTAAATACAGTTAAAATATCCAAAAAAGCAGGTCGTTCACATGCTTAAAGCACTTGGTCTTGGCGTTACTTTGCAGATCCTCTGTATGATCCTAGCGATAACGACTGAGAACATCGATCAAGCTGGCAATTATGCTGTCATCTTTTCATTTACGTAACCAAGAAGCACCATTTCACGTACTAATCAATAGCCACACCAAAGTAATCTTTCACGTGGAAGGATGCGGTCTGATTTGAAAAGTGTAAAAGCAATATGGGGCTGGACGAAAACGTTGGGCATCTCCCTTTCACTCGCGATGTTAGTTAACATATTTGTCCTCCAACCATTTAAGGTGAATGGACAATCGATGGAGCCCACTTTGCAAAACGCCGAACGCATCTATGTGTCGAAATTGTCCCACACATTCTCTTATCTCCCTGAGTACAACGATATTGTCGTGGTCGACAGCCGTGTAGACCGGGACCGTACGTTAAAAGACGACATCCTTGAAAATCCTCTCCTCATGCTCGCCATGGGGAAAAGCGATGCTAAAACATTCTGGGTAAAACGAGTCATTGGCAAACCCGGCGATACTTTGGAGTTTAAGAACGAGAGCCTGTATCGGAATGGACAGCCGTTAAACGAGCCGTACATAAAAGAAAAGATGGTCGACGTACCTGATGCCAAAATCGTCATACCGGAAAACCATGTGTTTGTGATGGGAGATAATCGTAACAATAGCGATGATAGTAGAGTCATTGGCGTAATTCCACTCGATCATATCATGGGGAAAAAACTGTTTTAATCAGACGAGAGCCTTTTCCACTGAGGAAGGCTCTCGTTCTTTTCAACGCATAGACGAATGTCCGTTTCGAAACGCCTGATAAACGCATTTATTAGTGATAAATGCATGCAAAGGGGCGTTTCTTAATGAGCTCTCAGCACTCTCACTCATTACGCTTTATTCGATTTGCCGATCGGCCCGGGCATTTTCATGGCTATGACACACTGACAAGCATTTCGGATCGTCATCGTCACCGAATACGTGGCAGAACGTCGCCCCCAGAAGGAATGAGAGATCGGCACGTCCATTACTACGAAGGTACGACTACGTTTAATGATGGACATGTGCATCACTACAGGGGATGGACGAGTCCGCCTATTCCACTGCCGGATGGAAGTCATTACCACGAGTTTTCAGGGCAAACCACTTATGATGACGGGCACACTCATTACTACCGGGGTGTAACCAGCGAGGCCCTATCTTAAGCGAAAAAGGCTGTCCCTCTTCGGAACAGCCTCTCTTCCTTTTCTTATTTTTCCAATACTAACGCCAACGGACAGTCCAATGTATACAGGTTGCGATACCTTGGATTGTCCCGATACAACTGGTCATGTGTCCCTCGCATCGAGATGACTCCCTGCTCCATAAAAATGATTTCGTCCATTTGCTCTACACCGCTCAAGTGGTGAGTCACCCAAATCAAAGTCCTCCCTTGCAAGACACGGAAGATCGTTGTCATCAGATCGCGTTCAGTCAACGGATCTAATCCCACTGTCGGTTCATCAAGGAGAACAATCGGCTTGTTTTGCAGCAAAATCCGGGCAAGAGCTATGCGCTGCCTTTCTCCGCCCGAGAAGCGCAGACCGGTTTCCTGCATCCGTGTTTGATAACCGTCCGGTAGGGTTTCAATCAGCTGAGCCAGACCGACTTGAGCTGTCACAGCACGTACTTCTTCATCGGACGCATCGGGTCGACCGAGCCTGATGTTATTGGCTACGGTTGTGTCAAACAAATACGGCTGCTGATTCAACACAGAAAACAAACAAGCAGAAGCCTTTTCTGACTGGACAGGCTGCCCATTTACTGTCACCTGACCTGCCTCCGGCTGTATGGCACCTCGAATCAAGTTCAGTATCGTCGATTTACCCGCTCCGCTGCGACCAAGCAACGCGATTTTACCACCTTGAGGCACCTCAAAAGACACGTCCTGCACACTCCAATTGCTGGCTTGTTGGTAGCGAAAATGAACATGATCGAGATTCAAGCTGCCTCCAGCTTGATCTGCCCCCTTTTCCTTTTGCGCTTCCCCAATGGATGGACGACTGCCCTCGATCTCACGAAGCCGCCCCAGAGACTCCTTGTATTCTGGCATTCGCACAACAGCATCAGAAATACGGGCAAACGCATCCATCAACGGAAACGCAACCAGCCCAATCGCAGCAATCAACGTAGCAGGAATCTGATTCGCAGCGGCAAGTCCGCCCGCCCAGATAACCAGTAAGACAATGGCACCACCGATTGCACACTGCGACATCCACTGTACTCGCCATTCTCCGCGTCGAATGGAGTTTTCGATTTGGGCAGCTGTCTTTTGCCGTCTTGTAAACAACTGGAGAAACTGCTGTGTACGACCACTGAGAATCCAGTCACTCATGCCAAAAACAGCATCAGTCAGTTCCCGATATGCTGCCTGTCTCTCCTGCTTGAACCGACGACTCTTGGCAATGGATGACCACAAAACTACTGCGGGTGCAACAAACAGCAGAAAACCACAGTACAACGCCATCAGCAGCGCGAACATCCCGTCCATTCTTCCCAGTGCCACAATACCTGCCCCGTAGAGGAGAACCGCCGAGACAGCGGGCAGCACAAAGCGCAGATAAACATTCTGTAGTTGCTCGATGTCATCCGCTAGTACACCAAGCAGATCTCCCGTACGAAAACGAGTGCCAAGGAGCTGAGCTTGCGGCTCGATGGCCCGGTACAAACGCACACGCATACGCGATAACACACGCAAAGCTGCATCGTGTCCAACCAAACGCTCCAGGTACTGTATGACAGCTTTGCTAAAGCCAAAAGCCCGGACAAGTACGATGGGAACATAGACCATTAAGACGTTTTCGGGCTTGAGTGCAGAGCGAGAAATCAGATAGCCGGACGTATAAAGCAAAGCACTCGCACATGCCACTGCCAAGGTTCCAAGCAAAGCCGCTGCGGCAAACTGCCAGAAAAATTGGCGAAAGTATGGAAGAAACCACCCCTGATTGCCTTCTCGCGCTTCCTTCATCCTTTCTCCCCCTTGGCACCAGCTGTCAACAACCGATAAAATACGCTTTTTTGTGCAACGAGCTGTTCATAGGTACCCGCTTCCACCAGTCGTCCCTGGTCGATTACCCAAATCCAATCCATGTCTCGCACCCAATGCAAACGATGTGTGGCCAAAAATACGCGTCTGTCCCCCAACACCGACAACATGGTCTGTTTGAGCTCCCATTCCGTTTCAATATCTAAGTGAGCGGTCGGCTCGTCGAGCAAAATCACTGGTCGGTTGCCAAGCAGCGCACGTCCCAATGCAACCCGCTGTGCCTGTCCGCCACTTAACGTACGACCCCCTTCGCCAATGATTTCGTCACAGCCATTTGCCAAGCTGTCCACCAGCTCTCCCAGACCGACATCACGAATCACCTGCTCCACCTGTTCCTGCGTCGCTTCCGGCTCATAGAAGCGAATGTTATCCGCCAACGATTGATTGAATAAATACGGATGCTGTGGAATGTAAGCGATTTGCCGCTGCCACTCCTGCTTCGCATCCCCCGTAATGGGTTGCCCATCTACTTGTATCATGCCAGCGTCGGGATCAGAAAAGCCGCCTAACACTCCGAGGAGGGTTGATTTTCCAGCCCCGCTCGCCCCTACAATGCCCACTCTTCTCATGTTGATGCCCAATTCCGCAGATACCTCACCCAATACCTGTCTGCCATCCTCACCGACGACACGAATATCGGACAAGATAATCGTTCCTTCCAATACACCTGTCAGAGACGTCTGGCTATCTGTTGCTTGTGGTTCCGCCTTATGTTCATCCGGAGCGCCACTATCGATAATCGTACGAATAGTCCCCAAGGCTTCCTTGCCATCCAATGAGGCGTGGTAGTCTGATCCCAGCATCCGTACTGGCAAAAAGTATTCCGGTGCAAGAATCAGGATGACCAATGCCGTTTCAAACCCAAAGTTTCCTTCAATCAGCCGCAACCCAAGACCAACTGCCACAAACGCAACCGACAGCATGCTGAAGAAGTCGAGTGCCAAAGAAGACAAGAAGGCCACGCGCAACGTACGCATCGTAGCGGAACGATATTGATCGCTCACTCTACCGACAGTCTCCCCATGGTCTTTGCTGCGTCCCAAAAACCGGAGCGTCGCAAGCCCGCGAAGCGAATCCGTGAAATGATGGGATAGCATTCGATACGAGCGCCATTGTTTGTCTGCTTGTTTACGCGCCGCCAGACCGAGTACGATAAAAAATCCAATGAGAACAGGCATCGTTACCGTCAGGATCAGTCCAGAAATCACATCTTGCATGTAGACAAATGCCAGAAGCGGAAACGTAACAAAAACCATATCCAGCGTACGCGGAACAGACAACTCCAGGTAGGTACGTACACGATCTACACCTTCCAGGACAAGCGTAACAAGCTTTCCGCTTCCTTCACTGGCGGCAAAACGTGGACCACGCTCGAACAATCGGGATAGAACTCGCTCTTGCAAAGACTCACTAGAGGCTTCAGCAAAACGGCCTGCGACTTTCTTTTGCAGCCAAACGATGCTATGACGAGCGACTATCATGACCAAAAACAGTGCAAGTGGCTGATACGCCATCTGAACTGCTTGACCTTCAAACAAGATCGCGATCGACTTCGCCAAAAGCAGTGCCTGACCGATAATCGCCGCACTTTGCAGGAGGGAAAGACCGGCTAGCAGCAGCATAACCGGTCGGATTCCTTGTAAGCGGAACAATTCCTTGTCCATTAGTACTCCAAATGATCCTTTTCAGTGACTCGTTTGTGGAAAACGAAGTAGCTCCAAGCCTGATAGGCAAGCACAAACGGTAAAAGCACTGCTGCAACAATGGTCATTGCTTTTAACGTGTATGGACTCGAAGCTGCATTATAGAGGGTCAAATCAAACGCGCTATCAATCGTGCTGACCATCACCCGTGGGAACAAACCGATAAACATCGAGACGAACGTCAACAGGATCATTGCACCTGTCATCCCGAAAGCCCATCCTTCCCTGCCTTGTCTCAAGAAGTGACGAGCCAGTACAAAAGCCACAACACCTAAGAGTACAGCTACTGTCAACAAAACACCCTGGCGCTCAAACAGATCGGTTACCATAAAGGTCCACCCTACGAGTACCGCCATGAGAACCGCTTGCATCGGCAACAGCTTCCCTGCCAGTACACGTGATTTTTCACGCAGCTCGCCTACCGTGCGCAGCGAGATAAAGTTTAGACCGTGTAGCAAGCATAGTCCTGTAACTGTCAAACCTGCCCACAAAGAGTAACCATTCACAATGTCAGAGAAGCCAGCAGTCATTTCCATATTCTGATCAATTGGAACACCCTTCACCAAGCTGGCAAACACCATTCCGAACAACATCGGCGGTACAAAGCTTCCAATCAGAATCGCTGCATCCCACGTCTTTTTCCAAGCCTCGCCTTTCCCTTTGCCTCTAAATTCAAATGCTACCCCGCGTCCAATCAACGCAAGCAGAATCAGCGTAAGCACGAGATAATACCCGCTAAACATCGTGGAATACCACTCCGGAAACGCTGCAAACATCGCTCCGGCAGCTGTAATCAGCCAAACCTCATTGGCATCCCAGAACGGGCCAATCGTATTGATCAGAACCCGGGTTTGCAAATCATTTCGTGATAGCAGGCGCGTTGCCATGCCGACACCAAAGTCGAAGCCTTCGAGAAAGAAAAATCCGGTAAACAGAACGGCAATGAGTAGGAACCACAGTTCATTAAGCTCCATAACGTTCACTCCTTACCCGATCAAATGGATCCTGAAGCTGTAAATCCTCTACTTCCTCATGACTATCCATATCCGGTCCTTTTTTGGCCACACGAGCAAACAGATATGCCAAGAGGCAAAGCAGGATGAGATAAATCGTCGTGAAGGCGATGAGAGAGAACCATACCTCTCCTGTGCTAATGCTTGGCGAAACCGAATCTTCAACACGCAGTAGCCCGAATACCGTCCACGGCTGACGACCTACCTCCGTCATGATCCACCCAGCTGAGTTTGCGATGAATGGTAGTGAGATACCCGCAACCATCAACTGCATGAACCGCTTGTTTGGCTGTTCCAGCTTTTTGCGGATGGTCAGATATGCCCCGTACAAAGCCAGCAAAATCATTGCACTACCGCCCGCTACCATGATTCGGAAGCTCCAGAAGGTCGTACGAACCGGTGGAATGTAGTTTCCTGGACCGTAGGTTTTCTCATACTCTGCCTGCAATTCCAACATGCCCGGTACAGAACCTGAAAGGGAATTGTACGTCAGGACGCTAAGCAGATAAGGAATCTTTATTTCAAAACCGTTTTCTTGTTTTTCCGGATCAATCGTTGCAAAAACCGTCCAAGGAGCTGGGTCTGAGCTTGTTTCCCAGAGACCTTCACTCGCTGCCATTTTCATCGGTTGGGTAGCAACCAAATACTGTGCCTGACCATGACCGAATTGAGCAATAGCAAGTGAGGAAATCAATGCTACCACGATCGCAATTTTGAAAGATTGCACAAAGAATGTAACGTCTTGTTTTTTCAACAGCTTCCAAGCACTGATACCTGCTACCAAGAAGGCACCTGTCGCAAATGCCGCAAATACGGTATGCGGGAATTCATATAGTAATTGTCCATTGCTAAGGAGCGCGAAGAAATCGACCATCTCTGCACGTCCGTTATTGATAGCGAAGCCGACTGGCTGCTGCATGAACGAGTTGGCTGCCAAAATCCAAAGAGCCGAAAGAATCGTTCCGATGGATACGAGCCAAATACATGCGAGATGCACACCTTTGGACAAGCGATCCCAACCAAACACCCATAGTCCAATAAAAGTCGATTCGAGGAAGAATGCTAAGAGTGCCTCAATCGCTAGTGGTGTCCCAAATACGTCGCCGACGAATCGTGAGAAATCAGACCAGTTCATCCCAAATTGGAACTCCTGCATAATCCCTGTCACGATCCCGACAGCAAAATTTATGAGCAAAAAGGTTCCCCAAAACTTGGCCATTTTTTTGTACAAGTCATTCTTTTTTACCACATACATCGTTTCCATAATGGCTACTAATAATGACAGCCCGATGGAAATCGGCACAAAAACAAAGTGAAAGATAGTTGTTATCGCAAATTGAAGTCGTCCCAAATCCACTATATCCATGTACAAGATCCCTTTCTATTCGCGTTTTGGCCTTTATGTACCGGAATTATACCAGTGGGGAAACCAGCATTTATGGCGACTTTGTGAAAAAAATCACAAATATATGTGAAAAAAATCACAATTGATTCTCTCTCTTGTAACCCCCTTTTCGCATTCATCTTCTCGTGAGAGAGTTCTTTGTTTTGTTTTACCCTGTATATTTCCGGTCATGCATAATTGTAGCAGGACTTTTGACCCTAGAGGGTGTCCGATTCGTTACATGATTTTTAACACTCTGTGACTGTTTAGGATTATCCTATCATTTGAGCTAGACTTATGCTTCATTACTTATTTCATTACATGTGCAATAAATTTCATTCATATTAAAAATTATCAACAATTATGGCCGTAGAAAATATGGACCCTTTTACAGGCCCATCTTTCCCCTATTGATTTTTTTCGATGAGATACGACACTTGTGGAAGCGGCGTATCCATTCCCAAAGCACTACCAATTCCATCATTACGAAAATACCCAGGCGATCACCGACCTCGAAAAACAATCGAAGTCGGTGTGCCTGGGTACGTGGTGAAGCAACAACTGCTTATTTTTTTGCGGATTTCGTTGACAAGGAATCGATGATGTTGCCGATAGTCGCAGCATCAAAGCTCTTCTCTGCCATCTGGTACAGCTCGTACGTGAATCCTTCATGCTCCCAAATCACGATTCCGTTGGCGAAATGTACCTTTTTCCCGCCAATGGTTTCGATCTTGACACCCTCTGTCGTGCTGATGCCGTTTTCGCCACCGTTTGAAATCAACAAGGAAATAAACTCTTTCTCTTTTTTATACTGAATCTCTACCATACGCTCGCCTTGAACGACCGTGTTCACATAGGAATAATGCTCTGCCAACCATGTCGGTGCGGGAAAGTCCATTTTGCTAGCTGCGCGTGCTTCTTCCACTGTCATCTGTAGGGGGGCCTTGCGTTCTATAGGTATCTCGATTTCTTGGGTATTGGACTGTGTAGCAGGTAGCTCTTTATCGTATTGGGTAATTTCCATGTTCCCAACCTGAAAGCGTGCCAAGATCGTCTGGAGCATTCCTTGGGCAAACGATGTAGTCGAGAATGCCCCTAAAAGGCAAACAACAGCAACAGCACTAATTGTGGCAACTTTCCATTTATTGGTTTTCATATAGATCCCGTCCTTTTTACTATCATGTAGTTGTATGTTTCCTGATTCCAATTTGAATTTCAGCCGATTGTATATGTTGACTTTTGGAGTGGCGTCATCTAATTCCAGATCAGTAAGCAAGTCGGTGAGTTCACGAAAATCGTCTAGATTATGCTCACTCTTCATAACGGAAGCCCCCTTTTTGCAATTCCATTTGCAGCTTTTTCAAGCATCTGTAGAGAACGACGCCAATATTTGAACCACTGACACCAAGAAGTTCTGCGATTTCTGCGTTTTTAAGACCAGCCGCATATTTCATGGCGATGATATTGCGTTCCTTGTCACTCAGCTTCGCCAGTGCTTGAAATAAGGCTTGATGATTGTCGTCGCGGATCACGATGTCCTCCGGTGACGACTTCGGCAAGACCAGATTCAGAATCGAATCCAATGAAAAGCTGATTCTTTTTTTCTGTGAGCGGAAGTAATCTGCCACTGCGTTTCGGGCGATCGCAAACAGCCAGACTTCAAAGTTTGATTTATCCGGTGAAAAGCTGCTATATTTTGAAATCACCATTTCAAACACATGGCTACATATTTCTTCTGCTGCGTAGTGATTGTTGATCCGATAGCAAATATATTTATAGACGCGCTTATAATAAGCACCATAAATTTGGGCAAATGATTCGGTCGACATACTTTCTGCGTGCCTAGCGTTTTCTTCGTTTTGGCAGACGCCTGTGTTCACTTGGGCAATCTCCAACTACTTCCCCTCCCTTCTTGCTATCATGAACAAATTGCGCAATTTGTCTGGTTTGTGAGCCTCACGATAGTTAATACGGAAAAAGTAGAATTGTATTAACAACCATTTTTAAAGAGCCGAGGAAATGACGTGTGGATACCCTACGAAGAAATAAGGAGGCCCCCGGAACTGCAAGCATGCGGATTCTACGAAATGACTGAAAAAAGCAGGCTGTCAACGAATGACATCCTGCTTTTGGTTCATTTATTTAGCCCAGTGCGGTGGACGCGTGAACGAAGGTGGTAACTTGGTGCTTGCATCGCCCTTCGCCGCGTTGAGCTGAACCTGCGTGAGAAACAACGTCTCCGTCAAGTTCGCTCCGCTCACATCTGTATCGCGAAAATCTGCACCAATGAGGTCAGCTCCCCGCAAATCTGCTCCTCTCAAATCAGCAGCAATCAAATAAGCCCCGCGCAATTGAGCTCCTCGTAAATCAGCACCTTTGAGCTTGGCACCGATGAGATCAGCGCCTCGTCCATAGGTTTTTCCTTGCTTGCCCCCTTTGTACTTGGCAATCGCGTCCTTACGTACCAATTCACTTGTCTGCAACAATAGTTCATTAACTTTTGCTCGATGAAGAGTGATGTCCAGCTTCAGGATGTCCTCAGGACCGTGATCCGTCAGGCGCTGTGTCTCCTCCAAAGCTTCCTTCAATTCAGGATGGAGGGACTGGGCAGCTTGCTGGGTCAACGCCTCCGTTATATACCAGAGCAGCTCATGAAGCTGCCACATGATCGGAAATACTTCGTACATTTGCTTCGCTGTTTCAGGTACTGCACGCCAATCTTGGCCGCCATAAGTGACTTGAGACACCTTTTGACCAGCTCCAAAACAATCGTAGACAGTACAACCGCGAAAGCCTATCCCTCTCAGCTTGGTGTGAACACCACACCGGAAGTCTGCCTGTAAGTTACTACAGGGCTTGCCTGCGTCTTTATTGGTGGCAAAGTCAGAGGAAGCAGCAAAAGGCAATGCCACACAGCATAAGCCAAAGCAGCTTTCACAGTCACCTTGAAGATGACGGCGACTTTTATCGTCAGTTGATTGTATGTGTTCTTGATGCGTAGCCATAAATGATCCTCCTGGAAAAAAACACGATTCTCTCGCGTGTGGCGAATAGAATCGTGCTACTTTTAATTGAAGGCGATTTGAGATTCGATCAGGTAATTCCCAAAGACTTCGGCAAAGGCTTCTGCTGTATTATAGCCTTCTTCCAAGGTGTTGTTCGTACCACCGAATTCCAAAAGCAGGGCTCCCCCGGAAATGGACTGATTGTATACCCCGTTCCCTTGATTTGAACCTTTCAGGATAATCCCCCGCGACAAACCGGGATAAGAGGCTTCCAGACGGGCGTGCAGCTCTTCCGCCAGCTTTTTGTTCGCCAGATGATTCGGATTCGCTGTTCCGATTACAAACAGCATCCGGGAATAGGTTTTGCCATTGATCGTGATCGCTACCTTGCTGCGTGGCTCATCACTGTCCCGATGAATATCGAAAATGTACTGCAAGTGCGGACTGGTTGCAGCCGCTGCCGCTACAGCCTTGTACGATTCGGAATAAGACATCGAGTAGCTTTTATTTTGTTCCCTCAATTTCTGAGCGAAATCGTCCTGGCTCGCCATTGCCGAAATGCCTCTTGTTTGCAACAGCTCGCCCAGCCTTTTCCCCACAAGCGTGATGTTGATCTCAGGATCATCTACCGAGCTACCTTGTTGGTTCCGCGCTACATTTCGCCAAGACTCACGGTTATGGGTGTGATAGATATACACTTTCTCGTTTCCAATCATCCCACTGTTGTACTCGTACGTTGCTCCTGTAGGCGGCAGAGTACCAGCTGGTTGAATCTTCTCTACGATCCACCCTGCGATATAGGCGGTCGAATTGTCTGCCAGCCTGATGATGTACCAGTCTCCTACTGTTTGCACAACCGGGAATACTTGTCCGGGTTGAACGTTTCCGATTATGGCATGATCGGTTGAGGGACCGTTGCGGATGTTAGAATCAGGATTTTTGACGCGAACCTGTAGTTCTTGATTAGAGGGAGGCGTTGTTGTTGGCAAAGTCGCTGGTGCCCCCGGTGTTGAACCAAGCAGTGGCGGAGCCGTCCCAGTCTGTTCCATTGGTTTGAAAATATAGGCATAGGTACCGTTGAAGTTGATGGTATACCAACCATTTGCATATCCGTAATGATTGATTGTCATCCCGCCATGGATTTCACCAATGACGGTACCAAGAATATCTGGCTGTGCATAAACTTCATAGCCTTCGGTTAATACGATTGTCCCTTGCCCGAATTCACTCCCTGTATTGGATGGGAGTACAGGTGGGGGCGGTGCTGGAATTGTTGTCGGGTCTGGGATTTGTGCTGGTACCTGGGGTGATTTTGGTGCTGGTGCCGTTGTCTCCGTCAAGTAACTGACTTTAACCCAGCCGTTCTTTTGATCAGACAGCTTGATTTGTGCCCATTCCCCTTGCTTTCTCATTTGCAAAAACACACCGTTTTTGTCGATGATCTGCAAAATTTGTGCAGTGGCATTTGGTTCTGCCCGAACATTCAGCATGTCCACATTACTTTTGACATATTTGATCTGTGGAACTTCTATCATCTTCACATACTTATTATTGACCCATCCGGTATTGCCGTTCGGCAGCTTTACCTGAGTCCAATCTTTTTGCTGCTTGGTGATTGGCAACCGGGTCGCTTTTTTGAGTGTTGCGACGATCTGGGTAGTCGTACCTGGCTCGCTTCGAATATTTAACTGATCGACCGCCACGTCTACATGGGTGGCCGCTCGCGCAATGGACAGAGGCATCAGCAAAATCAAGAAGAAAACAGCTAGCAAGCTGACATTTACTCGTAAAAGCAAGTTCCTCGTTCCCCTCTGTTTTTTTCGTATTTTTGGAAAATCCAGCTAATAGAAAGAACTTCTCGATTCGTCCGCATATTCCTTCATGTTTTGACATCTTTTGCTCTCAAAACAGCAATATCGTCACGATCATTCTAGCTCCTGAAAATAGTGACGTTTTTACTAGAAAAAAGTTACAGAAAAAAGGATGAAGCGAAAAGCTTCACCCTTTTTCTTTTGACTCTATTTCCTTCCTACCATTTCGCTGCCCAAGCTTCTATCTCCACTTTGAGCGAAGGGACTGCCAATGCCGGGACGTAAGACATGGTCATCGCTGGCGGTGTCCCCCCGTGGAACTTCTCCCACACCTGATTAAAATGCTTCCAATCCATTTCCTCGGTTGCCCATATATTGATTTTGATGATATGGTCCGCAGTTACTGACTCACTTTTAAAATTGCGCAGTATGTTCTGTAGCGTGTTTTCTACCTGTTCTTTCATATCTGTCGGTAACTCTCCGTGAAGGTCCATTCCTACTTGCCCAGAAAGTACTAGCAAATCGGCTCCTTTTGGAACGACCGTCAGATGTGTATAGGGTCCCATAGGCGGAGCAACTGTACCAGGATTTTTGCGCTGAACCTTGGGCTTCACTTGATCGGTTTGCTCTTCTTTCACGATTGCCAGTGTTTGATGATCTTCCCACCGACCATTGACTTTCACGTTTTTCATGGCAATCCCTTCCTTGTGAAAACCAGCTTTTAGCAGCACCTTGATCGAGCCTATATTATGCGGCATCACGCCTGCTTCCAAACGATGAAGACCTAATGTCTCGAAGGCATAGTCAACGATGAGCTTTACCGCTTCGGTCATGTAGCCTTTTCCATTATGCTCTTTGTCCAGGAAGTAGCCGATCCAGCAGCTTTGCAGATTCTCTCTTACGACCTCTGAAAGGATGACTTCCCCAATGATTTCATCCTGTCCTTTTTTCGCAATGACAAAGACGTACCCTCTATCTTCTTCTTTTAAAGCCATCGAGCTCTTGATCCTGTCGATTTGCCCCTCCAGCGTGTAAAACGCCTCTTCTCTCGTCCCTGTGAAGTTTTGAAAAAAGTCTCTGTTTCTCACTTCAAGCCCCAAGAGGCTCTGTGCATCCGATTCCTGTACCAGTCTTACGTAAATGTTCTCTCCGTTTCCTTGCATACAATCCATCTCCCTTTTTCGAAATAAAAAAACACCACAGGAAATCCTGCGGTGCTCAAAAAAGAAAACCACAGGAAGCGACCTGTGGCGTTTTTCCACTGTATCCTGATGAGTCCCACTACATCAAAGGATGGTCGCTATATCCGTTTTTGGACATACTTCTCCCGTGATTTAGCCAGATCAAAGAAAACAGCGGTGGAGTATCCGATTCCTTTTGGCAAAGACAGTAATGATCTTTTTTTCATGTGGATACCCTCCTTTCCGCTGTTTTTACGTGCATACAATTTCGATATAGAGACGGTCGTAGCAACAACCGTTACATTATTATCCATAAACTACTCCACAAGTATAGCGGCAAATGACATACGTGGCAACAGCATTAATGTCTCTTTTTGCCGTTTCGCCAAAGCATAAACACATTCGCAATGGAGGTCAGTACAAGTAGACCCAACAGGATGTTTGTGACAATCAATGTGTTCGTCAAATGCTGAATGGGCTCATGAATAATTGATAAAACGCTCATCAGCTTGTTCGGAATATCATTGATCGAGGCGATAAGATTATTGAAATATTGCACATAGTCCCCCAAACCGGAAAACCTCCTCTCGCATACCTTATCCCGTCCATAGCCTTTGATAAAATTCGCCGTCTTACTCCACCGAAGAGGAATAGATCCATTTTTTTGTGGAACAATGAAAAGGAGAGAAGATTGTCATCATTCATAATCCGATTGCAAGAAAGAAGGGAGCTACCTTTATGACAATTCAACGTTTTGTTCGGGAGTCGCGCACGTTTAAAGCAAGCCATGTGCTGCCTCCGGATACGAACAATCACAATACGCTGTTCGGCGGCAGGCTGATGGCGCATATCGACGATGTTGCTGCGATCTCTGCCATGAAGCATGCCCGGGGGCCAGTCGTTACTGCTTCTACTGATTCCGTCGACTTTTTGCAGCCGATCCGGGTGGACAATGAGGTTGCACTCGAAGCGTTCGTCACATGGACGCATAACACGTCGATGGAGGTTTTTGTCAAAATTGTTGCGGAGGATTTGCTAACGGGCGTTCGAACCGTCTGTGCTACGTCTTTTCTTACGTTTGTCGCGATTGGTGAGGATGGGCGACCTACCCCCGTTCCCAAGGTCGTGCCAGAGACGGAAGAGGAAGTATTCCTGCACAATGGTGCTGACGATCGAGCTGCGGCACGTAAAATCAGGCGCAAGGATAACAAGCATCTCGCGGATTTACTTGGAACGAGACGTCCCTGGGAGCCGTTATTGAACACCCCGTAAACGCCAAAAAGTCCCCTTACCTTTTACAGGCTGGGGACTTTTTGCTGTTTCTATCCTACTCTTTGGACGCCCACTTGAAATCAACGACACCAATGCCATCGATCACGACATTTTTGAGCTTCTCATTTTGCACCCAGTGATCAGTTAAATAGTAAATCGGAGCGACAGGCATTTCCTCCATGAGGATCGCTTCTGCTTGCGCTAACAGTTGCTTTCGCTTCTCAGGATCTTTTTCGGTCGCGGATTGATTCAAGAGCTCTTGGTACTTGTTGTTTTCCCATCCGGTTTTGTTGTTGAATCCATCCTTGTCCTTAAACAGCTCCAGGAAGCCGACAGGATCATAATTGAAATCACTAATCCAGCTACTCCGTCCGATCTGATAGTCTCCGTTGTTCATTTCTTCTAGGTACACTTTCCACTCTCGCTCATTGAGCGTTACATCTACGCCGAGTGTTTGCTTCCACTGCTTTTGAATGGTTTCTGCTGCCAGACGATAATTCTCAGAAATTTTAAAGGAAAGTGTGATTGGTGGTAGCTTCGTAATTCCTAATTCCTTCATGCCTTCAGCCAGCAGCTTTTTCGCCGTTTCCTGATCGTTGTCCTTGAAGTAACCTTCCTTTTTCAGCGTCATCGTCGGGGGCAAGGCACCTGTAGCCGGTATTTGTACGCCATTATCCAGCGCCTGACGATTGATCGCGTAAGCAAACGCCTTGCGAATTTTTGCGTTGGTAAACGGGGCCTGCTCTGTGTTGAACTTGTACCAGTAAACACCAGCTATTGGTCTGGTTTGCAATATTTCATCGTACTCCAATGCAGGCAACGCATCGATTGGTAAAAAACCAAACGGAGCGCCTGACCAGTCAGACTCGCCATGATCGAACATATACAGCTGTGTATTCTCATCCTGAATGACGGTAAATTCCAGCTTGTCCAGCTTCACAGCCGCTTTATCCCAGTACAGGTCGTTTTTGACCACCGTGATTTTCTCTTTATCTGCGGAAACTAATTTGAAAGGTCCGTTCCCGACATGTGTCGCAGCTTCTCGATACCATCCCGGGTTTTTCTCATCGAGCTTTTTGTTCACCGGATAAAAAATCGGTGCGGCCGTTAGCTCTGTAAAAAATGGCGTAGGCTGCTCCAACTCCACGCGCAATGTCTTGGCGTCAATTGCCTTTACCCCAACTTCCGCCAGTTTCATCTCGCCTATATTTGCTTGCTCCGCGTTTTTGATGGAATAGAGTAGATAGGAGTAGGTACTAGCTGTTTTCGGGTCTAGCGCACGCTTCCACGCATATTCGAAGTCATGGGCAGTGACTGGATCGCCATTACTCCACTTCGCCTCACGTAAATGAAACGTATATGTTTTCATGTCATCCGATACGTCTATTTTCTGGGCGATTGATGGCTGAACTTTTCCATCCGGACCTAACCGGACCAACCCATCAAACATCGTCTGCATCACAGAAAACATCGCTTCATCCTCAGCCATAGCGGGGTCCAATTGACCTGGCTGATCAATCAGGTTCAACCGCAAAACCTTATGAGCGGGTGTAGTGCTCGCTTCTTGGGCTTTTACTTCGTTCGCCGAAGCATATCCTACAGATGAAACCAGCATCCCTGTCGCCACTAGCATATTTGCAATCATCTTACCTTGACGTTTCATCTCAATTCCCCTTTTTCCTTATACAATGTACAAGCGATAGTGTAGAAAAACATCCGGTGTTTCCGGCTTCATGTCATAGTGCTCGAATCCATTTTTCAGCAACACTTTTTGCGAGGAGATGTTATCCGTTGTTGTTTTCGCACAGATCATTCTGACATTCAAGTGGGGAACATGCCCCTCTAAAAAGACCTTCAGTGCCTTCGAAGCTACGCCTTTACCAGCGGTATCTTCCCCGACTCGATAGCCGAGATGTCCAATTCCTTCGTCTTTCTCGATGTCTACCAAATTCATTCTTCCCAAGATGTCACCTTGGCTGTTTTTGATGAGGCCAAAAAACGAGATTCCTTGCGCCTGCTCGTCGAGCAAGGCTTGCAGACCTCGTAAAAAATGGTCATATTGGTAGTAAGCGTCTCCTCGACTGGGAACCGATTTTTCAAAAAAAGCGCGATTGCGCACTTCAAATTGAAACAAGCTGGCTGCATCTTGTATGCTTAATTTTTCGATCGTAATCATCATAGGTAGGTAGGTATCCTTTCTTGAATCGAGGTGGAATTTTCATATGACTGTTGCTTATCTAGAAGAAGGTACGTTTATCGCCTTTATTGCCTTTACGATATTTTTCCTGGTCGCTTACAAGCTCGATCAGATTTCGTTTATCTCGTTCATTGTCTCCTTGTCGGTCACGGCTTGCGTTCACGCTGCCTTCTATGTGTTAATTGTAAAATATTGGCCGTTTTTTTAATAGCACAAAAAAAGGCGCAGGATGAACATCCGCGCCTGTACGTTTATCTGCTCACAGCTTCGCTTCATAGGCCGCAAGCAATTTAGCCGCTTGCTTGTTGTACTGGTTGACCAAGCTTTGAATGGCTTTCTGCCACTCAGCATGTGGGAGCGGGATTGATAGTTGATCTACGGGCTTTCCATTAATGATAAGTGCTGTAGTGAGCATTTGCTGTTGTACTGGACTGAGCGTAGCCACCGTTAACACCTTTGGCTTGAGCACTTTTTTTCCTTTCAGGGAACGCATGAGCTCTGTCATCAAGATGTGCTGATACTCCGCGTACAAATTCATCGTCATGTAGTAGCTCATTCCCTCTCGCACCGGCACAATTCCCCGCTTCTGTGCCCACTCCATCACCTGTAGCGTCGTCATCGCTTGACTTGTTTTATCCGTCGCCATGAAATAAGCCACTCGGAACATATCTTCGTCGCTCATGACAGAACGATTCTCATCGGCTTTGATGATACCCTTGAACACCAGTTCTGAAAGCACCGCCTGCTTGCCTGCATCCTTCGGCAGATTCAAATAAAGCGCCAGATTGGCAAAAAAATGGCTCTCGCTGTTGCCACCAGCTGGCCAGCTATACGGTTTGCCGAAATCGATCAGCTCAAGCGGGCGTTGTCGCATCGTATCCGAGTAGGCCGAAAACGATTGGAATGTGATCGGACTATAGGAGACCACTGGTTTTTTCGTCAGAAATCTTGTCGCAAACAGCTCTTGCCCACCTTGACTGAGATAACCGAACTGGTCTTTGGTTGTGAATACATAAGGTATCTCATCGTCTGCCTTACTCCACCACACTTGTGAAAATACTTTATTTGTTGGCAAAATCGCTTCATATTTGGCCGCTGTCAGCACCTTTCCTTCCAGCGACATAAGGCCGTACAATCCTGTCTTCTTATCCTGGTAGGCAATGGCACCCGTCTTGAGAGCCGGTAAGGGCATATACTTCATGGACTGATAATCGCCCGTGCTTAGGCGGAGCAACTGCGGTGAATAGACATCCCATCCTGTACTTGACTGAATCAATACCCGATCAAAATTAGATTCCGTGTGAAAACCTTTCACGCTAGTGAGCTTGTTAGCGAGCTGGTTCCCTTCTTGCGCCCATACATCCAGTGTGCCGTCCAACCGTGCTGTCATCGCGATCTTTTGATTCTGTACCATCGTTTCGTTTGCATCCCGATACACAAAATCGCTCAAGACCTGGAGCTGCCCGCCATCGACCTTGATCATCGCCATTCCGACATTCTCCGCTCTCACACCCATCGTGTATACGGAATCAGCAACTTTGATCAAGGTAAGAGGCGGTCTGTCGTTGCCTGACTTCCACACCGCGACTTTGAGCTCCGTAGTCAACAGCTTGCCATCAGGGGTATAAAGATCCGCCCAATCGTGATCCATTGCAACGATGAGATCGGTATCGGAATCCATGTAGACTGATTGGTAGAGCTTGCTGATCGGTTGGTTCGTCTTGCGGTCCACAATCATCTCGCCTTTTCCCGGCTCATACTTTTTCGTCAAATCATCGGACAACGGTATTGAATTTCCGGTTTCTACCGATTTCCCGACGGAGTTGTATCGCAGCACCTTTCCATTCGGCTCAGTCACCAGCACCTGACTCGATTCTTCCTCGTAGCGAATGACTCGATTCTCAACAGGGGGCAATACCAAGCCTTCATTTTCAGAATAAAGTCCGATTTTTTTTCCGTCCTTAATGCTAAGCATGCTGTAGCTGCCCAATGTCACATACGAGTCGAACCAAAAATCAGGCTCCTTGACTTCTTTATCCCAGCCTGGGAGAATCGCTTTTTTCCCGTCGCTACGAACGAGCAAGCGTGCAGCTGGCGGACCTTCAGCCCGCGGATAAGCAAAGGGGATGACCGTCTCTCCCCCGACTTGGAGGACGCCGTACAGATTCGTTTTCGGGTCCTGTCCCAGGACATAGCTGCCATGTAAAAACTCAGCACCTTTTTTCAATGGATGTGACGTACCTTTGGACCTGGAATGATAAGTGATGACATCTCCAGAAACTGTGTAGTACACATCCGAATTATTGTGCTCGATCCCCACTTCTTTATAGATGGGCTCTGCGAGCATCCGCCCGTCTTTCCACAGCCCTTGTCCTTTGGCCCCCATCACCTGAAAGTACCCATTATTCCAAATATAAATCGCGTTGTATTTGGGCTCGAGTACGTACTTGCCATTGCGATCAATCAAGCCTTCTTTTCCACCGGATCGAACCTTGAGATACGCGGTGTCTGGACCGCCTTCGTTCGGAATCAGTTCTGCTTTTGCCAGCACGAACATTTTTTTTCCGGAAGCAGGATCATACATGATGAGCTCTTTCGGAGTAGTCGCTACGACATACGGCTTTTTCTCCGCTTCTCTATTTTCCGTCTGATCAGGAGCAACCAATCGAACCATCGTGAGCTTGCCCCCGAATGGCGGAATCAGGACCTTTCCATTCGAATGGAGCAACATAGATGATTTTCCCAGCAGCATTATCGCCGTCCCCTGCTCTTTGGACAAATCATACGGATGCGCCCCTGCAAACTTCATGGTCGACAGCTTGTGCGTCGTTAAATCGATGTATTGGAACCAGCCGCCTTTTTGAACAATCGCGATATTTTTGGAATCGGGAATGTCAATGTTATCCCATATCGTAGGGGTTATTTCTTTCCCGGTTCGTGCGTCGAGAATTCCTTTTTTACCGCCCTTCGTTACGATTATATCTTTCGAAGATAGCTGAAAATCCTCATAAATAGCCTGTGTGACCAGCTTATTACCGTCCGTAAAACCGATCTTGTAGTCTGTGATATACGGCTGAATCTGGGAAAACGTAGCAGCATGGACAGAAGAAGTCCACGCACTTGCCCCAAGTACGACAGCGGTAACCAGACTGATGGTTTTCGTTTTTATGTTCATTGGTTATTGGCCTCCCTTGGCAAACATTCCCTTCCTTTGACGCTTCGTGGGGTGAAATAGTTTCGTTGCCCTTTTTCAAACAACTGGAACCTTTTCTTTCAATCAACTCGCTTTTAAGCGTGCTATAATTGTTCACACCGACGCAGTATAATCATCGTATACGGATGGGAGTGCTTATAAGAGCACTTGGAAAGGATGTTCCCATGAATTTCTTTGCTGCCGCCTTGCAAAAGCCGGATGTAAGACGATTTGGGATTTTGGCGTTATTTTGTTTGTTGCTTTACTCCTTGGGAAGTATGCTGAACATGGTTTTGCTAACCTTTTTAGTTACCTATTTAATGAATCGGCTGCATCAATACCTCACGCGACTCACTCACAAAGTCGTGCCGATCCATCCCAAGCTGATTCTCATTTTTCTCTATATGTTGCTGACGTTCTTTCTCATTGTGGGTGGGATGAAAGCCATTCCGGCGCTTATTCACCAAACCGGACAATTGTTCCATGTCATCGAGCAAGTGTACCACCAAAATCAGCACAATGAGTTTGCTCCCTACCTTATGTCTGTTGTTGGGAAGCTAGATATGAAGGGCATCGTACAAGGCAGCCTTGATTTTCTCGCAGTGGTCAGAAACGTTGGGTTCAATGTCTTTCTGGCGATTATTCTGAGTCTGTTTTTCCTGCTCGGCAAAGACAATGTCGTTACGTTTACGGCTCAATTTCGCACGAGCAAATTATCCTGGCTGTACAACGAAATCGCCTACTTCAGCCAAAAATTCATCCTGACCTTTGGCAAAGTAATCGAAACACAGCTGTTGATCGCCTTATTCAATACGACCTTCACCGTCATCGGTCTATGGATCATGGGCTTTCCGAATCTATTGGGACTCGCGATCATGGTCTTCATACTGGGACTCATTCCCGTTGCAGGTGTCGCCATTTCTTTGATTCCGCTCAGTGCCATCGCCTTCAGTGTCGGTGGTATCGCAACCGTCGTCTATTTGCTCATTTTCATCATGGTAATTCACGCGCTTGAAGCATATGTGTTGAATCCTCGCTTGATGGCAACGAAGACTCACTTGCCGATTTTCTACACGTTTGTCGTTCTGATCTTTTCCGAGCATTTCTTTGGAGTATGGGGGCTGATTGTCGGGATTCCGGCCTTTGTTTTCTTGCTGGACATCTTGGAAGTGAAGAAAATGGAACAACCCCCTGCCAAAAATAGATCCGTTCCAAAAGATGTACGAGATGTACAAGTCAACACGTGACAGATAGACATAGAGAAGGAGCCCTTCGTGAAAAGGGCTCCTTTTTACTTCTACTTGCCTTCAAACCATTTGATCAAAGCTTGCGTGCCGCTATCTGCCTCGCCATTTGCCGCCAGTTCTTCATAGAGCGATTTGGAGAGCGCGAGTCCTGGTGTCATTAGCCCCATTTCCTCCGCTGCTTCCAATGCGATTCCCATG
Source organism: Brevibacillus sp. IT-7CA2 (assembly GCF_949767855.1). Classification (NCBI taxonomy): domain Bacteria; kingdom Bacillati; phylum Bacillota; class Bacilli; order Caryophanales; family Paenibacillaceae; genus Brevibacillus; species Brevibacillus sp. IT-7CA2. The sequence continues at coordinate 35,220 of NZ_CATKQT010000005.1, forward strand.
TCCTTGATAAAATGTTTGACGTAAAAGCCAGGTGCGAAGTTGCCCGCGATCATGCGCGGCGCCAGATTCGACAGCGACCAGCTGCCTGCGGCACCCGCTGCAATGCTCGTCAGCACTTTCTCTGGGTCCAGACCTGCTTTTTTCGCATACGCAATCGCTTCACACACACCGATCATGTTCGTGGCAATACAAATTTGGTTGCACATTTTGGTATGCTGACCTGCACCTGGTCCACCCTGCAAGACGACGTTTGTCCCCATGATCGTAAACACAGGCTCCATCGCATCAAATACTTCCTGATCGCCTCCGACCATGATGGTCAGGCGCGCTTCCCGTGCTCCCACATCTCCACCGGAGACAGGCGCATCAAGGGAATACAACTCGTGCTTTTTGGCTTTCTCATAAATATGTTTCGCCAGCGACGGCTTCGATGTCGTCATATCGATCAAATAAGTGCCTGGCTTCGCATTTGCCACAATTCCGTCCGCGCCTAGATACACTTCCTCGACATCAGATGGGTAGCCGACCATTGTGATGATCACGTTTGCCTCTTTTGCCAGCTCACTGACATGTTCCTTCCAGATCGCACCTGCTGCCAGCAAATCTGCCGCTTTTTCCTTTGTACGCGTGTACACCAGCACTGTATATCCTGCTTGCAGAAAATGGTTTGCCATGCTTTTCCCCATGACACCCGTTCCTACAAATCCAATGATTCTTTCACTTACAGGCAAAGTCATGTGAACCACTCCTTCGTTTCTCTCTTTCCTATTATCTCGACAATTGTACTTCTCGAATCTATCCGAATATTCCTGCTACGCCTCTTCTGTGTTTAAATGAGAAAAAGGACATATGTCCTTCAGAGTGTTGAGAAAGTCCCCTTTCGCAAAAAAGGGGACTTTCTGTGCCATTTTAGGGGGTACAAATATGTCTCCCCACCTTCGTAAAATGCCTTAGAAGCGAATCTAGAAGGTCAAAATTTTTCATCTTAATCCGAGAAATCCAGACTGGGGGTTTCTCGACAGCCTGAAGGACATATGTCCTTTTTTTTCGCGCGCAAATGCCTTTTACTTAAGAGGGTATAACCTGCAAGCAAACTAGCAGGAGGCATGTTACATGAAAGAAATTCACGACCGCACACTTTTGTATACGCTGATGCAAAATAGTCCCTTGCCCGATATTTTTGATGCCATTACCCTCCATGAAATGCGCTTGTATCAGGCTGAGAAGGGTGACATCCTCTGTTCGAAGGGCGATCAGCTTCACCATATGTACTTCATTCTGAAGGGAAAAATCAAAATTTTCACGACGCTCCCTAACGGAAAATCTTTGTTGCTACGCTTTAACAATCCACTCGCGATTATCGGAGACGTCGAGTATGTCACACAATGCGAGGTCCGCAATACGGTTGAGTTTGTCCATCGAAGTCTCGTAGTCAGTCTCCCCTTTCACGTTTTGCAGGAAAACTACCAGAACCACCCGCCTTTTTTGCAATTCATTCTACATAAAATCAGTCACAAGCTGCATACATCATCGAACTCAACCAGCCTGAACCTGTTGTATCCCGTTGAAAATCGCTTTGCCAGCTATTTGCTCTCCACGTTGTCCAGCGATACGGGTTCGACCGCTTGCGAGGAGCTAAAGACGGCGAAGCTGACAGAGGTTGCCGAGCTGTTGGGTACCAGCTACCGACATTTGAACCGGGTCATCCGCAATCTTTGCGCAGCATCCGTGATCGAACGCAAAAAAAGCGCACTGATTATCAAGGATCGAGAAAAAATCAGTGAGCTTGCGAGCGGAAACATCTATGAGTAATCAACCATATAGGAGGTCATATTGTGCAAGGCATTCTCTTTTCATTACTCGCTGGCGTTTTTATTTGTCTGCAAAACGTGTTCAATGCGCAGGCCAGTACAAAGCTCGGACTGTGGCAAACCAATGCGATTGTTCACGCCGTAGGTTTTCTTGTATCGTTCGGGATCTTTCTTTACGTTCGTGATGGCGATTGGAAAAGCATCGGGGAAGTGAACAAGGTGTATTTGCTAGGAGGCGTTTTCGGAGCGATCATCGTTTTTAGTGTGATGAAAGGCATTACCGCCATCGGCCCTGCTTACGCCGTATCGATTCTGCTCATCTCACAATTGCTCGTCGCTCTCCTCATTGATTCTCTCGGTCTGTTCGGTGTACAAAAGGTTCCGATCACCTTGAACAAAATCATCGGAATCGGCATCATGATCGCAGGTGTAGTCGTTTTCAAACTCAAATAAAGGAGGAGGGCATTATCGCCCTCCCCTACAGAATCAATTGCTCCGGATTCAGCCCCAGCAGAGCCTCATGCACAAACCTTCCATCTTTTCGAATCAGCACATCGTCAAACCAGATTTCGCCGCCACCGTAATCCGGACGCTGAATGCAGATCAGGTCCCAGTGAATCGTGCTGCGGTTGCCGTTATCCGCCTGATCATAGGCACGGCCCGGTGTGAGATGGAAGCTACCCGCGATTTTTTCATCAAACAAAGTATCGCCCATCGGGTGCAAAATGTACGGGTTAAACGCAATGGCGAATTCACCGATGTAGCGTGCACCTTCATCCGTGTCCAATATTTCCATGAGCTTGTCTGTATGGTTAGCGTACGCCTCGACAATCTTTCCTTCCCGAAAAGTAAACCGGATGTTTTCAAACGTCGTGCCTTTGAAATTGCTGGGCGTATTGTAGCTGATCGTCCCGTGAATCGAGTCGCGCACGGGAGAGGTATACACTTCGCCATCGGGAATGTTTCGTTTGCCTACTGCTGTCCGCGTCCCAATCCCTTTGATCGAAAACGTCAGGTCCGTCCCCGGTCCGACGATGCGCACCTTGTCCGTTTTGTCCATGAGGTCATACAACGGCTGGCACGCTTCGGCCATTTTCCGATAATCGAGTGAACATACGTTGAAATAAAAGTCTTCAAACGCTTCTGTCGTCATGTTGGCCTTTTGGGCAAGGGCCGGGGTCGGGTAATTGATGCGCAGTCCTGTAATTTGATTGTCGACATGATGGAAAATGGAATCATACGCTTCTGCGTACAGACGGTACTTCTCCTGCGGAACATCCTTCATCTCACTGTCATTTGTCTCGCCATGAATTCCGATATAGCCTTGCATGCCAAACCACATGTCCTTTTCCCACTGAACGGTCTGGGCAAGCTGCTCTTCCGTTAGCCCTTTCAACCATTCCCGCTGGACCTTCGGCCGGACAAAGCGCAGGTGAGGATACGCTCCCTTCGCATACAACCGCTTCACCAATTCCATTGCCAGCGGCTCTCCTTCATCCACGACCATGATCATAATATTCTGTTTGGCTTGAACATCCAGGCTGTACGAAATCAAGTTGTCTGCTATTTTTCCTATTCTTTCATCTCTCATCGCGCACGCATCCTTTCCAGATTTTCATTGCTCTTCCAGCATAACGCGCGTTTGTCAGAGGAATATCATCGGAAAAATCCTGACCTTCACTGTTGTGGTCGGGAGAAGCTGCGTAGAAGAAGCGAATTTCCAGTCCAAGCGCCTCTGGAGCCCACCCTAGCGTAGGAAAAAATGGCGGGGAATTTCAGCTTTTATTACATACAAAAACGCCTGCGCGTTTTCTGGTTTGAAGCGCTCCCGCCATTTATTCCGAAGCGTAGACTGGAAATCGCTTCTTCCCCCACTACAGCCCCATTTCATACAAAAAAGCGATGCTAAGGAACTTGCCCTGCACCGCTTCTCCATGATTCACTTTCCTAACTGCTTGTGCTGGACATCTTCCACACGCTGACTGATCCTAGCGAGTACAAATGCGATGATGACCGAGAATATCACAATGCCGTAAAATCCGGCACCGATCCCTATGCCAATTCCTCCAGCGAAAAAGATCATGGCTGCGGAGGTCAGTCCTTTTACTTTCAAGCCGTCCTTCAAGATGACGCCTGCTCCTAAAAAGCCAAGACCTGTGACAATCTGTGCAGCCAAGCGCATCGGGTCCATCATCGTTCCGTTGCCAGGCGCGCTGTATAGCTTTGTGCTGTAAATAGAAACGAGTGTGATGAGCGTGCAGGCTACCGACACATACATGTACGTTTTCAGCCCGGCAGGCTTATTTCTATGCGAGCGATCCCACCCGATAAACAAACCGAGAATCGCGCTCACCACTACCCGCACATACATTTCCAAGTCATACTGCACATACAACCATTGTAGAGTCTCCATCCTAGTCACCTTCTTATAGCGATAGAGACATGATATGTGCAGACTCGAAAAATAGACCGGCTTTTTCTAAACCTTACTCCCTTTCAATCTTCACTTCTGGCCCGACAAAGACTTCAAATAACCGTTCCCAAGGAAGCTTGATCTCCCTATCCGTTAATTCGACGATTTCGCCTTCAACCGTATTCTTGCCTCGCTTCCCAATAACCAGCGATTGATTGGCAAAGTAGTTTTCGTACCATTCTTCCGTATGTGGTGTCAGTGCATCTCTCACAAAATCATTGACTTCGTCGTAGTCATCTCCGAGATTCCATTCATTCCCATTCAACTCTTTTACGAGATTGCGTGCTTCTGCCATGACTTCATTTCGGTAATGATGGTCATTTACAAACGATGACAAGAGCAGATTGATATGGGTTTCTGCGGCATCCACCGTTAAGGGCACACCGGACTGATTTCCTTTTTCCAAAAAGGCTGATCGTTGCAATGCCTGTCCCAACGCGCTTCCCATGTTATTTCCCGCCGTCCCCCATGCCGTGTAGGCGAAAAGTTCTGGCAGCTTTACTTCTTCTTGTAGTCGCTCGATCAGCTCAGGGTCAGCTTTGTTTGTAATCGTAACGTCTGTAATTGCGACCTGCTTTCCTTCCTCCAGAAGATCATTGATTTCTTCGACGAACTCATCCAGATCTTCGCGTCTCTCTGCGTTGCTCTGTCCTTTTTTCTTCGGTGAATTGATCATTAATACGATATCTGCATCGTCTTCATCCCGAACTGGTTTGCCGCCTGCTGCGATGATATGTTTCTCGACATTTACATCAAAGGTCGTGTCTTCAAACGGCGCCGTCCACTCACTGCCGTCTATACCCGAATACTCGACTGCTACTTTTGGATGGATGCGCATTTCGTTCAAGGCGAATCGGCTCAACAAGACGGTTCCTACTTCGTCCGCTCCAGGGAAAATCGCCACACGATCCTCTACATCCAGCTCCTTTGCTTTTTTGACCAAGGTCTCCCGCTCTGCCCGGTGAAGACCATGGGGAGCAGCGTCATCCTGAGCCAGCACTAAATAATCAATGGTCCCATCCTCTACCCAATCAATCATCAAGGAGTTAATCTTGTGGTTACGTTCGCGGGCATTCAAGTAATCTTCCAGCACAGACTCAGGAATCTCCCTTTCCAACTGATCGAGTCGATCCTTTTTTTCTGTCATGCCGAGGTTGTGCACTTCATCGTATAAAATGGCCCATTCTCTGATTTGCTCATAGTACTTCAATGTTTCGGGATCAGTCGCCGTCACCGCCAGGCGTTGAATTGTATCGAAGACGTAGATCGGCATTTTGGAATGTTTGTCTCTCAGTCTCTTAATGGCTTCGATATTTGATAAGGCATCTTCATAGGATTGTTGATCGGTACGGGACGCAACAAGTCCGCCATATGCCAGCATGCTGACAGAGATGACCGAGCCGTCCACTTTGCTTGCTTGTTTGATCAGCCAATCGCCAATTTCTTCTCCATCGCCCGGCGTCATAAAGTGACCGAGCATGTCTTCATCCGGCATAATCGCCTCCACCCCGCCTGCCCGTGCTGACATTTGCGGAAAATACGTGTTGACCGGACGATCATCGAGGGGGACAAGGGCGACTTTGGCAATTGGCTTTGGTGACGCTTTTTTCGCCGCAACTGTACTCGTCTGCGTAAATGGAACCATGCCTGTTACTAGTGCTGCCATAGCCAGTGTTGAAATGACAACGCGCAACTTTTTCATAGATCCAATCTCCTTTCAAAATGAAAAGGTTTAATCGAGGACGGCATTCGCTAGACGCAATTGTTCCTGTAATTTCGCCACGTGAATCAAACGCGGAATGGTCTTGTCGTGAAAGGCAATAGCCGCTGCTGTACCTGCTGCTTGCCCTGTAGCCATACAGCTCGGGGTAAGCCTGGTCGTAGCCAGCGCCTCATGTGTCGTAGAGATACAACGCCCCGCCGCAAGCAAGTTGTCGATGGATTGAGCGATTAGACAGCGATACGGAATGTCATAAGCGCCCTCTCCTTCAATATCTGCTGCCACTACGCCTTTGCCAGAAGGATCGTGAATGTCAACCGGATAGCCGCTTCGTGCAATGACATCCGGAAAACGCCTGCCCGCGACCACGTCTTCGATCATCAAGCTGTACTCCCCGACGATTCTGCGTGTCTCACGGATACCAATTTGCGTTCCGACTGCGGAGACGGACGCTTTCGCAAAACCGGGAACTTTATTTTTTAAAAATTCAGACATCAATAACACTTGACGTCTCCCTTCTTCCTCCGCTTCCGTCAAATCCTCGACATCTGTTCCATCCAGCCCCTGCACCCGCGTGCAATTGATCAGAACTTCATCGCTCTCGGGCCCTGTGAAAAACAGAATTTGATCCCGATTAATCGGAACACCTGACACCTTCCAATGCGTATAAAAGCCTTGGACACCCGTCAGTGGAATGGACGGCAACTGCGCAAACGGCGTCTTGTGATAAAACTCATCTGGATGGTCAAGCATGTACTGCTTCACCTGCTCCAGATCAACGCCGCGCATGCGAAACTTCATGGTCATCGGCTGTGTCAGCCCATCTGCATCTCGCCCTTTACTCGTCGGCGCTCCCGATAAATAAGCGATATCTGCATCTCCTGTCGCATCGACGAACACCTTGGCCTTGATCTCATACTTGCCTGATTTACTGGTGAGCGTAACAGAAGTAATCTCTGTCCCCTCTACATTCACCTGATCGACAAAGCTATGGACAAACAGCTTGACGCCCGCTTCCTTGAGCATTTCCACAGCTACCAGCTTGTAAATTTCCGGATGATACGGTGTAACTGTGCTGACAAATCCTACCGTATCCTGCAAATGTCCAGGCGATCCCCCCTTTTCTTGCAAGCGGTCGACGATTTCCTGTGCAATTCCTTTGATGACTTGCTCGCCTGTCTCCGTATGAAACGTCATCCACGGATAAACGAGCGCAATCGTCGACATCCCTCCGAGAAAGCCGTAACGCTCGATCAGGATCGTTTTAGCTCCCAATCGTCCGCTGGCGAGGGCGGCACTGATTCCTGCCGGTCCCCCGCCTACCACGACTACATCTGCTTCCACTACTCGATCCATCTGCACTCACTCCTTGTTGAACTTTTACATCCATGCTTCCTCTAGTCTTTGAGGCCTGTCATCGATACACCCTCGATAAACTGCTTCTGGGCGAAAAAGAACACGATCAAAAGCGGCAAGGTCGCCATGACGGACGCACTCATCAGATGATGCCAAGCTGTCCCTACTTCATCGGTAAACAGGGACAAAGCGAGCGGCAGCGTCATCAGCTCTCTGTCGTTGATGAAAATGAGCGGATCGTAAAACTCGTTCCAGCTCGTCAAAAACGTAAAAATCGTCAGCGTCGCGATGGCTGGCTTCGCTAGTGGCAGCATGATGCTCCAGTAAATCCGCCAACGCGAGCAGCCATCAATCATCGCTGCTTCCTCCAGTTCCTTTGGAATCCCGAGGAAAAACTGGCGCATGACGAACACACCAAAAATTCCGCCTGCCCCGAAAATGGGAAGCACGATCAGAGGCACATGCGTATTGATAAACCCAAGCATGCGCATGAACAAAAACATCGGAATCGACGTCACTTCATGCGGGATCATCATCGTCGACAACAGCACCAGAAAGACGATATTGCGTCCACGAAACGGAATTCGGGCAAACGCATAACCCGCAATCGAGGCAAATAATACCGTTCCAACCGTGACCAGAATCGCAATGTACAGGCTGTTCCAATAGAACAAATGAAACGGCGTATTCGCCAAAACCTCCGTGTAGTTCTCCAAGCGGATCGACGAAGGGATAAACTCTGGCGGAAAGACGAATATTTTGGCCGGCTCTTTTAACGATGTAGAAAGCATCCACAAAAAAGGCACCAGCATCAGTAGGGAGATCGCTCCTAACGCTACATAGTGACCGCCAATTCCCAATAACTTGCCCGCTTGTAATCCGTGGCGATTACTCTTCATGGAACACCCACCTTTTTCTAAACTGCCACTGCAAGAGCGTAAACACTAAAATGATAAAGAACAGCACAAAGGCAAGTGCAGACGCATAGCCGAATTCAAAGTTTTTGAAGGCACGCTCCCATATGTAATAGACTAGCACCTTTGTACTGTTATCTGGCCCACCCTGGGTCATGACGTAAATCTGCCCAAACACCTTGAGAGAGCCGATGATCGTCAACAACGTAGTTAAAAAAACCGTCGGACTGATCATCGGGATCGTAATCAGAAACAATTGACGCGTCCGACTGGCCCCATCAATGCGCGCCGCCTCGTATAAGTGAACAGGCACCTGCTGTAAGGCAGCGATGAACAGAACCATGTTCAACCCCACATTTTTCAGGACACTCGTCACGATCACCACTGGCATCGCCAGCATTGGATTGTAAAGCCATGAGGGACCTGTAATCCCGAACATCTGCAAGATTTGATTGATAAACCCTGTGTCTGTCGCAAACAAATACTTCCACACAATCGCCCAGACGATCAACGATGTCATGACCGGCACAAAAATGGCTGTGCGGAAAATCCCGATCCCTGGCAGCTTGCGCACGAGCAGTAAGGCCAACCCCAACGCCAACACGATGTTCAGGGGGACGAGACCAGCAGAGAACGTAAAGGTATTGCCCACGACCGTCCAAAATTCGGCATCCTGAAAGATCGCTCTGTAATTTTCCAAACCAATAAATTCAGCTTCCCCTAGTAACGGCCAATCCGTAAAGCTCATGTACAGCGCGAGCAAAAGCGGACCAAGCAACAGCACCACAAACCCGATGGCCATCGGACTTATAAACAGCCATCCTGTCAGATTGGCTTCCCGGTTGAAGGATTTTTTCCTTGTGCCACTTGTTCTCTTGTCAGGAGAGAGCGGGACATTCAACTTGCTCTCCATACGATCCCTCCTTAGTTGTCAATCGCATTCCGCAATGCATGGATGGAACGGCGCATTTCATCCTCTGTCCTCCCGATCGCCATCGCTCCAGCTAACAGAACACGAACTCCCGTTTCCCGCAGAGCTTTCATATCCTCCGCCACAATTTTCCGCTGTGTCGGGACGATGATCGGGATGCCTGCCTTTTCTACGATGTACCGATAGGTAAGCAGGTCGGCAAACGTAAGCCTCGTGCCATACTCACTCCCCGGAATAATCGACGCCTCCAATGCGGTCATGGGAAAATGCTTTACGGCTTCCAATCGGGACAAATCAAACTGATCATCGATGGCAAACGTACTCGCCACCCCTTCGATTTTCAAAAGGGACGCAGGCAAATGATGACCATAAATGGAGAGGAAGTCGATTCCCAGCGAATCGAACTGTTTGATTTCCTTGGGATTGAGCTCCTCCATTGACCCGCCCGGAACAATGCCAATCGGCCCTGCGAACTGGCTGCGTATCGTTTGGAGAAAGTCCGTATATTCAGCCAGAGGACCGAACCGGTTGCCACTGGCACGATGGTACACATTGATGTGCATCTTCAAGCCATCTGCGCCTTCCTCCATCGCTGCTCTGGCCAAGGTCTCATCGTTTTGCGGGAGACTGACCATGAGCAGAAACGGCTTCTCTTCCAGTGCTTGTCGAAAACGATTCATCGTAACCTCCCTCTCAAGTCACAACGGCCTGTATCCCAGACCGTTGTGGCGAGCTTACTTTTTCATGATTGGATTGACTTTCTCTTCCAGCGACTTCACGATATCCGCAGGCTGTGCCGTTTGACCGAATAATTGATCAAAACCAGCCAGTATCGTCGTGTCGATTTTTTGCCAGTCCACATGGCCTGGTTGCAGGTGTGCCTTAGGCATTTCATCGATAACCGCCTGCTTGATGTGTGCAGGGTCAGGGTTGCCTGGAACATTCAAAAACGGATCGGAATTCAGCACAGACAAGCGCGGCGGCACAAAGTAAGTCGAGGTCTCCTGAACACCCTGCTCACTCGCGAGAAACTTGAGGAATAGCTTGGTCTCCTCCAAATGCTTCGTTCCTTTGAAAATCGAATACCCTGCCTGACCGAGCATCGGTGCCGAGCCTTTTGAACCCGCTGGCATCGGAGCAATGTCCCACTTGAAGTCCTTGATCGTCCGCGCCTTTGAAACGTAGCTGTACACATCAAAGAACATGCCGATTTTGCCTGATTCAAAGCTGACTTGCTCACCCGCCTTCGGATGCGACCCATCTGTAAACATCATCCGTTGGAGCATGCTGAGTGTCTCCACCCCGTATTGGTCATTCCACGTAAACTGATTCATTTCTTTGTTGAACGGGCCGCTGCCATTTGACCACGAATAGGAAGACAGGATGATCCACGTTTTCCAATCGCGGAAGAAGTTGGCCCCGTAGATTTTACTCGCCCCGGTTCCGCTCGAAATCGCCTGAGACGACTTTTCGAATTCCTCCCACGTCCATTTTCCTTCTTTCGCTAGGTCGTTCGGCGATTTCAAGCCTGCCTTGTCAAACAAGTCTTTGTTGTAAAACATCACGGTAGGCGGGGTAGAAAACGGCAGTCCGTACAATTTGTCATCTTTTTGGAACAGCTCAAGCGTCGACGGAATAAAGTCGTCCAACTTAAAAGCAGCGTCGTTCTTTACATCCGAAACATCTTCCAATATCCCATTTTCCATAAACTGCGGCACCATTCGCTCAGACACCCAACCGATGTCAGGTAGCTCTTGACCAGCAGCCAGCACCGTCACCTTTTGCTGGTAATCGGGGAATGGCACAGATTCCAGCTTCACTTTGATGGTCGGGTTTTGTTGCGTAAACTTTTCAGAGAGCTTCGTATACAGGTCTAGGTGGGCTTGGTTGCCCCATGTTAAAAACGTAAGCTCAACTGCTTCTTTCTTGCCCGTTGTGGAGTCACCGGAAGTCGTTGCGGTGTTGCTGCACCCAAATGTAAATGCTATCAAAGCAGTAGACAATGCCAACAGGATTGCCTTTTTCATGGCGTACCTCCTTATCTGATTTCCCTGTCACCAGTATAAAATTGATCGAATAGTAAGATAAATCACGCGAGATTTAGATTTGGTATGAGATTTAAAGGTCTTCACTGCCTACGAGATCTCGGTAGCTCCCGGGTGTCATCCCGACTTCCTTTTTAAATACCAACATGAAATGCTTCGCGCTCTGATACCCGACTAAGCGGGCGATATCATACACCTTTAGGCTCGTCTCGTGTAAAAGCCGCTTAGCGCGGTTCATCCTCACCTGGGTGATGTAGTCGGAGACATTTTCCCCCGTCTCGGTCTTGAACAATTGACTCAAATAAATCGGATTCAAATGAACAGACTCCGCCAGCGTCTGGAGTCTCAGATCGCCGTCCAAATGATCGTGAATGAATGCTTTTACCTTGCGAATGATTTGTCTTTCTTCTTTATGGCTGCTGTCGACGCTGTTTTCTTCTTCCCGAACTTTCTTTTTGCGATCCAGCACTTGCCTGATTTTTGCGAGCGTGCTCACCAGCTCTAATCGATCAATGGGCTTCAAGAGATAGTCGGAGACTTTGTACTTCAACGCTTTCTGTGCATAGTGAAAATCACCATAGCCACTAATAATCACGATGGGCAGCTCCTCGTACATCTCCCGAATTTTCCCGATCAGCGCCAAGCCGTCGACTTCCCGCATGCGGATATCTGTCACAATCAAATCAGGCATTTCCGTGCGCATATACTGCAGGGCATCCTTTCCATTTTCCGCTTCTGCCATGACGGCAAAACCAGATGCTCCTTTTTCAATTAACGTTTTTAAGCCTTCCCGAATCATTCGTTCATCTTCCACCAGCAATACTTTGTACATCGCGTGTTTCTCCCTTCTGAAAATCGAGCGGAATCTTCATCGTAATTTCCGTGCCTTGATCCGGTCTGCTCACAATCGTCAGCCCATACTCTTCCCCGAACAATAAAGTCAGCCGCTGGGAAATATTTCGCAATGCTGTCCCATTGTGTGCGTTTCCTGTCATCTCGTGCTGCTGCATAGGCGTACGCAGACTTGCGAGCAGCCGACTCAATGATTGCTCAGACATTCCCTTGCCATTGTCCCTCACGCTGATTTGCATTACACCCTCCTGACAAAGCACCGTGAGCCATATCGTCCCTCCCCGTTCCTGATGCTCAATCCCGTGCGCAATTGCATTTTCAAGCAATGGCTGTAGCAGCAGCTTGGGGATACGCTGATCCGACAGGCTCTCTTCCACGTCCATATACACCTGAAGGCGATCTCCCAGACGAATCTTTTGGATACGGACGTAGGATTCTAACGATACGAGCTCTTGCGTCAGCGTAACGTGCCCATCCTCTCGAGCGACCGTATAGCGCATGAGTTTTCCGAGCGAAGAAACCATGTCAGACACATCGTAATTGCCCGAGCGGATCGCCATCATATTGATCGATTCGAGTGTGTTGTAAATAAAATGCGGATTGATCTGGCTCTGCAAGGCTGCCAGCTCCGCCTCCCGCTCACGCAAGCTGCTGAGATACACCTCATTGACAAGGCGGTTGATCTCCTCGACCATCTGATTAAATTGCTCGCTCAGCTTCCCGATCTCATCTTGGGAATCGACAGGAACTCGTTCATGGAAGTTACCTCGCTTTACTTGCAGCATTTTTTCTTTCAATTGAACGAGCGGCTTGCTGAGTGAATAGGAAAAATAAATCGCGAGCCCGCCAGCGACGAGTAAAAACATTGCCGCAATCAGCATCGTAAAACTGCGCAAGCTATTGGATTCTGCGAGCAGGATATCGAGCGGAATCAGACTGATCACCACGAGCCCCGTCTCTCTCGATTGATGATCCACGAAGAGATATCGCTGTCCCTGAATCATCATCTGATTCGCATCCCCACGATTGATCCCGTCAGTTTCTTGCAGCAAAGTACGATAGCCCGGCGAGCCTTCGCTCTCCCTCTTTTCATAAAACAGCTCGTTTCCCTCATTTACGATGATCAAGCTCCTATCCTTGGTAAAAGGCATATCGGACAAGATTTGGTCAAACATGTCCATTTTCATATCGATTTTAATGATTCCGAGCGGTACTTTCGTATATGGCTCTCGCAATAATCGAGCCACTGACACATAGCGCTCACTAGAGGCATCCAAATAATAGCCGGGCCGATGCTGTGCAATAATGACGGCTGCCCCCTGTTCCTTGATCACGCGCGAATACCATCCCTCTTCTGCCAAATCTCCCTTGCTCTTCATGACGGAAGGGTCCAGATTGGAAAAAATCATGCCATTCCCCGCCATGATTTGAATGCCTTTTACTTCTGGTCGGCTATAGGAAAGACTGGATATATACAGCGTCATCTTCTCTCTTTTTTCCATGGAGAGAAAAGAAGTAGCCGACGTATTTGTCTGAATTTCTTTTAAAATGGACAGGACTTCTGGATCGTAGAGCGGCATGAGTGATAAACGCTTCATCTCCCGAATATTGCGCTCCAGGTTGCGATTGATCTGACCCACAATCTGCCCCGTGTATTCAGCCGTCCTCAATTCCGTTGAAGCTGAAAACTTGTTGTATGTGATGATTCCTTGCAAACTTAGCGGGATTGCAATCAAACAGAGAAAAAGTGTGAGAATCTTCGCCCGCAGTGTTCCTTGCAAAAAAAGTGTCGAGACTTTCCTTTTCATGATGGCCCCTTTCCACTTATTTGAATAATCAGTATTTTATTTATCAAAAAATCCGTCAGGTCAACATCCTGACGGTCTGTTCCTCAGTCTATTTCGATTCCCATGTAGAGACAATCGTAGAATGTATCCCCAATCAAAAATTCTCTCGTCAACGTACCTAATTCCTTGAAGCCTAGCTTTTTGTACAAACGAATAGCAGAATCGTTGTCTGAACGGACTTTCAGATTAATTTTTCGTATTACCTTTGATTGCTTGGCCCATTCCAGTAAGGATTCCAATAGAAGTCTCCCAACCCCTGATCCCCAGAACTCTTTCAAGACGCTAATCCCAAATTCACCTACATGCTGCGTCCGCGATCGAATACCCCCTCGAAAAGTCAGGTTCCCCACAATTCTCCCGTCCACCTCTGCAATTAAAAACAGTTGATTATGCGTTTCTAGACATCTTTTGATGTTTTCTTTTTGCTCATCTGGGGTGACTGTCAATTCTTGCGGTCCAAATGACAAATTATCCGTCTCTCCTGACACGCGATGTACGAATGCAATAAAGGCTTCTGCGTCAGCAATTTTTCCTAAACGGATGATGACCTCTTGGCCAGACCTAAGCTTGGATACCTTCATAAGAACCTCCCAGCATGGAAACTTTTCATACTATTTAAACAGAAAAACGGACGCCTGTTAACCGTCCGCTTGTAGCTTGTTCGACTATTCCAATGTTTTAAAGTAAAGGACGGTATCATGCAAGCTGCCATCAGCCGCTCGGGCGATTTCTGCCCGATGCAATCCATTTGGACGACTCACCAGATGCAGCTGGATGGTTCCAACGATGACATCTTCCTGTACAGCTACCCAAATTTTCACATGTTCATGGGGCACGGAGAAACCAAAACTATGTAAGATAATCTAACATCACTTGTTTAAGGTCGATATCCGTACATACTGAAAACAAACAGCAAGCATAGATAAATAATCGCTGCGGGTACAATGGTAAGAGCAATGAAAAACCGTTTCTTCACACTGTTGGCTTTTCGAAACAGCCAAAAGTAGATGAACAGCAGGATGAGAAGAAATGGGACAAAATAAAAGCCCAGCATGAATCCCACCCAATCCGAGTTGGTTTCCCAGAACTGCTCTGGCACGGGTACCCGATGATATTCACTATATATCTGTTCTTTACGAGAGATAAATAGGTAGGATAGCACGAGGTAGTAACCGAATATAACGAATTTCAGCCAAGGCTTGATCTGTTTCGCCGCGAGTGTTATGGAAAAGATGATCCCTACGATAAACCATAATGACAAGTATTCCATCTGGATCCCTCCTACGAAGGATTATAGGGATCCGTTCTGTTGGAGATAAGTACCAACTTTTTTTGGTACCTCACCCTCACGTGATTGCAAGAGTCGACAAAATTTGGAATCCTTCCTATAATAGACTTGTCAAACAACACGGTATGCGAGTATCTTTGCAATAGAAAGCTTACTACCTGTAGGAGATGGTCACGATAACGTACGCTCTTTCGTTTTTACTGTCGTTTTGTATCGTTATGGTGCTGATTCCGCCTCTGGCTAAATTGGCATTTCGCCTTGATTTTGTGGACAAGCCACGTAAAGACGTGGAAAGAAAAATTCACCGGGAGCCTATCCCATTGACAGCTAGCTACGCTATTTTTGTCGGCTTTGCTGCATCGTTTTTGCTCTTCTCGAAAGAATCGACCGGGCAAACGATCGCTGTTCTGTCAGGCTCACTACTGCTGCTAATTATCGGTACCATTGATGACTGGTACAAGACGCAAGGCAAGGATTTTTCCGCCCTGCCCAAGCTGATCGTCCAAGTATCGGCCGCCGTGATTGTCTACTTGTCGGGTATTACTTTTTCCGGCTTTTACAATCCATTGAGTGGCGAATACATATTACTCCCGGAATGGTTGCAATTCATCCTGACCATCCTGTGGATTTTCGGAGTAACGACGGTCATCAATTTTTCGGATGGCATGGATGGCTTGGCTGGAGGGCTTTCTGCGATCTCCGCAGGCACGCTCTTCGTAGTCGCTTTGGTAAAAGGACAAAGCACATCTGCGATTATGGCGATCAGTCTGGTTGGTGTTGCCTTGGCTTATCTGCGGTACAACAAGCCGCCGGCCAAAATTTTCATGGGAGATGCAGGCGCGACCTTCCTGGGCTTTATCTTGGCAGTCATCGCGTTGGATGGTGCCTTTAAGCAGGCCACTGTTCTCTCCTTGTTCATTCCGATTTTAGCACTCGGTGTGCCGATTTTTGATAATCTGTTTGTGGTGACCAAACGCTTCCTCCAAGGAAAGCCGATCTACCAAGCAGATGCCAGTCAGGTTCATTATCGCCTGCTGCGTTCTGGACTCAATCCAAAGCAGGTCGTCACCTTCCTGTGCTTGATCAGTGTTTGCTTTAGTCTGACGTCCATTATCCTGCTCCTGCTCGGAGTATAGGTTATCGGTCACAATGAAAAATGCCGCTCGGGTCTAATCCCTGCGGCATTTTTTTATGAGCGGATTACGCAAAGTCTCTCTTCGCTGTCGTGGTCGTCTGAAACGTCTGGAAGCCTGTCCGTTCGTACAATGCAATCGCAGGCTCGTTGTGAGTACCTGTGACGAGATAGGGCTTCAAGCCCTTTTCCAACGTCCGGTTCACAAAAAAGCGGACAAGCTCTTTGCCGTAGCCCTTGCCTTGATGCACGGGATCAACGAACACATCGTAAACCTCGCCGTGTCCTGTGATGATCAAGGACCCTACGAATACTCCCTCATGCTCGAACAAATAAATGTCCTCTCTCATCTCACCCAGCAGCCAGTTTTTCCATGTGTTCATCGTTTTCTCAGGATAATCCACCAAACGGTATGGCTGAAGATCGATGCCTTTGCGCACCTCATAGTAAGCGTCACTCTGCGATTGGATGTACATATCCATATCGGACTCGGTGAATTGTCGTACGTCGAGTGTCGGCGCAGGTCCGATCTCTCCTGTGTATTTCATCAGATGATGTCCCCAGATAGAAGAAAAACCTCTCTTGGCAAAAAAATCAGCACCCTGCCCGTGGTCTACCCGATAGGTAGCCATGACTGCCCTCGGCTTCTCCTCGTTCTGTTGCAGTTCCAGCCAAAGCTTATCGAACAGCCGGGAGCCGACTCCTCGCTTTCGATGGTCTGGTCTTGTATAGACGTATATTTCTGCTGTCCCGTCTTCACCGGAGGAGTTCAAATCATATGTGCCACAGCCGATGATTTGATCATCTTCCTCCCAGATGTAAACCGTAGCTTTTTCCACGATATCAACAATCTCTTCGATCCTCCAAAGCATGCCTTCGCCAATCATCGTCACGATTGTCGCTTTGTCAGTTGATTGTGCTTGTCGTATCATCTACGCACTCCTCCGTTCTCTCCCGTTAGCTCTGTTGGACGGTTGCTGCTTCTGCGGCTTTTTCCAACTTCTTGCGATGTTGCAAGCAAGCCTCGCATCTTCTGCTTTTTCGCCCGAAAGCCGTGTAGTATTTGCTTTTTTTGCAGGATCGGCACGTAATGTACAACGAGCTCGACAAATTGTAGTTCTCTTCTGGCGTGTTTTGTTTCAAGTGTACCGTTTTGTTGTATTTGATGAGCAAATGAGCTGTGTGGATGGCATCGACCAAGGCGGAGTGCAGCCTGCCCTCCTGGATGATTCCTGCCGTGTCGATCGCTTCTTTCAGACTCATCTGTTTGCGATCAGCCAAAAGCATGCTAATTGGCGGCTGGATGTCGTTGTAATTGCGCATCCAGTTGAAGTCCAAGCCAAACCGCGCACAATGCTCGATCATCAACCGCTTGTCGTCTTGCCCCCATGTGCACAGGAAGTATTCAGAATCGGTGCCGATCCACTCCATAAATTCTGCGAATGCCCGGCGAAACGGGATAAAGGTTGGCATGTTCTCTTTATCGAGACCGATGAATTTGCGCGTCCTCTCAGTGATTCGGCGCTCAATGGCTGGAAAGGTGTAGCGCTGAAATGTGTCGACCTCCACGCCATTTTTTCCGGGTACGACTTTTGCCGCTCCGATCTCAATAATTTCCGGGATCTTGTCTCTCTGATAAGTCAGTGTCGTTTCAAGGTCAAAAACAATGATCTGCAAGCGTAATCACATCCTGTATGTATTGTCTCTATTATGGCTTGGATTGGGCATAGAAAGCAAAACAAAGACAAAAGCGGCTGCCTGATTGGCAACCACTTTTTTAAAATTCTTTTGCTGGAGGGACTGCGAATAGGATTTCTACTTTCGTCCCTACTCCTACTGTCGATTGGATATTGATCTTCCCGCCCATTTCTTCGATGAGCTTTTTGCATACCGACAGTCCAATCCCGGTCCCTTTTTCCTTCGTTATATAAAAAGGTTCGAATAAGTGCTTTTGGCGTTGCTCGGAAATCCCGTATCCATTATCCTCAATCGTCATACTTACAAATGATTGCAGCGGAGATGTTTCCGTATAAATGGTGACACATCCATTATGGGCTACCGCATCCATTGCATTCTTAATCAGATTCAGGCAAATTTGCTCCACATAGGAAGGGATCGCCCACACCTGAACATGCGGCTCTTCATAAGCAAAGGACAACCGCACATCTTTCTCCATCACGTAATGCTTCGCAAGCTCGTGCACATGCTCCATCAAAGGACGAAGCTCGACGATCTCATTTTGACTGTTCCCCGTTTCATTTTTGCGGGCAAGAATCAAAAAGCTCGTCACCAGATTATTCAAGGACTGCATCTCGTGCTGGCAAATTTGAATGTACTGTTCAAACATCTCCCACCCTCTGCTGCGACCATCGTGCTCTATCGTTTTTCGCATAAGCTGCAAAAACCCATTCACCGCTGTCAGAGGATTGCGTATTTCATGTGCCATTCCCGCTGCCATCTGCTCAATGATCCCGATTTTTTGCCGATTCAAATGGCTGATCATTTGATCCTTGCAGGCCAAATATCCGCGCATCGCATGGTAGTAACGAATGTTTAATATCTCATGCAGGCGAGACAGTAGCGCATCTCTTATCTCGGCATCCGTACAGGAATGTCTCACACGCTCAAAGATAAGCTGGCGTAGATTGTATAACGTTTGCAGCAGTACTTCCTTTGAAATGTCTCCTTTTGCCCATGTCTCCCCCCAAATGTAGGACTCCACAGACAGTGCGTACAAATACTCGGCGTACTCTTTCTCTTCGGAAAACAATTGCTGCATGACATCCGTCAACATACCAGAAATTCCCATGCGCTGCTGCTGTTCATATTTTCGATAGTAATGGGAAATCGGTCCGCCAAACGAAAGCATGTCCGTCATATGCCCTTCCACGACATCTTCCATCGACAAGAGCAACGACGATAGCCATCTGTCTTTCGCCGCTATCCAATCCATCCTATTCGTCTCCCATTGTTCCTAGATTGCCCCTGCCTTTTTTTCCCATTAGAGAAGAACAATTCGCTAGCAACGGGTGGGTTCCCTTTTGGGGAAGAAAAAAAGGATAAGAACCCTGAGGATTCCTACCCTTGTTTTCCCTTTTAACTTGGCGATTTTGTGGATTCCCTCGTCAACTGACGTAATCCGTAGCTCATCCTCGCTATTTGCCCGTCTTCATCCCGGATAAACTCAATCCAAGGGATGGAATCTTTTTTTGAAAAACAAAGCTGTCTTTTTGTACTGGTATCAGTGGATACGAGAGACCATCCACCGCAAGGAATAGCTTGCCTTCGCTTTTGGCTATCGATGCGCTTACCCATTCCTGCGAAGAGTAGCGACCCTCGTACAATGACAACTGCTCATCTGTGACCTCGTATGGATCATATGCAAAGACCGGTGCTCCAGCCGGCCTTGCAAAATAACTGTTCAAAAAGCCGAGGACCAACTCTCGGACGCTCACTCCATCGAGATTGACCAGGATCACGCCCGTAATCCCTTGATCCGGAACCGAAAAAATGTGCGAGCTGATTCCCTTCAGCGATCCACCATGCTCTACCAGTAAGCCATCTGGAAAGGCAGGCGAGACCATCAGACCATAGCCGTAGGAGCGGTGCCCGTCCACACGAGCAAAGGGAGTGAGCATCTGCCGGACGCTATCGGCAGACAGAATCGATGTCGGGTTTCCCACTGCCCCCAAACGAAAGACTTCCAAATAAGCGAGTAGATCACTCACAGTCGATTTGAGGAAACCGGCTGCTCGCATCGCTGGGGCATCGTGCCAGATGGGTGCTGCAATGATTTGGTTTTCGTCCTCGATTTTTTTGTTGGTATACAAAATCGTGACGTCATCCTTGTCAGCCCATTCATCCACGGAGAAAACGGTTCTGTCCATACCCAGTGGCTGCAAAATATGCGTCGTAACGTAGTTTTCATACGTCTGGTTGCTGACCCGTTCAATGATCGCCCCCAAAAGCCCGTACGCATCGTTGTTGTAGCTAAAGGCACCCCCTGGCTCTGAGAGCGGCTTCCCTTCGAATCCAGCAATCGCTTCCATGACTTCTTCGTACGTATCCAGATAAGGCACTGTCTTCAGTTCTTCCTCCGCCTTGGTGCCAATGACAGCAGGATCATTCTCCATACTCCTCCTCATTGCGCCGTCTAAGTAAGGCATGGGCGCTATTCCAGGCGTATGTGTCATGAAGTGATGTATCGTCATGCGTGCTGTCAGCTCGTGGTCGCCCGCCCGAAATTCAGGCAAATATTTCACGACCGGATCGTGGACAGACAACTTGCCAGCCTCCTGCAGCTGCATGATCGCAACGCAGGTAAACGATTTGGTGATGGATGCGATGCCAAAAACGGTGTCGCTGGAAAGTGGCAGTTGCTGTTCTCTGTCACGAAAACCGAACGTCCCCTCGTACAAAAGCTCACCATCACGTGCAACAGCAATAGCGGCGCCCGGAGCCTTTGCCTCGTCCAGCAGCTGCTGTGCATACGCCTGGAACTGTTCCTTCCATGCCGTCATTTTCATCAACTCCCCATCGCTTGCTCATAAATCGCTTTTGCAACACGGGCGATAGTTAGCTCTGCGGCTTCTTTGTCAGTCACATCGCGTGATAGTGCCGTGATCGCTATCATTCCTTTTCCTTCAGGCAAATAAATGATGCCCGCATCATTGACGACTGCATTGACTGTCCCTGTCTTATGCGCCACCTTTGTTCCTTCTGGCAACAAGTACGGCAGACGGCTGTTGTAATGCTGACGTCGCATGATGTCCAGCATGAGCTCACAGGAGGCTTCCGTGAGAATTTCTTTTCGCGCAATCATGATAAGCAGGCGGTTTAGCTCGGCTGGTGTCGCTACGTTATTATCACGGGTAGGCATCGATACATCGTGGATCAATTCGTAATTGCCTGACTCTTCCCGTCGCATGAACTCATCGAACCCTGCTTCCGAAGGTGTAGGCTCGTTCATACCCACACAGTGGTTGAGGAGCTCCCAGCAATTATGCCGCAAATGAATCTGCGAAAAACCCAGCTCATGCATGTGCTCATTCACCTTGTCGATGCCGCCGATCAGCTCGATGATTTGGTCCGTCGCATAGTTATCGCTGACAATCGTCATCAGTGTCGCCAAGTCTTTGACTGTTAAGGCCGCTCCGGCATCCAGCTCTTGCAAAATGCCTGACCCCGGCACGCGATCCTCCCATTTTAGTGTCGCACGCTGATCGAGGCGAATGCGTCCTGCTTCCACCTCGCGCATCAAGGTGACCATGATCGGAATTTTGAATGCACTCGCCAGTTGAAACAACTCTTCATCCAGATGCCCTGCTGTCTCTCCTGTTTCCAGATGCACAGCTGCGATTCCAAAAATACCGGGCGCTTCCTTCAGCACGTTTTCTACTGCTTGTTGCCATGTCATGAAAATCCCTCCCCCATCGCTCGCGAAACGGCCCACACATGGATTTTTATGTCGGCCATTTCTTTCAGCGCTATTGTTCTTTGTATCCCCACTTGAAGTCGATGTAGCCCAAAGGATCGACGGTGATGCCTTTTACCTTTTCATTTTGTACCCATGAATTGACGCTGGAGTACACACCTGTAACCGGCATTTCTTCCATCAAGATGCTCTCCGCTTCGACCAGATACTGATTTCGTTTGGCCTCATCTGGCTCGGCGTACGCCTTTTTCACCAGCTCTACGTACTTCTCGCTAAACCAGAAGGTAGAGTTATTGGAGCTGTACTTCTCCATCATCAGCTCCAGGAAGTTGACGGAGTCGTTGTAATCTCCCGTCCAGCCTGTTCGGGAAATCATGTACTTCCCTTGCTCCTGATCGTCAAACATGACCTTCAATTCTTTGTTGATCAGCTTGACGTCCACACCGAGAGATTGTTTCCATTGAGCCTGCAATGCTTCGGCAATCTTCTTGTTGAGGTCGGAGGTATTGTAAAGATAGGTGATTTCGGGCAGCTTGGTGATGCCCGCCTCCTTCATTCCTTCTGCTAATAACTGTTTCGCCGTCTCCACGTCGTTATCCTTGAAATATCCTTCCGGCTTCAGGGAGGCGGAAAGTGGGACGAAGCCCATCAAGGGAGTCTGTCCGGCCTGACCAATATTTTCTGCGATGTCACTGCGGTTGATCGCGTAGGAAAACGCTTTGCGGATTTTGCTATTCGTAAATGGCGGCTTCTCCGTCTGGAACAAGAGATAGTAGTTGGTGGCACGTTGCATGGTTTGCAGCTTGCCTTCATCGCGCAACGGTCCAATGGCATCCGCAGGCAGACCACTAATCGGGCCGCCAGCCCAGTCCAGCTCGCCGCTATTGAACAGCTCCAGCTCAGTATTGGTATCTTCAATCATGGAAAACTCGATTTCGTTAAACTTCACGACATCTTTGTCCCAATAGTGCTCGTTTTTGGCCAGCTCAATCTTGTTTTTATGCTCCCAATTCACCAGCTTGAAAGGCCCATTGGTCACGATGGACTCGGGCTTTTTCGCCCAATCAGGATTGGCTTCTACCACCTTTTGGTTGACCGGATAGTAGAAGGTCGCAAGTGTCAGGAAGTAAGGGGTAGGGTTTTCCAAGGTGACTTGCAGTGTCTTGTCATTGACGACTTTGATGCCGACATCCTCCACTTTCGCCTTCCCTTCGAAAAAGGCGCGGGCATTTTTGATCGGATAGTACTTGTAGGCGGAGCCGCTGGCTGTCTTCGGATTGAGCACGCGCATCCAGCCGAAGGCGAAATCTTGAGCCGTAACCGGGTCGCCATTGCTCCACTTGCTGTCGCGTAAAGTAAAGGTGTACACCTTTTTGTCCTCCGATACTTGAATGTTGGATGCAACGGAATTGACTGGCTTGCCATCCTTGTCCAATCGAACGAGCCCGTCGTACAGCGAACGGATGAACGCACCAGAAATCACATCGTTTGACATGCCTGAATCAAGTGTTTCAGGCTCCGCGGCATTCATGCGCAACATCTGCTCTGTCGCAGGCTGCACAGTTGCCTGCTGTGCTGGCGCTGGTTGCTGCTGGTTGTCTGGTGCGGTTTGAGTCGGCGTATTGCCGCTGCTACAGCCTGCAAATAATCCCGTAAGCAAAACGAAGAGACTTGTCATGACAACTGGTCTTTTCATGCTGTACCCCCTTGTTTGAGTCGGATAACCGATTATTGAATGAATATTCTGCAAATTTCGTGCCATTCGTGTTTTCCGTTGTTCTTTTGTTGATTTTATTCAGTGCTGAATACTTTTACCCGTGTTGGTCCGACAAGTTTCTACCAGTAGTCTCTGTCACGCAAAAAAGAAGTATTCATCCTTGAATACTTCTATTCATCCGCGCATATTTGGAATGTCCTCTCTAGCTTATTGCTGGTTCATACATGGCTACCGCATCACATGACCGTCGGCAAAAAACGATCGGGACGTGCTTTTGCTTCGCCAGCTTCTTTATATTTTTACTCAAGCTATGACTCACGAAGTTAATAAAGACAAGAACAAGCTCCGTATCAGAAGGAATCGTCGCCTTCACATCGGATTTTTTGCGGCCAGATACGTGATAGACATTCTGGAACCCTTTGTTCTGCAACAAGCTCTCGATTTCTGCTACCCGATCTCCTCCTACCACAAGAACGCCTGCCATAGTCCTTCCTCCTCTCTTTTTTCCACACCTTTTCTTCTATTTTCCGGTCCGCGCTTGCGAAATCTTTGTCTCAGGCTTTTCCGCAGGGAGTCTGTATTTCTCCGTTCGTTCAATCTGAACGACCTGTGAATCGTGAACCACAATATGTATGGAGCCGTATTCCAGACCATCCAGTGCGCGCGTGATTTTCTCTAATAAGAGATCGTCTAGGGAAATCTCATTTTTTGCCATGGGAAGCCCCCCTCCTGTTTCGCCAAAATTATTACACATTAACCCTACCTATTTACTATGATTTACGTTCTGATAATACCTCTTGATCCCCATAACCGTCAATGTCAAACAGTTTGGGCAGCAAGAGGCTTTTCTCACCTCATTTTCCTTCGATTGACGAAAGCCCCCTGCGCAACTAGACAGCTTGGTTGTCTTTGTCCTCGCGGGAGCTTTCGGTCGACCGATCAGCTAATCATTTAAAAACCGATATGTTTACTATGATATGAAAATATTACCATATAATTCTGCTATCGGTCAATGCCCCGTGCAGTTCTTCATACCCCCATTGATTCCCGTTACACCAAGTGACAGGCGACAAATCTGTCGGTGCTAACTTCGCGAAAAGCAGGTACTTCCTGTCGGCAAATGTCCTTCACAAACGGGCAGCGCGTGTGGAATGTGCACCCTGCCGGAGGATTCGCCGGACTTGGCATGTCTCCCTGCAGGACGATGCGTTCCCGCTTTTTCTTCGGAATCGGCAGCGGTACAGAGGAGAGCAATGCTTTGGTGTACGGATGAAGCGGCTCCAAAAATAACTCATCCCGAGGTGCCAGCTCCAGCAATGCCCCCAAATACATAACGCCGATCCTCGTGCACAGATGCTCCACAACGCTCAAATCATGCGAAATAAATAAGTACGTCAGCTTCCTTTGCTCCTGCAACTCTGCAAACAAATTGATGATTTGGGCTTGGATCGACACATCCAGAGCAGATACTGGCTCATCCGCGACGATAAAATCAGGGTTCATCATAATGGCCCGTGCGATGCCGATCCGTTGACGCTGACCGCCCGAGAACTCATGCGGATACCGATCGACATAATACGGCGCCAATCCACATAATGCCATGACCTCTAAGACTCTTTCCCTGACCTCCGCTTGTGGGAGCAGCCCATGATCAAGCAGCGCTTCCCCCAGTGCTTCTCCGATTCGGACGCGCGGATTCAGCGAGCTGTACGGGTCTTGAAAAATATATTGCATCCGCGGGCGCAAAGAACGGAGCTCTTGGCGATTCAAGGCGTGCACATCGATACCCTGGAAGCGGACTTCTCCCTCTGTCTTTTCCAAAAGGCGCAGAATGGTGCGACCTGTCGTGCTTTTTCCGCTGCCGGATTCACCGACTAGCCCGAATGTCTCCCCTTTTTGGATGGAAAAGCTGACGTCATCTACCGCTTTTACATGGCCGATCGTCCTGCCTAAAAGCCCTCCGGTAATCGGGTAGTATTTTTTCAATCGGCGTACTTCCAGCAAGTTATTGTCCACGGGCGATCTCCTCCTCATACAGCCAGCACGCGACCTTTCTGCCGTCTCCCCCATCGCGCAAAGGCGGCTGCTTCACCCGGCAAATGTCCAAGCACTGATCGCATCGGTCAAGAAAATAGCACGATTTACCGAGTGTCGTCGGATTCGGTACTTGACCAGGGATGGAATACAGCTTGGCTCTGCGTTGATTCAACACAGGCTTGGAGCGAAGCAAGCCTTGTGTATACGGATGCTTCGGCTCCTCGAACAGCTCAACGACAGGAGACACCTCTACCACTTTCCCTGCGTACATCACGACCACATGATCGGCCATTTCCGCAACAACACCCAGATCATGCGTGATAAAAAGAATCGCAGTTTGGGCTTCCTCCTTGATTTTGCGCAGCAGATCGAGAATTTGCGCCTGAATGGTCACATCCAAAGCAGTCGTCGGCTCATCGGCGATCAGCAGGCGGGGATTGCAGGATATTGCGATGGCAATCATAATGCGTTGCAGCATGCCCCCGCTCAATTCATGGGGGTACGATTTGGCGATTTCTTTTGCCCGCGGGATTCCGACTAGCTCGATTAGCTCAACGGCTCGCGCTTGGGCTACTTTTTTGCTTAGACCATGATGCTCCACGATCGGCTCCATGATCTGCTCACCGATGGTCAGTACGGGATTGAGTGACGACATCGGCTCCTGAAAAATCATTGCCAGCTCATTGCCGCGGAGCTTTCGCATTTCTTCTTTGCTGACTTTTCGCAGATCACGGCCTGCAAACCATATCTCACCCGAAACGATATTGCCTACCGCCTCTGGGATTAGTCCCATCAATGACATGGCTGCCGCGCTTTTACCGCAGCCCGACTCGCCTACGATGCATACTGTCTCTCCCTCATGGACGCGCAGATCGAGGGCATCGACTGCTTTGACCACGCCTTGTTCGGACTTGAAGTAAGTGCTTAAATTTTGGATTTCTACTAAAGCATTCATGCTTGGCTCACCTGCCTTTTCTTATAAAAGTAGCTGTAGTGGAAGGGGAGAAGTGATTTCCAGTCTACGCTTCGGCCTACGCCCCGTAAGGGGTCACGACTGTCCGCTTCGAAAAAAATGGCGGGAGTGCTTCAAACGTAGAGGTTTCAGGGAAGTAGTCCATAAGTGAAGCTGAAATTCCCCGCCATTTTTTCCGAAGCTGGGATGGGCTCCAGAGGCGCTTGGACTGAAAATCACTTCTCCCTGCGCTGCTTCAGTATTCTCTTGATAGTAAATTCAAGAAAATAAAACCAATTCAAAAGCACCCCTCAACGCCTCTGCTTCGGGTCCAAAGCATCCCGCAATCCATCCCCCAACAAATTAATCGAGATGACAGTAGCGAAAATAGCAATACCCGGAGGAACCCACAGCCACGGTCTTTTTTGAAAATCGATCAAGGTATTCGCTGCATCCATCATATTGCCCCATGTTGGCGTTGGCGGAACGACACCGAGGCCGAAGTAAGATAATACGGATTCGCTCAGGATCGCACCGCCGACGTTCAAGGTGGCAACGACAATCAAGAGCGGTGTCAGATTGGGCAGCAAATGGAAAAATAGCTTGCGCCTGTCGCGCAGACCAAGCACTTCTGCCGCTTGCATGAATTCACTTTCACGCAGGGTGAGCATCTGGCTGCGGACCATTCGCGCCAAGCCGGGCCAGCCGATCAGGCTTAGCATGACCATGACGATGTAAATGCGGTAGTCGGTCGGGATTTTCCACTCGGAGAGGACTGCGCCCATAATAAACAAGAGCGGCAGACCGGGAATGGTCATGAGTACGTCTGCTACCCGCATGATCACTTGATCGACCCACCCACGGTAAAAGCCAGCCAGTGCCCCGAGAAGAGCGCCAATCGAAACGGAGAGCATCATGGAAGCAATGCCGACTGTCAGCGAGATTCGGCCAGCCTGCATCAACCGTGTCAAAATGTCTCTGCCTAAACTGTCCGTCCCGAGCCAATGGGAGAAGCTTGGCGGCTTGTTGATCATGGTCGTATTAATCTTGCCGGATGCGTACGGAGAAAAAAACGGACCGATGAAGCATACCACTGCCATGACGATTAAAAACACAAGGCCAACCATGGCCAGACGCTTCTTTTTCAGTCGCAAAAACGCCTCGTGCCACAAGGAAGAACGTAACGCTACCTGCTCCGGTCTCGTCACCTCCGCTACTTCACTTACCGTTGATGCCATCGTTTTCCCTCCTATTTCAACCGAACCCGCGGGTCAGCCACTCTGTATAGCAAATCAGCAGATAAGTTTCCGATGACCGTAAGAATCGCCAGGAACATCGTAAAGCCCATCAAGAGCGGGTAGTCCCGTACAGAAAACGCCTGCATGTACAACTGTCCGACACCGGGCCAGTTAAAGATTTTTTCCGTGATGATCGCCCCACCGAACAATGCTGGCAGCTCAAAGCCTAGCAGTGTAATGGCGGGCAGGAGCGCATTCCGCAGCGCGTGCTTGTGCAGGACGACTTTTTCCTTCAGTCCTTTTGCCCGGGCCGTGCGCACGAAGTCTTGTTGAATGACCTCTAGCATGTTCGTGCGGAAATAGCGAGTCAGCGTCCCCACGCTCAGCAAAGTCAGCACCATCACAGGCAAAAACATATGCTGAACCACGTCCCACGCATAGGCGAGACCTGTTTCCTTGCTGCCGATCGTCATCATGCCCCCTGCGGGAAACAGCTTGGCATCAACAGCAAACAACTTGATAAACAGTAGTCCAACGAAAAAGACAGGCAGCGACATCGCAGCAAAAACACCGATCGTCACGAGCGCATCGAACCAGGAATGTTGCCTTGCAGCAGACAGAACTCCGATTGAGATCGCGATCAGCCACGTAAAAAAGGTGGAGGTAATCGCCAGCAAAAACGAATTCCAGATGTAATCGTTCAACAGCGACATCACGGGCTGCTGGTACTGCAGGGAATAACCAAAATCGCCTTGGAGGGCGTTTTTCATCCAGATGAAATACCGTTCGACGACAGGCTTATCCAGCCCGTACATCGCTTTTAGCTCCAGCTTTCGTTCGGCTGTCAGCTTGGGACTCGTATCGACGAAATCACCGGGCGTTAGGGCATACAGGAAAAAAATCAAAATGGATGCGCCGAAGAGCGTCAATGCCATGTAAAAGACCCTTTTCAGGAAGTAGGACGTCATCGTTGGCCTCCTTTCATGCTTGGGAAAAAAAGAAAGCCCAGCCCCAAGGCCGGGCACAACATTCGTGAGTCAGTTACTCGAGCTTGTTACTCCATTTTGATACTAGGCAGGCTGGTCGAAATGCCCGTAAACGGATTCGGTTCCAAGCCCTTGATCTTGCCGTTGTGCGCAGACAAAATTTTGCGGTAGCCGAGGAAGATGTATGGTGGGTCATCGCTCAGCTCTTTGTACAGGTCTTTGTAGATCGCTTTGCGCTTCTCGATGTCCAGCGTAGATAGACCTGCTTCCAGCAATTCGTCTACTTTGGCATTGGAGTAACCATTCGTTCCGGTAAATCCGCTCTTGCCCTTTTTCGTCGAGAAGGCGTCTACACCGTCATCGGGATCGATCAGCATCGTGGTCGAAAACGAAGCGAGGTCGTGATCGCCTTTTTCCGTCCGTGCCAAAACGGCGTTGTAGTCCATCATTTCCGCTTCAAACTGGATACCCAGCTCTTTGTAGTTTTCTTTGGCAATCGGGATCAGCACCTCTCCCAGCTTTCCTTTTGTCGTGTAGTAATGCACGATCAGCTTTTGTCCGTCTTTTTCACGGATACCGTCCGCGCCCGGCTTCCAGCCCGCTTCATCCAGGAGCTGCTTCGCCTTTTCCGGATTGTAGGCGTACGGATTGACATCCTCCGAATATGCCCACGAAACAGGGCTGATCGGTACATTGGCGACTTGGGCGTATCCTTGGTAGGTCAAGTCCAGGATTTTTTGGCGATCCAGCCCGTAGATGAAGGCTTGGCGGACGCGCTTGTCTTTGAAAAATGGCTTGGAATGATTGAATTTGATGTACGAATAGGCACTGGATGTGTACAGATTGATATTCACGTATCCCAGCTCTTGCAACTGCTCAATGTTATCCGAGTTGACAGTAAAGGAGTTGTAATCCATTTCCCCTGTCTGGATAAACTGTAGAGCGTCGCCCTCGGTCGTCTTGTAGATAAAGTGCTCGACTTGCGGCTTGCCCGCGTAATAGTGTTCGTTTGCGAGATAGCGGACTTCTTGTCCAGGAATGTACGCCTCGAATTTGTAAGGTCCAGCTCCCAATGGTTTGCCGTGCAAGGTGCGGAGATACTCCAGATTGCCTGGTTTGTACTCCTTACCGTAGTACGCCTTGGAGAGCACCTGCCCGCCTAACAAGACGAGAGATTTGGCGTTCACTTTCTCCGTCGTGATCTGGATCGTCTGTGGATCAATCACCTTGATTCCTTCGATCGTGTTCGCTTTGCCTTCCTTGTATTCACGACCGCCTTTGATACTTGCTACAAAAATGTCCGTTTCGCCGTCGTACGTTTTGTCGTGCAGAATCGTCAGTGTAAAGGCTACATCCTCTGCCGTCAGCGGTGAACCATCACTGAATTTCAGATTCGGTCTCAGGTGGAACGTGTACGTGAGCTGGTCAGGAGATACGTCCCATTTTTCCGTGAGCTTGGGTACTGGCTTTCCTGTCGCATCGACATCCACCAGTGATTCGAAGATCGCTGAGGAGACGTTGCCATCATAGCCGTTGTGGTAAAAAAACGGGTTAAACACGCCTCCTGGCTCCGTCAGTCCCGCAATGAATGTATCAGTCCTTTTGGCTGCTGCTTCCGGCAGCTTGGATAAATCCGTAGCTAAATTAATGCCGTCTTTTATGTCTTGCACCTTGCTGGCAGCGGGTGCTGATGCTTCTGTCGACGGAGTCGCTGTTTGTGTCGAGGTAGCTGGCGCACTGCCTTCGGAGCTGCAACCTGTGACCAGTAGCGTCCCTAGCAGCAAAGTTGAAATGAATTGCGAAAGCCTTTTTTTCATGGTGATCCTCCTTCATATCCACTCACTCAGTAAAACCAGCTCCTCCGGTGGTCCGGTCGGATCAAAAGATAATAACTTATAATCCTTACCCGTTTACTATGAATTAGATTATAGGTATCGCCACCGGATCGGTCAACAGTTTTTTCCAAACAAAAAAAAACCCGATTATTCGAGGCTCTCATAAGTGGCATGTCTTTTATACGGAATGCCTAGTTTTTCACACGCCTGCATCACGAATAGAGAATGCCTCTCGCGCATGGTTTTCTCAATCCTTTTTTCCAATCCCCAATCAGATAGGTTCGAAGCTGGCCGCAGTGCGGCACACAAATCCCAGTACGGAAGCTGGGTGTAATCGAGAGTCTTGCTGGCAGATTGGTAGTAAAGGGTAAAATCATTCATGGCCTCCACTCCAAATGCCCACAAAATCTCCAGTCTGGCATTGCCGAGATCAGATAAGGGGTCGCCGATCGCAGCGTCCTCCCAATCGATGACAGCAGCCAGTTTTTCTTCCTTCCACATCGTATTTCCCGGCCAGAAATCGCCATGCAAAAGGGATACTACATTCGCTTGGGGCAGCGGCCAAACGAACGCCAGCACTTCGCGAATGAGTCCCTCATCCAATGAGTTGTCCAGAGTCGCAGGTCTTTTGTGGAGCTTCTCTGTTATCGCTTCTTCTTGTTTCGGCAAATAAGTGTCCGCCAGTCTAGAAGCGTCTACCGAATGGATGCGATTCAGCACCTCAGCTGCTTGCTGCAGAAAGCTGGACAAGTCTGCTGGCGCGGTGACTGTCTGTCCTTCTATGAATTCGATGACAAGGCACGGTGTGGGAAACATATCGCTGGATGCTTCGAGATGATAGGGAGTTGGAGTCGGCAAGCCAGCTGACTTCAGTATTTGCAAAAGTTTGAATTCATCTGATACGATCTGCGGATTTCGCTTGAGGTCAGCCTGACCATGCTCGCGGACGACTACTTTTTTCTGCGTGCCGTCAGGGGTCTCCATTTCTAGCGCGGTGACCTGTGCAGAAATCCCGCCTTTTAGCTCCCATGCACGAAGGAGCTTGGCTGACGGGTTCATGTTATGTACCAGGCGCGTCCATTTCTCATCCATTATTTTTTCCCCCTTTATGCTCCACTGTCTGATTGTTTGTACAGTCCTACCTTCATCATATCCATGTACGATTCTAATTCCGCAAAAAAGGATTGGACATGTGTAAAGCCTTTATCGCTGGCTTCGTAGTTTTCGCGGACGTACTTTTGCGTCAATGCCTCTACAGCCGACAGCAAAAAATGCAGTGCCTTCTGTGGATCGAACTGCGCTTTGATCAATGACGTATCGACTTGATCCAGAAACAAGGGAAGATATCGGGCATTGAACTGGGCCTCTCTATCTTCGATCTCAGCACGACATTCCTCGGGATAATCGAAAAAGGTCGCAACTGCCATTTGATAAATAGCTGGTTCCTCGGCAAAGAGGGCCATTTTCGCTTGGTTGACATGAAGAAACCGTGCAAAAAAGTCTTGCGGCGCCGCTTCCATTCGCGCCTGTATATAGGCAAAAAAACGCTCGATACAAGCATCGACAATCGCCAGAAACAGTCCCTTTTTATTCCCGAAAAAGTGGAACAGCATCCCCTTTGATACGCCTGCGTTCTGAACGATTTGATTGGTGGAGCCTCGTTCATAGCCTTTCGCGGAAAATTCAACAAGGGCCGCATTCAACAGCTTTCGCTTGTTCGGCTCTAACGTTTCGTCTTGCCAGATTCCTTTTATGTCCGTCACCTTCTCTCCGTTCTTTTTTGCCCTATCATAACGCATATTGACCAGGTGGTCAAAGCGGAGTTATACTTTCTTCGAAGACTTCATCATCCATATTCCACCACAAGGAAGTGATGTCTCATGACACGGACTTTGCCCGTATTCGCCCGTATCATCCTTGGATTGATTTTGCTTGGAGCAGGTGTGAATGGCTACATTGTCTTATTTGGATTCGAGCCTATTCTTCCAACTAGTCCTGCTGCCATGGAGCTTCTACAAGGGTATTTGCTAGTTCTGGTCAAAACCGTCGAAATCATCTGTGGATTGCTATTCCTGACTAACCGATTCGTCCCACTGGCTCTAACCGCCACCGCTCCTCTTGCTGTCAACATCTTGACGTTCCACCTGTTTGTCGATCCTGATATGCTCGCTATGGGACTGATTGTCGCGATTTTGGAAGTGTATTTGTTGTGGAGCTATCGTCGTAGTTTTCGTCAGTTGATGACGATGTAGACATACTGCAAGATGGATGTCTTCCTGGTGTAGTGGTCGGGAGAAGCCCTGCCACATGTTTTCCAGTCGCCTATATCCTCTCTACGTTCGGGCGGTCTCCTTCCAAACATGTGACAGTGCTTCCGGACAGCTATGGATTCTTTCGTGGGTTTAAAACGTTTTGCAAGTTAACTCTGGGAAAGCTTCTGAAAGATCAATTCATTTGGACCGAAACACCTTAGATCCACTTTCAATGAACTAACGAAAAGCTTCTTCCCTCCACTACAGCAGCGTTTATTATAATAAAAAAAGCTGGTACCAAAAGGTATACCAGCTTTTCTGCCTCAATCATCTTTTCGGTAAATTAATCTGCCAGGATAATCCGTAACGATCTTGAACCCATCCGAACTTTTCACTGAACGGATATTGTCCAAGCGGCATGAGTACTTGTCCATCCGAAGAAAGCTGTCCAAAAACCCGATCAACCTCTTCCTCTGTATCGCAGTCAACAAACAACGAAATCGCCGGAGTAAAGGCATGATCGTCACCGTTCGTATTGTCAATACACATGAAGGTCTGGTCTTTTAATGTAAAGGTAGCGTGCAGGACTTGTCCATTCTCGTGATGCATGACCTGCTTGATTTCTGAGCGATCAAAAATAGAAGTGTAAAATTTCATCGCTTCTTCCGCTTGTCCATGGAACATGAAAAACGTAGTGATAGCTTGCACTGACAATCACTCCTTTTCGTGATGATATACGTCTCCATTCTGCCCATTCCTCAAGTATACATAACCACTAGATCCAATCGATGATCCGCCACTGCCCCTCTTTTCTTTGCTTCTGCAAAAGTCCAGTAGCCGTCTCCGCTAACAGGGCGATCCCTCTCTCTATCTTATCTGCATCTGTTTGGATAATGCTAATTCGCAAGCCGTTTTCACGCGGGAAGGTAGGCAAATAACTCTGGTTCGTGGACATGATCCGCACGTTTTGCTGGTGCAATGTCGCGATGATATCCTGGGCGTCCAGCTCCTCTGGAAGCAGCACTCTCGAAAAAATCCCGCCTGTTCCGATCTGTGCGTGAAGCTGCGGGGGAAGATAGCGCTGGCAACACTCGGCCATTGTCTCCATCCGCAGGCGATAACGCTCCCGGACAAGGGCAGCATGATGGTCGTACATCCCGCTATTCAAATACAGCTCCAAGGCCGCCTGAGACAAGACAGCCGTACTGGAATCGCACGATGCTTTAAACAACCGGAACGTTTCCATCACGGAAGGGGGCAAGACGACTGTCGCCAATCGAAGTCCGGGCAGCATGATCTTGGAAAAGCTTTTGACGTACAGGACTCGACCTGATTGATCGTAGCTGTAGATCGGGTCTGCCTTCAGACTGGTTTCCATGTCCGCCAGATAGTCATCCTCGACGATGTATACATCGTAGCGCTGAGCCAGCTTGGCGATTTGTTTCTTTTGCTCCGTTGTATAGCTTGTCCCCAACGGATTGTGAAACCGGGGAACCGTGTAGAAAAACTTGATTTGGTTGTTGCGGAAATGCCGCTCCAGCTCATCCATATCGATGCCTGCCGCAGTCCGCTGGATGCCCAGAACGGTAACTCCCAGTAGCTCGAGGGAACGCAGCATGCCGTGAAAGGTGGGCTGTTCGACTAGCACTGCACTTTTTCCATTTGGAAACGGCATGGAGGCGAGCAGATGCAGCGCTTGCTGAGCTCCCGAAACGACGCAAATTTGCGAAGGGGATGCAAATACTTGTGATTGGGCGAGATGGCTCTCCAATGCCCGTCGCAAGGAAAAAAAGCCCTGGGGGTCCGAATAGGAGAACAACTGATCCTCATACAATTCAATCGCACGGTTTAGACAATGCTGGAAATCTTTGAATGGCATGACTTCTGAGTCGGGGCTGGCTGCGGTAAAGTCAATTCGCTCCTCTGGAAAACTCGCTCTTTGAAGAGGGCGAAGGACCGCGTAATAACCGCTTTTGGGAATGGAATAAATCAGGTGCTCCTTCTCCAGCTCTTGATACGCCCGTATCGCCGTATTCAAACTGCACGACCAACGCTCGGATGCAGTACGAATCGACGGCAGCTTCTCCCCTGGCTTGATTGTATGGGTGCGAAGCTGCTCTTTGATGCTGTCTTTCACCACTTCGTATTTATTCTTCATCCCGTTCACTCCCCTGTCATCTGTGTGGGTACAGATTCACTTTTCTCTCCTTTATGCGCCCTAGTCCCTTGAGTATAGTGAATCGTAAGCAAAAGAGTAAATATAAATACGGAGGGATACAGATGGAAGCAAGACACGTGACGCTGCCTTACAAAATCAGTGATGAGAAAGCTTTACTCGATATCGAACGCATCAGCGATTGGCTGTCGACAACGTATTGGGCGTCAGAACGCTCCAAAGAAATGATCATAAAAAGTATCGAAAATTCACTCTGTTTCGGCTTGTATAGTGAGGATGGACAGGCTGGGTTCGTCCGGGTCGTGAGTGATTACGCGACGATTTCCTGGGTGTGTGATGTCTTCGTCGACCCAAAGCATCGAGGTAAGGGATTGAGCAAATGGCTCATGGAGGCGATGGTGGAACATCCAGACATCCGTCATACGAGCATGATACTCGCTACTCGGGATGCTCATGGCTTATACGAACAGTATGGTTTCACACGAAGAGAAATGATGCGGCGACTCGTTATTGAGGCTTAGACTCGCTTACGCCCCCCTGTTCGTCTATGCTCGCCCCATAGGAAATGCGGTTGAGCTTGTCGATGATCCTCTTTTTGTTTTTCTCGTCCATCGGAGCAGGCTGACCGTTCGTGAGCTTCACCGGGATCACGCGGCTCTTGCTCCCGTCTTTTGAAAAGGTCAGTTGGACCACCATGGCTTCGCGACCTTTCGGATTGCGCGAGGTGGTAAACACAAAATTCCCTACGCTGTAGTAGATCGGCGCCTTTTTATAAAACTCGACGCCCATAATCGAATGGCTGTGCGACCCAACAATGGCATCCACCCCGCTGTCGATCAGCTTTTTCGCCATCTCACGCGCATATGGTTCTGGGTAATCCTTATATTCCCGATTCCAGTGCATGACTGCAATCGTAATGTCTGACTCCGCCACTGCCTTTTTAACATGGGACAGCATTGGCTCATACGAGTAGGCATGTGCGAGACCTGGCTTGTTTTTTCGCGCATACCAACGCTCATTTGGAAGGACACGGCTAATCCCGATGACTGCCACGCGTTTCCCCTTGATCGTTTGGATGTAGGGTGCGAATGCTTCTCCTTCGTTTTTCCCCGCCCCCACGTAACCGATCTTTGCCTTTTTCAGATGCTCCATCGTGTCATAGAGCGCGTCCATTCCATAATCCAGCGAATGATTATTCGCCAGGTTGACCACGTCGAAACCCGCGTTCACGAGCCCCTTCAACGACTCTGGCTTCGCACGATAGGTATATTCCTTTTTCTCTGGACGTCCCCGCGTACTGACTGGTGTCTCCAGATTGCCAATCGTCAAGTCTGCCTGCTTGAGAAAATCGGCTGTTTTTTGAAACGGATATTCTACGCCGTACCGTCCGATCTGATTCCCGACGCTCTTATCCAATATCATATCCCCGACAAACGCTACCTGAATGGAATCCTGCTTCTGCAAATCCCCTTCGCTGCTCGCCCGGACGGCGCCAGATTCCGTTCCCATCGCAACACAGAACATCAATGCAGCTACCACGATTACAGCGTGTTTCCATCGTCTAATCTTCATGCCTCTTTCGCCCACTTCTCTTTTTTGCTTCCATTCTAGAAGCCGCGGGATGTGAAGCCTGTTGAAGCATGTCTGGCTTCCGTGGAAATTTCTCGCCGAAAAGTGACGGGCATGAAAAAGATGGCGGTTTGGGGCCTGCTCCTTGAGTCAAAATATTCCTCATTTTTCCAAATGTCGTTTTTTGCCGATAACAAGTATAATGGACAAATAAGATTCTAATACATAGGACGGTACAAACATGCTCCATCATTCCATTATGCTGAAAACCAAAACAGCTATGCCCGCCGTTCGGTCGAATAGTGTTCATAGAAGCCGACTGCTACAAAAAATGGACGCTGGTCTGCAATGCCGACTAACCACACTATACGCTCCAGCCGGTTACGGAAAAACGACCTTGCTCAGTCAATGGGCTCATCAGTACGGCGGTACCACTGTATGGCTCTCACTCGATGAGATGGATAATGACCTGATTCGCTTTTGGAGATACATCGTATTTACGCTGGCTGAATCTGACTTCACAGAACTCTCCGAGCGAATGGAACCAGCCATGAAGGCGACCAGTCATACCTCGATCTTTACCTTCATCGATTCCCTGCTCAATGAACTTGCTTCTACGACACAGCCCCTTGCTATCATTCTCGATGACTACCATGTGATCTCGGATGTGACGATTCACAACAGTCTCGCTTATTTTCTGGAATATCTCCCGAGCCACGTCCATCTGTACATCGCCAGTCGCAACACGTTGCCTTTTTCTACAGTCAAATGGAACGTACGTCATGAAGTATGTCACATTGAGTCAGGACAATTTCTTTTCAGTCTTCAAGAGACGGATAGCTTTTACCGGCAGGTTCACGATTTACCACTGACCGAAATGCAAATCGAGCAGCTGGTGAAAAGTACGGAGGGATGGGTCGCCGGCTTGCAGCTCGCTGCCATTTCACTCGTGAATATGGAGAACTACGATCAGTTTTTTGCCGGATTCACTGGCTCTCATCGCAATATTTCGGAGTATTTGTTTCATGAAGTGATCATGCGACTCCCAGAAGAGGAGCGCAGCTTCTTGCTCAAAACCTCTGTGCTGGCGAGAATGGACGCTCACGTGTGCCACGCTCTGACTGGCCAGCCCCAATGCCAACAAATGCTAACCAACTTGCACCGCCAAAACATTTTCTTAATCCCGCTGGATGATTACGGGACTTGGTATCGGTACCATCACTTGTTTGCCGATTTTTTGCGCAGTCAATTGGAGCAGACAGCTCCCGGAGAAGCACGTGAGCTGCACCGGTTAGCCAGTGAGAGCTATGCGGAGCGTGGAATGATGGACGAAGCGATCGAACATGCGATTGCCGCTGCCGATTACACGCTGGCTGTAAGCTTCCTTGCGCAACATATTCCGGTACTGCTCCAACGCGGCGAGTTTTCCAGCTTTCTCAGAACGCTGGACAGCATCCCTGATCACGCGAACTATTTCTCACCACTTTTTCGGCTGATCTATGTGTTCCTTTTGGTTGCTTGCGGTTTTACGGATCGGGCAGAGCTTGCCCTCACCCAATTGGAACAAAGCGCTGCGAGCCTAGAAGACTCGACGGAGCATCAACAGTTTTTGAGCGGGCTGTTTTTTGTGCGAGCGAATCTAGTGTTTGCAACTGGAGATTTTGAGAGCTGGATTGCCAGTTCATCACAGTTAAGTGGTGAGCTGCCAGAGAGCCCGCTGTTTTACCATTTTAATTACAACACGACTGAGCCGTTTATTCGTCGTACGCGATTCGGCTTAAAAGGGATGCTGTCCGATCAGACAGAGGCTGTCGGCAAGCATTTCTCTAGCATACTCGAAGCTCATGGCTGGAAGGATTCTTTGATCAACCTGTACACCATTCAGGCGCTGGCGGAAGGGCTGTATGAGGAGAACAGGCTGGAAGAAAGCCTCGATCATCTTCAGCGAATTCGTTTCGTCGCATTGCAAAAGCAAATACCTGGCCTGCTCGTCCCCTATGCGCTTACTTACTCCAAGCACAAGCTAGTCGAGGGAAATTTTGTTGCGGCACGAAAAATCATTTCAGAGACACGGGAGACGGTCGCAAGCTGGGGTTCTTCGTATTGGTTCAGCCCGTTACAAGCATTTCTCGCACACATCGCGATCCAGGAAGGCGACATCGCTTTGGCGAAAGCGGAGTTGTCCAAGCTTCCCCCTTCCATTTTGAATCAGCCTAGCATCCAGAGAGAATTAGAGGTTTTGACCTATGTCCGTTTGCTGCTCGCCGAGCGGCAGGAACAGGAAGCCTTGCGTATTTTAGCGATCCTAAAGCCATCCAGCATTCGCGAGGAGCTATTGATCAGTCAGGTAGACATCGCCATTCTGCAAGCACTCGCCCACCAGCAGTGCGGCAACAAAAAAGAAGCGCTGGCTTTCCTCCACGAAGCACTCTTGATTGGCGGAAACAACATCTACGTCCGTAGCTTTCTAGACGAGGGAACGGCGATGTCTCACCTCTTGCACGATTACCAACAACGAACGAGAAAACGATCCCAACAACCTGCTCCATCCGTATCGGCTGCGTATGTCAATCACCTGCTATCCCTTTTCCCTAAGAAAATGGAGAAAAGAAAAGCTCCTTTAATCGAACCGTTAACCGGAAAGGAAATGATCATCCTTTCCATGCTGGCCGAAGGAGCATCCAATAAGATGATTGCCGATGAGCTAGGGAATACGCTCGGGACGGTCAAGGTGTATTTGCATCGGATATATGGCAAGCTCGGTGTCACCAATCGCACACAAGCTCTTCTGAAAGCCCAAGAAATTTCACTGCTTGAAAATAGTCCTGTTGATTAACGGAACTTTTCAATATGTTCATGCAGAAAAGCGTCCAGCTTGCGAGGCTCTCTGCCGAGGACACGCCATACATCGTCTGTCGGCTTTTCCGGGATCGCTACGGACATAGCTTGAATTTCAACGACATGACTGGCGAGCCACTCCGGCATATTTCCGTACTCCATCAGATCATGTCGGAGTGCTTCACTATCCTTGTTGATGTACGTAATCGGGCTGTTGAGCAGCTCGGACAGCTTGCTCGCAATTTGTGGATAGCTGAAAACCTCAGAACCAGTCAGTGTGTATACACGACCTGCCTTTTCGGGATGGGTCAAGGCTTCTTCGGCAACATCAGCGATATCCCGGCAATCGATAAAATTGCATGCTGTTTCGCCCATCGTGCCAAAGAAAACATGTTGCGACTGGATCGTCGGTGCGAAGCGGAGCAGATTTTGCATAAAGGCGTATGGTCGCAGCACGGTACTTTTCATACCCGATTCTGATAAAGCGTTCTCGATTTCCTGGTGCCATCCCGCTACTGCGACTGGCGCCTTTTCGTCGTAGGCTGGACTGGATATTTTCACAATGTGTTGAATTCCAGCCTCAGCTGCAATGCGAATCATCGATGTTTCCAGCTCGACCTGATTGGGACTGTTTGAAAGGGAAAGGAAGAGCTGATTCGCCCCTGCAAACGCCCGACGCAACGATTCAGGGTCAGAAGCTTCCGCTGCTGTGACTTCCACCGCAGATGCTGCTCTCTCTCCCATTAGCATCTGAAGTTTTTCTGGCGTTCTACTCAATGCACGGGTTGGGACACCAAGCTCTATCAATCGTTTCAAAAGTGCACTACCTATGGTTCCTGTTGCTCCCATGACTACGATCATTTTCTAACCCCTCCGTAACTGATTCATTTTTTGATGGTCATGATTGATGCCATTGCGCCACCGCCATGTGATTAACGTGCTGGCGATTATCGCTGACAGCGGGAAGTCGATCCAGACACGACTTAGCCAAGCCAACGATTCACCTGGAGCAACGATGACGAGTAACTCCGTTGTTAGCCATGCTGCCAGTAGACCGAATACTGCCATTGTCATCCCCATAACCGCTACCAGCGCCAAATGAGGCGTGCGGGTGACCCAGCGTTTATGTTTACCGTGACTCTGTAACCATTGCCCAAGGAGTGCGGCAATCAATGCGGATGTTCCGCCAATCGTGGTCAATGCCCCTATTTGCAGCCCTTTGTCAGCGGTGATCCATCCTCCTATGCTCGCCATGATCGCAGGAAACAAATAAGCCATGATTACTTCTCGCCATAAAACAAACGATTTTCGTTCGGAACGTGTCCTCTTGAACGGATAAACACCTTCCGATTTTGCAGGGTCATGCATGTTTTTCACCTCCTTTCCCTTTTCCTGAAAAGTAGTTAGGAACCTAACTATACAAGAATGAAAATGGGCTAGCTGCCTAGCCCGCTTTCCTGCTTACTATTCGTCTGTCAGTGCCGAGATGCCTTGTGTCACACGGCCCAGCAGGTCGAGAAACACACTGCGCTCCTGAATATTGAGCAATCCGACCATCGCTTCCAATCTCGCAAAGTGCTCAGGCGCCATTTCACGCAGCTTGCTTGCCCCGAGCTCCGTTAAAATGACCGATTTTTGCCTGCCATCTTTTGAACTCGCTCGTCGTGAAACAAGGCCATCGCGCTCCAGGATGTCGATCAGACCAGTAACAGTAGCACGTGTTACCCCCAGATGCTCTGCCAATTGTGACGGCAGCACTTCCCCACCGTTATCTTCAAGGTCTGCCAATAACCGATATCGTCCCGTAGATAAGCCGAATCTGGCAAAATGTATTTCCGCCGCATGCCCAAGCTTGGCTCCTGCCTCCATCAGCCTGGCGGCGACGAGTACAGCTTGCGCATCAACATCGAGTTCATACCGATCAATCTGGCGCTGCGATTGAACAAGCGATGGGATCGCGTCTTCTTGTTTTCTTCCGTTTGAATGGTTTGTCATGGATGTAGTATGGCACCTAACTATTTTCCTGTCAACACGTCTTCTCTATTTCGGTCCCATCCTGATTGCCCCATCCAGCCGGATCGTTTCTCCATTCAACATCGGATTGGTGATGACGCTGTTCACAAGCATCGCGTATTCTAGCGGATCACCCATGCGAGGAGGAAAAGGAACAGTCGCACCCAACGCCGTTTTTTCAGAGCGCGGGAGCTGATCGAACATCGGCGTGTCAAATAGCCCCGGAGCAATGGCCATCACGCGTATGCCATACGAAGCCAGGTCTCTTGCTAGCGGCAGCGTCATGCTTACGATTCCGCCCTTGGAGGCGCTGTAGGCAACCTGCCCCACCTGCCCTTCAAAAGCCGCCACCGATGCGGTATTGATGATGACACCTCGCTCCCCCTGTTGGTTCGGCTCGTTTCCTGCCATTTGCTCCACCGCCAACCGAATGACATTAAAAGTACCGATCAGATTGACTGAAATGACTTTGCTGAAGGATTCCAGTGAATGTGGACCGCTTCGCGACAGCGTTTTCTGTGCCAAACCGATCCCCGCACAGTTGACCACGACGTGAATCGTACCGAATGTGCCAGCAGCCTGATCGATTGCCTCCCGTACACTCGCCTCACTCATGACATCCGTATGCACGAACAAAGCATTTTCGCGCCCCAGCTCATTCGCCAGCGCTTGCCCCTTCTCCACCGTCAAATCAAGAATGGCTACTTTTCCCCCGTGTTGAACTACATTCCTCACAGCGGCTTCTCCCAAACCGGAAGCACCACCCGTTACAATGGCAACCACTTCCCGCATATCCAAGCCATTCTCTCCCTTCCTCTACAATTGCATCCGCATTCAGAAAGAAGCTCTGCAAGTTGGATACCAACCGAATCCCCCCTTGTCGCACGTGGTTTTTACAAGTGACAAGCAGTCTCGACCTTCTCAAATCCAGACAGGTATGAGACATCAGTGTCCGGGCAAAGGACAGTTGTGCTTATCCATCTCCAACATTTTAGGGCTTGCTATTTCCAATCCACCCATTATATATGTGCTTTTTCCTTCTCGGCTTGTGGCTGGGGCGACTCAACCTGCTCGATCGATCTGTACGCAAAAAAATGTTGGGCTGGGCAACCGCCCTGTTCGTCAGCTTTGCCGAAAAATTCGCAAACAGCTGGTTTACGTAGACATGGGTAAAAACCGGACAACTGACACTGACACACTACGTCAGCCATATCATTGTCGGGCTCGGCTTCCTCGCCTTGATTGGTCGTTTCGAAAATCAAACGCACGCTTTTGCGATGCTCTACGCCGTAGGATTCTTCCTCTTTTCCATTGTGCTCACGCTTGTATGGAGACGTTGGTTCGAGAGGGGACCGTTGGAGAGCTTAATAAGATAAATAAGTGGGTAACCATTCTGTGGGTTCATCCGTCTGCTATATAGGGGAATTTTGCTAATCATACATACACCAATTTCGAAGTAGTCAGACGAACTGGAGATGATCTCATGAGTCCTATGGTTTTTTTCAAAAAGGCTGTCCCCGCAAACGCGGAGCAACTCACCAAAATTGCCACTCGCTGCTTCGCAGAAGAAGTCCAAAAGTACGGAGAGGGCCCTGCCGGACATGACCAGCCTGACCAGCATATTTTGTTCATGCAAAAGGCCCATTACTATACGATCTTGCTGGATGACCAGATCGTTGGCGGTTTTTGCCTCATTCCAGTCGATCATGAGCATTTGGAGCTGGGGATCATCTATGTCGATCCTGATAAGCAAAACTTGCGTATCGGAAGCCAAACCATGCAGTTCATGGAGGCCGCCTATCCACACATCAAGAAGTGGACGCTCGATACCGGCTATGAAGCCGTACGCAACCAGCACTTTTACGAGAAATGCGGTTACAAAAAGATCGGCGAGACTGAGCCAAACGTAATGAATGGTTTTTATAAATTCAGGTACGAAAAACGGATACCTAAATAGATAGATGGAAAAGGAGAACGGCTACAGGCCATTCTCCTTTTTTTCTTTCGTCGCCTCTATTTTCGAATGCCCTTCTTGGTCGCCAATTCCAAGTAGTACGTCGTTTCTGCCTGTGTTTCCTTCGTAAATGCTTCACTAGCCGCATATGCCGGCTCCACCTGGATTTCACTCAGCTTTTGCAAAAAGGCTGGGTCCTTTTCCATCTTGGCAATCGCTTCTTCCCATTTGCGAATAACCGACTCTGGCGTTCCTTTGGCAAAAGACACTCCCGTCCACCAGAAAACCGACAAGCCTTGAATCCCTTGCTCCCCCGCAGTAGGGACGTCAGGCAGGAACGGACTTCGCGTGTCACCGGATACGGCGAGGATTTTGACCTTACCCGCTTGCAGCATCGGCATGATCTCCCCCACTGTATGTACCGCTAAAATCGCGTGCCCTCCAGCGACTTTCGGGACGGAATCGGAGGCGCCTTTTGTCACAATCATTCTCGTCTTGGCGAAGTCAGCTCCAATCACATCTAGCCACTCCGCTACCCCAAAAGCGGAAAAACCTGCTGGCCCTACAGAAGTCCATGTTAACTGCTCCGGATTCGCGCGCACCCACGCGGAAAATTCGGCGAAATCTTTCCAAGGCGCGTCGGCTTTT
The DNA here is from genome assembly GCF_949767855.1 of Brevibacillus sp. IT-7CA2. Classification (NCBI taxonomy): domain Bacteria; kingdom Bacillati; phylum Bacillota; class Bacilli; order Caryophanales; family Paenibacillaceae; genus Brevibacillus; species Brevibacillus sp. IT-7CA2. The sequence continues at coordinate 79,238 of NZ_CATKQT010000005.1, forward strand.
ACTGCAAAAGCAAGCGTTCCTTTGCCAATCCTGGCCGTATAGACTTGATCCTCGTTTGTAATCGGCGGCGTTTTCATCCCAGCAGCGAGCATCGTCGTATTGGATACATTGACAGCAAGCGCTGTGTAACCATCGTTTTTGGCTTGCTTTAGAGCATACTCCGCTCCAACTGCCCCACCACCTCCCGCCTTGTTGACGACGACGATGGGCTGCCCCCATTCCTTGCTCAAATAATCAGCTGCTGCTCTGGCCACGAGATCGACTCCGCCCCCGGCAGAATACGGCACGATATACTCCACCTGCTTCGATGGATAGGCCGACTCGGTACCTTGATTTCCACATGCGCTAACGGCTGCCGCCAAAAGCAACGACATCATGACAGCCGCCCATTGTTTATACCCTTTCAATGACTCTTCCTCCCTACGCGACATCTACTCCCCGGTCTCGCTCTTCTTTCAACCTTTGCTGTGTCCGGCGGTTCAACATCATGGAGATGATCAAGAGTGCTCCTGCTGCCAGCAAGATGGTCAACGATAAAGGCCGAAATAAAACAATGCTGAGATCACCTGAGCCCATCGCCATCGTTTGAATGAAGGATTCTTCCAGAAGAGGTCCCAGAATGAAGCACAAAACCAGCGGAACAACTGGCCATTTATATTTGGAAAAGACATACCCAAGTCCGCCAAACAAAAACGCTACCCACACATCAAACATGCTGTTCCGCACACTGTATGCCCCAATCGTGCAGAACATTAGGATGATCGGAGCCATGATGCCATATGGTACCCTCGTCAATTTGACCCACACCCATACCATCGGGAGGTTCAGCACGAGAAGCATCGCATTCCCCACGAACATCGAGGCGATGACTGTCCAGACAAAGCCCGCATTTTGTTCAAACAAAACAGGGCCTGGCGTCAATCCGTAGATCATCAAGCCTGCCAACAAAATCGCCAATGGCGGTGAGGAAGGAATCCCGAGTGAAAACAGCGGGATGAAGCCCGCACTACTGGTCGCATTATTCGCTGCTTCTGGTGCCGCCACCCCTTCGATTGTTCCCTGACCGAACTTCTCGGGATGCTTCGATAGCTTTTTTTCCATATCGTACGCCAAAAACGACGTGATCGCAGCCGAACAGCCCGGCAGCAATCCAAGAAAAAAGCCGATAATCCCGCCCCTCAGCATAGGCCCGGCACTTACTCTCAAGTCTTCCTTTTTCGGGTAGACACTGCCTGGCTTGCCAATCAGGGTAGCTGTGCGTTTTTCATCAATCCCTTTGAGGACTTCCGTAATCGCAAACAACCCGATAATGATGCTAATCATGTCAAAACCGCCGACCAATGCAGGGACGCCGTAATCAAAGCGCGGCATGCCAGAGGATGGTCCCAGCCCAACTAGAGCGAGCGAATAGCCGAATGCCCCCATCAAAAACGATTTGACCAATGATCCTCCCGATAGGCTGACCATCAGCGTGAGAGCCAAAATCATCAGCGCAAAATATTCAGGCGGTCCGAATTTTAACGCTTGATCTGCCAGAATGGGAGCGAAAAAAACGAGTCCGATTACCCCGAGTACCCCTGCACCAAACGAAGCCAATGCGGATATCCCCAATGCCGGCCCACCTCTCCCTTTTTTCGCGAGCGGATAGCCATCCAGACACGTGGGGACTGACGATAGCTCCCCCGGGATATTGAGCAGAATCGCCGTCGTCGAGCCACCGTACATGGCACCGTAATAAATACCTGCCAGCATGATCATGCCTTGTGTCGGCTCCAGTACGGTTGTCACCGGAAGCAGAATCGCGATGGCAGAAGTGGGACCCAGACCGGGCAATACACCTACAAAGGTGCCAATAAGAGCGCCGAGTGCTGCCATGAGCAGATGCTCCGGCGTGAGGGCTGAAGCAAAACCAGCCAGTAGTAATTGGAACGTCTCGATGATCAGCACCTCCTTATCATGCTTGCTCTAAAACCAATCGCCTCCAGGCAGCGTGATATGCAGCGAGTAGATGAACACCACGTACAGCCCCCCTGTCAAAAGGACGGAGTACACAATAGACGTACGCCACCGATAGCTGCCGATCAATATAAAAAATGCAAAGGAGACAAAGAGCGTCGCCATTGTGTAGCCGATCGCGCCGAGCAGCCAGACATATAGCAACAGGAATAAAAAGCAAAGTAGCAGGCGCAGCCTTTTTCCAGGAAAAAGCGGTTCGGGACTTGGCGAAGAGGCTTCCTCCGTCACACGGAATGATTGGACCAGCAGCACACCTCCGAGCATGAAAAACAGTAAGCCGAGAATTGCAGGCAACGTGTGATCCCCTACGTACAAGGACGTCGAAAATGCCTCCAGACGATAGGCTTCGAATGATAGGACAACTCCAAGAAACATGCTTAGGAGGGCACCGATAAAATCTGGCTGATTATCCGGGCGTCTCATGTGTATCACCTCAGCAAAAAAGCTACCATCAGCCTATGGCACATGCGCCCATTGTGTGCGAAAGCATAAAAAAACTACCATAGCCAGTCCGTATGGGACACAGCATATGGTAGTCATTTACATTTCGATTTCGATTTGGTCGCTCAGACGAATAATGGCATGAGCGACCTTCGCTTCATACGTCTCATTGCTTTCGAACTCGCTCCACAGCTCATTGATATCACCGTTCGAAACATCGTGGATCATGAGCATTTTCAAAAGCTTCTCCATATTGGCTTGATTGCGGATCAAATGAGGCTCCATCCGCTTAACCACCATCCATAATTTTTGCGAATTGACCATCGTCGTCGTCACCATCTGCATCCGCTACCTCCACACCAATTATAACTACATATAACTAGTTATAATTAATTATAACGAATTACTCAAGTAAAAATGTTGTCTTCTGAAGTCACCTTTTTTCTCACTTCGTTTGGGTGGTCTCCTTCCAAACATGTGACAGGACTTCTGTACAGCTTTTGATTTCTTTGTGCATGAACCATTTTGTACGATAAGAAATGCCCTCCAATTTTGGAGGGCATTGATTGTATTGTTCAGTATGTTGCTTATATTTCTACTGTCAGAGAAAAAAGACGATTACCAAGGCTCCGGCCAGCCATATTGTATAATCAGATTGGATTGCTTGGCTGGTTGTTCTACTAAAACTGGCATTGTAATGAAGGCGGTTAACATACACAAAGACAATATCCATTTCTTCATGACCTATACCTCCTGTTTGGATCTATGATTACTTCCATTATACACGTTTACCAATTTATGGAGTATACCAAAAGGAAGATTTTTTTTATTTGACACATAGAATTCAAAAAGTACGCTCAGACTCTTATCTGCTTGTCTTATCTCATTGATTGCGCGATAGTAATTCACGCTCTCCACAAGACTATCGATTCCTAAGTCTGCTTCGTTTTTTTGAATGTAAAAGGTGCCCTTTGTTCGGAAATACAGTCCCATTTGATTGTATTGATTCGGAGTAGTTAAATTCTCTGGCAAGATCGATGCTTCTGCCAAAAATAGTTCACGGATTTTCTCTTCTTCTCCTACCTGGATATAGATCTCTAGCAAATCATTCGCAATCACAATTTTTTCATCCTGTGCTTGTTGCGCAAGACACTCTTGTAATACCGGAATGGCTTTATCAAATTTCCCTGTCTTTCCGTATAGTTTCCCCCGAATATGTCTGGCATGTTTATGTACCTCGGGATAATCGAACATTTCGTATCTCTCCAGATAAAAATGTCCTAATGTGTAGTCCTCCAACTCAAAATAGGAAATGATGATCGCAAGAATCGCTGCTGCTTTTTGCTCACTCTGACTATGGTCGATTTCAAGGCCTTGTTTACACAGATGAATACAATCTGAATAAAATCCAAGACGCAATGCATGGAAGGAAAATTTATAGTAGGTCAAAATTCGCTCATTGATATGCAGATAGGACGTGTAGTGTAATAGCTCCTTGCCTTCTACATAGGTTTGATCTAATTGGCTTAGATTTTCACGTCGAATCATGTAGCGTTGGAAAAGCGATCTTGCCAGATACAAAGGAATTCCATGCTCACGCGAGTAGTCACAAATCACGTCATAAAGAGCCAAGCGCAGTTCTTCATTCCCTTCCATTCCCGCGCTTTGATACAAGTAGTCTAAAGAAAGAAATGTATTGCTTTTGGGACAATTTAGCAATTGCAAAGCTACTTTGTTTGTAAGAACCACATTCTTCTCTTGCATCACAGCCTCTAATAGAGACCGAAGTGTCGCTTCGCGCGTAATTTTATGTAAATAGGGTACGATCGCTGTATAAAGTGGTATATCTAGTTCTTTTGCCAGTTTCATAACATGCTGCATGTTCGGTAAAGTAAAGGCATCGGATTCTATCTTACTAATGGTTCCAGAAGCTACACCTGTTCTTTCTGATAACTCAGTCAGTGTTAAGTTTGCTCTATTTCGATATACTCGTAATATGCCCCCAAAGGTCTTTCCCTCTGAAATCACAGCAAATACACCCTCCTGATGATTCCTTTTTATGGATATGATAGCACATTAAGCCACGAATGATATAATCGATTTGAATCATTTTTTAAATAGATTACACTTTTTAATAGAGTGAAGGAAGAAAAAATGGATCGATCATACCTATACTTGACAACATAAAAGGCTACATCCAAATTTGAGTGGATGTAGCCTTTATGCGAATAGAGCACTTGGTTTACTGAATGTGGAATCCATTCCTTACACAAGTATCCAAGATTCCTTACTGCGATTTTTCGGGGTCGTAATTGATTTCCACCAATGCTTCGGCAGCAGTCTCCCTAATATAATCAGTCGGAGAATTTAAGTAAGGTTCAATTACATTGATAAATTTTTGGTTTTTTGAAAAACCAATTATGGTTAATGCATAATCTAGAATAGGGTCGTTTAGAGTTGGTATAACGTTTGCTAATTTATCCCATTCTATGGTTTTGGCTACTTCTTGAAATGTTACTGCATTCGCAATTATTCGAAACAAACTCTCTTTTATAGCAAAGTTTTCTTCTACTATCGCAAGGTCTAGGGCATACTCTGTGATATTAATAACGTCATCCCGATTGAGTGTTCCATACTCTATTAAATCACCAATTTCTTCTAATCTGTTAAATAGATCATCACCTCTATTTAGGAATAACCTTTTCAGATAAGTGACGTCGATCATATTATCCTCCTATGGGTGTTTGAATTGGTATATGAGTATCATTACCAAACTCTTCACTATAATTGGGGCTGTTTTTATTGTAAATTCCTCTTGTGTGCCAATTTCCTTTTGAATCCAAGTACTTGTTTCCTCTTACAACTCTTACTATCCAATTATTTCTTGCATTACTTCCTTCTGGAGCTGATGCGTCGGGGCCATGAACTCTCACTCGCCATGATACCCCATCCCCATTTTCTTCCCAGTGGTATTCAAATCCTTTTTCTACCTTCCCTTTAACTGGAGTTAATTCACGTCTTTTTGCATAAGTAGGAATTCTTGAAATAATATCATCTACTGTAGATCCTCTTATTCCAATAAAATCTCCAACACGTCCAGTTCCTAACTTCGCAACATTACCAAATATGATGCTCCCACGTTCACTTTTTAAGTAAGTGAATGCACGCTTTATAAACACACCACCTCTGAGATAGACAATAGTGCCACTAACTATTGGACCTACCACCCATCCAGCTGCTTCGGCAACAATAACTGCATCTCCAATAAGGAAGATTGTGAATGTCAATCAAATAGTTGACCACCGTGCTCATCAAAAAATTGACCACCATGGCAAAAATTATTCCACCCGACGGGTGGGTAACTTTTTCATGATCACGATTGCTTCAGGCTTTGCTTAAATCGGTAACTATCGCCGTTCATTGCAAAAATGTGAGCTCGGTGTGTAAGTCGATCCACTAAAGCGGCGGTCATTTGTTCATCTTTGAACACTTGAGTCCAGTTAGCGAAGTCCAAATTGCTAGTAAGGATCATGCTTCCTTTTTCATAGCGAGCAGCACAGAATTGAAATAGTAGCTCAGCACCTGTTTTACTTAAAGGAACAAACCCTACCTCATCAAGGATGGCTAGATCGACTTTTAACCATTGTTTCTCCAATTGAAGCAAACGCCTCTCTGATTGCGCCTCCATCAGTTCATTACACAGTTTGGCTGCTGTCCAGAATTGAACGGTGTAACCGTGACGGCAAGCCTCCATCCCAAGGGAAATCGATAGATGTGTTTTTCCGGTACCTGAATTCCCAATAAAGATTACATTCTCAGCCTTCTCGATGTACTCGCAACGAGAAAGCTGGAGAACCTTCGGTTTATTTAGGGCCGGCATGACTGAAAAATCATATTGGTCTATGGTTTTAATTGTAGGGAACTTTGCCTGTTTCGTGCGGGATGCAATTTGATTCGCATCTCGTTGCAAAACCTCTTGTTCCAAAAGAGCCAAGAGAATAGTCTCAGCAACTTCAAGATACAGGAAAGAGGTGCTCAGGTGGTCAATTTTTTTGTGAGCGTTATACCGCAAAGTGGTCAATAATTAGATTAGCATTCACAGAAGATTTCGACTGTTTCACCATACCTATCATGGCCTAGTGATGAATCTGCATAAGCATACCCTATCAAGCGATCAGTGATTATTCCGTCTTCCTGTAGGTACGCCATGTTTCGTTCATAAACATCTTTTGCAACATGGGTACTCCACTTGTTGAGAATGACTTGATATGAAACTACACTCATCAATAATTCACTGTCACAGTCTGAGATACCCTTTGAGGACTATTGATTTTTGAATATCATATTTGATTTGTTACTCTCAGAATCCTTAAGCCACAAGAAAGGCTACATTCACTATATTGCGAATGCAGCCTATCAGTGTATCATGAATTTTTAATATGCTCCGTTAGTTAAATATTGATGCCTATCCTTTTCAATTGTTCCTTAACATCCCAATTTGCGGGTTTTGGCCTATATTTGTTCATCCACCTTGCCCCCTGCTCTAACCATAATTTTCTATACTCCTCAATAGTTAATGGGTGCGCTATAGCATCATCGTGAAAACCTGATTGAAAACCACAACAATTACATAGTTCTTGGCTAGCATATCCCTGTTCATCTCTTTGTGGAAAATCCAATCCATCGTATCCACAAACTCTACATGTATACATAATTTTGCTCCTTTTATTAAGTTGGATTTGGAGTAGTTATTCTCATAAAAAAGTTATACCCAGCGTTAGGATCTGAATATCCATATTTAGGCTTGTAAAAGGTTCCAATTGTTCCATCACTATGAACGAACACGATATCATTAGTTGACCTTCTATAGATCGCCTTAGTATCTCTTGAATACCGTTGAATAATGTTCTCTCCATCAATTGGGGAAGTAGCTAGCTCTAAAGCTGCATTATAGTAATCTTCTTTTGTAAAATTATCACCATATTCTCGCCGTGCTTCTGGTCTTAATACTTGGTCGCCTTCAACATGAACAGCATAATGGAAGTCAAAGTTTCTAAAACCTTCATAACAATCTCCAATGTTATGAACCCAAATTCCTAAGTCTGTTACAAAATAGGTATGGAAGTCCGCTACTTCAAAATTATAGACTGTGACCTTTTCATTTACACTAACAATCTCGATATCTTGAATGGTCAGCAACTCTCCGCTGTTAGTTTGTAGTTTGTCTCCTTCCTCTAAATCTTTTGCAAGAACCCATTCCTTGCCTTCTACCCAAAACGGGTGATTAAACGTTGTTTCGATGAGTTGACTGTCTACAGTAAGTTTGTATATTGTATCTATTTGTTTACTGAAAAGATTTAAAACTTCTTTGTAAGCAATCTCACCAGTTGTTTCATCTTTTGAGAGAACCTTATCTCCGACCTCTATGTCTTCGATATTTTTCTGGCCTTCATCTGTTAAAATCTGTGTACCAGCAGGAAAGCAATTGCATTCAAATAGCTCATCCACAGTCTTTATAGCTTGTTTTACAATTTTGTTTCCTGCTTTATATACTCTAAATGCTGGAACAAGAGAACCAGCGGTTTTATAAATAAAAATATCTCCAGCAAACAACTGTCCTGCAAATTTACCATACTTATCGTAACCTAATGATGCGCCTTTCCCACCATAAAATAATAAGCGATCTGTAACTTCCCCTTTTTCCTCTAGAGGTTCACCACCAAAACTCATGTTGATATCACCATGAGCACTCCGGTTCATTACCATCTCAAAAGCAATTACAGACATGAGAAACTCTTCGTTATATTCCCCATCGTTAGGCCCATCGTAAAACAACATCTTGGTTAAGTGTTCTTGCATCAGTTTGATGTTAGCTGGCGAAACAGTGGCATTATAATAGTTTATTGTCTCTTGGGCAGTCATTTCTTCTTTTTCAATGGTATTCAATACACTAATTGTTCCGGTAATTTCATATTGGGGTGCATCTGTCGCCCACAGCTTTACAAAATACACGCCATTTTCTGCGCGTTTCCCAGGCTCAAGCCGATTATATCGGCCATGCCAGATAAATTGATTTGTTTTTGCTTGTACATTATTTCGTGTTTCTTCGTACACCACTTGGCCCTTATGTTGAACCTGAATGACAACAGTAGGATGGCTCTTATTAAATGTCCATTGTAACGTAACATACTTTTCATTTCCTGCTGTGGTGTCTAGTGTTTTGTTTTGCGAAGCTATTTTTAAGCCATGAAATCCAGCATTATACCTACCGTCACCCCATGGTTCAGGTTCTGAAAGCAATTGGTTATGTTGGTTTGTTTGTTTTTTATTCCAGATCACTTTCGCATAATAAGTACCCGTTTTTTGGGGAAGAAACAATTTCTCTTCAATATTAGGAGAGAAGGTTTTTAGTGGGCTGCCATTTTCGTCTTCTAGAATTAACACATTATTATCCACATATAGGTTTAAGTATGCTAATTCATCAACAGTTAGTTTAAAGTAATCAATATCATACGCCGAGGATAATCGATCCGTGTATATTTCATTCCAGTTAGCTGGAATGGCTCCTTCTCTTGTGCTATCAGCGTCCACAGCTTCAACCGTAATGCGAGCATTCAAGGTGTCATTATGAGAGTTTAGTTTCAAATAGTAACTAGTGCCTGCGCTCACATTATATTCGAGCTTTGAGAAGAGATCTCCATATGGACCATCCGGAACGTTATCGTTTTCTTCCAATAATGTTGTAAATGAATCATCTGAATATAATTGAAGGTACGTATCGTTTTCGGGTCCTTCATTCTTATATGGGCTGGTAAAAAGTCGATAGTTCCCAGAAACTGAAGGAGTAAACTTGTAGTACAAGCTCTTACCAGAGCTTGCTGTTACATCCATAGGCTCATTTTCTTTCAAAATTTCAATATTTTTAGGGTCTGGGTTTGGTGATGGCGATGTTGAGGGGGGCTGCCATGGTTCTACCCCTTCTATATTGATCGTAACCACATCACCAGGAGCTTTATTCTGATCCGTTATCCGAATAAAATATATCCCCGAACTCAAGGGAGTATAAGTTAGAGTATCACTCGAAGAAGATACAATTTTCGAACCATTTGGATCATCTAAAAGAGTTATTGATCCTGTCCAACTGAGTCCTTTTTGCACTATTTTAATAGTTTGATTTGCTTGTGCCTTTACAATGTACCAAATGTCTTTAGATGTGCCAAACGTATCTGTCTGAGGGCTTGGTAACGATACTGGTGTGGATACGAGCCATTCATACTTATTTTCTCCCCCACTTCCTCCAGTTAACAGCTTGATATAGTACGTTCCACTTGTCTCGATCCTTACATCCATACGTGAAGTAGTATCGGATAGGATTTCTTTTTTTGCACTATCATACAAGACCCAGCCTTCAATCGGAGAGGAACCTTTCCCCCAAAGATGATAATTGAATCCTGCTTTAAATTCCGTCCGAAAGAAGATACTATCATTACTCGGAGTGGAAAAAGTAGCAATCGTTCCTTTTATCCCATCCAAAGAAACTGAATATGCTTGATTAAGATCAGACCCATCACCAGCTGTGATTGAAAATGTCTTTCCGCTACTCCCTGAAACTACTACAAAATAGGTACTTGTTTCCGCAGGAATAAAAGTAAGAGTGTCTAAAGAAACCGTTTTTAGAGCAGCTTTGTTCGGATCATCGTATAAATACTTACCGGTACCAAAACCACTCAAACCTGGCGTATAAACTCTTAAGGTATGATTCGCTTTTGCTTTCACTTGATACCATATTTTCTTTTCAGGCCCAATGGTATAGCTTTGAGGCGAAGATACGGATAGAGGGATAGATTTGAGAATATAGTATTGGTGCTCCCCAGCATTCTCACCGGTTAACAATTTAATGTAGTATGTTCCACTTGTATCAACCTTGATATCAGTACGTGAAGTAGTACCAGATAAAACCTCTCTTTGTGCGCTATCGTACAAGACCCAGCCTTTAGCTGATGGGTCTCCCCAAATGTGGTAGTTATATCCCTCTGTCAACTCCGCAGTAAAGTATAAACTGTCGTTTCCAGGACCTGAGATTTTCCCAATACTCTTTTTGTCGTCTTTATCAAAAACGATTGCATATGCTTGCTCAAAGCTAGATCCGTCACCAGCAGAGATAGTAATTTTTTGTCCACTGTTTCCCTTTATTTTAATATAGTAAGTGCCGGGGGTTTTGGGTGTATATGTTAAGGTATTCTGTGTAGTGTAAGCTAATGATGGTTGAGTTAGATCACTGTAAATGTCTTTAGAGGTCCCACTCCCCTGAAGATCAGGTGTAAATACGCTTAACGTATGATTCTCTTGTAATAGAATACCAGTTATACCCTGAAGCTCCGATTGTATCTTCGTTAGGACCAGGTGTAATTAATGGTTTGATCTTCTCTGGAAGAACGGAATTCAATGCATTCTTTTGTGAGGTAATTTCTACCTCATTCGAGATAAGCATTTCACCGGTTTCAGTCATAGCCGTTACTACATAGTATCTAGATTCATCAGAATTTTGATCAACGGAATGATCTACGTAGGAGGTTTCCGTTAGTTTTGAAATTAACTCTTCATAACTTTGAGAATTACTACTGCGCATTTTTACGCTATAACTCGTAATTTTGTCTTCCGTATTCCAACGAAGAACATTCCCGGTCATTGTTGGAGTTACATCAAGATCAATACGTTCTTGAGGATCAGTTACATCAATTTCAATATCTACCATCTTATCTTCATAATAAACACTGATCAGTGTTGTTCCTTCAGCATGTGCAGTTATCTTGCCATTACTAACACTTTTTGATTGTAAAAGCCGATGATCCTCGTTTTCCCTGCATTCATTGCTTCTATCTTTTCGTTGGTTATCGAAACAATACTCTCATCTTCGACTTTCCATTTTATCTTGGTGCTTACATCTCTAGTAGTACCATCTGTAAACTTCGCAATTATTTCTACTGATTTGGATTCACCGACTTGAAGGTCAAGGCTAGTAGAATCAGTTTCTAATGTAAAGTCATTCTGTCCTTTTTTCATTTTGATTTTTACTGGCTTTGAAACAACGGTATTTCCATTAGATAAGTGTGCTTCAACCCTATAGTAATAGGTTGTACCAGGTTTGACTGTATCATCAGAAAAAGTGTTCTTCTTCAGATCAGCCGCAAGAACTTCGTACTTTCTCTTATTTTCTCCTCGCTTCACTGTATAACTAGAAGCATCCATATCTCCCCAACTTAAAATGGCGCTTCCTTCATTTTCACTTGCCTTAATCTCTATATTCTCTGCGTTAGGTGATACTTGAACTGGAATTTTTAATTCTTGTTCTCCATACTGAACAGTTACCAAAGTTGAACCAATAGCTGTTGCAGTAAACTTTCCGTTTTTAATAGATACAATATCTTTCTTTTTGGGGTTCCAAGAGACCTCTTGAGTAACATCACCACTGTTGCCATAGGAGTCACTAAAGATACGAACGTTTGTCGATTCCCCGACTCGTAATTCCACTTTTTCATGAGATGCGAATAATGATTTTACTTTTTGATCAACCTTCTCTTCTTCAGAACTTGGGAGATTCACCTCTTGTAAACTGGACGCAGACACTCTTTGCACCGCGTTTGGAAGATAGCTTGTTGGGACTGAAACTGTTAATAATAGAACGAAAGCTAAAAATATTCTTAGGTACTTCTTCAAAAAAACGCCTCCATTATCCCTATTTTTTACATAACACATAAATTTTAGGTTATATATCTATGTTTTTACATAGGTCTTTTTTCTGGTTTTTTACAAATTATTGCAGGGTACTAAGAAAAAATGAAAGGCTATCCCTTGGCCATAATAAGCCTTATGAGATAGCCGTACTACATTGCTTCACTTCACTTATTCATTTATTAATTAATTTTTTTGCTTCTTTAGTGAATACCCATTGTTGTCTATACTTCATACAAATAAAAAGCTGTCGCCCAGCCCATGCTTACGAAAAGCATAGCCCGACAACAGCTTCACCTATCCCTCAACTACTCCATCGTCAAAACAACCCGACCATTAATTTGACCTTTTTCCAAACGCTCCAATACATCGTTGATCTGATCAAGCGGCTGCGTCTCGATGATCGCGCGAACCTTGCCACGTGCTGCAAAATCAAGCGCTTCTTGCATATCCTTGCGTGTCCCCACAATGGAGCCTTTCACCGTCACGCCATTCAACACCGTGTCAAAAATCGGGATGGGCAGCTCTGCATTCGGCAAGCCAACAACGACGAGAGAACCACCGCGTCGAACGGATTTGTATGCTTGTTCAAATGCCTTCTTGGTAACTGCCACACTGATCGCCCCGTGGACACCGCCCACCTGCTCTTGAATGGCTTGTACCGGATCTACCTCACTGCCGTTTACTGTCACATCTGCCCCTAGTTCTTTTGCCAAGTCCAGCTTCTCCTTGTGAATATCGACAGCTACGACGTTGTAGCCCATCGCCTTGGCATATTGGAGAGCCACATGCCCCAAGCCGCCGATGCCGTAGATCGCTACCCATTCACCCGGCTTCACATTTGCTACCTTCAATGCTTTATAAGTGGTTACCCCTGCGCACAGGATCGGTGCCGCTTCCACATCACCCAGCTCGTCAGGAATGCGTGCCACGTAAGCAGCAGGCGCTACACAATATTCGGCATAGGCACCGTCTGCGGAATAGCCCCCGTTTAACTGTTGCATGCACAGTGTCTCCCACCCTGTCAGGCAGTAGTCGCATTCGCCGCAAGCGGAGAATAACCACGGAATGCCTACACGATCACCAATTTTCAGCGAGGTAACACCTTCCCCCAGCTTTTCGACAACACCTACGCCCTCATGTCCAGGAATCAAAGGCAGCTTTGGCTTCACAGGCCAATCCCCGTGTGCCGCATGCAGGTCTGTATGGCAGACACCACACGTTTTGATTTTTACCAGAACCTCACCGTGTCCGACCTCTGGAATAGCGACTTCCTTTACTTCCAGCTTTTGATGGAACTCGTTGACCACTGCTGCTTTCATCTTGACCTTCCTCCTCTTTTTCCCCCTTCAGGCATGTGCGTAAAGGGCAGGTGTTCTTCCCGCCTCCTACTAATTGCAAGCAGTATGCCAACATGAAAGCGCCTAATAATTCAATCATTTAGCCAATTCCTTTCTTCGAAGCAGCCGATATTGCGGCACATGAGCCGAAAAAACGGCCCGCTTGCCAACCTTTTGGCCGAAAAAGGGTATTCATCCTTTCCTGCGGTATTACTACGTAGTGGAAAAAGGGGGCGAACGCATGCAAATATCCAAGTTCATGATGCCGGAAATCATTTTCGGGAACCAGTCTCTCGGCCAGGTAGGGGAAAGCTTGCGCCGATTGGGAGCTTCTCGTGTCTTTCTTGTCAGTGATCCTGGTGTCGCAAACGCAGGCTGGGTTGAGCGGATCATCTCTTACTTGCAGCAGCAAAGGCTCGACTACCATCTATGGACGAACGTGACAGCCAATCCGAAAGATTACGAGATTCATGCCGGGATTGCCGAATATCGGGCCAAGGAGTGTAATGCCATTCTCGGTGTTGGCGGAGGCAGTGCTATTGATGCAGCCAAGGCAATCGCGCTGTTGGCTACCAACGAGGGCAGCATCGTCCAATACGAAGGCGTAGACAATATCCAGCATCCCCTTCCTCCCATGGTGATGGTACCGACGACAGCGGGTTCCGGTTCGGAGGTTTCGCAATTTTCTATTATTGTGGACAGTGCACGCAAAGTGAAAATGGCGATCATCTCCAAATCGCTCATACCCGATATCGCCATCATCGACCCGCAAACCTTGATGACCAAGGACAAGCTGCTCACTGCCAATACAGGCATAGATGTGCTGACACATGCCATTGAATCGTATATTTCGCTCGCCGCGACGCCGCTGACCGAGGTGCATTCGCTGCAAGCCATGCGTCTCATCGCCAAGCATTTGCGCCCATCTGTCGCCAGTCAATATAATACAGAGGCCAAGCAAGCGATGGCCATGGCGAGTCTTCAAGCCGGAATCGCTTTTTCCAACGCCATACTCGGTGCTGTACATGCCATGTCCCATCAGCTCGGGGGATTCCTCGATGCTCCGCATGGCGAGGTGAATGCCATCCTGCTCCCCCACGTACTCGAGTACAACTACATCGCGGCACCGGAAAAATACAGGCAAATCGCAGAATGCCTCGGTGAAAACACGGCGGGCTTGAGCACACATGCCGCCTCTCGTCTCACACTCAAAGCGGTCAAGGAGCTGGTAAGCGATCTGGAGGTGCCCCAATCGTTGTCGGCTATCGGGCTGCATCCAGAGCAGATCGACCTGCTCAGTAGTCTCGCCGTACTGGACGTGTGCATGACGACCAATCCCCGTGACATGACCGTCCACGATGTCGCGACGTTGTTTCGCCAAGCCTTGTAGGAGGTTCGTCATGCATACCAAACAAGAGATTTTGGAAAAATTGACCGGGATTCAATCCTCGCGAAAAAGCTATTACAGCGAGCTCGTCTATCTGATTGAGGAGATGAAAAAGAAAAACAAGCAGCTCGCCGTCATTAACCAGCTGACACAAATCCAGATCAATGCCACCTGGCAACAAACAACCAGTTATATCGCCGCACAGCTCTCGCAAATTCTCGTGTTCGAGCATTTTGCCCTGACCATCGTGAAGGGAGGCATGCTCTCCTCCTATCTCGCCAAGTGGAATGACGAGGATTGGCACTGCCATACGCTGACACAGACCGTTTCAGTGGAAGCCCCTGTGCTCACCGGGCAGGTCCATCTTACCCTTGCCGAAGCGCTGCCTGAGCATCACGCCACCTCTGTTCCGCTGCGCAGTCAATTGAATCAGACCTTTGGTTTTTTGACGCTCTTACGCCAAACAAAGAAGCTCGTCGATCGGGACGAAGCCGAATTGATCCAGCTCGTCGCCAGCCATGTCGGTGTCGTCGTAGAAAACAGCCTGCTTTTTCAAGACGTGAATGAAAAGATCAAAATCGAAGCCCAACTGATTCAATCCGCAAAAATGGCGGCGATTGGCGAGATGGCTGCCGGCATTGCCCATGAGCTGAACAGTCCGCTCACGGCCATCCTCGGAAACTCTCAATTGCTCATGCGCGAGATGACAGATGCCCCAGAGTCTCCCTTGATGAAAGACATCTATCAATGCGGGGTGCGCTGCAAAAAGATCATTCAAAACCTGCTCACCTTCTCGCGGCAGGAAGAGTACTTATTTTCCACTACCTCTATTGACGAGGTCGTAGAGGACGTATTGGGGCTGATTGGTTACCAGCTGTCTGTTTCCGGCTTGACCATAACCCGGGAAATGTCTGAGCCTCCTCTGCTGTTTCATGGAAGCCGTCATCAGATCGAGCAAATTGTGATCAATCTCCTGTTAAATGCACGGGACGCTGTGGCAGGCAGGGAATCTCCACACATTGTCATTCGTTCCTTCCTCGTACAAGAGGAGGACAGCTCTTTCGTAGGCTTATCCGTTTACGATAACGGCACAGGGATTTGCGCAGAGCAGCTTTCGCAGATTTTTCAGCCTTTCTTCTCGACGAAGGAACGGACAAAAGGGACAGGTCTCGGGCTTTCCGTCAGTCTTGGAATTGCAGAAGCACACAGCGGGAAGCTGTTTGCCGAAAGCGTGGAGGGAGAGTACAGCAGGTTTACGATGCTTTTGCCACTGTTAGCTGACGAGGAGGACAACGATGGAGAAAAAACGGATTTTGATTGTGGATGATGAAACAGAAGTGACTACCTTTTTCACCTATTTCCTCAAGAAAAAAGACTGCAATATCGTCGTCGCCAATTCTGGCAAGGACGTGGAACGGCTGCTTCACTCGGATTCTACCGGCTTTCACGCTGCACTCGTGGACCTGAAGCTGCCAGATGCCGACGGATTGACGCTGCTCAAACAGATTAAGGCAGTATTTCCCGCCTGCGAAGTCTTGATCATGACGGGCTTCAGTACGATTAAATCGGCTGTGACAGCGATGCAATGGGGCGCGAGAGATTACTTGGAGAAGCCGTTCGACGATCTGGACAGTCTGGAGCAGGTCATCGACGCGGTGCTCTCCTCTTCCAGCAAACACAGCGATCACCTATCCCAAGAAGCCGCCCAATATGGTATCGTGTATTCAACTGACAGTCCGATGGCCAATGTATGCGCAATTGCCAAAAAATTAGCAAAAAAGGCGATCCATGTGCTCATTGAGGGCGAAACGGGTACCGGCAAGGAGCTAATGGCCCGTTTTCTCCATGGAGCAAGCAATCGCGCCCAGCAGCCTTTTGTCGCTTTTAACTGCGGGGCAGTGCCGGAATCCTTACTGGAAAGTGAGCTGTTCGGCTATGAAAAGGGCGCTTTTACCGGAGCGCTCAAATCTCGCAAAGGCTTGTTCGAGCTGGCACATAACGGAACGCTGTTTCTTGACGAGATCGGGGAGGCTCCCCCTTCCATCCAAGTGAAGCTCTTGCGTACGCTAGAGACGGGAGAGTTCATGCGCGTCGGTGGCGAGCAGATCGGTCAGAGCAATATTCGCTTTATTTCTGCTACCAACCGCGATCTGGAGCATGAAGTCGGGATGAATCGTTTCCGCAGTGACCTGTTGTATCGTCTGGAAGGGATCAAGCTATCGATTCCTCCTCTTCGCGAACGAATTCAGGATATCCCCACAATCGCGCACTACTACTTGCAAAAGCGCAGTGGAGGGCCCTGCGAAATCGATCAGGATGCCATCGAGCTGTTGCAGCGTTATGATTGGCCGGGCAACGTCCGCCAACTGATCAACGTACTGAATCAAACCATCGCGTTGCACGAATGCGATCGACTGCGTGCCGATCATTTGCCAGCGAATTTGCGGAATCGCATGGTACAGGTGCATCCACCCACTGTTCCCAAACGGATAGAACAAGTCATCGATCACGAATGTGAGCGCTTTGTCGATACGATCAGCCGCCTTGTCACCTCTGTAGACGGGATCGACTTCGATTATTTGATCAAGCGGGTTAAACAGCTCGAAGGCGAGATCGGGCGAACGATTATCGAAAAGGGCTTGACCGAAACGAATGGAAACAGACAGCTTTTAAGCAAAAAATTAAACATCACCAAACGGACGATTCGCTACATTTTGAACGAAAAAGCATAACGTCTGCATTGGCGCATCTAGGAGGCATTCACGTCGTGGTACCCGAAAAACCTTTCTCGAGCCTGAAAATAATCCCTGCTGACTTCTCTCTATCTGCCGTTATTGTTGGACTCATCGCCACGATGGTCTCCTATGCAGGACCATTGCTGATCGTCTTTCAAGCTGCCAAGGGTGCCGGACTCAGCGATGCAGTTCTCGCCTCTTGGATTTGGGCCATCTCGATTGGGAGCGGCTTGACGTGCATTGTGCTCAGTATCTGGTTTCGCACCCCGATCATCACTGCTTGGTCGACGCCGGGGGCAGTTCTGTTAGTCACCAGCTTGACGGTATACTCCTTTCCCGACGCGATTGGCGCGTATATTTTTTCGGCCGTGGTCATTACGCTCGTCGGTGTTTCCGGTTTGTTTTCCGTCTTAATGAAATACGTCCCGCAGTCGATTACGACCGCCATGCTCGCTGGGATTCTCCTGTCTTTTGGCGTAGAAGTCTTTGTTTCCATGCAGCACCTGCCTGCATTGGCTCTGCCGATGATCTTTTGCTACCTGTTCGCCAAACGCTGGTCTCCACGGTATGCTGTCGTGCTTACGCTTTTGGTCGGCTTGGGTGTCGCCTTTCTTTTGGGGCGTTTGCAAATGGACAATGTCCAGATGTCCCTCGTCCAGCCCATCTTTACGATGCCGACGTTTTCTCTCGATGCGATCATCGGCTTGGGGATTCCATTGTGCATCGTCGCGCTTGCCTCTCAGAACGCCCCAGGAATTAGCGTCTTAAAAGCAGACGGGTACGATACACCTGCTGGACCGCTCGTAACAACTACTGGCATCGCTTCGCTATTGCTCGCTCCTTTTGGTTCACCAGGAATCAATCTCGCGGCGATTACAGCTGCGATTTGCACGGGAAAAGAAGCTCATCCGGATCATGCCAAGCGCTACATTGCCGGAATTGCCTGCGGGGGCTTTTACTTAATCTTCGGGATGTTTGGCGCTACAATGGCTTCGGTGTTCGCTGCCTTGCCAAAAGAATTGATCGCCGTCATTGCTGGCTTGGCTCTGTTTGCCTCGCTCAGTTCCAGCCTCGCACAGGCGATGAGCGAAGCGAAGGAACGGGAAAGCGCCTTGGTTACGTTTCTTGTCACGATTTCCGGCATTTCCATTGGCGGGATCGGCGCTGCTTTCTGGGGCTTGATTGCGGGGGTGGTCACCCATCTGATTTTGAATGGCAATGTGAAAAGCTGGTTTGGGAAAAAGAAGAATACGCAGCCGTTGGCATAGCTGCCTGAACGTGAGGAGAGAGTCCCGTGAAAAAATGGTTTGGTGTCATCACTCTTTCAGCTTTCCTTTTAGCGGTCGGCTCTGCTTGCACGACGAAGGAGCCCACGCACTCCTCAAGTGGTTTTGCGCTATCGAAAACTTTTTCATCCACAGAAGAAATCACCCAAGACGCCATGGTTATTTTGAAAGGCTCCGTTCCCAAAGCATACAAAGAAGAAAAAACCGAAGTCCTCTTATTCTATGTGTATGAAGTAGCCGTGGACAACGTGTTTCAAAACCTCACCGATCACCAGATTGAGGCAGAAGATACGATCAAGCTGTACCGCATCGTAGCATCGTAGGTTTTCAACCTGATAAAGATAAAGAGATCGCTCCGATTGCGGATCATAAGCAGATTGAAATTCCAGAAGGCGAGTATCTTCTTTTTCTCAACGGTGGTTATGATGAAGAAGTTGGTCACGTGAGATGGTTTCCAAATACCCCCAATCAGTTATTTAAAGCGACCGGTGGGGTCAGCGGCACCGAGTATAAGAACGTGTTTGTGTCAGACGAGATCACATCTATTACGGAAGAGGATGTACTGGATGCAATCTAAGAAACGGCTCCTCGAATGAATCTGAGGAGCCGTTTTGTATGTTCCCTGAAACTAGCGGTAAAACCCTTGTTCCTCTGCGTAATTTCCCCAATGCGGGCGGCTACCGTCTCTATCCGTAAAAGGATACTCGTCCGACAAGCCCCATGTACTGACCGTCTTCCCTGTTTTTTCTGCGACAGCCGGGTCCGAAGCCAGCGCAACCACTGCTCGACCGATGTACGTAGGTGTTTCCGACATGATGAAGTGCTTATCCTGCTGCACTGCCTCTCTCCACGTCTCTTCTGTCACGCCAAAAAGATCGAGCATCGCTTCTGAGCGCAGGAAGCCCGGTGTTAAAGCCAACGCGGCAACCCCGTGTGGGCGCAGATCCTCTGCCATCGACGCAGCTAGATGAATCGTCGAGATTTTTGCCAAGCTGTAGTACAGATTGCCGCGGTAACGATAGTCGATTCCGTCCGTAATCTCGATGATCAGCCCCTTTTTCTGTGCCACCATGAGTGGAACCGCGTAGTGACTGGTGATCATATGCGTACGGATGGCGCGCTCTTGCATCAATAGGCCGTCTGCCAATGGCTGCTCCCAGAACGGCGTCCCCCAGTGAGTCAATGGATCTCCACCCCAGATGTCATTGACCAATAGATCGAGCTGTCCCTTTTGCTCCGCTTTTACTCGCTCAAAGAACGCTTTTACCTCTTCTTCCTGCGTATGATCGACTCTCACGGCTATCCCGATTCCGCCGCTTGCCGTCACGAGCTCTGCTGTCTCTTCGATCGTCTCCTGTCGCGCCATATCAGAGTGTTGACCACGCACCGTGCGTCCCGTCACATATACTGTCGCCCCTGCTTCTGCCAGACTGACCGCAATCCCCCGACCTGCTCCTCTTGTGCCGCCTGCTACCACCGCTACTTTGCCTTGTAATGGTTTCATTCGTAATGCCTCCTTATCGATTCATACATCAAGAATATCGAAGTAAATATGACAACCGCTGTCATATTCGTTAAGATACAATCAAAGTAATGTTGTTTTTACTTCTAGGAGGGCTTTTTATGCGGGCAGATCGACTTCTTACGATCTTGTTGCTCTTGCAAAACCACGGTCGCATGACTTCCAAGCAATTAGCAGAAAGGCTGGAGGTGTCTGAGCGAACCGTTCATCGTGATATGGAAGCTTTGAGTGCGTCAGGCGTTCCCGTTTATGCGCTGCGCGGTGCAGATGGGGGCTGGGCTTTGGCAGAAGGGTATCGCAGTAATTTGACCGGAATGAAAATAGATGAGCTACAATCACTGCTCGTAGCCTCCCCTGCTGCCTTGTTGAATGACCTCGGGCTGCATGAAAACTATGAAGCTGCTTTTCTCAAGCTGCTGTCCGCGCTACCAAAAACCATTCAGCAGGACGCCATCCACGTACGCCAGCTCCTTCATATCGATGGGGCTGGCTGGCATGAATCGACAGAGACGTTTTCTTTCTTATCGGTGGTTCAAGATGCCGTATGGCTCTCCCGCAAGCTGTTCATTCGTTACATGCGCGAGGATGTGGCCGTAGAGCGCATTGTCTGCCCGCTCGGACTCGTCGCCAAGCGAAGCATCTGGTATTTGGTCGCCCAAGTGGACGAAGACATGCGGACGTACCGGATTTCACGACTGTTGGATGCACAGCTGTTAGATGATGGCTTCATCCGCCCAAGCGATTTCGACCTCGCTTCTTATTGGGAACAATCCACTTTGGACTTCAAATCCAGCCTCCCACGTTATCCTGCGCGGTTGCTAGTCAAAAAAGAGACGTTGCCTGCCGTAAAACAGGAGCGTTATATAAAAATAGCTTCCACCCAAGCCGCAACAGACGACTGGATGGAAGCAAAGGTTGAATTTCACACACTTGCATCAGCATGTTCGCTGGTGCTCAGCTTCGGCCCGCACATTCAAGTGTTGGAGCCACAAGAGTTGAAACGTGAGGTCACAGAGCAGGCTCGCGCTATACTTCGCCTGTACGAGGGCCAGAATTAGCAAGCACCTTCGTTTCTCGTCCGCAAACGAGCAGGACGATGGCTCCCACGATCAGCACCGCGGTAAATACACTAAAAATGAACGTGTAGCTGTAATGATGTGACGAGTAGTAACCGACGAGATACGGCGCGATAATACTGCCGATTCTTCCGACACCGGATGCCATACCAGAACCGGTAGCGCGCAGCGGTGTCGGATAATTTTCCGGCGTATACGCGTACAAAGCACCCCAAGCACCCAGATTGAAGAAAGACAAGAAGGCTCCCGTCACCAACAGCTCCATGGTGCCACTACTTTGTCCAAAAGCGAAGGCCATCACACCGGTCATGAACAAGAAGGTCGCCAGCGTCCATTTCCGTCCCCATTTTTCCACGAAATAGGCTGCCACGAAATAGCCTGGCAGTTGGGCCAACGTCATGATCAGTACATACTGGAAGCTTTTGATCATTGTAAAGCCTTTGTCGACCAAAACAGATGGCATCCATAAAAACATGCCGTAGTACGAGAACGCAATTGCAAACCAGACGACCCACAGCGTAATCGTCTCTGTGCGATGGGACGTCAACAGCTTTCCAACAGGAATCTTTTCAGCCTGCTTTTGAAACTGCGGAGATTCTGGAATGCTCCGCCGAGCAAACCAGGCGTACACGACGGGCAACGCCCCGATCATAACAGCCACGCGCCAGCCGTAGTCCGGAATGATGAAATACGAGATGACGGCTGCCGCAATCCAACCGACTGCCCAAAAGCTCTCCAACAGCACAACCGTACTTCCTCGCTTCTCCGGTGGTGCAAACTCGTTTACTAGCGTCGAGGCTACCGGCAGCTCGGCACCCAAGCCTAGTCCCATCAGGAAGCGGAACAGCAGCATGGTCGCAAAACCAGTTGCGAAAGCGCTCGCAAAGCTCGCCAAACCAAACAAGACCAAGGTCAGCAAAAACACTGGCTTGCGGCCAATTCGGTCAGCCAAATAGCCACCTGCAATCGCCCCAATCGCCATGCCGACGAGATTACCCGTCCCGAGTAACCCGGCCTCTTCCCCTGTCAAACCCCATTCCTGTCGTAATGCCACCATAATAAAAGATAAAAGTGCAACATCCATGGCATCGAACATCCAGCCAAAACCGGCTGCCCAAAAAACTTTTTTGTAAGGCTTTGACATTCTCGTTCCCTGCTTTCCTTTCTTTTGCGCATGATATTCGCGCCTAGTTATCATTTCGTTTTTTCGTCCAATATCCTGCTCACAGAAAAAAGTTCGACTATTGTGATAGTAGGCTTTCCCAAGAAGCTCCATTCTAACCAGACCATGACGAAAAGGCAGTCCGCTGATTCGTAAGACCGCCATTTTGAAACAAGGGACTATTGTTCTTATTGAGGAAGCCGCTGAATGAATCTGTTCATGAGCAAAGAAAGAGAAACCAAGATAGGAGGGTCGTCCGGATGAGGCACATGAAGAGTAACTTGCTGATGAGGGACGATCGCAGTTGGTGTGACAATGATTGGTTTCTTGGAACGTGTTCGCAATGTCTCGTACGGCAAGAGAAAATCCATCGCCTGCATACCCCAGGCAACAGACGTCGCCATCAAGTAATACGTGCCCGGTTTGACATTGGTAAAACAAAAATTGCCTAGTGAGGGCAGCAATGTTCCGTATAAAGGAAGACCTTCTGGAATTGGCTTGGCAAACAATCCAATCAAAATGACACCTTGAAAAGGCTCTGTGGACTCGATTGTCCCTGTAATGGTCATGGGTCGCTCAGGGGCTGGATGTAACCGAGTCCACTCTGTCAACTGCTGCAAGGAAAGGAGACGGTCTTCTGCTAGCTGGGCCGTTTCTCGAAATTCGCTAGGCGATACCCCGACACGCTCCGTAAAACGGGTAGAGAACGTCCCCAGGCTCTGCTGGCCAATTTCCAGACCGATGTCGCGAACACTCATATTCGTTCTTAGCAGTAAATCCTTTGCTCTTTGGAGTCGCATGGTCGATACGTAATAAAGAGGCGGGAGACCGATTCTTTCTTTAAAAATCCGCGCAAAATGATACTGGCTATACGCAACATGATTCGCCAACCGGGAAAGTGGTAAAGGCTCGTCTAAATGCCGATGTATATAAGCGATCACTTCGTCAATTTCGGTATACCTGTCCATCAATCGAACTGCTCCCTCCCTCTTCTGCACAGCCAAATACAGAACGTCTGTTCCGAAATAAAATTTACCATATTTTTCTGAACGATGGAAGGAGTAAATTGCAGCACTTACGCTTTCGTTTTCTGCAAACGGATTTCGTCCAGAAACGCTTGCATCGTGTTCGTTACAAATGAATCTTTTCTGCGAATAAAAACGGTTATCACCTCATGATAAGGCTCCGGGATGCGATGAATATGAACCGTTCCGCTCTCGACCAAGTGATGTACTGCCGACTTCGGTAAAATGGTAATGCCGATCCCCGCTGCTACGCCCCCGATAATTGTCTCAAACGTTCCGAACTCCATCACTTTTTTCGGAATCAAGCCTTCTACCTTCATCCAGGTCTCTAACCGTTCTCGATACCCGCAGCCCTTTTTGTAGAGCAAAAGAGCTTTCCCTGTGATATCACTGGCAGTGAAGGAACTGTTTTTCGTTACTAACACCAGCTCCTCTTGAAACACTTGCTCCTGCTCGATCAAAGGATGGTTGATCGGTCCACTCACGAACGCTCCATCCAGCGCGAGATCCAATACTTTTTGCAGCAAATGCTCTGTCACGCCTGCCTTGAGTGAAATATCCACATGCGGATACTGGCTGCAATACGAAGATAGCAACCTCGGAAGGGCATTGATTGTCTCGACCATCCCAACCTCCAGCACCCCGGACGGCTCGGAAGCCCGATGGAAGTACTTTTGCATTTCTTCGAATTTGGCGATGATCTCCCGCGAATATTCGAGCAGGCGCTTGCCTTCTGTATTTAAGGTCATGCCTCGCTTGTTGCGATAAAACAAAGGTGTCCCCAGCTCTTTTTCCAGCAGCTTGATCCGTGCCGTCACATTCGACTGAACGTAGCTCAGCTCGGCGGCGGTCTTGCTCACGCTGCCCAATGTGGCGACCATCTGGAATATTTTCAAATCATTGATCTCCACGTTTCTCTCCCTCCTTTCATCTATCACTGAAAATGATACATAAAGTTATTATCAATCATTATACTAACATATTTCCATCCAGTATGATGTGGTAAGTCAGCTTTGTATTGAAAGGGAGAAATCGCATAATGAACAAGCAACTACTTTTGGGGTCTATTCTCTGCATGGTCGCCAGTATGTCATGGGGGGCGATGTTTCCGGTTGCACACATCGCACTGCAAGAGATCGATCCATTTTACTTCTCATTTCTTCGCTATTTTTTCGTAACAATCATTTTGTGCGGTTTGCTCTGGGCAAAAGAAGGCTTGTCTGCTTTTCGTTTTGAGGGGCGCGGGAAGTCTCTGCTGTTTTTTGGAACAATGGCGTTTACCGTCTACAATATGGGAGTCTTTCTCGGGCAGGATTTGATGGGAGAGCCAGGCACGATTGCAGCGTCCATTATGGAAGTTCTTATGCCGATGATCTCGATTGTCCTTTTGTCCATTACCACTAGAAAGCTGCCGCCTTACTATACGTTGGCGACGATTCTGGTAGCTTTGGTCGGTGCTGTCCTAGTTATTACCAATGGCAATCTATCC
Organism: Brevibacillus sp. IT-7CA2; assembly: GCF_949767855.1. Lineage (NCBI taxonomy): Bacteria > Bacillati > Bacillota > Bacilli > Caryophanales > Paenibacillaceae > Brevibacillus > Brevibacillus sp. IT-7CA2. The sequence continues at coordinate 104,449 of NZ_CATKQT010000005.1, forward strand.
TTCTTTACTACAGCAAGTGAGCATCTGCTCCCGTTGTTCTTCATTTTCATCGGTGTCGTGGGTTGGGTCGTCTACTCGATCGGCGGCGGGCGTTTTAACACGTGGTCTACGCTTCGCTACTCCACGTTGACGTGTCTCTTGGGAACAGGCGTGAATTTCGTAATTGTCACGACTTCCTCACTCTTTCAATGGCTTCCGGTTCCTACCATCGAAACGGTGATGTCCATCAAATACGAAATGGCGTTCATGGTTCTTTTACCTGGCTTTGTAGCTCTTTTGAGCTGGAATGCAGGCATCAAGCTGCTCACTCCGCTCAACGGCATTTTGTTTATCAACCTGGTTCCGATCACGACCTTTGCCATGATGGCATTTCAAGGTTATGAGATTAGCCGTTACGAATTGTGCGGGACCTTGCTCGTGATTCTTGCCCTGATCGGGAACAACCACTTCCAAAGAAAACAACTGCAATACCGAACGGTCACAAAGCAACAGCCGAGCGGAAGAAAAGTTCCATCTACATCGTGATAATTCTCTCAAGATGTCACAACTACTGTCGTGCGTCCCACAAAATTTATGGATAGAAATTCAGCTAACCCTGGATCTCTATCCATTTATTCATTTGTTAGGTAATTGGTTAAATTCGCCATGTTTCAAACATAACGAATTCAGGGTATCCATTAACTATCTAAGAAATTAACGCTGAGATGCAGACAATGGAGGAATTTTATGGCATGGCGAAACACCATCTCATTCAAAATGATTTTATCTCTGACATGTGTCATCCTCATTACTTTTTCCTTGTTGGGCTACTGGATTTATTCAGAAACACGCGCGTTAATTGTGAGCAATGTTGAAAAAAGTCTCCAGAAGAGCAGTGAAAGTCTTGTCGCGGAAATAGATGCTCTGTTAGAGGAGAAAGCGGTTCTGGTACGGCAAATGGCGACCAATCAACAGGTTCTCAAGCTACTTGGTTCCGACCTTGACAGGAATACCGTTCAGACGGATGGGCGTTATCAGGATGTGATGGCTTCTCTTGATGCGATAGCTGGCACAGACCCGATGCTTTCGTTGGTATGGATTGCCCATGAACGAGGGAGCTTTTTGTTGGGGAACGGGAAGACACTTTCCAAACCGGATTGGGATATCCAAACACGTCCATGGCATGAAAAGGCTGGAGCAAAGGGCGATGTATGGTTTTCCGATCCTTATGTGGATGCGATGACTGGCAAGCTGGTTATCAGTGCCATTCTGCCTGTTAAAGACGGAGGAAAAGTCCTTGGATTTGTTGCTATTGACCTGCTGCTGGACAAGCTGCCGGAAATCATGAACGTCTATAAGCTGGGAGAGTCGGGATACAACTTCCTGCTGTCCCACGACAGTACGGTCCTGTATCATCCGCAGACTGAATTGGTGATGAAAGCCAAGTTTACAGAGCAGGAAGGGGATAGTGGCCGTATCGCCACCAAAATGATTAAGGGCGAAAGCGGGGTTGAGGAAGCCGACACCGATGCTGTGAAAAAATATGTTGCCTACTCTCCCATCCCCATAACCGGGTGGTCCGTTGGGGCAACCATTACCGTAAAAGAAGCGCTGACAGAACTGGAGCAATACAACACGCTCCTACTGTTGGGCATGGTTTTATCAGGCATCAGCCTTGTGCTTGTTGTCTATATCTTAACTCGCCGTCTTCTCAAGCGACTGTTAAGCTTGACTACTGTCCTTCAGGTATTGTCCACGGGCAATTTGACTGTGAAATGGCGTGATTCTTCCCGGGATGAGCTGGGGGTCGCTGCGGATAGTCTGAATACGATGATCGATTCGTTCCGCACTACGATTCAGCAGGCGCATGACACGGTTGCGATTCTTGCAGGCTCTTCACAGCAATTGACGGCAGTCTCGGCAGAAGCCGCACAGATGGGCAACCGAATCGATGCGGCGATGAGAAGTATCATGCAAGGGACAGATTCTCAGCATGAAGGGGCGCAGCAGACGGCGCTCGCGATGAACGAAATGGCGGAAGGGGTCCAACGAGTAGCTACATCTGCAACTGAGGTCTCCGCCTTAACCCAGGACTCGCAGGCAAACGCGGATCAAGGGAATCTTTTGTTGCAGCAGGTTGTCACCCATATGCACGGCATTCGCAAAACAGTAGGTCAATCCTCAGAAGACATGGACAAGCTGGAACAGATGACCAAACAAATCGGAACAATTGTGGCAGTCATCAATGAGATAGCCATGCAAACGCAATTGCTTTCATTAAACGCCTCGATTGAAGCGGCTCGCGCGGGCGAACACGGCAGAGGTTTCTCTGTTGTGGCGAGCGAGGTGAAAAAGCTGGCGGAACAAACAACGAACTCCCTTGGGGATATCACCAGCATGATACATGATATTCAGTCCATGACAGATAAAGCTGCTACAACCCTTTTATCAGGCGTAGCAGAAGTGGAGCAAGGCGTGCATCTGATCGAGCAGGCAGGAGAAATGGTTGGGGGCATCTACCGAAATATCGTTGAGATTACTGGGCAAACGGAAGAGGTTTCTGCATCTACGGAAGAAATCTCAGCGGGTACGGAGGAAGTGGCTGCCTCCATGAACGAGATCGTCGCGATCAGTCGCTCCGCTTCCGAACATACGCGAGAGGTAAAACAATCAGTAACATCACAGCTGGCAGCGATGAAAGAAATTGCGCAAGCAGCCGAATCTCTCAGTATTACCGCTCAGCAGCTTCAAGAAAGTCTGTTCCGCTTTTCGGTAGAAAATGAGGACAAGGAACAAAATTCGCAAAAATAATTCGAGGTGAAATGGAAAAGGCTTCCTGCGAATACGGGAAGCCTTTTCACCTTTCATCCACTTTAGCACAGGTGGTCTGCATATTGCCGTGCCAGCACCTTGTTCGTTTCAATCCAGAGCTTCCGTTGCAAAATCGTCGGCCCCAGCCTTTTTTCCATAAACCACAGCATCGCCTCGTTCTCTTGTGCGACGAAGCACATGCCAAAGGGAAAAGTGGGCTGTGCCTGCGCGATGGTTTTCATCAGCAATGCGATTCCCCTTGCTTTCTGCTGATACTTTTTCTGAACATGCATGGCTTTGTACAAAAGCAGATTACTGGCCAGTCGCTGCACGATTACCCAGCCAATGACTTTCCCCTGATAGCGCAAGCCTGTACTGTAATCAGGATCGAATTTTCCTTCTTCAAAAAACGGCGACAAAAGCGACGTGTACCATTGCCCTTCTCCTTTTTTAATTTCCAGTCTCTCTGCTGGCGTCAGGTCTTTCCACGGAAAGAGGGTAAAACCTTTGGGGAGTTCCAGCCTCTCTACCCATTGGCATTCACCCAACCGCATCGAGCCGAGTGTGTACATATAGGTTTTTACCTTTGGCAACTGCCAGCCTTCCCTAATCGCAATTTTGGAGAGCCATGAAAAATCTTGTGCTTTGATGAAGCCAGCGAACTGACCATCGCTGATGCCTTGCTCTCTCATTTTTTGCTCAGCGTGCCACAGCAGCTTCATGCCCATTCCCCGCCGTTGATGCCCCTCTGCTACCACAAGCTCGATGATCTTGGCCTGTCCTTCGTTTACAGCGGATCGCCCCAACACGATGCCCGCAGGCTGATTGTTGTTAGAAGCCCCGAATCCCCAAACAGATGAGCCGTTGATATGGTCCAGCAACTCCAGGTGCTTGGGGTGCACTAACGATTTATACGCCCGCGCAGTGCTGGCAGTCAGTTCCTCTAGTTGCAATGTTCGTACCTCCTCGATGGACTTTGGCTTACTCATTGCTTGGGTTTTACAGGTGCTGTTGCGGTACCTTGTATAAGATTCCCGGCCTTATCCCTCATGAAGCCCGGTTCAAAGGAAACCTTGCTCTGTTCCGTTATGAGAGACCCGAACGTGGTATAGAAAGTATCTTGAAACGTAACGCGAATGGTGTTTCCTGACACCTGGAATTTTGCATACGCCGTTACCTCTCTCTTGTCGTCAAAATTCCCGGAGGGTGAGAATAACAACCGTAAATTGGGGTTCGGGTCATTGCGAAGTGGTTCTGACGCCGACAATGTATAGGTTGTTCCCTCTTCGGTGACATCAGGAGACAATTGTGGGTTGGTAGCGTCAAAGCCGACACCAATCTCCTCTGTATCCAGCAAGTTTTCCCCTCGATACAGCTTGAACACTGCATAAGAGTTGTCATCTTCTGCAACCGCTGGTTTGGCCTTAATCGTCACTCCATAATCTCCATGGGTCATTTCCAGTAAAGACTCGTCGACCTCGACGGTGATGTACTCCTTTTCATTGATCACAAAACGGTCTAACTGGTTGTCATAGTTGTACGAAAGAGGCTGGTTTTTTACAGATACCTCAAGATATTCGCTCAATGCCCTCTTGTCCATTGCTGGCTCCCATTTGTCGGCAATCGTAACTTGACGGGACTGAGTCGGAGCAATCGGCAGCTCGATCTTGGCATCTGGCAAACGATCTATGCGTGGGTTATTGAACAACATTTGTGCTTTTGCTACATAGGACATCCAGTGTGTTTTTTCTGGACTTTCACTCAGAAGCTCGACCTTGGAATAGGCCGCATCGATCATTTCCAGCGTGACCTTTGGCCTCAGTTCGACCATATCATTCGTCGTATAAAGCCCCTCCACTGCTCGCTTCACTTCCTCCAGCAGATTGTTCCCTTGATCCAATAGCTCCTGTGCTTTTTTGATGTCTGCTAACAGTAATACCTTTGTCTCCGAACCATCCTTTAGCTTATTTACCTTTTCCTTCGCTGCATCGATCGTAATCTTTGTCACTTCTGGTTTCAGCGCTGTCTGATTTTCATCGGTGAACAGGTCACGCACGGCTTTTTGGGCTTCCTCCAGCAAATTGTTCCCGTTATCCAACAGCGTTTGCGCCTTTTCGATATCGGCGAGCAGACCTGGCTTTTCCGATACACGATTTTCCAGACCCTCGACTAGCTTCTTGGCATCATCGATTTGTTTCTGGGTCGTGGCTACCCGCAGCTCCTCTTTCTTCCCATCCGTAAACAGCTCTTCGACTGCTCTCTTCGCTTTTAGCAGAGCCGGGATCGGCGGAGGATCGATTGGGGGCGGAATCACAATGACGGGGTCTTTGAAACGGATGGAAAAACTGTCGCTCGTGACATCTTTCTGTGCGCGCTTGATGCTTCGCTTGTCGATCGTGAAGCTGACCTCTTTTACAGTGTCCGCGACTGTATGCTTTCTGGCCTGTCCTGTAAACAAAATGGTGACCTCGTCATCACTCTCTTGGTTGACCTCAATATCCAGCCCTTCAGGCAGATGATGTACCTTGATATCAGCGGCAGACAGTTCGCCAAGGAACTTGCCGTTAGACAACTTGAGCGTTTGTTTTGCCGTGATGCTGCCATCATTTGCTCCTGCCTCTTCTATCACCGTCTCACTGACAGAAAGCATGGGCAAATCAGGCAGCTCGGCTCCATCTATGGCTATCTCAAAGACGGCTTCCGCATTGTCCATTTTTGCCGTAATTTCTACCAAACCTTCTTTCTTGGCTGTTACCTTGCCCTCAAAGTTGACGAATGCAATTCGTCTATTGCTTGAGCTCCAGAGCAGCTCCCGTCCAGTGACGATGCGGTCATGATCATCCCAAGCAACTGCGACCAGTGTTAGCGTCTTATCCGTTTTATCTTCCGTTGATAACTCTGCATCTTTTGCCATCGCTACCAGCTCGATCCGCTCTGCTTTTGTCCCTCTTTCGGCAATCACGAATGGTTCAAATTCCTCTTCTTCGCCGTCATACTGCAAGCGCAGGGAAACCGTCTGTTCTTTTTTCGCGGCACGAATCGGTGAAAAACTGAGCAAAACTAGCTGTTCTTCCTCTAGCCAGACAAAGCTTTTGATTTTGATCCAAGTGGGATTTCGATCATCTATAGCGCCCGTCAAACGGAAATCCTTTGCAACAGGTGCCTTGTCTGGAGCTGTCTCCAATCGATAGGCAATAAAGCCGTTGGTCGCTGTATTCCCCTCTGACTCTAGCAAGGACTCCCATGACTGGTTCTCTTCTTCTACTACTTCCGCTGATGCCTCTCGTACTTCCTCATCCGTTTGCTCTTCTGCTACTGATGCGCTGGCTGTCCCGATTGTCTGGATTTCTTTAATCGGATAGGAAACGGCTGCATAGGCATTGCCGACAAAAGAAAGCAAAAAACCAGTAGAAACAACGGCGGTTAAGATTGTTTTGGCTTTTGGCTGCTGTTTGCCCATATGAAATACCCCCTCTTTTTCTTCTGTATGACAAAATCATGCAAACTAATGCTATCAAAGGAGGAAATGAAAAAAACCTAACAAAAGTTAGGTTTTTGACGTACTTTTTTAGACGAGCAATAGATCGACAAAAGACGCTTGATCCAGATTCCCGAAAAACTCTTGAAGATTGATATCGGCCAGTCGATCACTGATTGAGGCACGATCATACGGCGTATCTCGCAGCACTGCTTCCAGCTCCGCTACATCACGTACACCGAAGAAATCTCCGTATATTTTCACTTCTTTCATTTTGCCTTTTTCAATATCAAGCTGAATCTCCACGGTGCCGATATCGAAACGTTTGGATTGACGATAGTTGCTTTTCGGAGACTTGCCGTAGTTCCACTCCCAAGTCTGGTAACGGGAACGGGAAAGCTCGTGAATGTTCTCCCAGTCCTTTTCAGTCAGCTTGTATTCTTCGATCTCCCCTTCTCCAAATATCGAACGAAGAATCGCCAGACGGAACTCTTCAATGGTCATCTTCATCTCCAAAAACTCCGAGATGTTGGCGACACGGCTGCGAATAGATTTGATCCCTTTGGACTGGATCTTCTCTGCGTTTACCTTGAGAGCAGACACGACGTTTTCCATCTCCGAATCAAAAAGCAGCGTGCCGTGGCTGAACATGCGTCCTTTGGTCGAATACTGCGCGTTGCCAGAAATTTTCCGTTCCCCGACCTGTATGTCATTTCGTCCTGTCAGCTCTGCTTCTACCCCTAATGTTTTCAAGGCTTGTACCACAGGAGCCGTGAATTTGCGGAAATTGTGGAAGGACTCGCCGTCATCATTCGTAATAAAGCTGAAGTTGAGATTGCCCAGGTCGTGATAAACAGCGCCGCCTCCAGACAATCTGCGAACGACGTGGATATTGTTTTCCTCTACATAAGTTGCATTAATCTCTTCAATTGTATTTTGGTTTTTCCCGATAATAATAGAAGGTTCATTAATATAAAACAGCAAAAAGTCGTCACTGTTGGGCAAATGCTTCAGGGCGTACTCCTCAATCGCCAAATTGATGCGTGGATCTGTTATCCCTTGATTATCGATGAATTTCATTAGATAGCCTCCATCCGTAAGCGTTCTATCTTCCTAATCATACCATTTCCTGCTGGTCTGCACTGCTTTCGAATCTGCTCATGTATGCAGCAACGATGACTTATCTTATTTTTTTTGTAGATTTTTTGAAAATCCTCTATAAAAACGTTTACATATTGTCGATAATTGACGTAAGTCTAGGGGCAATCATCTTGGTGTTTTCTTTTCTAGATTAAATACTATGGATCAACGAGGTGTTCTATATGAAAACAGCCAAGTTCTCCCGTTCAAGCTCTCTACGAACTAAGCTCGTTCTGTTATGTCTCCTGCTATTGGCGATTCCTGCCTTAAACATCGGAATTCAGGGCTATTATTCTGCGAGCTACAGCTTGGACGACTTGGGCAGCCGCATCTTAAAAAACAACGTGAACTTGACGATTGAAATGATTGATGTTCTCCAGAAACAGGTCGAAGCTGGCAAAATCAGCAAAGAAGATGCACAAGAGCAAGTAAAACTTCACATCCTCGGCCCCAAGCAGTCGGATGGAACCCGCTCGATTAACAAAAATGTCGATTCTGGTGCCAGTGGATACATGTTCGTTCTGGATGAGAAAGGTGTCATGCTGGCCTCTCCTTCTATTGAGGGGAAGAATCAGTGGGATGCAAAAGATCCTGATGGTATCTTATTTACCCAAGAAATGATTAAGCGCGGTCAGGAAGGTGGCGGCTTTACATACTATCAGTGGTCGAAGCCAGCGGAGCCAGATGTTCTCTATCCGAAAATTGCCTATTCCAAGCTAGACCCTCACTGGGGATGGATCGTAAGCGCAAGTAGCTACATGGAAGACTTCAATGCCGCTGCTGAAAGTGTACTGTCTGATTTGCTCATCGTGCTGGGAATCTCCTTGATCGTCGGATTCGTCGTCTCGTGGTATGCCTCCGGTTTCATTTCCAAGCCTATTGCCCTGGTTGCCGAGCGCGTGAAAGAAATTGCTGGTGGTGATCTGTCCGGGAAAGACATCGTGGTAAAAAACCGTGATGAAATTGGGCAATTGGTCCATGACGTGACCCATATGACAGAGAATTTGCGCCAGCTCATCTCTCGTGTCCGCATTAGCTCTCTGCATGTCGCTTCTACCTCTGAGGAGCTGACGGCGAGTGCAGAACAGACGAGCAAGGCAACCGAGCAAATTGCCGTCACGATGCAAGAGATCGCCGTCGGAGCAGAGGATCAGTCCAAAACGATCGATGGAACGGTTAAGACGATCAACGATATGTCCTCGAGTCTGCAACAAATTGCATCCAGTTCCGAACAAGTCTCGCTGACAGTCGATACAACGAACATGCTGGTCTCAAACGGCAATGAAGCGATTGTCGGTAGCATCGCTCAAATGAATTCCATCAACACTACTGTCCAAGAGCTGGCAGAATCAATCAAAATGCTTGGTCACCGCTCTTCGGAAATCAGCAAAATTATTGAGGTCATCACCTCGATTGCCGAACAAACGAACCTGTTAGCGCTAAACGCTGCAATCGAAGCTGCCCGTGCTGGAGAGCATGGACGTGGATTTGCTGTCGTTGCCAATGAGGTACGTATCTTGGCCGAGCAATCAGCAAAATCTACCCAGCAGATTAAAGACCTCATTAGCGCGATTCAAGTCGATACGAACAAAGCCGTATACGTGATGGAGACGACGACATCTGAGGTTTCGGCTGGAATCGAAGTCGTAAATGAAGCCAGCAAGGCCTTCCAGGAAATTTTGTCTGGAACGACAGAAGTAGCACGTCAAATTCAGCAAGTTACCACTGCCACTCATCACATGACAACCGGAGCAGAGCAAGCTGTCCATTCCATTGAAGCGATTGCCACCACTGCGGAGACAACGGCTTTCGGAACACAAAACATTTCTGCTGCCGCTGAACAACAATTAGCGTCTATGGAGGAAATTTCGTCCTCTGCTGCTTCCTTATCAAAAATGGCGGACGAGCTGCATGAATCGATTCAACAATTTAAGGTGTAATAATCATCTCTGAAACGAAAAAGGCTGCCTTTGCTGGTCACCCCTGACCTCGCAAACGCAGCCTTTTCCTCTCTATATCAGCCTATTTAAACTCGAGGCGGCTGCTCCGCTTCCCACGTAATCGAAATCGTCGTCCCCTGCCCGACAGCTGTTTTCACTTCGATTGAACCACCAAACGCTTCCACTAATGCTTTTGTAATGACCATCCCAAGACCAGAGCCTTCCGTGCGGGACTCGGTGTCTGTGCCACGATAATACCTCTCGAAAAGTCGATCTGCTGTTTCTTCATCCATCCCACTACCATTATCGCTAAAAATGAGCACAGCTGTTGATGGCTCGACTGCCTGTACGCTGATGGACACAGTCGTACCGCTCTCGTTGTGAATCAAGGCATTAGCTACCAGATTATCCACGATACGCTGAAACCAAGGCTTGTAGACGAGCATGTAAACAGCTTCGGCAGAGGGGGTAAACTGGATGCAGCCTTCCGGGTACAAGGGATGTTTTGCTGCTTCGGTAATGGCTTCAGCAGTGATAACATTCAGGTCAACGAGCTCGACTGTAGGAGCTCCTTGACCGTTCCTCAATCGATACGTCAGCGCCAAATCGTTGATCAAGTCTTCCATATACGCTGACTTGTCCAAAATAATTTTGGCGAAAGTATGTACCTCTTCTGTCGTCCACGTATACTCGGCATTTCCTAACAGATGCGCGTACCCTTTGACAGAGGACAACGGTGTTTTCAGATCATGGGAAACACCTGCGATCCACTCATTTCTCAATTGCTCTGTTTCTAGGCGAAGCTTTTCATTCCGGTAAAGCGTTTGCGACAAGGAATCCATCGAGTCAATCACATCTTGGTAGATACGGTATTTGCGCTTTCTCTTCCCTCGCTTGTCTTGGCTGAGCGGGACACCCTCCGAATTGGCTGGCTCCTCGTACTTTCCTCCACGCAGAAAGGTCAGCCATCGTAAAACGTGAACAATCGGTGCACCAAATCGCTGTCCGAACAAGTAGGACACAATCCCGAAGACGAACATTGCCGACAAGAGCAACATGCCCATCCCGATGAAAAGAGCCTTACTTTCTGGTGTCAAAAGCGGTTCTTCCCCGGGAGTCGTTCCTGGCAACGGATAACTGAGCACCCAGGTTTGGCCGCTTTTTTGATCATAATGCGATACGATTGTTGCTCCGTAGCGATCCGGGTATATCGAGCGAAGCGCCAGCTCTTCCAACGAGAAATCCTTGATCGCTTTTGCAGGCATATTGAATGAAGCCAGCTCCGCTCCCTTCGGATCAAGGAGCTGCACCCAGCCCGCTTTACTCTTCAATTGATTTTGGAAGCTTGGAGGAAGCATGATCTCGTTATTTTTAAGATCAGCCTCCTTAATCATCTGCTGCAAGAAGTCGTCATCGCGGTTCGTCATCCCATACAGCAAGGTGTGTACTACGCCGTCTTTTTCCTGTATCCATAGCGATAGCTGATACGGAAACGGGCTTTTTCGGAGCCAATAAGCCGTTAATTGGCCAGGACCGTAGTAGCTGGGTACGTCAGGCGGGGTAAAGAAAGAGTCGGTGACATAACCCTTTTCATCAATCCGCTGAAGCCACCCTCCGCTTTCTCGCACCTCCTCCAGCAGCTTCGGGTCAAAACGGACATCCTCTCCCTCTACTTCAATGGTCTGGATCAGCCTCTGCAAACCAACACTCTCAAATTGACGAGAGGACTGTACTTTTGACATTTCTTCAAGCGTCCAATATAACGTAAACCCGGCTAGCACAAAGAGGATGAGGCCAACCAGCACCAACCACATGATCAGATGGAGCGCTATTCTACTCTTAATATTCATAAGGAAGGCCCTTTTTCACCATTTTGTACCCGAGTCCCCTGACGTTCACCAAAAACTCCGGTTGCGCTGGATCGGGCTCGATGCGCTCCCGAATCCGGTGGATATGTACCATGATGGTATTGTCGTCACGTAAGCTATTCACGCCCCATACTCGTTCGTACAGCTCGCTTTTCGAAAATATCCGATTCGGATTTTTGCACAAAAATAGCAACAGTTGAAAAACAAGGGACGGACAAGGAATGACTTTCCCCTCCACACAGAGCTCCCCTGCTGCTTCATAGACTTGAAACCGACCAAAATCATAGACACCTTGAACGGGTGTTGTCGGTACGACCGGGTTCGGTTTGCGTGTACGGCGAAGCAGTGCCTTGATGCGTGCGACGATTTCCATCGGATTAAACGGCTTCGTCACGTAATCATCTCCGCCAACAGCAAATCCGGTCAGCTTGTCAAAATCGGTATCTCTCGCACTCAAGAACAAAATCGGCGCATCCGTCAGACGGCGGATGAATGGACAAGCTTCTATGCCGCTCATGTTCGGAAGCGTTACGTCCAGGACGATCAAGTCATAGCTTTTACGTTCGCATGCACTCATTGCCTCCTCGGACGTTTTCACCTTGTCGATCGAGTGGAATCCTTCTTTGTGCAGTACGGTCTCAAGCAATTGGAGAATGGCTTGTTCGTCGTCCACGAGAAGGATAGCTGCATCTTTCACGATCACTTCGCTCCTTTTGCGCTTTTGCGTTATCCTCCATTTTATCATGCGTAGTGTCAGCGCGCGTCCGCAACAACCTTAACGGAATCATAATTTTGCCGCGACAGATTTAAGCATCCTGTAAGGCAGCGTTTCATGTCCGATAAGAGTGGCTTTCTATAATGGAGCTAGCGCTAAGAAAAAGATAGGAGTGGCGACATGAAAAAAGTTTGGATTTCACTTGGTGTAGGAGCGATTCTTTTGACAGGATGTGCTGCGCAATCAGAAGCAACCGCAATACCCTCTACTACTGAATCCCCCACAAAGAAAGAAGAAGGTGCAAAGACGATGAGTGTAAAGGCGGAATCTTTTGTGCAAGCTCTCCTTAACGGAAAAATAGAGGATGTATATGAGCAAACAAGCTCGTCATTCAAGCAGCAGGTTTCAAAAGCACAGTTTTTAGAAGGGTATGCCTCTTTTAGCAAGGGGTTGAAGTCGTGGAATCACCATTCCCACACGTCCGTAAACGGCAGTGATTATGACACCTGGGTGGATCAGGACGCCAAACGAGGCCTTGTCCTTACGACGGATGAAAAAGGGATCATTACGGGCGTTTTATTAAAGCCACTGCAAAGCTACCCTGACACCGACAATGCTTTGACAAAGCTGGCGTACAGCGCACCGTTTACAGGTGAGTGGTATGTGTTCTGGGGAGGTCAGAATGTCCTTTCGAACTATCACTATGAGGTGGAGGGCCAACGCTATGCATACGATCTGATTCAGGTCAAAGACGGATTATCCTACAAGGGGGATCCAGCGAAAAACGAGAGCTACTTTGCATTCGGGCAAGAAATACTCGCACCGCAGTCAGGAACAGTCGTGCATGTCGTCAATGATATCAAGGATAATGTCCCTGTGGGAGCGATGAACGCACAGCAGCCCGCCGGCAACGTCGTCATCCTCGATCATGGCAACGGAGAATTCAGCTACTTCGCCCATTTGAAGGAAGGCTCCGCCAAGGTAAAGGTTGGTGATCTTGTGGAGACAGGGGATTTGCTTGGGGTATGCGGCAACTCTGGCAATTCCAGCGAGCCTCATCTGCATTATCAGGTTTCTGACGGTAAAGATTTGTTCAATAGTAAATCCATTCGCGTACAGTGGGAGAACGGATTGAATCCGCGTCAAGGTGAAAGCATTACCGCGAAGTAAATCGTATAGCTGTTATACAGTGGCAGCCCATCCTTTGGTCTTGTATCCAAAAAGATGGACTGCCGCTTTGTTTTAGAGGACAATATCATACTCCATTGTCTTCGCAGTCTGTTCTGCTACTTCCGCACCTACTAATCGTTTGATGATATGAAAGGACATATTGATACCCGCTGAGATCCCGCCAGATGTCACGATATTTCCTTCATCTATGAATTTTACTCCTTTTTGCACAACGACTTCTGGAAATTCCTTTTCCATTCGTTCGAGACTTGCCCAATGGGTCGTTGCTTTTTTGCCCGATAATAGGCCTGCTTTTGCAAGTAAAAAAGCTCCTGTGCAGACAGAGGCCATCAGCTCCACCTGCTGCATTTGCTCTCGAATCCAATTGATCACTTGCTCATTATGTACTTCTCGTTCCCTCGCACCTACCCCACCAGGAATGATAAGAATGTCAAAAGCAGGCATATTGGCAAAGCTGTAATCAGGTTGAACCTTCAGACCATTCAACGTTTGAATCATGTTCCCTTTTTCCGATACCGTTTCTACACGAAAAGGTATATGGCTGTCATTTTCCATGGATGTCACCGAGAATACTTCAAACGGACCTGCAAAATCCAACACCTCCACATCGTCAAACAAAAAAATTCCTACTCTCCATTGCTTGGTCTCCATGTGGATCTCCCCTATCTCATGTTTGGGTATATTTTACAACAACTCTTTGCGGAACATCTCTTGTTTTTTTCGCGGTAGGATTCTGCTAGAGTCATGGATAAGAAGAGAAAAATGATGAGGAGGTCCACTGTCTGATGAGTACCAGCCCGAATATTATAGAGGTCGCGTCTCTCATAGGAGAACCATCCCGCGTCTCCATCCTGGTCAGCCTGATGAACGGTAAGGCACTTCCCGCTAGTGAACTAGCCCGAAACGCAAAAGTCACCCCCCAAACGGCAAGCACGCATTTGGCAAAGCTGGTGGAAGGCGGTCTTTTGGTCAGCGAGTCGCATGGCCGACATCGCTACTATCGCCTGGCAAGCCCTGATGTCGCCCATGCCCTGGAATCGTTAATGACTATCGCTGCCCCTAAGCCGGTTCGTTCCTTGCGTGAGTCCGACCAATTGCGAGCCATCCGCTATGCTCGCACCTGCTACGATCATCTCGCAGGCGAAGTGGGCGTTACCCTGACGCAGAGAATGCTGGAATTGCAGTTGATTGAAGCATCCGGTCAAGACTACGTGCTCAGTGAAGCGGGAAAAACCAAGCTGCAATCACTCGGCGTAGACCTTCAGGCCAAGCCGAAGAGTAGACGTCGCTTTGCCCGTCCGTGTTTGGATTGGAGCGAGCGTCGCCACCACTTGGCAGGCAGCCTCGGGGCCTCACTCACCAACCGCTTCTTTGAGCTTGGCTGGATCGAGCGAGTGCCAGGAGGGAGAGCAGTCCGTGTCACGCCATTAGGTAGCTCTGGATTTATGACCGAGTTCGGACTGCATGTGGATGAATGCAAAAAGCACAGCTAGCTACTCTGCCAGCTGTGCTTTTTCACTTACTTGCCTCCGCGGAGCAAACGTCCAGTTCACCAGAAAAATCCCTGCAAAAATCAACAATCCTCCCACATACACATGCCATTGCACTACCTCACCCAGCAACACCCAACCCGACAAAACACCGAAGAACGGAGCGAGGAACAAGAAAGCACTCGTCCTGCCTGGATCTCCGTGATTCAGCAAGTAAAACCACGTCGCAAACTGCACAATGGAAGCCATGATCGCGAGCCATAGGACGACGAACACAGCGGTCGGTGTCAAAATCAGCTTCGGCGTTTCCAGCGTGAACCCCATCACGAGGAGAAGAATTCCTCCGAACAACATCTGATAGGCGGTCATCACCCACACGTTGAAGCGGACTCCCCACTTTTTGACGAGGATCGTGGCAATTGACCACGCAAGGGCGGACCCGATACCAAACAGTGTTCCCGTCTCCCATTGCAGATGGAAGCCAAGCGTGATGAACACCCCAACCAGTCCAATCAGAACACCCATCCATTGCGTCAGCCGATAGGATATGCCTAGAAACAACGTTCCCCATACGACCACGAGCAGTGGGTTCATAAACGTCAGGATCGAGGATTCACCCGCTGTGATCGTACGCAGACTCAAAAAGATACATCCCATGACGGCAGCCGTCTGCAAAAATCCGATCAAACATAGCTTCCCCCAGTCACCCGCCGACTTCGGGAGCGGCTTTTTCCATACCCATGCGCCCATGATCAGTCCTGCCAACGTAAAACGCAGTCCTACCAGTAGCAATGGTGAAAAATAGGCCAATCCAATCTTTCCTACTGCAAAAGACGAGCCCATCAATGATGTCGTCACGACGACAAGTATGCCGAACAAAATTCGATTCATGACGTTGTTCCCCCGTTTCAGGCAAGCTACTTGTTTCTTCTTACATGTAGTGTACCTGACGGTTAGTTCGATGAGGGTCGAAGTGTACAAATGGTTTACAGTCGATACTTCTCCACCATCTTGATCCCGATTTGATTCAGCAAGAAAGCGAGTACCTTCCAGACCGATTGACGATAAAACGGCAAATGTTTGACATACACCGCTGTATATTCCGGTTCCCCTTCGGCTCCCCTGTCCGCTTTGAATGCGCCTACGCCCGCACTTTGATGGAGCAGGATGCCTTTGTTCTGTGCTTCTTGTACCAAGAGGCACGACAGCATCCGATACAGCCCGGTCTCTTTGGGAAGCGTCGTATCATAGCCGAATAGCGGTGTCGTCATCACACCATTTCGCTCAAAATAGCCAAGAATGCCGTCCAGTCGTCCGTCTTTTTCCAAGCCGATGAGAGTCAATGTCCTCTTTTGCATCGCCAGTCGGACGAACTCCACCGAAAACTGTGGATTATGCTGGGAGTATTTATCCAGATACAGCCCGTTATATAAAGCAACGATTCGCTCGACATGCTGTTCTGCCAGCTCCTCATGACGCAGGATGCGATAGCCGGATTTGGCAAGCATTTTCCGATCGCGATTGAGCGTATTGCGGACCCGCCACTTGCCCTGCGCTGGCCAATCAGGATGAAACAGATAGACGTAGCGACTTGGGACCATGAGATAGCCCTTCTCTACGAGTCCCTTGTGGAAATCCGGATACAGCCTGCGACAAACAGATCGAAACGCGATGATATGGCCGGGGAACTTTTGGATGCCGTTTTCCGTGATGTCCTTCACTTCATCTGCACTCACATCATGATACAGATTCGTCGATAACAGCCAATTGTTGACGATGACCATTTGGTTGCATTGGCTTTTTTTCAACCAACGTCCAAGCCCTGTGAGTACAGTCGACAACACCCGCCTCAGCACCACTGAATCGAGCATGCCTAGCTCTTCCTTCGCATACGTCACGTAATGGGTAAACACCGAACTGACATACGAATTGTCGTACTCGGTATCGTTCACCGTTACGGGCATGATCCGATCACCTACACGGAGTGCATGCATCTGCGTTTGTACATTTTGCACATAGCGGGATGGTTGTTCCGTCATCATGGGCAACAAATAGCTTTTGACGTAGTCGGCATCCTGCGCCTGTTCCCAAGGGATTTGCCCCGCCGAGGTCCCTTCATACCATTCAATCAATTGCCTGCTCACCTTGAACAAACATCCTCTCTACCCGCCGCAATTTTTTCGTACCGAGATTCAACTCGTACGGTGTAAACACAATCGCAGGCAATTGTCCTTGCTGATCGGCAATGACTCGCTCCAGGCCTTGGCGTACTCGTTCCTGCTCTTGCGTGGACGGTCCTTCCCCATCCTTCATGAGCAGTGCTACCTCAACTTGCTCGTAGCTTAGCTGCCGTACCGTATACTCTTCAATCGCATCAGACGAGGTAATGACAGCACGACGGATGAAATCAGGAAAGACCGATATCCATCGCGCTTCGTTTTCATGGCGAAAAACAAACAGATCATCTGCCCTGCCCTCAATCGATTCCAGCGCCATAAATACAGAGCCGCACGGACATGGCGTACGCTTTTCTGTCAAAATGTCGTTCAATCGATAACGGATAACCGGCTGTGTCGTCCGGGAAAAGTCTGTGATGATCGGAAAGAATCGCTCCTTTTGCTCATCGAGATACTCCTTTTCCACCACCACGAGGTCTTCATTAACATGCAACGTCCCGTGTGAGCAGCTCACCGCAAGCAGCCCTTCTGTGCATTGATAAATTTGATGCACAATCTGCCCAAACACTTCTGCGATGTACGTTTGATCCAACGGGTCCAGCACTTCTGCCACTGAGATCACCTTAATCGGAGATATCCGCAATTTCGCTTGATGCTGGGCAGTCGCGAGCATTCTCAACATCGAGGCTGGCGCAACCAACACCGTCGGCTGATACTGATTCAGGTGATCAAGGTGCTGATCGAGCGGTATTTGCAAATCGAAGAACGAGAATTGAATGCGACGCCTGTTGACCGCCGTATACAGGTTGCTATTCGCTCGCAAGAAAAAAGCAATCCGCTGTGTCGACCATAGCTGACCAGGCAGTGCTTTCGCCAAAATCACCCCTGCCCATTTCGCCTGCTCCTCCGGTCCCACGAGAAAAAGTCCGCGATTGCCAGATGTCCCAGAAGACAAGCCAACGGTCACGCCATTTAATTGGGGAGTGAAATCGCGTGTCGTTTCTGCTTTAAGTGCAATCGCAAATGCTTCTTCCTTCTTGATCCCGCATGTATTCAGCTCGTCATAATGGTCCATCATGCTCTTTTTATCAATCGGCTCCATCTGTCTCCATTGTTCTGGCGTTCCCAATCTCTTTCGGTAAAAAGGAGAAGCTGGCAAAATGCGAGACAACATCGCTCTGACCTGCGCTTCTTGCCATTTTACTAGCTGCTCACGCGAGGAAAACCGACCGGCAAGCCACTTCGTTTGTACATACTGTTTCAAGAGCGTCATGATCTCCATGTAAACTCTCCTCTGCTGGCCTGCCAGACTTCCCCGCAGTGTGTCGGCATGATTTTCATGTCGGGACGTTGGCGGGATAGCACATGCAGCTTGTGCAAATGCTCACGATACGCCTGTCGATCCGCCATGATCAACCTAGCCAGCGGGTGAGGCAACAGGTTGCCGCGATAGGCTTCACTCGACCAAGCGGCATCCGCGCACAAAAATACATCCCCATGATCCCGATCACGCAGGAACACACCAAACTGCCCGATTGCATGCCCGTTCAGATCAACGATGAACAAACTCTGATCCGCAAACAAATCGTAGCCTTCGGTATACGGCGCGAAAGCTTCAGGCAATGTCACCAGCCCTCCCAGATCAATGAAAGTCACCCGTTCTTCGAAATCGTCAGGCATCAAATCAGGCAAGTACGCCTCCCTTAGCGCGGCCCACCCCGTCTTTCCCTTGACGTGGTTGTAGGCACTCTCGAAGCAGTATAGTTGCGCATGCGGAAAATCTCGCAAACCGCCGATATGATCGGCATGAAAATGAGAAATAAGAATACCGGATATGTCTGTCGTTTTGATTCCGCGTACTGCGAGCTGCTCAGAAATACTCTCGTGTGCCTTTGAGAATACGGGTGTTATTTTGCCGTAAAGCGAATAAGGAAGCTTGCTCGTGACTTCAAAAAAGCGCTGCGAATAGCCCGTATCAAAGAGTAGCAAGCCGTGGACGGGATGCTCGATAAGCCCTGCGATGGCGTGAAACGGAATGTTTTTCATCCGGCCGCCTTTTCGGGAAAACATCTCGATCTGCTTGCAGTAGCCCGTGTCCATCAGCGTCAGTTTAACGTCCATCATGCGTCCTCCACCAATCTGTAAACGTCTCGATGCCCTCGGCAATGCTCACCCGCGGTTCATAGCCCAAATCGCGCTTCGCCTTTGAGATATCCAAGGTTTGTGATTTGGCAAGCACACCTACCGAGTAACGCGTCAAAACCGGCTCGCGGTAGCCCAAAACGGTCTTGGAGAGTGTCTCCAGCACCCAAGCTGCCGCGTACGCCTTCCAATATGGCAGCTCGCGCGTTTTCAGCGGAACTCCCAAGCGTCGGAACACATCTGACAAAACCTCGATCATCGTCACTGGCTCCCCATTTGTAATGTTGTAAGCCTGTCCCAATGTGTGCTCTGGAGAATCCATGCACAAGATCAGCGCGTCCACGACATTTTCCACATACGTCAAATCAATGATCGCCTTGCCTCCGTCGATCAGCGGAACGAATTTCTTTTCATTGGCGCGGATCAATCTGGGAAGAATGGCATTGTCTCCTGGGCCAAACAAGGCCCGTGGACGAATCGTTATCGTCGGAAGCCCTGCAAGAAATGCCTTGTCGACTTCCAGCTCCGCCTGATATTTGGTCTGTGCGTATGTATTGGCAAACAGTACGGGCATCGGCTCATCTTCGCGGATTCCCAGCTTGTCGTTAAAAGCAAAATAAATACTCGGCGTCGATACATGGATCAGACGTCGGGTGCCGTGTTGCTTGCAGCCCTCGATAACATGAATCGTTCCTGTCACATTCGTCTCGTACATGTCACGGTACGTTCCCCACGGGGAGGAAAAAGCAGCCGCGTGATGCACGATGTCCTGATCGCGGCAAGCCTTCAACATGGCTTCTCTGTCTCTTAGGTCTGCCCGAAGGAATTGGATGCCTCGCTCCTGCAATTGCCGGCCGATCCGCTCGTCTCTCCCTTGCGCTGTTACCTCATAGCCCATTTCATGCAGGCGTGTAGACAGCTTCTGTCCGAGAAACCCCGTCGCCCCTGTTACTAGAACTCGCTTGTTCATTTCTTCCTCACGTCCTTACGCCTCTTCTCCGTTCCATTCGATATCACTCGTACTGCAAGCAATCATGCTTTTTCTCGTTCGAAAGCTCTGCCAAGCCAAATCTGCCAGCATGGAGAACTGATCAAAAAAAGGCCGCGGATCATCCCGCCTAAACAGTACATCCCTCGCAGAAAGCAAGTCGCTCACCCAACGCTTTGCCTTCTTGCCATTCGTCATGCCAGCAAGGCCGTATGTCAGCATCGCCATCCCTAGCATACTAGCTTGTTTTCCAGCAGGAACAACGGTTTTTCCCCGATCCGAAAAATAAGCAGCCGCAGCCTCTTGATGTCCCGCAAACAAATGCACACCGCTTGTCAGGCGTGGATTGCATTCGATCACGTATAACTCTCCCTGCTCATTCTCAATGAAATCAAATGCGATTTGTCCGCTAAACGTATGCCGTTGCACGAAGCGACTAACAAAATCTCTTACCTGTGGATGGGCCAAATAGGCGAAGTGAATCGAGGCACCCTGTCCTGCTGTATGTGTTGTTTCGTAATCGGCGTACAAGGTGAGCTGTCCATCACGAGCAACAGCGTAGCTGCACACCTGTTTCCCTTTTATAAACTGTTGGACTAACCATGGTTGCCTAACTGTCGGTTCGGGTAGCGTGGACTGCCCTGCCGCAGAGGATGGGTCTGCCATGATCCGTACATGAGCTGCGAAGCGAGAATAGACGGGCTTCAGCACCACAGGTCCCCTTGCTTGTAGCATGGCCTCCCGCAACTGAGCAGGAGATTGTACCCGAACTGTCTGTGGGATCAATGCTCCCACCTCACGCGCCATTTCGGCAAAAAGCCATTTGTCGTGCAGCGAACGCAGTACCTCGATCCCTTCTACAAGCACTTCACCATAGTCAAGCAATTGATCCCGCCCCCGCGATACGTAGAAGATCTCCTCGCAAGTCGGGATCAAAAGATCGATGCGCTCATACTGCATAATTTCACACAGCTTTTCGATATAAGCATCGGGCTGCTGCCGGGGAGGAGGAACTTGGTAGGAGCGCTCTACATAACGAGAGTGCTGGCATAAATGTCGCCGCGCACTCTCCGCTACAATGACCCGATGTCCCGCAGAACCCAGCAAGCGCGCCAGCTCTAACGTAGCTGGAGCTCGTCCTCCTGTCAGCAAGACTGATTGTTTAGTATTCAAGCACAATTCCTCCGAGAGACAAGCCGGCAGATGTGCCCAGCAGCATCAAGTAATCGCCTCGCTGTACCCGATTCTGCCCAATCGCTTCATGCAGCGCCATCGGAATCGAAGCTGCGATGACATTGCCGTGCTCTGCCAGAATGTTCACCATTTGCTGGTCGCTAAACCCGAGCTTGCCTGCCATGATCCGCATCGCCATCCCACTGGCCTGATGAGGAATGACTGTACGAATTTGCTCCTTGGTTACGGAGGCTGAGGACAGCAAACGATCCACAAATCCGGTAATCAACTGCGAGGTCAGGCGAAAAATTTTCCGTCCGTCCATATCAAATGCAAAGTCTGCTTCTCTTCCTTGCGCAAATTTGCTCGGGTGGATCAGCGTACCGCCACCCCTTATTTCGGAATAGTGCGCACCTTCACTGTATGTTTTCATGCTTGAACCCAAGATGTGGGAGCTTTCTGTTTCTGGCGTCCTGCCAATGACAACAGCCGCCGCTCCATCTCCGAACAGCACGCAGCTCTCTTTTTGCTCCCAATTCAAACCTGCGGAGGATATCTCTGATGAGATGATCAAGACTCGCTCGTAAATACCAACCGCCATTTGGCACGACATCACATCCAGCGCAGTGACAAAGCTTAGGCATGTCGCATTTATATCAAAGCAAGGAATACCTGATTTGCTTAGTTGAAGCTCTTCTTGGATCAAAGCAGCCGTGCATGGGATTTCCTGCTGCGCCGTCCCGCTTGCACATACGATACAATCGATATCGTGAAGGGAAAGTCCCGCGGCTTCCAAAGCACGCCTAGCAGCGATGGCTCCCATCTGTGCTGCCGTTTCGTTCGCCACAAAATGCCTGACGCTTACCCCGGACTTTTTCTCTACCCATCCAGGCGCAAGTCCCAGCTTTTCTTCCAGTTCTGCCGCTGTAACACGCCGAGTGGGCAAGTATTTCCCTGTTCCGAGGATTTTGATTTTTCTCTCCATGATCTGTGTCTCCCTTAGCTCGCATTACTCACACACTATTCGACATCTGCCATATATTTTACCTAACTTTGTCGATTTATGGTAAACAGAATAAACACTTGGTACTAATTACCCAAGTGTTTATGTATGCCGCATTTCTTCTATTCGTTTCCACCTACTATAATAAAAAACGATAACCGACACCCCACACCGTCTCGATGTACTGCGGCTTAGCCGGATCACTTTCTATTTTTTCCCGCAGCTTGCTAATATGCACCGTCACCGTCGCGATATCACCATACGAATCGAGACCCCAAATCTTTTCAAACAGATCTGTTTTACTAAATACCCAGTTGGGGTGGGTTACCAAAAAGAGCAGGAGGTCGTATTCCTTGGAAGTGAACGCTACTTCGTTTCCGTTGATGTAAACTCTCCTCGCCAGCTTGTCGATGCGAATCCCACGAAGTCTGATCTCCTCTTTTGCCGTAAGCGGTTTGGAATCGGAGACGAGACGGTCATAACGGGCCAGATGGGCTTTGACCCTCGCTACCAGTTCGCCCAAGCTAAAAGGCTTGCTGATATGATCGTCCGCTCCCAGACCCAGTCCACGGATCTTGTCGATGTCTTCCTTTTTAGCGGAGACGAGCAGGATCGGAATATTTTTGGCTTTCCGGACTTGCTTGCAGATTTCGAAGCCATCCACGATCGGGAGCATCAGGTCTAGTATCAGAAGGTCATACTCCTCTTGCAGTGCCTTTTGCAAGCCCGTATCGCCGGAAGTAGCGACATCGACCGAGTAGCCGTTTGCCTCCAAGTAATCCTTCTGCACCTCTGCGATCACCGTGTCATCTTCAATGATTAATATATGTTTCATTCCGTGTCACCCCCAACTCTCTTGAGATCTGGCAAGGTAAAACAAATGCGGGCCCCGCGTCCGCTCTCACTCTCCGCCCATACACGACCACCGTGCCCCTCCACAATTTGTTTGACGATGGCGAGTCCAAGACCACTGCCTCCCATGGCCGAATTACGTGAAGGATCCGCCCGATAAAAGCGGTCAAAAATATGGGGCATGGCTTCTTTTTCAATCCCTTTCCCATTGTCACAGATCGCCACGATCACTTCACCTTCAGCTTTCTCCACTTCCAATCGGATCAGCTTCTCGTCCTTGTTCAAGTACTTCAGGCTATTGTCCACGATATTCATGAGCACACGATGGAGTTTTTCCTGATCAGCCATGACTGGAATCGGACTTTCATTATGTTCGTCATAGCGAATAGGAACGCCGTGCATCCGCGGGTCTAGCCGCAGCTCCTCGGCAAACTGAGCCATATATGCTCGCATATCGACTTCTTCAAAGTGAAAGGGAAGCTTGTTCAAATCCAGTCTCGAGAATAAAAACAGCTCATCAATCAGACGGTCCATCTGTTCTGATTTGATGGCAATCATCTTCATATATTTTTCCCGCTTCGCTTCCGTGTCCGCAATCCCTTCCTGAACCGCTTCCACACATGCTTTGATTCCTGTTATGGGTGTTTTTAGATCGTGCGAAATACTGGAAATCAGTTGTTTACGATTTTCCTCATACTGAAGCTGCAAGTGGATAGAATCATACAATCTGCCACGCATCTCTTCAAATGCTTCTCCCAGCTCTCCCAGCTCATCTTTGCGATGGAGTTGAACAGGGCGCTCCAGATTGCCTTCTTTGATTTCGTTCGCTGCCTGCTTTAAGGCGTACAAAGGTCGAATGATACTGCGTGAAACAAGAAACGTTAGTACACCGTTCGTCAGCGCCACAATCGTTAGAAGACTGAGAATCAATGCGATAAAAAAATAAATGCCTGTCTGCATATATGGGAAGGAATTCGCAAGGAAGTAGAGCTTTCCTTTACTCTGATCAGCAAAAGTAAACTCGTACGTATCAAACGTGTTGCCGTCCTGTTTAAACTGCTTCCAGCTGTGCATACTCCCCTGATCCGGCTGATCCTGCAAATAGTCAGGTACGTCAGCGCTATCAATCGACTGGGAGACGAATAGTACTTCTTCGTCCTTTGTCAGTATCAATGCTCCGCCAACTGCTTGTAGCTGCTCATCCGTATCTGTCAGCATATTCTGGTTCGTAAATTCATTGGGAGCGTATTTGGCCATGAATGTGACACCAGCAAACAACTCGTCTCGTTTATTGAGCGTATCACGAAGGAACGGTTTGCCTGCTTCTCGTTCCCCCCAAAAGTAATTCGCCAATCCCGATGCCACCAATCCAAACAAAACAAGGGGGATGATAATCATGGCAATATAGGAGAGCAAAAGTCTTGTTTTGATCGACATGGTTTATCACCCCCTTGCAGTCATGGTTTACTCGGAATCGGAATGCTTCGTCCAGCCTTTTCTCCATTTGTTCTTCATGTCCTCGCGGGAAACCTTCTCGACTTGCTTGCCAGTAAGATCGATGCGATCAGGTGTGGTCGTACCCAGATCGGACAAGCGGATATCCAAAGAAAGCTGGAGCTTGTGCTCTTTCCCAGACGCGTCTGTTCCCGAGAGGTGCACCACAGCGGATTGCTGTTCGATTTGATTTTTTTCGTCGATCTTGGCATTCAGCAATACTTGGTCCACTTGAAAATCCTCTTGTAAGCGAGGAAGCTTCACAGATAGATGGTTCTCAGAGAAAGACGCTTCCTGACTATGTTCGGCGAGCTTATCGTACATAATAGGTCCGGCTGCCTGGATAAATGTCGGAATTTGATCTTCGGAGAGCTGAAGCGATGTACGCTTGCCTCCATCCGGTAGATTCTCAACGGTCGCGTTTTTTCCGAGATCACCGAATACCGTAGCAAACAGCTTATGCATCATGGCCCCGCGTTTGTTATCGGCGTCATTTTCTGGTTCGTGTCTTCTATCCATTTTTTCCATGACCCGATAAACGTTACTATCCCCTTTTTTAACCACAACTTGATCCTTTTCCAGAAAGGCTTGCATGCTTTTCTCGCCCACCGTGTCTGTAAAAGTCGCATCTACATTTCCGATGTGCTGGTTATGATCGATCTTTGCGACTCCCTCCAGTGTGAGCAGCTTCGCTCCGTTGTCTGTGAGCAATAGTCGCGCGTGGGCCGTCATGCTCTTCGCTTCCTTCGTTTGATGCAGGGCTGATTCATATACGCCCATCGTCGTGCTATCCGCACTCGCTGATGCCCCGTATCCCCAAATCAATGCTCCTGTGATTCCAACCGACAAGCTAATACCCAACCATTTTTTTCGCATATTGATCCCTCCTATTTTCATCGAAAGCATTCTTCATCGCTTTCTATATCAGTGATGATAAATAGAGGGTCTAAACACGCTCTAAATCAATTCTAAAAAAAGTGTAAAAACAATTCCATATGCTATATTGATAGAAGAAGAGATCAGCATGAACCTGAAGTGGAGGCATTATCGATGAGTATGCAAGAAGGCTATATTGACGTTCCTGGCGGAAGAGTATGGTACAGTCGTGTCGGTGAAGGGGAGAAAACGCCCTTGATCGTCCTTCACGGAGGACCTGGCAATACGCATGATCCGCTCAAATCAACGCTTCATGTATTAGGAAGCGACAGACCCGTCATTTTCTACGATCAGCTCGGGTCAGGAAATTCCGATCGACCAACTGATCTGACTCTTTGGAAAACCGAGCGCTTTGTGGAAGAGCTGGCTTGCATCAGACAAGCCCTTGACTTAAAAAAGGTTCACATTCTGGGGCACTCGTGGGGCACGATGCTGGCAGCAGCTTATTTGGTGGATGCCAAGCCGGAAGGGGTACAGAGCATTATCTTCTCCAGCCCATGCCTGAGCGCAGAGCGTTGGAAACAGGACGCGGATCGTTTAATCGAGCAATTGCCCGTGGATGTGCAACAAACCATCGCCACACACGAGGAGCAGGGCACAACTGATTCACAAGAATACCAGGATGCCATGAAGGAATACTACAAGCGCCATGTGTGCCGACTTGATCCAATGCCAACAGTCATGACAGAAAGTCGTCCAAAAGCGAACAAAGAAGTGTACATGACGATGTGGGGACCGTCTGAGTTTTGCCCGACAGGGAATCTGAAAACATTCGACTACACACCCAAGCTGCATCAAATCAACATCCCTTCCCTGTTCGTTTGTGGCCACTATGATGAAGCGACACCTGAATCGACAGGTTATTATCAGTCTCTGGTGCCAAACGCCGAGCTCCATGTCTTTGAAAACAGCTCACATGTCGGCTATCTGGAAGAGACAGACGAATACGTGCAAGTCATCCGCAGCTTTTTGCAAAAAGCAGATATGAAATAAAAACGCCGCTGCCTCGCTGGCTTAGCCTGACATATAAAAAACGGAAAGACTTCGTATCACCGACGATGCGAGTTTTTCCGTTTTTTTCAACCTTCGAACCCTCATTCTTTTTTTAAGTAAATGAGGAAATTAAGTATGTTTAACCCTAAAATGATTAAAAACATAAAGGTGGACATAGCATCTCCACTTAGATTAAATTCATCAGCTATGTAACCCATAATCATAAGATTCGTTCCAGAAACGATTACGGAAATTGCTGAAATCATACTAAGTGTGAATCCATTGACAAGATTGCCGCGTTTCTTTTGAAGCAATAAAGCAACGGAAATAACGAGTAAACTTATGATAAAAGTAATCAAAACGAATCTTAATAAATCGTTTATCTCCATCCCTGCCATAGCCATCCCCCTAACAACCTTATACCTGCTATATTTTACCACATAAAAGAAAGACCGAATCTCGCAAGCAGTCCTTTTGCAAGATTCGGTCCCTTCTTTTATACTCCTTTTCTTTTCTCTCGTCCGATCAAATACAAGAAATACGGAGCTCCAATGACAGCTGTCACGATGCCCACGGGAACCTCCATCGGCGGCAAAAGCCATCTGCCTAGCCCATCAGCGGCGACCATGAGCGTAGCACCGAGCAGAGCAGCTACCGGGAGAAGAAGTGCGTGTTTCCCACCTACCAATCGACGAGCGATATGCGGGGAGAGCAGACCCACAAACCCGATGGAACCGACAACCGCCACACATGCTCCTGCAAGTGCGACAGAGGTTACCAAAAGTACAACACGCAGTCTCGTCACATCCTCGCCCAAGCCTTCTGCTACATCATCTCCAAGAGACAATACGTCGAGCCGGTATGCCAATAAATAAGCAATTGGTAAAAAGACGAGTATCCACGGAAGCACCGCCCATACGTGTTCCCATCCCCGCCCCCACAAGCTGCCTACCATCCAGAGCAGTGCCGCATTGACATCACCCGGATTTTTGACCATCAGGTATTGGATGCCCGCCTGACAAATGACCCCGATGGCGATCCCTACCAGCGCTAGAGTAGCGGGCTGAACGCGTTTTCGCGCGGTGTATACATACAAAATAGCAGCGACAACTGCCGCACCCCCAAATGCCGCCAACGGCAGCAAATAAGCCGGAGATTTGGGAAAAAGAAAAATGACGATGGCAGATGCGAGCCCCGCCCCTTTGGTGATGCCGATTACGTCAGGAGAGGCCAACGGATTGCGAATCATTCCTTGTAAAATAGCACCGGATACCGCCAATCCCGCTCCAGCCAGCATGCCGAGGACAACACGCGGCAAACGATACTCTCCAATAATAAAGCTATGATTTTTCGGCCCCGTCCCGAAAAGTGACTCGACTACCTCACGCGGCGATACGGACACCGCCCCAGTTCCGATACTGATAACAGCAGTGACAATGAGCAACAGTAGAAGGGCAGGTGCAATACTTTGTCTGCGTGTCATGTAGCTCTCCTCTCCTTACCCACTAAATAGAGGAAAAAGGGAGCGCCCAGAAAAGCGGTCACGATGCCTACTGGCGACTCATACGGATACGCAATGAATCTAGCAAGAACGTCGGCATAGACCAGCAGCAATGCGCCGAGTAACGCTGTAATCGGGAGGTATAGCTGACTCTCTCTTCCTAGCAAAAGTCGGGTCAAATGAGGCACCATTAATCCGATAAAGCCGATCGGACCAGCAACGGCAACAGCCGAGCCTGCGAGTACGATGACAATGATTCCACAGATCGTCCGTACCCGAAATACATGTTGTCCAAGATTTTTGGCCACATCCTCACCCATACGCATAATGCCGATGGAGCGAGCCATAAAAAAGGCAACCACGAGCCCCGCGATCGACCAAGGCAGCACACGGTTCACATCCGTCCAATCTGCTCCATCCAATGACCCTGTAAGCCAAAACAGGACTTGATCAGTAGAGTGCTGATGAAACAAGATGAACGCTTCTGTAATCGAAGCGAGAAACAGATGGACGGCTGTGCCAGCCAAAGCCAGCTTAACAGGAGTCATCCCCCCAGCCGCACCGAGATAGTACACCGCAAATCCACCTATGACTGCCCCGCCAAAAGCGAGTGGCGCTAAAAATGGCACCGGAAGATTGGGCAAGAGTACCAAGGCAGCTACGACAGCCATCGATGCACCTGCGTTAACCCCAAACGTCTGTGGAGAAGCAAGCGGATTTCCTGTCATTGCTTGCATAATCGCACCAGCCACGCCGAGACCGGCCCCAATGATTACCGCCAATAGCGCTCTTGGAAGCCTGAGCGTCGTCACAATCAAATGCTCCTGCGATGTAGAGGGGGCAAAAAGGGATTTTACGCCACTCACCAACCCCATGTCTGTCCAACCAACCGAGATACTGACGACTAAACCAAAAACGAGCAGGAGCATTCCTGCCGCAAAAACGACGGGATCGATGTCAGCTACGACACCCATCCCGAAAAGTTTCCTTTTATTTGCCAGAAAGAAGCGTTACTGCTTCCTCCGAACTTAACTCCGATCCGATCAAGCCTCGCGACAACGCCCATTTATTGCGTGCTACTTCAAACACCCTGCCATTTTTTACGGCGTTGATGTTTTGCCAAAGTGGGTTCGTCTTCCATTCATCCACAATCGTCTTGTCACCTGTTTTCATCAAAAACAGTACGTCTGGATTGAGGGCAACCAGCTGTTCCAGATTGGTTTTTGGATACGCCTCTTCACTCTTTGCTGCATCCTCCAACCCGAGGTATTCCAGCAGGGAGCCAGCATAGGAAGCATTGGAGTGAGCGAAGAATCCGGTCGGGTTCACTACTGCCGGCAGAACCTTCAGCTTGGCATCTGTTTTTGGCAGCTTCGCTTTGATGGCATCCATTTTCGCTTGATGCTCGTCCAGGCGTTTTTTGCCTTCCTCTTTCATGCCTACTGCATCTGCGATTACGGCGTAATTGGCTAGCATATGCTCATAGTTCGCCTGGTGGTCATTCAGTACAATAGTAGGTGCAATTTGCTTCAATTTGTCGTATACAGCCTTGTGTTTGTTCAAATCTGCAATGATGAGATCAGGAGCAAGGGAACTGATCAGCTCCATGTTTGGTTCGTAACGAGAACCAAGCGATGTATACGTTCCTACTTTTCCTTTCACCTCAGGAATGATCAGATTCGCATCATTGTCATCAGAGATTCCTACAGGAGCTACACCCAATGTCGCCAAAGCATCTGCAAAGGAAAAGTCCATCACGACAATACGCGCAGGCTTGCCAACGATTTCCGTTTCCCCCAGCTCATGCTTGATCACTCGTTTTTCACTTGAAGCTGCTGGTGTAGATTCTGTATGGGTCGCAGCTACTGGAGCTGTTCCCTGTGCATTTTGTGTCGCTGTTCCGCAACCACTCAAAAAGACAGATACCATAAAAATAAGAAGAAAGCCAGGTAACAACAGTCTTGCTCCCATGATGAGAAAACCTCCTACCAAAATAAAACTCTATCGAAATTGAAAATCATTTTCAATAGAGATTATATCGATAGCCACTATACCATACCATGAAGAATCTTGCTCGATTTCATGAATTATCTTGTCTCATATGCGTCTTGACGTATTCCGTTGGTGATAGGCCAACGACTTTTTTAAACATCTTGCTGAAGTAAAACTCATCGTTATAGCCTACGCTTTGTGCCACCTCACGCAATCGACTCCCCGACAATCGGAGCAACACCTTTGCCCGATTGATTCGAAGGCTTGTCATGTAATCGGAAAAGCTCACACCCTTTAATGTTTTGAACATGCGTGAATAATAGCTGGGACTGACATTCGCCTTTCCTGCCAACATCTCTAGCGTGAGATTGAGCATATAGTGCTGGTCGACATACAGGATCGTTTCCTCGATGCTAGCCATCGTATTTTCGTTGCTCTCAATCGAAGAAAAATCTTTCACCAGAATGTACAGAATGCGCTCGAATAACAATCTCCGCCGAAATTGCTCTCTCTCCTCATTTGACGCATAGCTTCTATGTAGTTCCTCCATTAAATGCAATACCTGCGAATGGCTGCGTACACGGAAAGTCCCTTCCAGAGGAAAATTTTCTCCTCCCGGAACAAATACTCTCTCTTTCCCTGTTTCGTTTTGTTCGATCCAATAGGAGAATTCAATGATAAAGATCTCCATCTCTTTGTCTTGTTCCGTCCGCAAAGAAACGCTCGTCTTCGGCTTGTTAAAAAACACATCTCCTGCCTCAACTAACTGTCTCTTCCCGCTCTCTTCCATTGTTCCTTTTATATTTTTGACAAACCCGATTCGATGAGAATGACCAGGTGAGAGGATCAGTGGTTCATTGTGACGGCAAATCTCAAGACTGACCGTGTCGAGGGAGTAGATCATCTGTTTTAACTGTCGATAGGCTTCCTTTGCAATCAACGGTGCTTCCCCCTCTCATATTCCTTCTATTATAGCTTGTATACGCTATCTAACGCATTATTTGAGAGGATATGAGAGCCATGGTAAATGAAAGAAGCTGCCCGAAGTAGATCCTCGACAGAATCACTTCGAACAGCTTGCTATTTCAATCCGATATGCTTGTCATACACATCGTATACCGAACGTGAAATGATCGCAGCCGATCTTCCCCCATAACCACCCTCAGGAACGATTACGGCTACTGCCAGGACAGGATCGTCGACTGGGGCATACGAAATGCTGACACCATTCGTAATGCGGCCGTGCATTTTCCACCTTGTCTTTTTCTGTCCGGTTTTCTCATCTGTCACCGTCACCGGTACATAAATATCTTGCTCAGATGTTCCTGTTTTTGCTGCTACCTGAAACGGCATTCCCTCATACGCGCGGACTGCTGTTCCCCCTGGTTTCGTCACCATCACCATGCCTTGCTCCAGAATGTCCCAGTATTTATCTGGGTGAGGGAAGGTGCTCATGGTTTTGGGCGTGTACGTTTTCACTAGTTTTCCATCTGCGTCTGTGATCTTATCTACCATCTGCGGCTGCAAACGCACACCTTTATTCGCAAGCGTCGCCGCATATTGTGCCAATTGCATCGTCGTTGCCCGAACTTGCTGCCCGAAGGAAGCCTGCACCATCGCTGCTAATGGTCCATAGTTTTCATCCATCACCAAGTAGTCTTCTTTTCCTTTGTTTTCATTCGGCAAATCCACGCCAGTCTGAACCCCTAATCCGAATGCGTGATAGTACGATTGCAGCACGGACGCTGACTCTTTTCCTTTTCGACGGGACAGCTCCTCCCCGATTCTCGCCATGTACGTATTCGATGATTTTTGCAGGGAAATTGCAGGGCTAATCATGCCATGCGCTTTGGAACTGTCGTTCTTAATCCGGTCTGTTCCACGTCCATAGTGATACACCCCTCCATCATTCCAACGATCGGAGGGAGAGATGATGCCTTCCTGCAAACCAAGCAATACCGTAATCGGCTTGAGGACAGACCCTGATGGCACAATTGAACCCGGATGCTTGTAACCCTCCTGTATGGCCGCCTCGCCCGTTAATGGCCTCGTATCGTATGGCGATTCCCGAATCGTCCCATTCGTCACCGCCAGCTTGATCTCGTCATACATTTTTTGATCCGGTCCCTCAATCCACACGTTTGGATCATATTCCGGATAACTGACCATCGCGACGACTTTTCCTGTCTTGACCTCGACTGCCACGACGTACGCTCCCTTTGCAGCCCTCGCCTCAGGAATGGTTGCACGCATCTTCGGAAGAAACGCTCGGATCGAATCCCGGATATCCAGCTGTACCCGCTGATCAATGGTGAGATACACATGATTGCCCGGAACGGATGGAACTTCCTCCACTTGCTTCACAACCGTCTGATTTGCTGCGACCTCATACATCCGGTAACCGTTGCTCCCGCGAAGCTCTTTTTCGTAAGATAGCTCAATCCCATCGAATCCAACTAACTGGTTCGGCAAATACCGCGTACTCTCATCCTTGTAGGAGGCGAGCTTCACATTTTCAGCAATATGAAAGGGCCGTACATACCCGACCGCCTGTACAGCGATTTGCTTGGGATCGTATTTCCTGATCGGTTTTGTCACCACTTCAATCCCCGGCAAATCGCCGCGATGCTCACCCAGCACCGCGATTTCTTTATCCGTCAAATCCACCTTCAACTCTTTTTCCAAATAGCGCGGCAATTGCCGTGCCGCTTCCACATAATTGCCTTTCTCGTAGGCATAGCCGACATCCATCTTTTTCAACAGCGTGGCCTTGTCGAGGCTCAGTATTTTCTCCAGCTTTTCCACCAGGGCAAAGTATGCTTTCTTCTGCATGACCTCTTGTTCACGGAAGACAGCGAGATGGGAAGGCCGACTTTCGGCAATGACATATCCGTTGCGGTCATAAATGTTTCCTCGCATAGCGGGAATGTAATCTTTTTTATACGATCTGTCTGCCAGCTCATTTGCATAATCGCTCCCTTGCTGGATTTGGATTTGCGCCAATCTCAAAATGATTACGACAAACATCAGAAATACGACGATATAGACGATTTGCAGTCGTTTCAAACGATCATTTTTTTCTTCCTTCATCCTTACTCTCCCTACTCTTTCAGTACCTTCGTGAAAATCCGTTTGATACGTGCATCGAGTACATGACTGCCACCCCGACCACGGACATCTTCGATCATCATGGTAACCAGCAAACGTGGATCATCTACATTAAAAACGGCGTACCATCCGTTTTCCAGTCCAAGTTCACCTTTTTTCTGTTTTAGCTCAGCTGTTCCAGTCTTGCCCGCCATGCGAATACCAGGCACGCGTGCTCCTCGTCCGGTGCCGCGCGGGTCTTCCATGACCTTTATCAAATGCTGCTTCACCGTGCTCGCCACATCGGCAGGTATGACATTCGTCTTCCAATACCCGCCTTTTTTGTCTTCCTGCAACAGTGATGGATTAACGATATTCCCGTCATTTGCAAAAGCGCTGTACACCAACGCGAGATGAAGCGGCGTCATCGTTACCTCGCCCTGACCGTAACCGGAGTCTGCCAATTGAATCTCGTTTTTGAAACTGTCGTTATACAGCTTCGATTTGTCCAGTGGATATGGAATCGGGAGAGCTTCATGGAATCCAAACAACTCGCTCTTTTTCACGAATTGCTCCTCCCCCATGGAGAGTGCCGCTTTCGCAAAATATATATTGTCGGAGTACACCAATGCTTTTTCCAAATTGACAGGTCCCCCGTAATCGCTGACCCGTGTTACCTCGTATCCACCCCAGGACGCATCCTTTTGCCAATGCAGTCCGCGGACGTGGATACTGTCCGCAGGGGTAATGGCTCCTGACGCAAGGCCAATCGCTGCCGTAATCGGCTTGAAGGTCGAGCCCGGCGCAAACCCGCGCGCGAATCGATTGAGAAGCGGCTTTTGCGGGTTTTCATTCATTTGCTTCCACTCTGTGGCCGACATCCCAAGCACAAACGCGTTCGGATCAAAGGACGGAGAATTGACGAGGGCCAGTATTTCCCCGGTCTTTGGTGAGATCGCCGCTGCCGTGCCTGCTTCGTTTTTCAGCTCCTGGTAAATCGTCTGCTGTACTTCAGCATCTATCGTTAATGCCAGTGGCTTTCCATGCTTGGCGAAGCGTTCCGCCACGGTCTTTTTTTCCGTTCCATCTGGATCCGTAATGACGATACGCCCACCTGCACTCCCTCTTAGCTGCTCCTCAAAAATCTGTTCCAGTCCTGATTTTCCAATCACATCAGACGTTTTATAGCCCTGATCCTTTCGTTTCTCATACTCTTCCTGACTGATCGCTCCTACATAACCAACCAGATGGGCCGTCGCATCCTGATAGGGATAGTAGCGGACTTTCTTTTTGTGCAGTTTGAGCCCTTCTGTTTTTTCTAATTGTTTGATGCGTGCATCGTCCTGCGGCAGCGTGGCGATCCGGATAAACTTGGCCGACTTGCTTGTCGTAGCTTGGACCTTGGAGGTGAGGTCATCCAACGGAATTTGCAAAAGCTTGCTGACCTCCATTTTCCCGGTCTGTGAAGCCTGGCTCCATTCTCCCGGATTTATCCCGATATCTACCACGACACGCTCTGTTGCCAATAGACGCCCTGCCCGATCCGTGATTTCACCTCGTCTGGGATGCACCGTATTGGCTCTTACTTTGTCGCCTTCTTTCATTTCTGGAAAAATAAAAGAAGGATTCCAATGAATGTACCAGTCCTCCAAGTCATTCTGCGTTTCTTTGACAAGTGTCGCTTTCCCCGTAAAGGAAATCGGTTCAATGAAAGTTTCCATCGTCAGCCGGTAATGAAAATTGATCTGCCCATCCTCACCTGGCATGACGTCGCCATTGTACATCGGCTCGACCGCAATCGCTTTGGCCTCGATTCCGCCGTAAATGTTTTGGTAACGCGAAACGAATTCTTCTTTGCTGATGGTCTTTTTTGTATGTAAAGAAAGCTGCTCGTACATGTCAGAGAATTTCTGTTCTCCCCACTTTGTCGTATACGCGGTGAATGCTGCCTTTGCCCTCTCGCCATCTGACTGCATGTTGTCCTTCCAAAAGTCCCAGAAAAGATAGAAAAACCCTAAAAGAACAACGACAAAAACCGTCCAAAATACTATCCATGTCTTTTTCACTAGTCATTCACCTTCCCTACCACACGATATTACAGTCGGATACCATAATATATGGAAAAAAGATGATGACAAGATGAGACTATTCTCATAGGACGATGATAAGTGTCAGATAGTTACATCAAATGCAAAAAACACAGGAAATTCATCCTGTGTCTGTCGTACTGCCTACTACTCTTCCCACATGTAACCGAAGCGCGGGATCGTGGTGACGTTCTCTCCATATCTGCCCAGCCGCTTACGCAAGCGATAAACGAGAGCGTTGATCTCGGCTCGTCCAACATCCGGGACGTTGCTCTCCGTATTCAGCAACCGTTCCGGCCAGACGAGTACCATGATTTCATCATAGCTGACCGCCTGATTCGAACGTTGGTACAGAAGCATGAGCAAGTCCATATCTTTTCCGGTCAAATGGATTCTCGCGCCATCGAGACGTATTTCTCTGCGTTCCAGATTGATGACCAAGCCGGAAGTGGAGGTGGTTTCTTTTGGAATCGTCAAAGGGAATGAGAACTCCCGCGTCACATCCATCTCGCTACCCTCTGCAAAAAATATCATCTCTACGACGCCCTTGGCCAGCGTAATATGATCACCGTGATAAAGAAAATGCGGTGCTTGCTGTATCGCCATTCCGTTCACTTCTGTCCCATGCTTGCTTTGCAAATCAGAAATCGTATATTGGTTATTGATTTTCCGTATCACTGCATGCCTTCTGGATATATACGGACTAGAAAAAGCAATGTCTGGTTGTAATTGATTACCCCGTCTCCCAATCGTACACTCTTCCTTATGTAGAAACTGACGCTTCTGAAGCTGCTCGGGGTCTCCTTTTTTAATCAATACATATATGCCGTCGTCCAACATTCATCACCTCGAAAAGAGTTGGAGCTATCAGTATTTATTACATAACAAATTACGCATAAGTCAACACTTTTTTGAACATATATTAATAGCAAAAAAGCCGCCAATTGTCCAGCCAACGAAAGTGACCGGTCGATTGACAGCTCTATATCATCGCTATTCACGAACGAATAGCGCTCGATTTTCTATGTTGATCGTCTTAGGAGCAGCGCTTGAGAGCAGCGAATTTTTTCGGTTCAATCGCCAGTAGATGACAATCGCCATTCGGGATAAACAGCTTGTAAGAAACTCCCTTTGGCACAACGATAAACTCTCCGGCTTCCACCCATATATTGCGCTCGTGGTACATCAGTAGCAGTCTGCCATTGACGACAAACAGCAGTTCATCTTTCTGGTCATTTTGTTGCCAAGGATACTCACCTTGCAGCTTCTCTAGCTTAATAGACGTATCATTCATCTCTCCGACAACCAGAGAGCCCCAGGAATCTTGCAAGCGTGATAAATGTTGTGCGACGTTCACCTTTTCCATGATGATCCTCTCCCCTTTGCCTTCTACGATAGTATAATTCGCAGGATAGAGACATAGTAGCGAAATGATAAATCATCTCATAAGACGATGATAAGATGCTGAAATTTCTGATACAGGAAACAAAAATAGGCAGTTACCCTGAAGGCCTGCCCGTTAAATAGACTGCTTGTCTTAAGCGTCTCACTACTCTGTCGTGCCAAACCGTTTGGCGCTTCTCGCGCGAGCACGCTCGATTTCGACTTCTCGATTGCGTGGCTCTGCATTCGTCACCAGTGCATCCAAGAGATTTTTCGCAACAACGGAGACCTCTTGGACCGCTCGGTGAAAAGCCTCTTCATTGGCCTTCGAAGGCGTGTTGATGCCCGAAAGCTTTCGCACGAATTGCAGGGCTGCTGCTTGAATCTCATCTTCTGTCGCGGGTGGGTCGAAGTTGAACAAGGTTTTGATGTTTCGGCACATCGCTTACACCTTCTGTTCCCTTTTTTGTATCATTCTACTATACGTGATCGATGAATCGCTAGGTTGTGCTGATTGTGCTTCAAAATCTCACTCGCTACCTGCTCCAGCATCGGTTTCTTTCCCAATTTCCAACTGTTCGAAGAAAATAATGTTGTAGACTCGGAAAATAAAGTGCTAGACCGTGAAAATATTGTTTTAGACTGACGAGGCGTCATTACGCTAATACGAAAGGG
>NZ_CATKQT010000006.1:0-129100 GCF_949767855.1 Brevibacillus sp. IT-7CA2
TGAAGAGACTCGCTCGACTTGCATGTATTAGGCACGCCGCCAGCGTTCGTCCTGAGCCAGGATCAAACTCTCCAATAAAGTTTGAAGATGAATCTGACTTCAAGTAAAACACAAGCTTTTATTCACAGATTAATTCTATTCCGGTTTTCAAGGAGCATTTCATTCCAACTGTGCCTCAAGCAGAGGCGACGTTTTTTAATATAGCATAGACTAAAACCTAATGCAATAGGGAAAACTAAATAAGTTAAAAAATGACGTCAAAACAAAGGAAGTGAACGAGGGTGCGTGTAGTCAGCTACAACATTCATAGCGGCCGTGACCTCTGGTGGCGAAAACGTCTGAACGAAATGACTCTGACTTTAAAGGACTTGCAACCAGACATCATCGGTCTTCAGGAAGTCCATCAAAACGGGAAGTATGGGTATCAAGCAAGCTACATAGCTGATCAATTACAGTATCACTTGGCCTTCTCCCCTTCGATCGCGATAGGAGATGGATATTACGGCAATGCACTGCTATCGAAATACGCGCTTGAAAATGTCGACGCCATCGTTTTGCCAGCCCGCAAAGAGCAACGAACCCTCCTGTATGCGTCCTTCCAAGGATTCGGTCGTACGATTACGCTTTGCGTTACACACTGCAGCTTAAATCAAGTAAGCAGACTGGCCCAACTCCAGCTCATGTCCACATTGATACAGCAACACGCAAAAGCCCCATTACTCCTAATGGGGGATTTCAACGCAAGTAATGTGTCATTTTCACCACACCTGATGGACTGTGCTCTTGTCTCAGGTCAGGAAAAAAGACCAACGCTTCCAACCTTCCGCCGTCGTCTGGACTATATTTTTGCTTCTCATCACTGGAATATTGAGAACTACGAGCTGCTACCTGTCAATTGGTCGGATCATGTCCCGGTCATTGTGGATTTGAGGCTGACGGAATCCCCAGCTCTCGAAGAATAAAATCTTTGACATCTACCAGTCTTGCTGGTAGTGGAAACATCTCCGAAGCACCTGCGATCACTAACGGAATCAGCGAATCTTGCTTATGCAGTGATCCGTGACTACCACCACCTAAATGCGTAGGTGCACTTTCCGATAAAAATTCATAGCTCTTAGCAGCAGTAACGACTACCACGTCAACGGTCTGCGAGAACAGCGACCCGTATAGTCGAGAAAATGCATCCGGGTATGTATCAAAAGAAAGACACTCTCCATCATATTGCACATCCAGCACGGAAACGTCCCCTTCAACGGACCAAGAAGAACCATATACATCTTGATACTCCCCATTACGCCAAAAACACATTTCCTGTTGTGTTCCACCCCGACGCACCTTTACCTTCTCGCCCTCTTTCCAAGCAATCAAATCAATTCTTTCTTCCACACTAACCGCTTCTACA
Source organism: Brevibacillus sp. IT-7CA2 (assembly GCF_949767855.1). Classification (NCBI taxonomy): domain Bacteria; kingdom Bacillati; phylum Bacillota; class Bacilli; order Caryophanales; family Paenibacillaceae; genus Brevibacillus; species Brevibacillus sp. IT-7CA2. The sequence goes on from NZ_CATKQT010000006.1 coordinate 1,403, forward strand.
ATAGAAAACGGATCCGTTCCATTCACTGGGTACAAAAAAGTCATACGCTCATTATTGCAAATGACCACTTCCACTTCTGGTGTCACGTCAGTACCAAGCGCATGAATCGAAAAATTCGCCAGAAGATGATCCAACGGAATATTGTGGTCTTCGCTTTCTCCGATGACAGTCTGTCCATGATCACTAATCAAAATGCATACATTTCTCTCCAGCATTTGCTCCCATGAAGCGAAGCTATCCAGCAAACGGGCCAATTGCTTGTCTACATCTGCCAAGTGCTGTACGGCATCCTCCGGGGAATTGTGGAGCTTATGATCATTCTCTGGCAGATAGACCAGCGTAAAATGTGGCTGCTGACCGCTGCGTATCACCTCAATCATAACATCGATTGCATACGCATCATTAATTCCGTAGCCCTCCAAAGCGGATTGAGAGAAATCCCACGGGACGGTACGAAATAACGCCGGGCGCACCAGCGTCCCCATACTCATGATCGTTGGACCACTCACCTTTTCTCGCAGGGAGAAAGATGTAATTGTATCAAGCAAGGTCGGCATTTTCACCTTATGCTGCTTATGTCCGCGATGGGCGATGACATTGATGGAACCGGATACGAGATTGTTTTCTTCCAGTACCTCATGAATGGTTTTAACATCCTTGCTAAGATGACGTTCATTCAAATCAAAAAGGACATTTTCTGCACAGCTCGAAACCCCTATTTTTCGAACGGGATTGGCGCCATTAATATAATTCACCATCTTTTTCTGCTCTGCATCATACCAAACTAACCCCGGTACTTTGTGCTGATCGGGGTAAACTCCCGTAATGAGGGAGCAATCTATCGAAGCCGTCATCGTAGGGAAAACGGTCACACAATCTGGTATGTACTGGCTATGTTCCATGAAAAACCGAAGTGCCGGTGCTTTATTGGCAGCAATGCATCGCTCCAGAACATCAGGCATCATGGAGTCGATCAGGAAAAGTATGACCTTTTTCATCCGGCTGCCACCCTTCTTGTCGTAGTAGTCGTAATAGTCATGGTCGCACCTGATAGTGTTCGATTTTCCATTACCGAGTATACGCCTGAAAAAGAAAAATCCCCTGCTCGCCAAAAGCGACAGGGGAACTTGCTTACGAAGTAAATGTGAGGGTGTTGACACCACTTTTCGTTTGCAGTTTTAGTGCAGGGTACTTCTTCAAATACGGAGCAAGTACCACATAATCTTTTTCGCCAATGGACGGATCACCCAGTAGATGCGAAAGTACAGCAGCTCGGATTTGCAGCCCTTGAGGCGTTTGTTTAAAGAGAGGATCCACTGTTGGGAAAGGAATTCCATTGATGACTGTATCGCCTTCTGCGTCACTCAGTTCCCATGTATTGACGTTCAATGAATGGAGAGCTTCTACTACTTGTGCTCCATAATCCTCCACAACCATATCCGGTTGAAGACCTACGTGATTCACCACTGTATGCTTAGGTGTAAAATATTCATTCAGCGTAAGCTTGAGTGCGTCACCGTCCGTCAACGGAATAACTTGTTGGGCACTCCCTTTTCCAAATGTTTTGGTACCCACAAGTTTGGCGATGCCATGATCACGCAGCGCACCTGACAACAGCTCAGATGCAGAAGCTGTTCCGCCGTTTACCAAAATTCGCACAGGAATGCCGATATCCTGTCCATTTCGTACCCACGTCTCTACTTCTACCCCATTGCGATTCGTGGTGTACATGAGCAAGCCTTCTTCCATGAAGAGGCTCGCGATGTCCCGCGCTGTGGACAAGTATCCCCCGCCATTATCCCGCAGGTCTAACACCAATCCGGACAACGGTTTTTGCACACGAGAAAGTTCTGCGAGCTTATCCCTTACCTGGATAGCTCCTTCTGATCCGAATGTTTCAAGACTGATATAGCCAACCGCGCCTTTCGTAAACATCTGTCCTTCCGCTTCCGGCAAGGTCATGAAAGCACGCTTCAGCTTTACCTGATGCTCCCGTTTGTCGGATGGACGATAAACAGTAAGAACCGCTTCGGTCCCTTCGTTGCCCTTCAAATAAGCATACGCTTCTTCAAAAGTCTTTCCTACCAACGAGGTCTCATTGACTTTGATCAATTGATCGCCTCGTTGCAAAGAAGATGCTGCTGCTGGAGAATTCGGAACGATTTCACGAATGATAATATGATCTTTTTGAAGCCGCAGACGAAAGCCAAATCCAACGAATTGATTTTCAACGTCAGATTGGAACAGTCGCAAATCATCTTGGGTGAAAAATACGCTGTGCGGGTCATTGAGCGTGGAGAGCATTCCATCAATCGCCCAAGTGTTCATCGTCAGCGTATCAAACCCGCCTTTCTTCTGCCATTCTGCAAGCCTCAATTCCAACTCATCCCAAGTATCATCTTCTTCAGAAACGTTGAACTGCAGCTTTTTTTTCTGTTCAGCCTGCTCACTAACCTCCTCTAGAGCCCCTTTTACCAATTGTTTGGCTGCCGGCTTGCTCAAGTGGCTCTCCATGACATGAAGGAACACTTCTTCTGTTTCTTCGTAAGGATACTCTGCCGCTTGCACAGGAAGAACAGTTGTGAGTAGCAGGACAGTCGCTACTGCCCATTGACTAATTCGCTTCATGGTGCCACCCCTTTTCGAACATCATCAGGTATTGAGAATGCAACATTGCTTGTAAAGTCGTAATTGTCGGTACCCGAATAAGCTACATATTCGTCGCCCTCATAAATCTCTTCATAACGCCACGTATGTTTAATAATTTGGTCGCTAGCCCTATCAATATAATACTTGTTCATGAACAAGGGAACGTCTTTGACTTTTCCTTGTCCGAGCGAAACCTTCTTGGATTTCTCTACCAGCATAGAGCCCGGAATCCACTCCGTAATGACATCGTACTTCCCGTACGATTGCTTGTAGTAGCGAGCATGAAGCTCCTTAGCACGATCGGCTACCTTAACAGCACCAACCCACTCGTGCAAAAAGTCAACTTTGTCCGTTCTATTCTTGTCCCATGTCTGCCGATCCGTATCATACGAGTATTGCGTGTTTGTTTTCCCGTCTGTATAGGAGAGCAGCTTGTCTGATATTAGTTTTTGCGGAGATTGATAAAAGCCGGATATTCTGCTTATTTGTTTTTCCTTGTTAATATCCTGCGTGTATGAGAACGTCAATCCACTCAACACCGCTTCACCCTTCACTTGGTAGGTGTCGGCATTGTCCAACTGGCGCAAAGAGAATCCCAAATCAGAAATAATAGCTGGCTGATCTTTTAAAGACGCAAACTCTTGACGCAACATTTTGTGCAACTGATTCATTCTGCTGTCTGATGCTTTCGGTTTCATCACATTAAGAATCTCTTCTGCTTCCTGCATACGTCCTTCCTGCAAATAATAATAGGAAGTATTCAACAATGCCTCCGGGCTCCTGTCGACAAATCGCTGGTAACGTGTCAACGCCAAGTCTACCTGACCACTCCTGATTTCCAGTGCCCCCACATAGATGGCGAGCGATTCCCATTCTTTGGAATCTTGCTTCACTTTTTGTTCATAAGCATTGAGTCGGTCGAGCACTTTTTTGTATTGGCTTTGATCCTTGTTCCCTAGCTGCAAGGCAATATCATACACATTCGCACTCAATAGCCCAAGTGTGTCCGGGAGAATGATTTTGTCTTCGAAGTAAGCGTCGATAGCAAGAAAAGCTTCCTCCAAATTGGTTTCAATCGGTGTCTCAGGATTCCAGCTCAATAAATAGTGAACACCGACTTGATTCGGGAAAGAGGAATCTGCCAGTTTGCGTAACTGTTCAAAAGTCTCCTCACTATCATTTCTACTGCGAATAGCGGCAGCCGCATCTACATAAATCTGTTCTTCTGTTGTTTTGGGATCTGTATAGGTTGCGAATAACGGCAATACCTCTTCGACATCCGGGACCATTGGGAACTTTTTCCCATCGTAATCCAGCAGAGGCATGATTCCATCCTGAAGGAAATAATTCACCATGCGATCAGCTGCGACTGCAGCATCTCCCCGCTTCACCCGATCCGTTTTTTCTCCCTCTAGCCATCCCCAGGAACGCACTTCTTCCCAAGCATTTTTACTATCTGGAGACATGGTAAACATTTGCAATATCTTCGCAGCTTCTTCGTTGGTGATCGGCTGATTTGGCTTCATCATCTCACCAGGAAAAATGAACTGAATCGCATTTGGACCGTACAGTCTATCCAAGATCGTGGAAATGCGCAACGTTGGTTTATACATCCACGTTAGGCGATCGACATCTTTATACGGCAAATACGGTTCCTGAAAACCTTCAGCTCGCGCCCACTCCGAATGCTCGGATAAGAAAGTAAGCGGATAGATCTGATACTGCCCACCGTAATAAAGACGATCGATCATGACGAGAAATTCCGCACGTGTCATGTCACGATTTGGGTAAAACTTCGGAACATTTGGACCAGCTTCAAACAAACCGAGCTGCACACCTTGAATGATTGCATTTCTCGCCCAATGCTTGTTGATGTCATTGTATGGCAATAAGCCCCCAGCCGCTGATGCGACGCCGGGGGTGAGTAAGCTTAACGTTAATAATCCACAAGAAATCGTCCGGATTAGTTTTTGCACATAAAATCCTCCTACACTTCATCTGGCAGGCAACATAAAGTTGATCCTGCTACGTCTTATACAAACTGGAACGGATCTGTGTGCATGCGCGAAGGAATAACCTCTGTTTCGTAACCATTTGCCTGCAATTGTTCAAGCAAGATGGTCGCCAGCTTTTCCTTCATGATTTTTTCGATATTGTGACCAGCATCTACGATCGACAAGCCTTCTGCTTGTGCATCGTGTGCGGTGTGATAACCAATGTCTCCGGTTAAATAAACATCCGCGCCTTTAAAAATGGCTTTGGAAACAAACGAGCTACCGTCTCCACCTACTACGGCTACTTTCTTGACTGTCGCTTCCAAGTCACCTACTACGCGAAGGCCAGGGAGGGAAAACCGTTCTTTGACGAGCAAAGCAAACTCACGCAGCGTCAGTGGTGCAGGCAAAGTACCGATTCGCCCAATTCCGTATGTAGTTCCGGACTGCTCCAAAGGAATGATGTCATAGGCGACTTCTTCGTAGGGATGGGCAGCAAGCATTGCTTTGACCACTGCCGATTGCCTGGAGGAGGGAACAATCATCTCGATGCGAACTTCCTCTGCTTTTTCCAGTTGGCCTGTCGAACCGATATGGGGATTCGTTCCTTCCCCTGGTAAAAAGGTTCCAATGCCTTCTGTCTGAAAAGAACAGTGGCTATAGTTGCCTACATGCCCTGCACCCGCTTCAGCAAGTGCAGAAAATACTGCTTCCTTATGGGTAGCGGGTACGAATACGACGAGCTTCTTCCAAGCCTCTCGTGAAAGAACATCCAGTACATCTACATCAGTGAGTCCAACCGCTTCTGCAAGCCAATCGTTCATTCCCCCATACGCAACATCCAAATTGGTATGAGCTGTGTATACCGCAATGTCGTGCTTGATCAGCTTTTCGAACACGCGTCCTGCGGCCAGATCCGTCCGGAGGTTCTTGAGTGGTCGATAAATGACGGCATGGTGAGCCACAATTAGGTCCACCCCCTCTGCAATTGCTTCATCCACCACAGATTCCAACACGTCTAGTGCGATCATCACTTTTTTCACTTTTTTTTGCAAGGTGCCTACATGAAGGCCAATCTTGTCGCCTTCCATCGCCAACGATTTTGGCGCCAGACGTTCTACATATTGAATTACTGTTTGTCCGTGCGCAAGCATGCGATCACCTCATCGATCCATTTTACTTCTACTTCGATTTCTTTAATTCGTTCTGCTGCTTCCGGCTTGTCCGAACGCTTTAATTGAACGATGACCTTTTGCCATTTTTCTTGCTCATGCAGCCACTTCTCTTGTAAAACCTCTGGTTTTACCTCCCAAAGAAATGGACCAATGCGCAGGAGCTCTTGCTGTGTACGATCTTTGCCCTCATAAGGCAAGGTAGGATTGCCTCGTTCTGCGACGAGAATCTCATAAATCACGCCGTCCTCCTGCAAAATGGACTCCGCGATTAACTGCCAACCATTCTCTATCATCCACAGGCGAACCGCTTCTTCTCCTACGTTTGGTTGCAGAATCAGGCGTTGCACACCTTCCAGTTTGTCTTTTCCTGCTTCCAAAATGGAAACGATCAATTGTCCGCCCATCCCAGCAATGCAGATCACATCTGCTTCGCCAGGCTGTACTACCGCGAGCCCGTTTCCTTTACGCACCGAAGCGCGATCTTTTACCTGCAATGTATGTATTTGTTTTTGTGCCGCTTGAAAAGGCCCTTCATTCAATTCGCCTGCGATCACGAAAGAAGCAATTCCTTTTACAAGCAAATAAGAAGCCAACAACGCATGATCCGACCCGATGTCGGCGACGCGGGCTCCTTCTGGACAATAGCGGGCAATCGTTTGTAGCCGCTTGGATATTGATACTGATGTCATCTGTATATTCACCTTCCGTTGCCTCTATTCTACCCTATTTGGCAGCAATTGCGAAATGCTAATTCCCTAACAGATGATTAGCAAAGAACGACAAAATCCTCACTGTTGCCCCCAGCAGGAACAATGCAAATAAAAGGGACCCTTAGGTAGTAATCGGAGGCGTACAGGTGGCCATTACGTTGGATGTAATGTTCGGAATTACAAGCAAAATTTTTAAATATGATATTGTTTTATGGTATTTTATACAATTTAACTTAATTTTTACTAAATTGTGAACTTTATTTTAATAAATAAATATTTACAAATTTTTTACAAATATGTATATTAACGCCATGCACATCATGAACTACACAAACTAAATATCTTTAAGGAGGAGAATAGTTTGAAAAAAAGAACAGGCAAGTGGTGGGCAATGGGATTACTCTCTTCGGCGCTAGTGATGAGTGTCTTCACAGGTGTGGGGGCAGCCAGTAATGAGTCAACCAATGAATTCAGTGGATTAGGTACAGCAAGGGTATTAATTCAGTCAGATTCGGATGTGAGAACTGGTTATTTTGCTGGACCTTTGGAAGTACGCCATGATTTTGGAGAAGATGGCTTTTCCCTCGATGTAAATAGCGATCAACTTAACCAACTGAAAAGCGATCCCAACGTAAAAATTACCGTGTTGAAAAAATTAAAGATCGCTGAGTATATAGAAGAAGATCAGGCAAGCGAGCCAGAATTCTCTCCTGCGGCAGTCGTTCCGTGGGGAATTAAAGCAATCTATAAGAACCAGTCCCTCTCTGCTGCGACTGGCGGTGCAGATGTTCGTGTTGCAGTCCTGGATACTGGCGTGTATACGCAGCACCCAGACCTAACCGCTAACGCAGAGCAGTGCAACGATTTCACACAAGCTTCTTCTCCTGTTGTTACCGGTGCTTGCAATGATGCGCATGGTCATGGAACACACGTCGCTGGAACTGTTCTCGCTGACGGCGGCGGTGGCGCAGGTATTTATGGTGTAGCACCAGATGCAAAGCTATGGGCATATAAAGTATTGGATGACTCAGGCTCCGGCTATGAGGATGACATTGCCTATGCCATTCGTTACGCTGCTGACCAGTCCGCTCAATTAGGCGTGAAAACAATCATTTCTATGTCCCTTGGCTCTAGCAGTAAGAGTACCCTTATGGCAAATGCCATCACTTATGCAAACCAAAAAGGTGTATTAGTCGTCGCTGCGGCTGGTAATTCTGGACCGACAGTGAATAGCATTGGCTACCCTGGAGCATTAGTGAATACAGTAGCCGTAGCAGCGTTAGAGAATGTTCAACAAAACGGAACCTACCGTGTGGCTGACTTCTCTTCTCGTGGTAAGAGCGGGCAAGCGGGAGACTACGTGATTCAAGAACGCGATGTGGAAGTATCAGCACCAGGACGCGCTATTCAGTCTACATGGAATAACGGAGGCTATAACTCCATTAGCGGAACCTCCATGGCAACACCACACATTTCAGGTTTGGCTGCAAAAATCTGGGCATCTAATCCATCTTGGAGCTCTCAAGATGTTCGCGTAGAGTTGCAAAAACGTGCGAAAGGAAATGACATCAAAGGTGGCTCAAACGCTGCTGTAGGTGACGATATCTCTAGTGGATTTGGATTCCCAACTGTACAATCTGGCGATCAATAAAAAATAAAAAACAAAAAAAGAGCCATGGCTGTCAGTTTTCGCTGGCAGTCATGCTCTTTCATTTGTCAAACAGGGAAAGGCTAGCACCCGATTTCTCTTGCGATGACATTACGTAAAATCTCTGAAGTCCCCTCGCCGATCTCTAACAGCCGGGCATCGCGGAAAAATCGTTCCACCTGATACTCCCGCATATAACCATAGCCACCGTGAATCTGAATGGCCTGATGAGTAGCGGACATGGCAATCTCCGAAGCATACAATTTTGCCATTGCTGCTTCTTTTGTAAATTTGCGACCATGATCCTTCAGCCACGCTGCTTTATAGACCATTGTTCTCGCCAGCTCAATTTGCATCGCCATATCCGCCAGCTTGTGCTGAATCGCTTGAAAATGACTCAAGGAATTACCAAAAGCCGTTCTTTGTTTGGAGTATTGCAGTGCCTTGTCGTAGGCAGCCTGTGCAATTCCTACAGCCATAGCGCCGATCCCGATTCGTCCACCATCAAGTGTAATGAGGAACTGCTTGAATCCTTCGCCCCTCTTCCCAAGGACGTTTTCCTCTGGCACCCGGACATTTTCAAGAACGAGCTCGGTCGTATTGGAGCTGTGCAAGCCGAGCTTTTCATAGTTTGCCAGTACTTGAAAACCAGGTGCATCAGTCGGAACGATAAAAGCAGTAATACCGCGTGAGCCTTGGTCTTTGTCAGTTACAGCTGTCAAGGCGAGAAACGAAGCATAGGAGGCATTAGTAATGAAGCATTTGGAGCCGTTAATCGTCCACTCTCCGTCAGCCAAGACCGCATTCGTCCGCGTACCACCTGCGTCAGACCCGGCATTCGGTTCCGTCAAGCCAAACGCACCAAAGCTTTCGCCGGAACAGATTTTGCTTAAATAGTTCAGCTTCTGCTCTTCCGTTCCAAACAAAGCCAACGGTGCGCCACCTAACGAAATATGCGCCGAATACGTGATTCCTGTAGAGCCACATGCACGACTAAGCTCTTCTACAACGATCGCAAAACTCGTGGAATCGGCTCCCGCACCCCCGTATTTCTCAGAGAAAGGAAGACCCATCAAGTTCAGTTCGCTCATCTGCTTGAATATTTCGACAGGAAATTGTTTGGTTTGATCGCGTTCATCTGCTCCTGGTGCCACAACCTCATCAGCAAATTCGCGCATCATTTTTTTCAACATTTGTTGTTCTGAAGTCAAATCGAAGTTCATAATCGCTGCCCCCTTGAAAACGCTTTAGTAAAGAACCATCAAGAAATACACAATTTTGACTGAGCGTTTGTTCAGAATACTCTTACCATTATACACCACGATTTGAAATTCATGTGGTAATTTCACGAAAAAAAACACGCCTATGATCGGCGTGCTCCTAATAAAATCGCTCCCAAAAAAGATACTGAGGCTGCTATGAATCCGAGACTGTATGTATTTACACCCATAAACTTGGCTACTGTTTCTCCACCCAGAAAAATAGCCGCCAGCAAAATACCGATTAATACTTTCCACTTGTTGTTCATCTATTCACCCCGTTTGCTCTCTTCTGAAATTGTAACAGATAAGCAGGGAGAGGAAAACGAGAAGTCACGCAGAGTCCTACAGTCGCAACCACGCATACCAATATCCACGCGTGAAGAAGAACAAAGTTGACGCGATGAATACCTTAATGAACAGCAGCAATTGAATCATATCCCGCTTCGCTTCTTGAATATACAGAGCCTGTATCTCTGCACCAAAGAAAAAGGCAAGTCCACATACAGCAAATACTCCCGCCCATTTCGCATTGGCCTTATTCATCAAGAAGCCCATACCTGTGAGCAAACACGCAAGCGGTACCCAGTACAACTCCGATGTCCACCATGTATAGTCCATCCCTACCCGATGAACGGTTGTAATGCCATACAATATCGCCAAACCTAGTAACCCTGCATAGAGCAAATAAGCATAGCCGAAAACAATTGCGCTGATGCACAGTAACATGCAAACGAAGCCTAAATAGAACAGGACAAACGGCATGCTACCATCCAGTTTTTGGATACAATAAACGCCCCCTGCGATCAAGATCAGAAAAGACAAAGCCAGGAATAAATGCGTCAATGGCGGGGCCGACCTTCGATAAACGAGTCCCAGAATATAGAAAACAAGAGCGAAACAGGCAAAGATGGTAATTTGCATTGGGGTTTGAAAACGGTTAAAATGAAAAGCAAGTAAGATCAAACCAGCAATGACAAAGGCACCAAGGAGCCATGCCACTACCATTTTCCCCGTCACTGGAGAGACAGTTCTAGGTGCATATGTATTTGTGACAGATGATGTTGAATTGACTTTTCCTGACAGCACACCCGGTGCCGTTCCCATTCGCTCATTCCCGCCTGCGGACGCCGGTGTATTTGGCCGATCCCCTTCTGTATACAGATTTAACAAGAAGATGCAGTAATGTTCAGGCAGTAAATGGTTGCGCCGCCAGTTTTCAATTTCGGCTATGATCGTGCGCTTGCGCTGGTCGTCCAACGCGGCCCCTCCTAACTACGACAAAAAGTGGTTACTTTCATGAATAAGAAAAGCCTACGTCGGCTAACGTAGGCCACATACTTCTTATATCGGTTATTCCAAGAAATCTTTTAAGCGTTTACTTCTACTCGGATGACGCAATTTGCGAAGAGCTTTTGCTTCGATCTGACGAATCCGTTCACGGGTTACGCCAAACACTTTCCCTACCTCTTCTAACGTCCGTGTACGACCGTCATCTAATCCAAAACGCAGACGCAGTACATTTTCTTCCCGGTCCGTTAATGTATCCAAAACGTCTTCCAACTGTTCCTTCAAAAGTTCATAGGCAGCTGCATCAGATGGCTCCAATGCATCCTGATCCTCAATGAAATCACCTAAGTGGGAATCGTCTTCTTCCCCAATTGGAGTCTCCAGGGATACTGGTTCTTGAGCAATCTTCATGATTTCCCGAACTTTTTCCGGAGTGAGATCCATTTTTTCAGCGATTTCTTCTGGCATAGGTTCACGACCTAGCTCTTGCAGAAGCTGACGGGAAACGCGGATTAATTTATTGATCGTTTCCACCATATGAACCGGAATCCGGATCGTTCTAGCCTGGTCTGCAATAGCACGGGTAATCGCTTGGCGAATCCACCAGGTCGCATACGTACTGAACTTGTAGCCTTTGCGATAGTCAAACTTTTCCACCGCTTTAATCAGACCCATGTTTCCTTCTTGAATCAAGTCGAGGAATAGCATGCCGCGTCCTACATAACGCTTCGCAATCGATACAACCAATCGCAAGTTCGCTTCAGCCAGACGTCTTTTGGCTTCCTCATCACCTTGTTCAATTCGCTGTGCCAGTTTAATCTCCTCTTCTGCGGAGAGCAGAGGAACTCGACCAATTTCCTTCAGATACATCCGTACAGGGTCATTGATCTTAATTCCAGGTGGAACGGAGAGATCGTCATAGTCGAATTCTTCGTTGTCCTCGTCCTTGATGATCATTTGATCGACTTCATCGTCGTCATCTTCATTCTCATTGTTGTTAATCTCAATGCCTTGATCACCAAGATATTCAAAAAACTCATCCATTTGATCAGAATCCTGCTCGAAACCTGCCAGGCGAGCAGTAATCTCCTTATACGACAGTGCGCCGCGTTTCTTGCCTAATTCGACCAACTGTTCCTTCACTTGTTCGATGGACGTTGCTTCCATGTCGGAAGTAATATTTTGCTTGTTCATCTACTTTCCCTCCTTCCCCGGGAATGATCTGAAGCTACCCTTCTTTTAAAGCATTTTCCAATTCAAGAATCTTCATCCCTGTAACGGCTGCTTGAAGTTCAAGTTGTTTGCGCGCATCCTCGCTGTCCGCTGCGGCCGCTTGGAGGTGTAAGCTCCGCTGCTCATCGCGCAATCGTTCCAACTCGGCACGCTTCGGGTAGTTATTCACTTGTTTGATGTAGTCACCGATCTCTAATTCAGATACGTCGTTGTTGCACTCCATCATGGCCAATCCCGAGGCTAATTGCTTTAACAAATCGTCTTGCACATAATGTATAAACTTTCCAGGGTCTTCCGGGTTTCCCTCTGCATAGTAGGCGTACAGGTAGGCAGCCAGCGCATCGTGTTCATCCACTTGAAAGTGGGCGCTGCATTCCTGTTGAACGCGGGTGGCTATTTCTTCGTTCCGCATCATGTAGTAAAGCAGCATGCGCTCAGCCGTGTGATAAGCGGGTGGCAGTGTTTTCGCGAGCGTAACTTTGCCATTATTTATACTATTATTCCATGCTGGCGTCACTTTATCCCTTTGGCGCTCACTTTTTTGCTGATTATAAGCGCGTTTGGACTCCCATTTGAGATCACCGAGAGTAAGGGAGTATTCTTCTGCCAATTGCCGTTGATACATGTCCCGTTCCACCGGGCTGTTGAGCTCGTTGATGATCTCGACCGCCTTCGCGATTAAACGAGCTTTGTCCGTCTCATCTTTTATTACGAACTGACTGCGTAAATGTTTCAGACGGAAAGCCGTAATTGGCATCGCCTGTAACAATACCTGCTGGGAAAATGCTTCAGCCCCATGCTGGCGGATGTAATCATCCGGGTCCACTCCTTGTGGAAGTGGAGCAACTCGAACGATCAAACCGGCTTGCTGCAAAACGTGAATCGCTTTGCTCGTTGCTTCTTGTCCTGCAGCATCTCCGTCATAACAGAGTACGACTGATTCTGTATTGCGACGAAGAATTCTGGCCTGCTGCTCCGTCAAGGCTGTTCCCAAAGTGGCAATACCTTGCATAAAACCCGCCTGCCATGCCGATATGACATCGACATATCCTTCAAACAACAGCGCCTCTTTTCTCTTTCTAATAATGGGGCGCGCACGATGAAGATTAAACAGCGTAGCGCTTTTGTTGAACAAAGGGCTTTCCGGGCTATTCAGATACTTGGGTTGAGACTTTTGGTTAGAATTGGGGTTCGATCCTTGCAGTAAGCGTCCACCAAATCCGATGACGTTACCTTGGGAATCCTGGATCGGAAACATGATACGACCTCGAAAGCGATCAAAGATTTTTCCTGCTTCGCTCCTGGCCAACAGCCCTGCTTCCACCATCAATTCCTGTGAAAATCCCCTCTTTGTCAACTGCTGCGTCACGAAATCCCAAGAATCCGGGGCGAATCCGATTTGGTATTCGGCTATTGTCGCCTCAGACATTCCGCGCTTCGCGAGATACTTCATCGCTTCTGCGCCATAAGGGGTTTTCGTAAGCACGTAGTGGTAGAGGCGTGAAACGAACGTATGCGCTTCCTGCATCGCATGTTTCATCCGTTTTTCAGGTGATTCCTCTACTTGCTGCGGCTGGGGCACAGCTATCCCGGCACGCTCCGCCAATTTGTGCAGTGCCTCTGGAAAAGTCAATTGCTCCAGTTTCATTAAAAAGGAAAAGATATCCCCACCTGCTCCACAGCCAAAGCAATGAAAAAACTGTCGCTCTGCATTTACGTTGAAGGAAGGGCTCTTTTCAGAGTGAAACGGACATAGACCGAGAAAGGCACGACCGCTTTTTCTCAGTTGAACGTACTCTCCTACAACGTCTACGATGTCGACAGCGGCACGCACTTGATTTACAAATTCATCTGAAGTGGGACCAGTCATGTCTTTCCACCTTTATAAGGAGAATCGCACGTGAGAATATTTAGTTCGTCAAAATTCGTCAATTTCCTTCTTTGCATCAAACTTCTTTTCTTCTTTTCTACTTTTCCACATTTCTAAGTGCAATAAACGCTGAGAAACTCACGTATGATAAGTACCTCAGCTAATTGATTTTCTACAAAAAACGTCAAAATCCTTCTTTCGGCCTATTTCCTTTCATTACGGAGATTGTTTTTTCTAATCATCTCCAAAATGATGTTTGCCGTTTCTTCCACTGCCTTGTTGGATACATCGATAACGGTACATCCAAGGCGCTCAATAATGCGCTTGGAATAAGCCAGTTCTTCGGCAATCCGTTCGAGATTGGCGTAATTTGCTTGTGCAGTCAATCCCAGTGCCTTCAGACGCTCTGTCCGAATGCCGTTCAGTTGCTCCGGATTGATGGTAAGTCCAATACACCGTTCTATTGGCAGTTGGAACAATTCTTCTGGTGGTTCTACTTCCGGGACAAGCGGAACATTGGCAACCTTAAGTCGCTTGTTAGCCAAATACATGGAAAGAGGCGTCTTGGAAGTACGCGAAACGCCGATCAAAACCACATCTGCGCGCAACAGGCCGCGTGGGTCCCGTCCATCGTCGTATTTGACGGCAAACTCGATGGCGTCTACTTTGCGGAAATACTCTTCATCCAGTCGGCGTACCAAGCCCGGTTTTCCTGTTGGTGGCTCTTTCAACATGCCCTGCAATGTATTCATTAGAGGCCCCATAACATCAAGAGCCGGAATTCCGTGAAGAGCAGCTTGTTGTGTAATATACGCATTCAGCTCCGGAATGACCAGAGTGAACACGATCATTGCCCGCGATTCTTTTGCCGAAGCAATAATTTCGTCAATCGATTCCTTGTCTTCTATATACGGATACTTTTGTACATCAAACAAAAAACGATCAAACTGACTAGCTCCTGCGCGAACGACAAGTTCGGCCGTTTCGCCGATGGAGTCTGAGACTACATAGATGAGCTGTCCTTGCTGTTTACCTTGCATCGCTTCTCCTCCTACACTTTCGGTTCGCTACCCAATTCTACAAATGCTTTCGCGATCGTCGTCTTGGTGACGCGCCCCAACAGCTCCATTTGCTTCGGATCTTCCTCGCCAGGCCTTACGACAGGAAGAGAATCGATCTGAAAATCAATCAGCTTTTTGGCGGCTGCGTACAAGGTCTCATCAGGTGCGCATGTAATGATATTCGGCATCCTAGACATGATTATGCTGACCGGCACATCCTCCAGCGTCTTATTGCCTAAAGAAGCACGCAGGAGGTCTTTTCGTGAGATCACGCCAGCCAAATATCCTTTTTGATTGACGACGAATAACGTGCCAACATCCTCCAAAAAGAGGGTAACGATGGCGTCGTAAGCCGAGGCGGATTCGGAAACCACGATCGGTACCGCCTTGTAGTCATTGACGAGAAGCTTGTGAAGCCGTTCACTTATGACTGAGCTTGCGGGTCTGCCGGCATAAAAATACCCGACCCGAGGTCTGGCTTCTAAATATCCTGACATTGTGAGGATGGATAAATCAGGGCGTAGCGTCGCGCGAGTCAAATTCAGTCGCTCCGCGATATGCTCTCCTGTTATCGGTCCGTCATCCTTCACTATCTGTAAGATGTGCTCTTGTCGTTTGGTAAGCTCGATGACCAATCACCCCGGTTCTGTCTTTACCTCTTCCTAGTATTACTCTATTCGACGGGATATTCCTTCTTTCACGCGGAAAAAAGGTGCCCCCGCCTGATTTTCAGACGAAGGCACCGGTTTTATTTAGTTTACGCAAATACAACTTTGGAAAAATCTGCGTAGCGATAAAGCACACGAGAAAGCTGCAAGAGAAGTCCCAGACGATTCGCACGAACAGCCTGATCTTCGGCCATGACCATTACCTTATCAAAGAATGCGTTGATCGGCTGGCGCAAGGTTGACAAGGTAGCGAGCACCTTCTCTTGATCCTTCAGACCCTCTACATCCTTCTGAACAGCTTGGAATGCCTGATACAAGGCACGTTCCACGTCTTCTGCGAACAGAGTTTCACTGACTTGGTCTGCTTCCGCTTTTTGTGCCAGATTGTTCACCCGGTTAAACTGCTCCACAATCAGCTTGAATTCTTCTGTTTGTACCGCTCCCATCAATGCTTTTGCTTTTGCCAGCACCTCTGGAACCAGTGTCAGGTCGGCAGCAAGAACGGCGTCGATGACATCGTAGCGAACGCCATGATCCTGCAAGACGTTTTTCAGACGGAGTGCGAAGAATTCTACGAGGTCTTTTTTCACGTCTTCTGCTGCTCTCTTGTTTACGCCTTGCGCTACAAAGCCTTCCATCGCGGCATTCCACAGATCGGCAAGGGAAATTTGCCAGTCGCGCTCCACCAAAATCGTAACGATCCCCGCTGCCATACGGCGCAGGCCATACGGGTCCTGTGAGCCAGTAGGCACAATGCCGATCGAGAAGCAGCCTACGATCGTGTCCATCTTGTCAGCCAGACTGACGATAGCGCCTTGAGCGGAAGCAGGCATTTTGTCCCCCGCAAAACGCGGGAGGTAATGCTCGAATACGCCACTTGCGACGACGTCGGACTCACCCGCTTTGCGCGCGTAATCTTCACCCATAATCCCTTGCAGTTCAGGGAATTCACCTACCATGTTGGTAACGAGGTCAAATTTTGCGATTTCTGCAATGCGGTCTACTTGTTTGGTTTCTTCCGTGCTCACACCCAGCTTGCTTGCAATTTGCGCAGCTGTTTTGCGTACACGGCGAACTTTATCACCGATTGTTCCGAGCTCTTCATGGTAAACGATTGTCTCCAAACGTTTCAGGCAGCTCTCAATGGACAGCTTTTGGTCTTCTACGTAGAAGAAACGAGCATCAGACAGGCGTGCGCGAAGAACTTTTTCATTTCCTTTCGCTACGTTTTCCAGAGCGCGGCTGTCTCCGTTACGCACTGTCACAAAATGATTCAGCAATTGACCCTGTGCGTTTTCAACAGGGAAATAACGCTGGTGCTCACGCATGGAGGTAACCAAAACCTCACGTGGAATGGAAAGGAATTCTTGCTCAAACGTACCGTAAAGAGCGGTAGGATATTCTACAAGATGGACTACCTCATCCAGAAGTCCTTCGTCCATTGGAATCGTCCAGCCATTTTCCTTCTCCAAGCGATGAATCTGTTCTACAATGGCTGCTCTGCGCTCATCAGGATTCACCATGACATATTGCTCAGCCAGTTTGCTCACGTATTCGCTTGGGTGATTCAACGTAACCTCTGTTCCCAAGAAGCGGTGTCCACGAGAAACGCGTCCGCTTTTTACACCTGCAATCTCCAGATCGATCAATTCATCGCCGAACAAAGCAACCAGCCAACGAATCGGACGAACGTATTTCAAATCGCGTGCGCCCCAACGCATATTTTTCGGGAAGCTCATGCCGGTGATCACTTCAGCCAGCTGTGGCAAAAGCTCGGTAGTTGGTTTTCCCGCTTCGGATTTGCGAGCATGAACATACTCGATCCCGTTTACTTCTTTATAATACAATTGGTCAGGCTCAACATTGTTGCTTCTTGCAAAGCCGAGTGCTGCCTTGGACCAGTTGCCCGCTTCATCTTGTGCGATTTTGCGTGCAGGGCCTTTCGCTTCATCATTGCGGTCAGGCTGCTTTTCTGCCAATCCATTAATCAACAGGGCAAAACGACGAGGTGACTCCAATGCCGTAATTTGATCAAACGGCACGCGCTCAGCAGTCAGCCACTTTTCTACTTTTTCCATGAATTGTGCCGTTGCCTGTGCGACAAAACGAGCAGGCATTTCTTCCAAACCAACCTCTACGAGTAGATTGCGCTTACTCATTTGTATCCTCTCCCTTCACATGATTCACTTGATCCGCAGCGTCTGCATTGCCTTTTTGCAAAAGCGGGAAACCGAGGCGCTCACGCTCTTTATAGTAGGTTTGTGCTACTTCACGAGACAGATTGCGTACACGAGCGATGTAGCCTGTACGCTCCGTCACACTGATAGCTCCACGCGCATCAAGCAAGTTAAAGGTGTGGGAGCATTTCAGTACATAGTCATAAGCCGGGTAAACCAGTCGCTCCGCCATCAGTCGCTTTGCTTCTGCCTCATACGTATTGTAGAGAGAGAACAGCATGTCGACATCAGACAGCTCGAATGTGTATTTGGAATGCTCGTATTCTGGTTGCAAGAATACATCTCCGTACGTATACCCGTTGCACCATTCCAGATCGAACACATTTTCTTTCTCCTGAATATAGGAAGCCAAACGCTCCAGTCCGTAAGTCAGCTCGACTGCCACTGGTTTACATTCCAGACCGCCCACTTGCTGGAAGTACGTGAACTGTGTGATCTCCATTCCGTCCAGCCAAACTTCCCAGCCTAAGCCCCATGCGCCGAGACCAGGGTGCTCCCAGTTGTCCTCTACAAATCGGATATCATGCTCCAGTGGATCGATTCCGAGTTCGCGCAAGCTCTCCAGGTACAGCTCCTGAATATTGTCCGGCGATGGCTTCATGATTACTTGGAACTGGTGATGCTGATACAAACGGTTCGGGTTTTCCCCATAGCGTCCGTCAGCCGGGCGACGGGAAGGCTCTACATATGCCACATTCCACGGCTCAGGCCCAATGGAACGAAGGAAGGTCATTGGGTTTAGCGTACCTGCCCCTTTTTCAACGTCATACGGCTGGACAATGAGACAGTTTTGCTTTGCCCAAAAGTTTTGCAGCGTCAAAATGATGTCTTGAAATGTCATTTTCATGCTTTATCCTCCTCTAAACTTATTAGAACTTGACTTTAAGTCGAAACTAAAAAAACCTCCCGCCTCTACACTGCCTGATACGACAGTGTAGGGACGAGAGGATTCTCGCGGTTCCACCCTACTTGGCGAATGACTTCTTCGCCCACCTTACAATTAAATTGCTCCAGAACGCCCTTCATCAGCATGGTGACCGGGCTCCCACTATCCCCGATTCGCTATTCACAGCCAGTGGCCGACTACTCTTTTCCTTCATGGCAACATTCGGTATACAAGTTTGGTTCTTATCATAACGAAAACAATTTCGTATGTCAATTAGTCCTGATCTGATTGCGTCATTCTTTCCATACGCTCCAGTTGTTCCAGAAATGCTCGACTTTTCAACCTGATATCCAGATACTCGTCCATGAAACCCCGTAGCACATGCTTAAGCTGGTTACGTGTAGCTGGTTTTACTTCAATGTCACCAAGCCGCTCCAAATCAAATACCTGGAACAGCCGTAACAGCTTCCAGGTAGAGGGTGTAACCGCCATGGCATACGGATCGGAAGGCTGGCAAACTGGGCACAACAGGCCACCCTGTCCCACACTGATTGCATAGGGCTCGCGCTGTTCGCCACAGTTTACACACGCCGTGAGCTGCGGGGAGATCCCCGCTACAATTAGCATCTTGGTCTCAAAAATACGACACAGGATCTCAGCATCACGTCCTTCATCCAAATAGCGGAACGTATGAAGGAGTAGCTGAAACATGTAGGGATTCGGCTCCTTTTCCTGCGTCAGTCGATCCAACAGTTCTGCTATGTATGCGGCATAAGCCGTAGCAGTCAGGCTTTGCCGCATATCCCGGAACGAATCCAGCATATCTCCCTGAGAGAGATCGGGCATCCCTGTACCGGGTCCTGCCTTGCATAGATAATAACTATGCGAAAACAATTGGGAGACGGCGGCAAGACGGCTTTTGGTCTTTTTGGAACCACGGGCCATCACGCCTAATTTGCCGTTCTCCCGGGTAAACAATGTCACCACTTTGCTGGACTCACCATAGTCCACACTGCGAATGACAATCCCTTCCCACTTTACAAGCATGCCTGCGTGTCACCCAATTCTTCCTGGGCGAGATCAAACGAGGCTTCCTCGCTGGAAACATCCGTTTGATGGTGATCACGGTAGAGAAGGTAAGCATGGATGTCACCGGTTGAAGCGAAAACTCTCCAAGAAAAGTCACGAAGCATGGAGCATCATCCTTTCCTATATCGGGTCTATCCACTTCCTTCTTAGAATCACCTTTGCCCGTTATTCTATGCCTTGGAAAAATTAACACATCGCGATGGGAATATTATTGCTCGTCGTAGAAACCGAAGTTACGCAGCATCCGCTCTTGGTTGCGCCAATCCTTTTTCACTTTGATCCAGAGCTCCAAAAATACTTGGTCCCCCATCAACCGCTCGATATCCTTGCGCGCACGTTGACCGATTTCTTTGAGCATCTGACCTTTTTGCCCGATCAAAATACCGCGCTGGGAATCCCGCTCTACGTAAATGGCTGCGTAAATGTAAAGCGTTTTACCATTTTCTCCGCGCTTCATTTCTTCAATCACGACAGCGATGGAGTGAGGTACCTCTTCTCTCGTCAAATGCAGAACTTTTTCCCGAATCAACTCGGCTGCTACAAAGCGTTCCGGATGGTCTGTCACCTGATCTGCAGGGTAATACATCGGGCCTTCTTCCATTTCACCCAAAATAGCCTGCTGCAATGAACCTGTATTGTTACCTTCCAATGCAGAGATTGGAACAATTTGCTTGAAATCATACAATTTGCGGTAATCGTCAATAATCGGCAGTAGTGCTTCCGGGTGTACCTTGTCAATTTTGTTGATGACCAAAAATACTGGCGTTTTGACCTGCTTCAAACGCTCGATGATGTAGTCGTCCCCGGCTCCGCGTTTTTCTGTTGCATCGACAACAAACAAAACGAGGTCTACTTCGTTCAATGTATTTTCGGCAACCGAAACCATGTAGTTTCCGAGTTTGGATTGAGGCTTGTGAATCCCCGGTGTATCTAAGAAAATAATTTGACCCTCTTCTGTCGTATGCACCGCCGTAATTTTGTTGCGTGTCGTTTGCGGCTTATTCGACATGATGGCGATTTTATGTCCCACAATATGATTCAACAGTGTTGATTTCCCAACATTTGGACGTCCCACAATGGAGACAAAGCCAGATTTAAACGATTGCTTGGTCTTGCGATTATCCACGTAAATCCTCCTTGGTGAATGCGCCTGGAAGCAGGGCAGATACTGTCGTTTCCCAAATGTCGCCTTTGAGATTCGTCAAAAATACAGGCATGTCCGGCGGGCACAGCTCCGCTATGACTTGTCGGCAAGCCCCGCACGGCGATACAGCTTGCGGCGTATCAGCAGCGACGGCTAACGCTTTGTAAGTCCGATCGCCTTCTGAGTACGCTTTAAAAAGAGCTGTACGCTCTGCGCAGTTGCACAGCGAGTACGCTGCATTTTCAATATTGCCTCCCAAATAAACCTTGCCACTCTCAGCTAAAAGAGCTGCTCCTACCTGAAACTTGGAGTACGGTACATAAGCGAGCTCTCTGGCTTCGATTGCTTGTGCTAATAATGATTGTTTATCCATTCTCATCATTCCTCATATGATTGATCTTTAACATCATTTCAAAACAGAATGTGTCCAATGAGACACGAAGAAACCAGACTGAAAGGTCAACTACAATGACCCGTCCGGTACCTCATTTTGGCTTATGAAAAAATTTCTTCTTCTCTACTAGTAAAAACTATCCCCATACTTTTTGCAACAGTGGCTGTCCAAATACGAGAACTCCGATGATAAGGGACAGGATCGCCGCCACAAGCACAGCTCCTGCCCCCACATCTTTGGCAATCTTCGCCTTGGCGTGCCATTCCGGGGAAGCTAAATCAACGACTGCTTCAATCGCGGTATTTACCAGCTCAAGGGAGAAGACCAGACCGATAGAAAAAAGGACCAGCAAAACATCGCTGCGGGGTATCTGCAGCCACCACGCTGCAGCCAGCACCACAATGGCTGCGGCTACGTGGATTTGCATGTTTCGCTGTGTCCGTACGGTATAGGAAATCCCTTGCAGAGCGTAGGTGAAGCTGCGAGTCAATCGTCGCCATTCCTTCAATGTAATCTCCTACCTCGTCAAGCCGATTTCTTCCAACACCTTTTCTTGACGTGAAAACATTTCCTTCTCTTCTTCTGGCGTCCCATGATCATAGCCAAGAAGGTGAAGAAAACCATGAACCGTGAGAAATCCGAGTTCGCGTTCGAATGAATGGCCATAGTCTTCGGCCTGCTCATGTGCTTTTGGCACCGAGATGATGATATCTCCAAGCATATTCGGAAACTCGCTGGCCTCATCCTCATCGATGAAGATTTCCATTTCCCCTTCACCCGGCTCGTTCATCGCAAAGGACAAAACATCCGTAGGCCGATCAACGTCTCGATAGTCGCGATTCAGCTCGTGGATGCGCTCGTTGTTCACCAGCGTGACAACTACTTCTCCCTGTACGTCTTCCAGCTTTGCCGCTGCTTCCAGGCAACGGACAAGCAGGTTTTGCAAATTCTCATCGATCGGTTCGATTTCTTCATGAAGGATTTCTACAGATAACACAGGTAAACGATCTCCTTTTTGTGACGCCATTTATTAATAGCCGTGATCTACTTCTTCCTTGGCATAGGCAGCGATGATTTTTTGTACCAGACTGTGACGAACGACGTCTCCCTCTTGGAAATGAATAAAGGCTACATCGGAAATCGGATTTAAGATGCGCTGTGCTTCGCGCAATCCGGATTTCTTGCCTTTTGGCAAATCCACCTGGGTTACATCACCCGTAATGACCATTTTGGAACCAAAGCCAAGCCTGGTCAAAAACATTTTCATTTGCTCGGGAGTTGTGTTCTGGGCTTCATCCAAAATGACAAAGGAATCTTCGAGCGTACGACCACGCATGTACGCCAAAGGTGCAACCTCAATGAGTCCACGTTCCATCATTTTGGCGACTTGTTCATTGCCCAGCATGTCGTACAAGGCATCATAGAGCGGACGCAGGTAAGGGTCTACTTTTTCCTGCAAATCTCCTGGCAAAAATCCAAGGCTCTCCCCCGCTTCTACGGCCGGTCTGGTAAGAACGATCCGTTTGACACGCCCATTTTTCAACGCATTTACTGCTGTGACAACAGCCAAATACGTTTTTCCGGTACCAGCTGGTCCAATTCCAAACACAATGTCATGCTTCTTGATCGCAGACAAGTAATGACGCTGGCCCAAAGTCTTTGCCCTGATTACTTTGCCACGTTGGGTACGAGCGACTTCTTCATCATACACATCGAGCAGTTGGGCACCTTCTCCCCGTTCAATCAACGACATCGCATATGAGATGTCTCGTTCGGACAGGGCAATCCCTCTGCGAATCAACTGTAGCAGAATTTCAATCAACTCTGTCAGTTTGTCCACTTCCGGCTTATCCCCGCTAATAACCAGTTCGCCTTCTCGGGTCATAATTTTGGCGGAACTTCTTTGCTCGATCAGTGTTAGGTACGCGTCATGTGGTCCGAACAACAGCAAGGCCTCAGATGCGTCTGAAAACGGGATTCTTACCTCATCTTGTACGTGCAACAGGCTTCCATCTCCTTGCAACGGTAATCAGCAATGCGTCATTTGCTTGCCATCCCTCACTGCCCTACGAAAGGCTGTTCAATGGCAATATCTTCAATGACGGAAAAATGAATGCTTACGTAAACTTTACCATTCTCTGTTGTGACGTGCAAAACTTTTTCGTCCTGAATGAACGCATCTTTTCCAGCTTTTTTCAAGATATCCTCCCTGGCGAATTTTTTAGCCAGTTCCGTCGCTTCCTCCACGCTCATTTCTGTTTGAACGGGTGCTGTTTGCGCGTATGTTACTGTCTTCCAGCCAAGTGGTGAGGTATATCCCGCATACGAGGGCAAAAACCGTTTTTCTGCCATTTCGGCTTGTGCAAAGGACTGTTTTTCAAATGGCCACACGTATACTGCATAGGGACCGACAAGCAGGTATTGATGCTCCAGCTTTTCTCCCGTCAACCGATACATCGTTTGTTTTAACGGGACCGATGTGTTGCTCATATACCACACTTCCCCTTGCACCTTGCCTCGCGCTGATACGGCTTGTTGACGGGCGTCATTGCCTATGATCCCGGAAATGAGCACTTGGCCTTTTTCTACCAATTGATTGCTTACAACCTGACTACGACCAACCTCTGGGAGAATTTTGTGGACGACAGCCCTCTTTTTCGCTACAAGATGACGGGGACCTGTTGCAAGCGGCTTTACGGGAGCCTCTTTTTCAACCACTTGAAGCATGACCTTGGTTCCTTGAATCTCGATTCCAACCCAGGACGCTTCAGGCAGCAGACTCAACAGTTCTTTTTGCAAAACCAACGGTTCTTTTAGTTTGACCTTCCATGCCCCTTCTTTAATCCCCACTTGTTCGGCAGCTTGAATCACTCGTCGTGGATCAACCATTTTTGTCCCACTCACTTCGACACTCCAGACAAAAGAGGAGAGCATGTACAATCCGATGAAAAAAAGAGCTGCCCCAATTGCCAATCCAGATCGTCTGCGTAACCGCAGCAGCCAGAAAGGCAACCCGTCTCTCGCCTCGACGTGACTACGACAGCCTGTCTCTTTTAAAAGCGGACGTAAACGAAAATAATCACGAATCAAAATATCGCAGCGAGTCACCTCTTCTCCTACCCTGCGAATATTCCAGATTCGAATTCCATCCCGTACGGCCATATTCAGCATCCGCTCAAACCGTTTTCCCCGAACGGTAATGGTTACATGTCCATCCACCCACTCCTTGATTCCATTCCGCATACGCGCCTCCTCCTCCCTCTACCAAAGATTATGAGCTCTGTGGTCCCGTCTCCAAAAATTTCACGCCACCGATTCTGCCTTCTAACAAAACCTCCTCAGGTAAAATCGCTCGGATGACAAGCTGTTCACCTGAAACAATCATTTGACCGTTCGTCAACAGCAGGCGAAGCTCTTTTTCACTAAAATGCAAGACTCCTCGATGATTCTCTATATACATTTGCAAATGACCGATCATCGTGATGCGCGGGACTTCCAGGACTACATCTTGCGGCAGATCCAACACCCCTCCGGCCAACTGGCGCAGACGGCGGCTCCAACGCTTCATGGATTAGCCCCCCTTCTCGTTCTATATATTGGCGAATATGACGATCTCTTCTGTTTGCAGGTGCAAAACCATTCTTATCTATGCGTATGCACGAGCATAAAGAGGCATTCATCAAAAACAGTCACAAAAAAAGAGCCCTCTTCACTCGCTAATTAGCAAGCAGGTGAGAACTCCGTCTTTGGAATACTTCAACAAACCCCATCGATTATTTGCTTTCTTTTGCAGCAGAAACCAGCTCTTTTCCTTTTGTAAGCGCCTTCCATTTTTTCATGACTCGTTTTACTTTTTCAGCTGAACAACCGCACGCGATCGCCGTTTCATAAACCGATTTGTTTTCGAAGATGGCAAGCCGAATCACTTTTTGACGAAACCGCCCCATTTGTTCAAAAATTTGTTGATTCATCGCTTGACTTCTACCCCTTCTTCTATTAGGAGAATTTTCTTTACATTCAGGATAGTCAACAAGGATACGAGAAACAAGACAAGTTATTCGATATATTTCGACACAAGACATTGCTTATCAATAAAAAACAGGCGAACCGAAGTTCACCTGTTTGACTAGCTACTATTATAAAATTTTTCTTTGCCGAACCTGCTGGGCGTACGGTGCTTTTGAGCGCGGCTCTCCAAAAATGAGCGCCCATTTCATCCCATCACGCGGATTGCCGTGTTTCGATTTGACTGTTCCCACTCGTTCTGAATCAGCGACCTTCATCGGTTCCGCTTGCTTCACTGTGATGGTCGGACCCGTTGAAGCACGAGCTGTACTGGAGAATGCCCATTCCTGCTCGACTCCAATCCCTTCCATCGATTCTCGCTGAAGTGGCTCGTATTTGGAGGATGCCCGCACCGTCTCTCTGCCGTAATCCTCCGTTTCCATAGGGATATCCGACGTTGTGGCCGGGGTAAGCGGAGGCATTTTTTTGCCTTGAGACATTTTCTTCTTTCCGGCTTTGCCAAGAGCTTTATATCCCAAGTAACCAAGGATGACAAACCAGAACTTGCCGATGAGCGGGATGACCCACTCGACTAAATCCAGTAAATCTACGACGAGATCCATGAGATCTTCCATGGCAATCGCCCTTATTCTTTCTCGTCTGGCATAGCAGGATCTTGTTTGTCACCTGCATGCCCGAAGGATTGACGCATTTGTGTATCAGCAGCAATGTTTTGCATGTTGTAATAATCCATGACGCCCATTTTGCCACTTTTCAATGCTTCGGACAAAGCGAGTGGTACTTGTGCTTCGGCTTCTACTACTTTTGCCTTCATTTCTTGTACGCGTGCAATCATTTCCTGCTCTTGGGCTACCGCCATGGCGCGACGCTCTTCCGCTTTCGCTTGGGCAATACGTTTATCTGCTTCGGCTTGGTCGGTTTGCAATTGTGCCCCGATGTTCTTCCCTACATCCACGTCCGCAATATCAATCGAGAGAATTTCAAAAGCAGTTCCGGCATCCAGGCCTTTATTCAATACCGTTTTAGAGATCAGATCCGGATTTTCCAATACGTCCTTATGTCCTTTTGACGAACCAATGGTCGATACGATCCCCTCACCTACACGGGCGATAATCGTTTCTTCACCAGCACCACCGACCAACCGATCGATGTTGGCACGAACCGTTACTTTTGCACGAGTGCGCAGCTCGATACCGTCTTTTGCCATTGCTGCTACCACAGGTGTTTCAATCACTTTCGGGTTAACGCTCATTTGTACCGCTTCCAATACATCACGACCAGCCAGATCAATTGCTGCTGCGCGTTCGAAGCCAAGTGGAATATCTGCTCGTTGTGCTGCTACGAGCGCATCTACTACACGGTCTACGTTACCGCCTGCGAGATAATGGCTCTCCAATTGGTTTGTATCCAGCTGCAAGCCCGCTTTACGCGCTTTAATCAACGGATTCACGATACGAGATGGTACGACGCGACGCAAGCGCATTGCGACGAGGGTAATAATCCCAATATTCACACCGGAAGCCAGTGCAGAAATCCAGAGCATGACTGGTACGAAAGAGAAGAAAACTGAAAGTACGACGATGGCTACTGCCACCATAAAAATAAGGGGAATCAAACCGCCTTCAAACATGAACTGCTCACTCCTTTTGTTCTAGTTCGGCAACGACGATACGCGTGCCTTCTACTTGTACCACGGTGATGGCGGTACCCGCTTCAATGAAACCACCAACCGATACTGCATCCACTCGTTTTCCTCCCACCTTGACGACCCCTGCCGGGCGCAATGGAGTTAGGGCGATGCCTGATTTTCCTTCCAGCTCACGCTGATCGCGCGGAGCTACGTAACCTTCTTCATTGCGCTGCGTGTCACCCAAGACAAACTTGTTGAATAGACCTTTGACCCCGTACTTCTTCACTAACATGAACGTTACAATTGCCGTGATTAGAGCAGCCACACCCAGCGATGCAAGCCCTTGCTGCGTGTCATAGGCTGCCATTACGAGACCTGTCACAATACTCACGAAGCCAATCGCACCGACAATGCCGCCCGGAAGAAAAATTTCCAGAAGCATCAGTAAGATTCCGATGACAAACAGTCCGATGTGCAACCAGTTGGCAAATCCAGCTACATAATGTCCAAAGAAGTATAGACTGAACGCGACGAGCGAAATCGTCCCTGCGACACCAAAGCCAGGGGCAAACAGTTCTACTACAATTCCGCCCAACCCAATGATGAGCAAAAGACTCATCACAATGGGACTCGTCACCCATCTAGCGACTAGCTCTCCACCTGTTGGCTCAATCGCCTTAAGGGAATCTGGCTGAATACCGAACTTTTTGAGCAGCTCTTCCTTATTGGACACCACATCATCCGCATAACCTAACTGCTTCGCTTGTTGGGCATCGAGAGAAAGCACCGTGCCTTTTGGCTTTAATCCCGGGAACTCTGTATCGATTTCCACCATCGCGCGAGCAACGTCAGGATTGCGATTGTTCAATTCAGCTGCCGCCCTCATTTTATTGCTCCAACCGGAAATGAACTTGATATCTGCTGCATTCCCTGCCAAATCAATCGGTGCGGCTGCCCCCATGCTACTGCCTGGAGTCATAATAATTTCATTTGCATTCAAGGCGATGTACGTTCCCGCTGAAAAAGCCTGGTTATCAATATAGGCTATCACATGCATGGGAGCCTGACGGATCAACTGCCCAATCTGGTCGGCAGCGTTCACTTCTCCACCTGGCGTATTGATATGCAAGATAACAAGGTCTGCTTGTTGCTCCTGTGCGTCAGCAAATGCTCTGTGCAAAAAGCTCTCCAATCCTCGCTCGATCGTGCTATCTACTGGAATCCAAACAGCTTTTTGATAGGTCTGAGCTGTTGTGGATGCGGGAGCAAGAAGCATCGTCATTCCCATAATCAGGCAAAGAAGTGAAAAAAGCAATCGCACGCGGCTTTTTACTAGCCTTGCTGCACTCATTGCATGTACCTCCTTTCCTTCTATCAGCTTCAACGTATGTGCAATAAGGTATACGAAAGAGGGGGGCAATTGTTTCATATTTATTTCACATTCTGGAAAAAAGAAAAACCCAACCTTTACAGGTTGAGTTTTTCTGTTCGTATCTATATGAGGTGTTACTCTCGTCTACGATGGTAGTTCCTCAGATACAATCTTTTGCACGAGGTTTCCGTCTGCTCTGCCTTTCACTTTCGGCATGATCGCACCCATCACTTTGCCCATCTCCTTTTTGGAGGAGGCATTGGTAGCTGCGATACCTTCCCGAACGATATCACGAATTTCGTCTTCGCTAAGCTGAGCGGGTAAGTAAGCGGAGAGCACGTCGATCTCTTCGCGCGTTTTCGAGGCAAGTTCCACGCGGCCTGCCTTCTCAAATTCGTGGAGGGATTCACGGCGTTGTTTTAACTCACGAGTCAAGATGGTCAGCACTTCGTCTTCAGACAAAAGTCTGCCCTTGTTAATCTCTTCGTTCTTTAATGCGGCTTTCACCATGCGAATAACAGAGAGTTTTAGAGCAGCTCTGTCCTTCATTGCTTGCTTCATATCTTGATCGAGTCGCTCCATTACACTCATGATGAGCCCTCCGTCAATTAAAACTTGCGTTTGCGAGCTGCTTCGGATTTCTTCTTGCGCTTAATGCTAGGCTTCTCAAAGTGGCGACGTTTACGCAGTTCCGCCATCACCCCGGATTTTGCGCTTTCACGCTTGAAGCGGCGAAGTGCGCTATCCAAAGACTCGTTTTTCTTGACTCGAATTTCTGCCATTTGTCTTCCCTCCCTCCGCTAAAACCGTGGGACGCCTGAGTCGAACGTACGAACAGACTGTCACACTTCATTATAGGATAGATGACTAAAGAAGGTCAACCTTTAGTTCAATTTTATTCGTAAAAACCGGACAAAAGGTGATAATGGATGTGGAAAACCTCTTGTCCACCCTCTTTACCACAGTTGTTAATCAGGCGAAAACCTGGCAGTTCCAGCTTTTTCGCCAAGAGTTGTGCTACATGGTGGATATGCCCGATCAGCGGCAGGTCCTCGGCGCTTACATCCATTAGCGTGGGAATTGGCTTACGCGGGATAATCAACAAGTGAACGCGTGCTTTTGGTGCAATATCGTGGATGACAATGACGTGCTCGTCCTCATACTCGATACGAGCAGGAATTTCACCGTCCATGATTTTGGTAAAAATACTTTTTTCCATGGGAGACTCCTTTCTTCCTCAGTATGTGGATAGTTATGTATGTAAGAAATGATCGTATCACATTCCCTCACTTTTGTCTTGCGGCGCTACCTAGCCCATGGTAGCATGACTTCGAGGTTGAAACAGGATAACAAGAAAAAGGAGTTCGTGCAGATGAAACCAGTTGCACTGGATCAGGCAGCAATCAACGCAGAAGGGATTTTGCTCGCTGGTTCCCCAGGGCTTGCCTTGTCATCCGTTCACTTTGATACCCGCGAGCTGACTGCGGGATCTTTGTTTGTAGCGCTGACAGGCGGCGCACGGGATGGGCATGATTTTTTGTTACAAGCAGCTGAACAAGGAGCTGTAGCTGCACTCGTTTCGAATCAGGAGAAGATTCCTGCGAACTTGCCGAATGATTTTGGGTTAATTCTCGTAAATGATACACTGCGTGGCTTTCAAAAGCTGGCTGCCGCTTATCGGAAAAGCTTTTCGTTCCCTCGCATCGCCATTACCGGAAGTATCGGGAAAACAACTGTGAAGGACATCGTGGCCCATGTACTAGGGAGCCGTTCGCCCGTATACAAGACGTATAAAAACTTCAACAATCACATCGGTGTACCTTTGTCGTTATTGCAGATGGAAGAAAAGCATCAAGCTGCTGTACTAGAGCTCGGAATGAATCACGCCGGGGAAATCGATCTGCTCGCTTCGTTGGTCCAACCAGATATTAGCGTGATTACCTTTATCGGAGAATCCCATATTGAGTATTTTGGCACTCGTGAAAAAATTGCTCTCGCAAAGGCGGAGCTGCTTCCTCATACCGCTCTTGACGGGCTCGTGCTGCTCAACAAGGATTCGGAGTATCTACAGTCGATAGCCCATCTGTATCCGGGTGAAATCATGTATTACTCTGTTAATGAGAAGGCGGATATTTGGGCGGAGCAAATCGAAACGGTTGAAGGTGGGACTCGCTTCAAAGTATGCTTTGCCTCCGGGGGGCATTTCGAGATATTCCTGCCATTGCATGGCCGCCACAGTGTCCTGAATGCACTGCCTGCTGTCGCGATTGCCAAGAGGCTCGGAATGGATACGGAGCAAATCACACACGCCTTGTCTACCGTTCAGCTCTCCGCCATGCGGTTTGAGCAAATGAACTCCAAGCACGGTACTGTGTATATCAGTGATGCGTACAATGCAAGCCCCGTCTCCATGGAGGCTGCAGTACGGACGTTTGCTGAGCTGTACCCTGAGCGCGCAAGAGTCGTCGTGCTAGGTGACATGTATGAGCTCGGTCCAGAAAGTGCATCTATGCACGCGGGTGTCGGAGCCTCGATTCAAGACATCGCTGAGCGCTTCGAGCTACTTGTGACAGTCGGTGAGGATTCACGCCATCTCCATGAGGCTTACACGGGGAACAAGCTGCATTTCGCCACAAAAGCAGAGGCGCTGCATGCTTTACTGCCGCTGCGTGATGACAAACACGCTTTCCTGTTTAAAGCCTCCAAAGGTATGTCATTATGGACGCTTATCACTGATCTGGAAGGTCACGAATAATAGAAAAAGAACAGCCGCCTCTCGTATGAAACGGGAGACGGCTTCTTTTTTACTACGAAAGCGAACTCACGGAGAAATCATCGCAGTTCAATGACATTATTGGAAGGACCCAACTTTTCAGGCGGAAAATCGCTATAGTGGATCGATGCGAGATCAGCTACATAGTACGACTTCCCATCCTTTGCCCAGCCGATGATGCGATGATTGTCACTTAATTTATAATAGCTAGGCATTCCCTTGTCAGGAGAACCAAATGGATAGCCGCATTTCGTGACTTGTTTGCATGATTGAATGTACATATACGAATCTTGAGAATTGGAAGTACGAGAGTGCTGTTCTACTGCCATCTGATGCCCTGATGGCGACCAAACAATCTTGTCCAGGTAACTCTCAGTGAACACGGGATCTTTCAAATTGACCTTTTTCCCCGTCTGCAAATCCAGCATGTATTCTTCTGTCATTGTTCGGATATAACGGTACTTCATATCGTTGGAGTAAGAAGGAAATGTGGTCATATTGTGATCGTATTTCAGGCCAGTCGGTAAGTCTAACTCCTTGTATGCTGTTTGTGTTCTGTAAAACAGCTTTTTCGAATTCGGCACCCAGTAATACATTTCTTCGTCTGTTCCACTCCGCCACTCATATTGGTCATTCTTTTTCATTTTAAGTGTAGGCAGATGCTGCAAGTACAAGTGACCGCTTACTTTGGTATTGGAAGAGAGCATGTCCATCCGGGTAAACGCCATGTACTGCTCATCCGGTGAAACGGAAAAATCAAGGACGGGATACTGAGCTGCTGTCGGGACGAGTACCGTTTTTTTGCCGTCTGGCAGACTGAGCTTCACGATACCGCCATTTTCACTAACGTAGAGCGCGTCCTGCTTCGGCGACCATTTGCCAAAGCCGGATAGCTGCGTCATCTTTTTTGTTTGCATATCGTACAAGTAAGGTGTGGTTCGGTCTGCCTTTCCGTATCCGATTCGCTCCCCGTATACAAATCTGCTCGATGGCGACATGCTCGCCCGGTGCATCAAGGGCATGTTTGTAACAGTTTTTGTGGTTTTTCCATCTAGGGCTACTTTGTAGATGATGACTGGTTCTGGCTTGCGTGGGTCTGCCTTTGCTGGAGCAGAGGCATTGATTTGTCCAGGGACAAGGATGCCCAGCAAGGAAATCAGCAAGCATGAGAGCAATAAGCGTTTTTTCATCAAGTGTCCTCCCGAATAAGTGATCAATACGTAGACGCTCGCTGGAAGCACTTGGTTTCTTGTTGCACAAAAAAAGATCGGAAGCACCCCTGCGCCTCCGACCTTTTTTCCCTTACGCACTAACCATCATTGCCTTCCGCAACCACTCTACCTCTTCAGCTAAAACACGCTGCGGACTCTGACCAAACCATTCAATAGATGCGAAATAATCTGTATCTGCAATTTTTTCTAAAATAGGTCCATAATCTACAACACCTTCACCGAGCAGTACCATTCCCTCACGATCGCCATTAGGGGCATATACATTATGCGGTGCGAATACCGGCAGATGATTCGATGAAGAAATATTTTTCAAATGATAATGAGCTACCCACGGTCTCAATTGCTCGTACGCATCGATCGGATCAGCACCTGATTCCCAGACATGAAGAAAATCAAGATTCACTTTTAGTGCAGGATGATTGACTTCCTGCAACAAAGCAAGTGTAGAACTCATAGAATCTGTGAGCGTGTTCGGATGTGTTTCGACCAATAGCTGAATCCCGTGCTCTTGACACATCTTACATAAGATTTGCAAATGATGCACATAGCGTGCCCGCTCTTCTGGCCCAACTTCATTACTCGCCTTCTGTCCAGCGAACGTCCTGATTTGCTTTACATGTAGCCATTTCGCCAGTGAAAGGAGTCTTTTTGCCTTTTCCAGTGTACGCTGAAATCCAGATGAAGTAGCAATATCCAGATAATCGCTAAGCATGGAGATACTCATGCCTTGATCCCTGATCAACCTTACCTGCTCCTCCAGCTCTAATCGATCATGATCGTACAGATGTTGAGCGTGGGTTCCCCATAACTCGATTCCATCAAAATGATGACGATGAGCAAACCGAACAATCTGTGCAAACGAAATTAACTGGTGGCGAAAAGTGATTGTGCACAATGAGAGTTTCATTTGACCTTTACCTCCACCCTTTTTCGTCTACAGTGACAAGACTTTTATCCATTTGGGTCCACAGAACAAACTGACGTTCCAACTCTTTTTTCACTTCAAGTTCAATCAGATCAATCTCTTCTAACGCCTCGATAATCGGCGGTAACAACGCCATATTCTTGGTCATCGCCATTTTGACAGACAAGTACTGAGCTGTCGTATACCCTTGGTAGATGTCCTCTACTTTATATGCGATGCGCAAAAACTCATCACGATGGTATTGCAAGTAATCTTGCAGATATAGGAATGCATACTCGTAGCTGTATTTACGGATCGCAATCACCTTCACCTGAGTCACTGCCGCAAGCAACATGTCCAAGCTGTATCCATTACGCCCTTCTGCCATGTCTGTAATCAATTGCTTCAACTCAAGGGTAAAGGGATTATGATCACGTTTGAGTGCGCTGTAGAAATAGTCGTGGATCATTTCATAGGTTGGTTCCTTAATTTCACTCGCATCTACCATAAAACCGCCACCAAACAGATTTTCTAAGAAGGCTTTGATCACCGTCTCCTTCTTCACATTGCCCTCCCAACGAAAATCCGGGTCAAACATAAACCACTCATCTTCGTTCTCCGTCTTTGAAATCATCAAAAAATGCGGGAATGGCTTCAACGCAAATTTATTATCTCGCTCTGGAACCAGCGACATGTCTATCTGAACAAGGACAAACTGATCCTCGGTACGCTTATCAATTAGCTCTAAGAACGTGTCCAAATTGGAGGCTTTATCTTGGGAATGATCATACCATTCTGTTACTTTCGCTCGGAAAAGTCGTTCATAACCCTTGATAATCTCCTCATGGTTATCAATATAATACGTGACTGCACCTTGATCGGTAATGGAATACTCGGCATCCCATATACCAAAATAATAGGGACGATAATCAATTTTTGTGCGGCGCTTAATCACTTCGCATAGGCATGAAATAATGCAATGAACCTTAACCATTCTGTATCCCCCACTCGATGTTTGGATAGACGCTAATTCGATACATGCTGCGGTTCCAGCTGTTCAACAAAAGTAAGGAGTGATCCAACAGTTTGGAAGATTCGTGGATCTAACTCATGAGCAGGAACTACCAAGTGCAAATCTTCCTCGATATAAACAATCAGTTGCAATAGCATAATCGAATCAATATGTAGATCCTCATTCAATCGCATGGACTCCTCTAGCGTGAGGATATGCGATAATTTTAATTTTTCGCTCATGATCGTATGGATTTGCTCGATTTTTTCTGTTCGTGTCATTTGCTGATCGTCTCCATTTCTAATAAACGACGGCTGATTTTTCCTGTGGCTGTCTTAGGAATGCTCGTCACACATTGGATTTCAAATGGGACTTTATAGCCTGGCAAACGATCTTGGCACCATTCCCTGATTTGTTCAGGAGTAGTTCCTCCCTCTGTAATAACCTGCGCCTTCACAATCTCTCCCATGACCGGATGACGTCCACGATACACGACCACTTCTTTTGTTCCACTCATTTTCAAAACGACGTCCTCGACCTCTAAAGGAAATACCTTTAAGCCAGAGACGTTTATCACATCATCCATCCTTGATACAAATTGAATATGTCCTTCTCCTGTCCAGAAACCTAAATCCTGCGTCGCTATTTCGTTCTGTCCATTCCAAATCTTAATTTCACCGGGTTGTTCTTCATTATCACCTGTTGTCATTGTTACATGGGAAAGGGGAACCCCCAGATCTGTATGTGTCCGCATCTGTTTACTCATACTGACGCAACCCGCCTCGGAGCATCCATATTGTTGCATCAAGATGTCGCTCATGCCTTGTAGCTTTAGAAACAAGCCTTCTGGCATGGGAGCTCCTGATGTCATTAACCGGTGAAAGCGTACCTGCTCTCGCGTAAAGCTAGATAAGATGTGATAAAAGACTGGCAGACCATAAACAATATGCTTAGGAGTATCTTGAATCACTTGCAAAGCAAACTTGGGATTTTTGTGCGTCACAATCGAAGGTTTACTACCTCGTTCCAGCGCTGCCAAAACTCCACATATCAATCCATACGAATGTGTCACCGATGCCAGCACGATCGGGGTTAACGCTTCCTCTCCCTGAAACAACTGGTTGTAGGCATGAATTTCTGTTTGGATATCATCCCAGCTTCTCCCGATTAGCTTCGCGTCTCCTGTAGTACCTGAGCTATATTGGTAGAGCGATGGTTTTTCGCTCTGTTGTTTATCCGTGATGGACATGAAATGCTTCGTCTCCTGATAAACAAGCCCATAACACCTTGCCTTCACTGCCATCTGATAGGCTGTTTCCATTGGCGTTTCTCCATGAATTAACAGCACGGAGGCATTATACTCACGCAAATATTGGACAAGACTGATCACGTCAAGTGGGTCAGCTATGCAGACTGCGTACCTCTTTCCTTCCGGCTGTCGAAAATGATCCATGCTTTCGAATCCTTGCTTATGTCTCTCCATTTCATGCACAGAAATCTCATTTTGATTCACTATGAACATGCTAGTAACCTCCCACAGCCATGGAATGAAGCCTTTTCCTTGCCTCGAACAAAGGATTGGGAACTTCATGTAAATGATAGTTCTCGTTCGTCGTATATAGCTTTTTCTTGGTCAATTTCTCTACCTGCACGCTTGGAACAAACAGATCAAATCGCTTAAATCGCTCCGCCAATTCCGGGAAACGTTGTTGGTGACTCTCCAATACCTTAACGGCCATCTCCCAGAATTGCTCTTCGGCATATCCGTAGTGCTCCTCTAACAGCCGTGCGAGTTGCCCCAGATTGATCAGAAATAAAGTCTCCAATGTCAAATCTCTGACTGTTGATGTTTCATTCATGTGAAACATCACATCATCGGGCTTCGTTGCGTAATATTCATGCACTTCCGCGAAGTTCGGGCATTTGTCTGGCCCACTCAAGAACGGTTGGCAAAAAATCAAATCTTCATGGAAATCCTTCAATGCTACCCGAGAAGGGACACCATCCCGATGCACCAGGATCATATTCTGCGCGTGGGTTTCCATTGCAATTCCATGTTTCACAAGAATATGAACAACTGGCAATACACTGCTTTCCAATAATCGCGAAAGCCAATTCTCTAGCCCTTGCTCACGAATCCAACGATCAATGAATGGCACCCCATCCACTTCTACTGCCGCTAATACGTTATAAGGAACCGCATCTTCTCCCGCTTCGAGATGAGGAATGAGACTTTCTCTCCACATGCACCCAATTACCCCGAATGTAACCATTTCCACCAGTTCAGAAGCAGGGGGAGGATCGTATGCCACTGCCGCAAACTCTTGGAGCATGATCACCTTTTGCACGTCTCGTAAATACGAATCTGCGTCCGTAATTCCCTTGAGCCACCTCGAAACAATGGGGGCACTTGCCAGTGAGTGCGGGGTGAGATGACGTGGCGCTGAAGTATTCACTACGTTGATCGAGAGTTTAAGATACGGTTTATGCGGATTACTTTTGTTAGCAAAGGTGCGGATGGATTGTTGTGGACGATGACCATCAGTGCCTACTCCTAGCACAATGATCTCTTTGCGATGGATATCGTCCAGGAATCCAGGCACGATATGATTACGCCACTGCCAAGGATGGACAGGCACGAAGGCATACTCATCAGGCGCGTATCCATGATTGATGATGATTTGCTGAAAGACTTCTTTTTGTTCCTGGCCTATTTCAGCCAAAAGAAGGTCATCGAAATTTCTGCCTTGATCAATGGACACTTGAGAATATTGTTTTTTTATCGCTAACCAAAGAAAATGAACTTCCTGCTTAAATTCAGGACCATAGGCATAATGATCTACGTAGGTAAATCCAACACGTGATTTATAGCTAGGATGGTAAGGGTGACCGTCCATCAGATCACCTTCCAGCTCATCGTACGATTTGCCCTGCATCCGAATATCATTTTGTACTCGATAGTATTGGGACAATGTATCCTTTAACAACGTTTGTTCCAAATCATTAGCAAATAGCTTCAGTCTTTGTTCATCTACCGTATTCTTTCGGAAGATTTCCACTAAAAAACGAGTGAGGGAAATCGCTTCAGACTCTTGCTGTGCAACTCCGCTTTGATCGTAAACAACACGAGTAACGAGGGCCTTCCCTAAACGAACCAGTCCAAAACTCGCACTCCTCCGCCCTCGGCAACGATAGCGAACAGGCAGATCCCCCTCATCAAGCCCATGTAGCGTGTAAATCGTCTCTTCACCCTCTTGCAGGATCTCAGGAATCAAAATTCCCTCATATAACAAAGACTCGATGCATTGTCGAAACACCCTTCTTCTCACCTGCACGTACTGTGTCGAGTGAAGTGCCTCTTCAACCGAGAAATCTTGTATTGTTAACTCCATACCTTATATCCTCCAAATCTCTTCAAGCTAGATGCTAGCAAGCTATCCAAAAGCATGCAGCCCAGCCTTTTCGGTCTGCTTTACTTTTGCTAAAGGGTTATCTATGTAAACAAAAACAGATGATCTCTCTTCCGGTTGGGTTAATTCATCCAGATCATAGAAGCGCGTGAGCAGATTCGCCTTACACGGAAGCTGTTCGCGAGTAAGTAGATTCTCTAGAAACTTCGACGCCTCTCGATTCATCGGTAAAAACTCCGTCAAAACCTCATGCATCTCTGCCAATAAGATTTGTTCATCAATTAATCCTTCCGTTCCAAATCCATTAATGAGTCCAAACATATGGTTAAAAATTATATAATAAGTGATACGCTCGTCTACAAGATGGTCTTTGTAAATGTTCCTACTCGCCTTGCCAACCCCAGGCAATTCTGTCTCTAATACTTCTTGCATCGATTCTGAGAAATAGTAGCCTTGATTATCACGATAAAAGAACTGATCGGGGTATCCGTCTTTAAGAGTGACAACACTATTCTGTTGATGGGCTTCCAAGCCGATTCCGTACTTTAGATAGAGCCATACCATTGGCTTCAATGAAATATCTACATACCGCTTAAACCATTCCAAACTAACTACTTCCAGTGCCTTACCTTCCTTTTGTGCCAGATGGTGAATGATCGTTGCCAACCTACTCTTGTAACCAGGAAGTGGATCTTGCACAAGCGCAGCAATTTGCGTGACTTGCTCTGCATTACTCCCCATAAAGGGATTATCACGCAGGATTACTTCAAATCCCGTTTCTTCTTCCTGCTCCAACATGATCGTGATGTAAGCCGGATCAGAGATAAAGCCAAAGCCCGGATACTTGCGATTCACCTCACCGATCCCTGTTTCAAAAAGTTGCTTCGCCTCTAAACCAATCTCCATCTCACTTAACTTATTGATCCGTAAAGAATTCGTAACTTTGATTGGGACGGACAGCTTGAGCATATATTTCTTTTCAGGGTGATAAACCGTTCGGAGAGAGGATGTTGCCATATACTCCTCACCCGCTGGTCCCAAGTAAAGAAGCAACCCTTTCTCGATCAAGGATTGTATGGCTACCTGTTCAAGCAACCATTCTGCTTGAAGTGGATGAATCGGGACGATTGAAAATGATGGATCGACATCAGATATCGAAGGAAACTCACCCTTCAGTAATTGCGTAGCGGATTCTGTTAACCCAGATTTTTCGTGAACAATCGATGGATGGGCAGCAAACAAATGGAGTTGAAACTTCCCGCAACACTCTGGTGCATACAACGCTTGCTTGGCCTCAGGAATTCCTTGCTGACTCTTCGGTGTTGGATGGAACAAGTGACCGAACAAAAGTGCCTGCTCTGCTTCGATGAAGCTTTGTTCCACTCCATATAAACTCTCCGCATTACTTTGGCGAGTCCTAACAAATTTCTCAATGCTTTGGCAGCTTTGAATCATACGCAAGACTAATTCATCTGGAACTGCATTTTCCCCATGCTGAAGCGTTAGTTCTTTAATCAAAAGAACCGCTAATGTCAAATAGTCCGCCTGAACGAAACGAGTACAGTCACCACTTCGGTAGCAAGCTGGATAATGAAACAAATGCCTGCCTGTCACCGAATGATATTTGACACCGACATAGAGGGAAATCCCCTGATGCGGGAGTTCGCAATGAAGGTACGTACCTGTTGAACTCGGTTGTATGATTTTCGTTAGCTGCTTCGTAATCTCATCTTTCCGATTGATCCACTCGCCCCTACCTGTTTCTCGGAGATAACAATTGAGAAAGCTCTGCATCGTTGCATGCTCTGCGATATGCTTGACTACGAACATGTTACCTCTCCTCTTGCTTGATCCATTTTTTATTCAAGCATTGTGACTTACATAACTGGTAAAACGTCCCATAAATAATGTAAACGATTATCATTCTCATTTCAAGTGATAATATTCAGCATGTACAGTTAGGAGAGATAGTCTGACAGAAATTAGTTCCATCATCCTACACAAAAAGAAAAAAGATGCCGATTCATCAGCATCTTTTTTCTCATGATTAGTCCAACTCTTCCGCATCGACGACATTGCGACCTTTATCCGCATGTCGCTCGATAGCGAGTTGCACCAGACGATCGATCAGCTCGCTGTAGCTCACACCCGCAGCTTGGAAAAGCATTGGATACATGCTAAACGGCGTAAAGCCTGGCATCGTATTCACTTCATTGATATAGAGCTTGTCGTTCTTCTCATCCCAGAAAAAGTCAACGCGGGAAAGGCCAGAGCCATCGAGTGCTTGGAATGCCTGCTTGGCAATTTCCGCGATTTGTTCGGATACATGCGCGGGAACGATGGCAGGAATGGAGAGCTCTGTTCCCGCCCCCTTGTACTTGGCTTCGTAATCGTAAAATTCTTTAGCGGCAATGACTTCCCCAACGACAGATGTCATCAGCTCTTCATTCCCCAAAACGCCAATCTCCAACTCACGTGCTTGAACGAACTCTTCCACGATCAATCTGCGGTCAAATTTGGCAGCTACCTCTAATGCGTGCTTGAGCTCCTCACGATTTTTCGCTTTGTTAATCCCTACGCTGGAACCCATATTCGCTGGTTTGACGAAACACGGATAGCCGAGTTCACGCTCGATCCGATCCATGACATCGTCCTGGCCTTTTTCCCATTGCGAGCGCAGTAAGCCTACATATTTCACTTGCGGAAGTCCAGCCTGTGCAAAGACGGTCTTCATCATCCATTTATCCATTCCGACAGCGGAAGCCATTACTCCGGTTCCCACGTACGGGATATTCGCCAATTCCAGCAGTCCCTGGATCGTCCCATCTTCGCCAAATGGTCCGTGAACCACAGGGAAAACAACATCCATTTGCTCATTCATGGCAAACAGCGATCCTTGCTTGCTTGCGATTGCCAGCTCTTGCCCTGTTTCTGTTGTCTCGGTAATGGCTGGCGTTTTTGCCGATAAGCGCAACGCTTCGATCTTATCCGGCAGTTGTCCTGCCAGTGTTTCTCCAGTCACCCAAGAGCCATCCAATTGAACGTACACAGGTGTTACCTCATATTTATTTGCATCTACGGCCTGCATAATGGACATGGCCGTGCGCAATGAAACTTCATGCTCTGAGGATTTTCCTCCATAAATAATGCCCAGTCGAATCTTTTGATTTCCCATCTGTGTCATGCTCCTTTCCCCTCCGTATGAAACCGGAGAGTCTACCCAGTTTCTACTCTCTCCTATGCTATGCAAAAGCCCAACATCTGCTCTATTTACCGGGCCGAGCCCGTCATTTAGCATACACAAACCAAACGCCAAAAACAAGAGAAGCAAGTATCACCTGCTCACGTTTTTTCTCATACCATATAAATAAAATTCCTGTCATGGAGCTATTTTTTGGAGGGATTTCCATGAGAGATTATTTGATGTACTGCACATATTGTTCTTCTTACACTTTATTGCACAGCTATGATAAGGAAAGCGGGTCTTTCTTGGGGGAATACTCCCTGCTGCATAACAACTACACCCGAGACTCAATCGTCTTGAACAAATTTCTCCTCGCCCATCTCGGTCACACCATCCGTACCATTCCCTCTAAGACGGATGACTACCGCCATATCATCTGCAATGCCTCCCATTTTTTGGAGGATGATATTGACAAGTACGTGGAGGAAAGTCAGCAGCGGGCTAAATTCAAGGAGCGTGATCGGAAAAGCGAACGGGAAATTGGTCAGGTACAGCTATATCTGGTCGAGCATCTCTTGTCCCACGAGCTTCAGAACTTAAGCCAGGCCCGCGCTTCTACCCCCGCCGAAGGACAAGTCTTTTTAGGCAAGGAACTGGGGTTCAAGCAGGCTCTCGATCTCGTCAGGCGTGTAAAAAATGACAAGCAATTGTCATGAGCACTTATTTCTTTATTCGAAATGATTCACATTCTTTTGCAACTCTTTCCGCTCGTCGCGCGTATAAAAAGAGAGACGATACAAGCGGGGGGAAAGAACATGTTTGAATACAAATTCGTCCGAGTTGAGCTGTCCTCTTTTCGACGCCAACCAAAAGAAGATTATCAGACCGTTGTCCACGAGCACGCCAAGGAAGGCTGGCGTTTGGTGCAAATCTTTGCTCCAAGCATCGGGGGCGACGGTATGGCCAAATACTTCGAATTGATTTTTGAAAAACCAAAGTCTTAAATCAGAATGAAGCCAAAAGAAAAACAGCGCCGTTTTAAAGCGGACGCTGTTTTTCTTTTTCTCTATCGACGATCTCTTACTTCAAAGATGGCAAATTTCAAGTAATGAGCCTCATCAGCCCCACTGATTTGCGGATGATCCTTGCCCGCGCCTCGCCATTCAATCAGGCGCAAAATCTTTTTCGCATCGACCGCTGCCTCTTGAATCGTTTGCAGGAACAGCTCAGGTGACATATGGTACGAGCAAGACGCTGTAACGAGAAATCCGCCTGGACGAACGAGCTTCATCCCATTTAAGTTAATGTCTTTGTAACCGCGGCAAGCGCCTTTCACTGCCCCACGCGATTTCGCAAACGCTGGTGGGTCAAGAATGACCACATCCCAGTTCTTGCCTGCCTCTACATTTTCACGCAAGTAATCAAACGCATTGGCCACCACAAAATCAACGCGATGCAAGAAGCCATTGAGTGTAATGTTTCGCTTCGCTGTTTCGATAGCGTGATCGGAAATATCGAGGGCTGTCACTTTTTTCGCACCGTGCTTGCAAGCATTTAGGGTAAAGGAACCAGTGTGTGTAAAGCATTCCAATACCTCAGCGCCATCCCAAAACGGATTTTTGACCACTTTACCGCGCTTGTCTACAGGCACTTGCTTTGTCTCACCGTCTACTTCCATACTCGTCAGGGAAATGCCGTGCTTTTCGCCCCAGCCTTTCATCAATGGCGCGATGGAAGCACGATTTTCCCGCTGATCATAGAAAAAGCCGGTCTTTTGCCCCTCTACGATATCGACATAGTATTTCAATCCGTTTTCTTCGATCAATACCTCACGCGGACACTCTCCGTACAGGACTTCTTTTCCTTGTGTCAGCCCTTCCAGTTCACGGACATGTACATCATTGCGCAAATAAATACCAGTCGGTGCAAATACCTCTACCAGTGCATCTCGAATCCAATCGATGCGCTTCTCCATCCCCAATGAGAGGACTTGGACAACCAATGTGTCTTCGTAGCGGTCGACGATGAGTCCTGGCAAAAAATCGGCTTCCCCGTAAATGACACGGCAAGCCCGTGGGTTGTCCACAAATCTCGTCCGGAATTCTGCCGCCTGCTTGATTTTGCGTAAGAAGAAGTCATAGTCGATCTCTTCCTTTTGGTCGTAGCTCAATATGCGCACGATCATTTGTGAAGCAGGGTTGATGTAGCCCTTTGCCAAAAAATGTCCTTTGTGATTGGTGACCTCGACGATTTCACCTGGTTCTACATCCCCTTGAATTTCTAATACCTCTGATTGAAAAATCCACGGATGTCCTACTTCTAGCCGCTTTTTCCGATGTTGATTCAATAGCACACGTGCCATGCAGCTATTCCTCCTCTTGTCATGCTTGCCCTTGTACAGGCATAGCGTTATAGTAACTTGCTAAAAATGGACAGGGAGGAACGTATCTTGTGATAGTCTCCATCCTCGCCCCTTTTACCTTTGGGCTCACGTTTTTTCTTTTCGGTATGTACGCCATGCGCTCCGGCTTTCAAAACCTCGCCGGCAAAAAAATGGAAGAATGGATGGGGCGATTTACTCGTACCCCGCTCCATAGCTTCTGGATTGGTCTCTTCGCTACTTTTGTCTTGCAAAGCTCCAGTGCGGTAACTGTCCTGACGATTGGGCTGACGAACGCAGGCATCATCCAGTTCACACAAACCGTCGGCATCATATTGGGAACCAATCTGGGCACGACAGTGACAACGGAGCTGGTTGCGCTCAAGCTCGAGTCCTTTGCCATCCCCATGCTTCTCATTGGAGTCGCACTATGGCTGATGCCGCGCCGAAACATTCGTTGCATTGGTCTCGTCGTCGCTGGCTTCGGACTGATCTTCCTCGGAATCGATACATTGAAAGTCATGGCGAAGCCTTTGGAACAGTCTGAGACGTTTCGTTCGCTTTTTCTGGAGAGCAGCCATTCCATCTGGATCGGTTTGATTACCGGGATCATTTTCACCGCTCTCATCCATAGCGGTTCCGCTACGACCGTGATCACGATGGGCCTGCTCAGTCATCAAATTCTTTCGATGGAAACGGCACTCGCCATCGTATTGGGAGCGAACGTCGGGACTTGCTTTACCGCTGTCATCGCTGCGATTGGCACGAATACGGCATCCAAGCAGGTCGCATGGTGCCATACGCTCTTCAACGTCGCAGGCGCGATTGTTTTTTTACCGTTTCTTTCCCAGCTTGCCCTCGTCAGTGCATTTTTAACGGATAGTCCTTCTATGCAGATC
The DNA here is from genome assembly GCF_949767855.1 of Brevibacillus sp. IT-7CA2. Taxonomy (NCBI): domain Bacteria; kingdom Bacillati; phylum Bacillota; class Bacilli; order Caryophanales; family Paenibacillaceae; genus Brevibacillus; species Brevibacillus sp. IT-7CA2. The sequence continues at coordinate 45,532 of NZ_CATKQT010000006.1, forward strand.
GCCCATTCACAGACTATCTTCAATCTCGTCTGCTCGTTGGTCGCACTGCCATTCGTCCCGCAGATTGCCCGGTTTATTCAATGGCTAATCCCTGATAAGCGTCGTCCTACTGACCTCACCTTTAGAAAGAAAATGGTATCAAGTAGATTGAAGTAATGACGCCTGCCACGATCATTGCGACGCTGGACGCTGCCGTCTGAACAGGAGAAACGCGGTTCAAGCTAGCCGTACCAATGGCGTGTGCACTCGTACCGATAGCGATCCCGATTGCCCAATCATCTGTGATCCTACCCCATTTGAGAACAGGACGGGCAATCATGACACCAACCATCCCTGTCAATGCGGTAAAAAAGGCTGCAAGTGCAGGTTCCCCACCTATGGAACGGCTCAGCTCCAACGCAATCGGGGTGGTCACGGATTTGCTAAGCATGCTTTTGTATACGAGCTCATCTGAACCCAGAAACCAATGAACCCCAATAACGACGAAAATCGCAACTGCACAGCCTGCACATACACCAAGCAAAACACCGCGCCAAATATGAGCAAATTCCTTGATCTGTTTAGCTAGTGGAATAGCGAGTGCAACCGTTGCTGGCCCGAGCCAAAAGGAAATCCACTGGCCTCCGGCAGCAAATGCCTCCCAATCGCCGCTAAACGCCCACCACATGGTCCAGACCAAGATCACAGCCACCAAAAGAGGCTGCAACCGTTGGAATCGAGCGCTGATCATTGTTGCACCTTTGTACCCTGCTATCGATACCAAAATGGCGAAAAATTGACTAAGCATCCAGAGTCCTCCCCTCTTGCTGCAAGGACGATTCTGATTTTTGTTTATGATGCTTCAAATACCATTGCACAACCACACCAGTCACAAGCATGACTAGCAATGGACCGAGAACCATCGATAGTATGATTGGCAATGGATTTTGCGTGAATACGTTTAAATAGGAAGCAACTCCGACAATGATCGGTACGAAAAAGAGCAACATGTGTCGGATCAGAAAAGTACCCGCTTGTTCCACCCAATCCATTCGTATCCATCCCATACACAGTCCCAGTGTTAACAGCAGCATTCCCACCAGGTTACCGGGCAGGGGAATATGCAGCCATTTGCTCGCAGCTACGCCTACCCCATAAAAAGCCAACAGGATGACGATTCCTTTAACAAATTTCATTTTGCTAATCTCCTCCCCGCTCCCTATCCTCTCTCTATAGGAACATCAGCATACAGGACGGAAAAAGCCCGGCCTTTCCTCGGCCAGGCTTTTCTTTCGTATTAGTATCCGCTGCCTGTTGTTTTTGCTCCAGTTACAATGGAAACACCGGAACTCGTACCGACACGGCTCGCGCCTGCTTCGATCATAGCAAGCGCTGTTTCGTCATCACGAACACCACCAGACGCTTTTACGCCTACATTTGGTCCTACGGTTTTACGCATCAGGGCGATATCTTCAACCGTTGCTCCACCTGTTGAAAATCCTGTGGAGGTTTTTACGTAATCAGCACCAGCCTCTACGGAGAGCTTGCACGCGACTACTTTTTCTTCTTCGGTCAAAAGGCAAGTTTCCAGAATCACCTTCAAGAGAATATCGCCAGCAGCTTGCTTCACAGCAGCGATGTCTTTTTTGACAGTTTCCAGGTCACCGGATTTCAGTGCACCTACGTTCAGTACCATATCTACCTCAGTCGCTCCGTTTGCAATCACATCGCGGGTTTCGGCTGCTTTGGACTCGATAGTGCTCGCTCCCAGAGGGAATCCGATAACCGTGCACACTTTCACATCAGAGCCTGCCAGGAGTTCAGCAGAGCGTTTTACCCAATAAGGGTTTACGCATACAGACATGAAATCGTGCTCTCTTGCTTCTTGGCACAGCTTGTCAATCATCTCTTGTGTAGCATCAGGCTTCAACAGCGTGTGGTCGATATATTTGTTCATGTTCATAGAACTACACCTCTATCCCTAATTGTTCGAATGCAAGGCGAAAAATGCTGTCATTGTTACGGTATCCTCGTTGCAGTTGCAAATCCCAAGCTTCCTTTGCTGGATGCCAATGAACATCATTGATTTCTTCTAGCTGTACGGTGATCTCTGTGTTGTAAGCTTCCACCAAATAATAATGGACTTCTTTGTCAATGGATTCGCCCGACACCGGATGCGTATACACGTAGGTGATCATGTCGAGCTTGGACCCCAATCGTCCTGCCACGCCTGTTTCTTCCAAAACTTCGCGCAGAGCCGTTTCTTCGATGGTCTCGCCCATCTCCTGCTTTCCTTTTGCGAGAGTTACTTTGCCATAGCGGTCTTCAATCAATAGGAGCATGTACTCTGTGTCTTGCTTCTGGTATACAACGCCTCCTGCCGATATCTCCCTCATATAGCTCGCTCCTTCAGGAAAGGCAGCGCCTCTGTTTCCACTACGCGAACAAAAGTCCCTTTGCAGTATTCCGAGCCTGGTTCATCCAGTCTCACCTTGCAAATCTTGCCGATCATGCTCTCATCGCCAGGGAAGACGACATTCAGGTAGTTGTCCGAATAGCCCATCAGAAGACCGCTATCAGGTGCTTCTTTATATGGACGCTCCGGAATGACTTCCAGTACATCCCCTACGAATTTCTTGGAGTATGCCAAGGTCAATTCCTGATTGAGCTCCAGAAGCTTCGCTACGCGCTCGTTCTTTTCCTCATCAGGAATTTGATCCGTCATACGCGCTGCTGGTGTACCTGTACGCATGGAGTACGGGAATACGTGCATCTCGGCAAAACCGATTTTCTTCATAAACTCGTATCCGTTCCAGAATTGCTCTTCGGTCTCACCCGGGAAGCCTACGATGACGTCTGTTGTAATCGCTGCTCCTGGCAATGCTTCGCGTACTTTGACCATTCTTTCGTAAAACTCAGCAGTCGTATACTTGCGGCGCATGCGTTTCAACACTTCGTCATCTCCCGCTTGCAGCGGTACATGCAGATGGCGCACGACACGATCGGAGTTGTTGATGACCTCGATCACTTCATCGGTGATTTGGCTCGCTTCGATCGAACTGATGCGGATGCGCTTGAGGCCTTCCACTTGATGAAGGTCAATCAACAGCTTGGCCAAATTGTATTCTTCCAAATCCTCGCCGTATCCACCCGTATGAATCCCAGTCAAAACGATTTCCAGATAGCCTGCTTCCACCAGCTTTTGAGCCTGTTCAACAACGCTTTCCGGTTTGCGGGAACGCATCAGACCGCGCGCCCAAGGAATAATACAAAACGTACAAAAGTTGTTGCAGCCCTCTTGAATCTTGAGGGAAGCACGTGTGCGATCCGTAAAGTTAGGAACATCCAGCTCTTCGAATTCGCGAGCTTTCATAATGTTGCCTACTGCGTTGATCGGTGTGCGTTCTGCACGAATTTGATCCACGTACTCGATCAGCTTCTCGCGCCCTTGTGTACCAACTACGATATCTACACCGGGAATTTGCGCAATCTCACTTGGAGAGGTTTGCGCATAGCAGCCAGTTACGGCTACGATCGCCTCAGGATTGCGGCGAATCGCACGACGAATCACTTGGCGGCTCTTCTTATCTCCCGTGTTCGTAACCGTACAAGTATTAATGACGTAAACATCTGCTTCATCTTGTTCAAAGTCAACTCTCTCGTAGCCGTCTGCCTTGAACAATTGCCAGATGGCCTCTGTTTCATAGCTGTTTACTTTACAGCCCAATGTATGAAAAGCAACGGTAGACATTGCCATTCCTCCTTTTCCGTGAAAAACGCCTCGACGTTTTTCATAAAAGTGGATGTGACCGCTTGCGGTCAACGAAACGGTCATGACCGTTTCGTTCCTGCTCATCCTTTGCGAAGTGATGAAGCCTTTCGTTCAAACTGATAGGAAGCGCAGGCCAAAACGTACTGGCTTGCCGTTTCCGTACGCAAAATGCGCGGGCCGAGGGAAACCGTCAGGAACCCTTTGCTCTCTGCTTGGGCCACTTCCTCAGGAGAGAAGCCTCCCTCCGGTCCAACGAGGACGAGAAGTGAATCACCCGCAGTCATCTCTTCTAGCACTGGATGAATCGTCGTACTGCCTTCTTTTTCATAAGCAATTGCGCAATGGGTATACGACTGGCCAGCTTGAAGTATCTCACGAAATGAAACAGGAGATAAAAGCTCTGGCAAAACAGCACGATGAGACTGTTCAGCAGCCTCCTTGACAATTTTGCGCCAACGCTCCAGTTTTTTCGCTTCTTTTTTGGCGTCCAGCTTTACAATGGTTCGCTCAGAAGAAAACGGGAAAAAAGAGTACGCCCCAAGTTCCGTCCCCTTTTGCAAAATCCACTCCAGCTTCTCGCCTTTTGGAAGCCCCTGACCAATTGTGACTCGAATCGGCAGTTCTCGTTCTTCTTGAAGCATTTCCATTACTTCTGCCCGTACTTCCTTGGCAGAAAGATAGACAAGCTTGGCCCGTGCCGACTTGCCCGCTCCATCAGAAACGATGATTTCTTCGCCTTCCCGAGCACGCATTACATTTACGATATGGTGTACATCGTCTCCGACAATCGTTAGCTCATTCTCAGTAAAGGAATGTGGCTCGACAAAATATCGTTGCATCTCGCCAACCCCACTATTCTATCGTTTTTTTGCTACAATTGCTACCCAGTCATCGATGAAAATGGTTTCCACGACCTCAAGACCTGAAGCCGCCAACGCCGCTTTCACATCCGCTTCACGTGCAGCAATAATACCTGATGAGATAAAGGTGCCACCTGGCTTCAACACGCGGAATACATCATCGGTGAAACGCACGATGACTTCTGCCAAAATGTTAGCCACGACCACTTCCACCTGCTCCTCGATGCCGTCTAGCAAGTTGTTTTGTCTCACGTTGATATGCTCATGCACACCATTCAATTCGGTATTGGCCTGTGCAGAGCGTACGGCTACTTCATCCAAGTCCATCGCTAGCACATCTTTTGCTCCGAGCTTGATAGCAGCAATACTCAAAATAGCTGTGCCTGTCCCAACATCATACACCTGATCGCCTTTTGCCATATACTTCTCGAGTGCACGCAGACAAAGGATGGTCGTCGGATGTGTACCTGTTCCAAACGCCATGCCTGGGTCCATCTCGATAATGATCTCATCTGGATGCTTCGGCTCGTACTCTTCCCATACTGGCTTAATGGTCATGCGATCAGACACATGAACCGGTTTGTAATATTTTTTCCAGGCGTGGGCCCATTCATCTTCGTGGACATCGTTTACAGCAATCGATGCCTTGCCGATATCCAGACCGTACTCGATCAACTGCGCCAATTGCTCTTTCAGCTCTTCTACAACGTCAAGCAGCTCGCTGCTGTCAACCGGCAGGTATGCTTTAACGAATACGCCCTCGGCCGGAAAATCATCAGGAGAAAGCTGGTAGATTTCGCCAAAGGGGGTATCCCACTCACGATATAGCACCTCCGGGTCTTCAATTACGACACCATTGGCACCCAACTCATACAAGAGGCTTGACACCGCCTCCGTAGCCTCCGCTGTAGTATGGATACTGATTTCTGACCATTTCACGAATCTACCACTCCCCACATAAGCTCCCAATCGGGCTTTTCATTTAATCGACTTCGCTACATGAAACTTTAGGCAAAAAGCGGACAAAACCGCGACGGATTACTCGCCGCGGAATGCCCGTTTCATTTTTTCGAAAAAGCTTTCGTCTTCTCCCCCATGCTGTCCTGGCTTTTCTCCAGACAGTTCGGCGAGCTCACGCAACAATTCCTTTTGTTTATCGCTCAGCTTGGTCGGCGTAATGACGCGCACTTTCACATGCTGATCACCACGGCCGTTTCCACGCAAATGCGGAACACCTTTTCCACGCAAACGGAAGAATGTTTCTGTTTGGGTACCCGCCGGGATCTTCAACTTCACGCGACCATCGACAGTCGGCACTTCGATCTCATCTCCAAGTGCTGCCTGTGCGTAAGTAAGCGGAACCTCACAGTAAATATCATTTCCATCACGCTCGAAAAACTCATGACTCTTCACACGCAATACGACGTACAAATCTCCAGAAGGTCCACCGTTTGCGCCCGGTTCTCCCTCGCCTGTTACGCGCAATTGTGCTCCATCGTCCACACCCGCTGGGATGTTGAGATGAATTTTGCGGCGTATTTTGACACGTCCACTGCCTCGGCAAGTTGAACATTTTTCTTTGACAACTTTCCCTTTGCCTTCGCAAGTCGAGCAAACACGGCGATTGACGATTCGGCCGAATGGTGTGTTCGCCACCACTTCTTGTTGTCCTGTACCACTACAAGTCTTACATGTATCTACACCGGAACCAGGCTTCGCACCAGAACCAAGGCACGTATCGCATTCTGCTTCTTTTGGAATTTCCACGTCGGTTTCTTTTCCAAAAATCGCGTCGATAAAGTCAATGCTGAGGCCAAATTGCAGGTCAGATCCTTTGCGCGGTGCATTTGGATTCGAACGTCTGCCGCCACCACCGAAGAACATATCAAAAATATCTCCGAAGCCGCCCATGCCTGATCCATCAAAACCTCCGCCACCGAAGCCCTGATTCGGGTCTTGGTGACCGAAACGGTCATATTGCGCACGCTTTTGTGGCTCGGACAGGATGTCGTACGCATCCTTTACTTCTTTGAACTTTTCTTCCGCGTCAGCCTCTTTATTTACATCGGGATGGTACTGACGTGCCAGCTTGCGATACGCTTTTTTGATTTCATCAGCGTCCGCTTCCTTTGCTACGCCAAGAACCTCGTATAAATCACGTTTCATCTCCTATATCACTCCCATGACAGTCAACTGTTATCATAGCATGTGACAGACTTGAAAAAAAGTCAAAGTCAGCATTCCGTGACTTTGACTTTCATGGGTCACATCGTGGGAAGTGAGGGAAGAAACCTCTCCCCTCACAGTTCCAGCGTGTTACTTTTTATCGTCTACCACTTCGTAGTCAGCATCAACAACATTGTCTTTCTTCGGCTCTTGACCTTCAGCGCCGCCGCCTTGAGCTGCTTGCGCTTGAGCAGCCTGCTCATAGAGCTTCACCGAAATTTGTTGGATGATCTCGGACAGTTCATCTTTCGCTGTCTTGATCTCTTCGATGTTGCCGCCTTCCAGAGCAGCTTTCACTTTATCTTTCGCAGCGTTAGCGCGGTCGATTTCAGCTTGGTCGATCTTGCCTTCTACTTCTTTCAGTGTTTTCTCAGTCGTGAATACGAGTTGGTCAGCTTCGTTGCGAACTTCTACTTGCTCTTTGCGTTGTTTGTCCGCTTCTGCATTCAACTCAGCATCTTTTACCATGCGATCGATATCATCGTCGGACAGACCCGAGTTAGAAGTGATCGTGATACGTTGCTCTTTACCTGTACCCAGGTCTTTTGCACGTACGTTTACGATACCGTTCGCGTCAATATCGAAGGATACTTCGATTTGCGGGATGCCGCGTGGCGCTGGCGGGATATCGGACAGGTTGAAGCGACCGAGAGATTTATTGTCGTTCGCCATTTGACGCTCACCTTGGAGAACGTGGATTTCTACAGATGTTTGGTTGTCAGCAGCTGTAGAGAACACTTGGGATTTGCTTGTTGGGATCGTCGTGTTGCGATCAATCAACTTGGTGAATACGCCACCCAATGTTTCGATACCGAGGGAGAGTGGAGTTACGTCAAGAAGTACGACGTCTTTCACGTCACCAGTCAGTACGCCTGCTTGCACAGCCGCTCCCAGCGCTACTACTTCGTCTGGGTTTACACCTTTATGTGGTTCTTTACCTGTAAATTTCTTAATTGCTTCTTGTACCGCTGGGATACGAGTAGAACCACCGACCAGAATAACGCGATCCAATTCGCTAGGAGTCAGTCCAGCATCTTTCAGTGCTTGACGAGTTGGGCCCATTGTACGCTCTACCAAATCAGCGGAGATCTCTTCGAATTTTGCGCGAGTCAGGTTCATCTCCAAGTGTTTTGGACCGGTTGCATCTGCTGTAATGAACGGCAGAGAAATGGTCGTAGTCAGAACACCGGACAGGTCTTTCTTCGCTTTTTCAGCAGCGTCTTTCAAACGTTGTTGTGCCATACGATCCTTGGATAGATCGATGCCATGTTCTTTTTTGAATTCACTCACCAGGTAGTTCATAACTACATCGTCAAAGTCGTCTCCACCCAGCTTGTTATCACCGGAGGTCGCTTTTACTTCGAAAAAGCCGTCGGACAATTCGAGAATGGATACGTCAAAGGTACCGCCGCCCAAGTCGAATACGAGAACAGTTTGATCTTCTGTTTTCTCCATACCGTATGCAAGAGCAGCTGCAGTTGGTTCGTTCACGATACGCAGTACTTCCAGACCAGCGATTTTACCAGCGTCTTTTGTTGCTTGGCGTTGGCTGTCATTGAAGTATGCTGGAACCGTAATCACTGCCTGCGTCACAGGTTGACCAAGGTAGCTTTCCGCGTCTGCTTTCAGCTTTTGCAGAATCATAGCAGAAATCTGCTCAGGCGAGTATGCATTGCCTTCAAGCGTTTCTTTATGAGCAGTACCCATGTGGCGCTTGATGGAGATTACGGTATTGTCTGGATTCGTGATAGCTTGGCGTTTTGCCGCTTCCCCAACGATTCGCTCGCCGTTTTTAAATGCTACTACGGATGGTGTGGTACGGTTTCCTTCCGCATTGGCAATAACGACAGGCTCTCCGCCTTCCATTACCGCTACACAAGAGTTGGTTGTTCCCAAGTCAATTCCGATTACGCGACTCATACAAAATGTCCTCCTAACACTATACATCTAGTGATTTTAAGTAATTTGGGTTTACTCGTTTACTTGAACCATCGCCGGACGAACGACGCGGTCTTTGAACATATATCCTTTTTGCAGCTCGTTTACAACGACACCTGAATCAAACTCAGGGTCTTGTGTTTGCATAACCGCCTGGTGGATGTGAGGGTCAAATGGTTTTCCTTTTGCCTCGATTGCAGCCAAGCCTTCTTTATCGAAAACTTGGACCATCTGACGATATACCATGTTTACACCCTCCAAGAGGGAGTCTACTGTCATGGATTCCTTGTCAGCGGCAAGTGCTCGCTCGAAGTTATCGAGAACTGGCAGAAGCTCTTCCACGATTTTAAGAGAAGCGTATTTAGCCAGATCTTCCTGCTCTTTGCGAACACGGCGGCGGAGGTTATCCATATCGGCCATGGCACGCAGCATGCGGTTTTGGTGATCCTCAGCCTGAGCCTGCCAGTGAGCAGCCTCTTGCTCCCAGTTCATCTCGGATGTTTCTGTTTGGTCTGCATCCTTTGCTACTTGTTCTTCCTCGAGAGTCGGGTCTTGCGTTACTTTTTCCTCGCTCAACGTCACTACCTCCTGGCGGCTTTCCCCAGTCAAAAGACTGTTTAGCCATTCACTCCATTTATTTCTCAAACTGCGAAGTCAGCATGCGCGATAGGCCTTCCGCCAAATGGTTGAGCACAGTAATGACCTTGCCGTATTCCATTCGTGTCGGCCCAAGTATCCCCACCATTCCTACTGGCTTGCCTCCAAGCGAATAAGAAGTGGTAATAATACTGCATTGCTTAATCGCGTCTAGCTGGTTTTCCTGTCCGATGCGTACCGTGAGACCATCACCCTGCATGCCGATCACATTCATCAATTGATCGTGCTGCTCTAATAGCTCGAGAATATCCTTGACTTTATCCACGTCTCGGAATTCCGGCTGGTTCATGATCTTGGTCGCACCGCGTAAGTATACTCGTTCTTCTTCTTGTGTCAGCGAGTTGTTGAGGAACTGAAGAATTTCTTCATACTGCTCCGTATGACGCTGCATTTCACCGGAAATCTCCTGATAAAGACGTTGCCGAAGCTGCCATAGTGGCACGTCGGACAGCTTTGCATTCAACAGATTGACGAGTCTCTCGATTTCCCCGGCACCAATGCCTTCTGGAAGATCGATCAGCTTGTTCTCCACTCGTCCGGTATGCGTCACCACAATCGCGACAGCCTGTGCAGCACTGAGAGGAACGATTTGAATATGTTTTAACCGATGCTCAAAAATCTCTGGACCCAAGACAATCGCCGTGTAGTTTGTCAACTGAGAGAGAATTTGGGCAGTGTACTCTACCACTTGTTCTGCGTGGAGAATACGCTCGGCAAACAACTGTTTTAGTTTACCCAACTCAGTATCCTCCAAAAGATGAGGCTGAATCAAGTTATCAACGTAGAAGCGATATCCTTTTGTAGAAGGAACACGTCCCGCCGATGTGTGTGGCTGTTCTAAGTACCCCAGCTCTTCCAAGTCAGACATCTCGTTGCGTATCGTTGCCGAAGAGAATCCGATGTCCTCCCGTTTGGAAATGGTTCGGGAGCCAACAGGTTCGGCAGAATGAATGTAATTATCGACAATCGCGTTTAAAATCATTTGTTGACGGTCTGATAACATGGATGTCGCTCGCCTCCTGTTGGATTGTTAGCACTCATGCTTATCGAGTGCTAAATCTATATACTAAGGTATCAATAGTAGAAGGATTTGTCAACGAACTTGAGCTAGTTCCAGAGACAAAAAATCTCATTTTTCGCGAGTTTTGCTTTATCCTTAACGGAGAAAGCGCGCAAATACCTCATTTCCGAGCGGAAGCCCCTGTTTCGACAGCTTCAAAAACCCTTCCTGTTCTTCCAGCATTCCTTTGGCTACCTCTTCTTCTATTATTGTCCCAAAAACATCATGAACCGTTGCGCCAAAACGGGATGCAAACGCGGAAAGGTCAACTCCTTCTCTCAACCTCAGCCCCAAAATCATCTGTTCCTCCATGGCATCCACGCGCGGTACCTCGAATTGTTCTACACGCGGTAGCCCTTCCTTGCACTTCTGCATGTAAATCGCAAGCGGGCCAGCATTTACGTGTCGATGGCCGCACACATAGCCATGGGCACCTGCACCCAATCCATAGTATTCACGATTGAGCCAATAGGTTTTATTATGTTTGCTCTCGAAGCCCGGTTTTGCAAAATTGCTGATTTCATACTGCTCGTATCCATGACGCTCCATCTCTTCTATTAATACCATGTACATCTCAAGCTCTGTCTCTTCAGATGGCAGTGGCAGCTGATCCTTCTGGTAGAGTGTGTGGAACAACGTGTTTTCCTCCACCTTGAGACTATATGCCGAGAAATGGGTGGTGCCTAGCCCAAACGCCTTGTCCAACGTCTGGCGGAAAATGTCCAGTGTCTGATCCGGCAATCCAAACATCAGGTCGATGCTGAAGTTGTCGAAGCCTACTTTTTTCGCATTATCGATACTGCGGTACACGGCTTCCTGGTCGTGGATTCGTCCCAGTCGTTTTAAGAGCGCGTCGTCAAAGGACTGCACACCAAAGCTCAGACGATTGACACCCAGCTCACGCATGATCCGCAGCTTTTCCACGTCTGTTGTTCCCGGATTGGCTTCCATCGAGAACTCGATATCATCCGCCCAGTACTTGCCCAATTGCTTTTGTACTATTTCCAAAAACGCGCGCATTTGGGCATGATCGAGAAACGTAGGCGTCCCTCCGCCGACAAAAATCGTTTTCACCTGCTCGATCGGCTGCTGGCTGAAGGTGATCTCCATTTCGCTTTTCAATGCGTCTAAGTAATCCCAAATGAGCTGCGGATTGTTCGTCACAAATGAGTTGAAGTCACAGTAGTAACATTTATTCGTACAAAAGGGAATGTGAATGTAAACCGATTGTGGCATCATGTCCCTTTCCCTCCTTATAAAATTGAGTTGTTCTAAAGAAGACTTTTTGACAACCTCTTTAATAGAAAAGACCTGACAGAAGGTCAGGCCTACTTCTTATCATCCATGCGTAAAACAGCCATATACGCCTTTGATCGACCTCGTTATTTTATTGTAACACAGTAAATGAGAGAATCGACTGCAAACATTGATACAGCAAGCATTTGTAACAGCTTGATTATCATAGTGTATTTTTCTATATCGAGTCAAACATGATAGGGAAGCGCAGGAATAAAACAAAATCTATCGTTTTAAGCAGTTTGTTCAAATTCGTGAATGAAACTTTTCATTTCGAATAGACATGTTAGAGTTGTTACTTGTTTTTGAGGAGGATTCTTAAATGACTGATCTCTATTCCCGTATTTCTAAAAATGATGCTGCTGTTCTTCTGATTGATCATCAAACCGGCCTTATCTCTGGACTTGTGCGTGATTACGGGGTTGATGAATTCAAGAACAATGTTCTGGCTTTAGCAAAGACCGCGAAATTTTTCAATTTGCCTGTCATTCTTACCACGAGCTTCGAGAGTGGTCCAAACGGTCCATTGATCAGGGAACTCGTCGAACTCTTTCCAGACGCGCCTAAGATTGCTCGTCCAGGACAGATCAATGCGTGGGATAATGAGGATTTTGTAAAAGCGATCCAGGCAACTGGCAAGAAGCAACTTATCATTGCTGGTGTGGTTACCGATGTCTGCGTAAGCTTCCCCGCACTTTCCGCTCTTCATGCAGGATATGAAGCATTTGTCGTCACCGACGCTTCTGGCACTTTCAGCAAACAGGTAGCGGAAGCCTCGTTAATGCGCATGGCACATGCAGGCGCGCAGCTTATGAACTGGTTTAGTGTAGCGTGCGAGCTACAACGGGATTGGCGCAACGACGTCGAAGGTTTTGGTGCTTTACTGGCTGCCCACCTTCCCGGCTATCAAAATGTAATCGAAAGTTATCAAGCGCAGAACGAACTTGTCAAATAGAACCCACTTAGGGGTACCTCCATATTATTGGCGGTACCCCTTGCTATTACTTGCGTCCCTCATCCACCAAAAAGAAAGACGACAGAAGCAAATTTGAAAATTCTACCTGTATCGTCGCATTCTACATCCCAATTCATACCGTTAACCTTTGAGTGACTTAGGTATGACGGTAAAAAAATCCCCCACCATTTTGCCAATGTGGTGGCAGTACGGTGGGGGGAGCTGCTACTTCTTATCATTCATGCGCAATACAGCCATAAATGCTTCTTGTTGACCCAACGCATCATAATGCATCGTATCAAATCGAAGCGTATTCTGTAAACGTTGATGTGACAAGAATTTGTGAAGGCTTCAACATCATAGTGTATTTTTGCATATCGAGTCAATCCGTCATCTATCCACCAGAAACGGTGGCTGTAGGGTGGACAGATATTTTCAGCTATACTATATATATATATATATAGATAGATAGATTAATGAAGGAATAAAAACAACCCGCCCAGAAAAATGAGGCGGGTTGTTTGCTGCTATAATCCCTCTGTTCAGTTTATGCACGCCCGTTCGCCTGCTGCTTTGCACTGTATAGAAAATCGTAAGCCTTACCTAACATTCAGTTTTTAAATGATGCACATTGTAGACGCACTCTTCCTACCGGCCTCGAACAGTCACAAGGACACGGTATAAAAAACCAACAGGTGACTGTTGAGAGTGTATCTTGCCCCCGAACCGCCCGAACCAGCTCCGGTACTCATGGTGTTTCCGCTCTACCCACATCGAAACCATATCGAGCAGTATGCAAGTTGACGAGTTTGGTCAACAGTTCGTCAACAAATCGTCAACTTGCAACGAGCTCCGGCACACTTAACTGGCGCCTTTACTATGTTCACTAGTTAATGTTGTTTCATGACTAATTTGCTCATCTTTTTTTACTACCTCTTCCGTGTTTTTCTTCTGTACTTTTTTTAACTCAAGCACTTGGTCAAAAGCTACTAGATGGGGGCCAATTTCTTTTTCATATTTCCTTTGAGGGGCACGCTTATAGAGTCCCCATCCAATTAGTGTTAGTATCCCTACCATTATCAGAATAGAAAAAGCAATCCTTACTGAGTTGTCCATTATAAGTTTATAAGCTTCATTTATCATCTTATAGTCTTTTGAAACATTAACAGACCATCCAAATGCCAATATAGTAGCAGTAACAAACCAGCCTGCCAGATTACTTACTGTGGTCAACAATCCACTCATTAAAAATGAAATATCGAGTTCAAAATTGGTTTCTTTCTTATATATGTAATGTGCGCGCATAACCCAAAATTCTTCCTGATTTCTGTCGTACATTTCACTGTACTTTGAGATTAACTCTCTAAAGGTTTCTTGGTTTACATTTTTTATTTTCTGATTGGTCACATTATCCCCCTATTGAATGTATCAGTCTTTTTAATTGTAATGTTATAGTAAATATAGATACTTTTAACTATTATAAGTTCTTTCTCATTCTATTGGGTGGCTTGTTTGGTAATTTAATAAGGCGTCTTATTCAAATTTCGACCACTATTAAATGATTATAAAATTCTGATTTTTTCAATTACTTCATGCATTTACTTTTGTAATTCCATCAATAGAATCCACTTGCTATCTTCATCATTTACTAGTTTAATCCGCCCGCCTTGCTGATCACTCCATTCCACTACTACCCACATGCTACAGGTGTTTCCGATCCCGCTTTTTACAGGCCCCACCCTGTTACTGTAATTGCGTAATCCTCTCGAGCGGAATCCCGGATAATATAATGAAAGGATTCCAACTCATCCTGCTCTATATCTGGCACAGAGATCAGTTTCTCATCCTCTTTCATCTGTAGATACAATTCCCGTTGTTCCGGCAATACAAACCTCATTGACAGCGGACTTGTTTGCCATCTACCCGGCTCCTTTCTCTCCCATGCTTCAAGAACGGCCATGGTGTCAGGTTCAGAACGCTGCCCTTCAATGTAATCCTCTTTAGCTAGAACCTCCAACACAGTCATAATCCCTCCACGATTCCGTCCCGTCTTGGATGCACAATTCATCCACAGTTGGAGTCCTGCGCCGACCAGCCGAATAATTGGCGATTACACGCAAGATTTTTCGCTCGATATCAGACAGCCCGCTTCGGTCACCACCAGTTCAACAGCAATGATGTTTTCGATGGCAAAAACCCTTGGCGCTCTCCGGGTTAAACAATAAGCTTTCAGCCGATCCTCTAAAATCCCCAGTGTAAGCAAGAGTTGTTTCGTTGTTTGGCCCTGGCTACCCAGGTAAATGATTTGGATGTTTTTCTGTTATGTTATAGCACGTTGTATCTCCCAAACCACTTCGTTCGCCTCTGAAACCAGAACATTTGTTCCTGTTTTTATAGGAAGTAGCAACGTGCAAATAAAAAAACCTGGCTTGTCGTAAGCCAGGTCTGAATCATACAATTTATTCGAAGAAATGTACCATTGCGAAGTCTTGAGATTGATCATTCTTAGCTCCCAAATCCAGCCGCAATAACTCTAAAACGTATTCTGCAAAGTGGTCTTTATGATTTCCCTCACCTTGCTTTGGATGGTTTAGTACCCGTGAAATACATCCAGTGTACAGGTCTGCCATCTGGATGTATACGTTTTGGAATGAGGGAACCGAGTTAAAGAGGTCAAGGGTTAGCTGATCATCGAATGCCAATCGAAACTGGGAATGCAAATGTTGCTTTAGTTTTGTTTCATATAATGCTTCTTGACCATCTTCTTCATCCTTGAAGAAGTTTACGATTCGCGGCAAAGCAAGACGGCCATTACTTACTTCATGTTCAATGCCTTGATGGACAACTTGGTAATGCAAGTCCATTATTATCTCATCAATCGGTCTTTTTATTTTCGTTTTATCTACAACAACAGCTTTAAAGCCTAGTGCGTCAGAGTTCTTTATCACCTCATCGAAGAACTCCTTATACAAGTCTAATTGATGCTTTTTCATTTCTGTAAAATGAAATTCATCTTTTGCAGAAAGACCTTTCTCGGTTTTCCATTTTGAGAAATGGTCCCTTACTTGTGTTTGCCTTGCCTTATTGATAACCCAAAGACTTCCGACAATAGCAAAATTGCCTGTTTTTCCACTTTCATCACAGTACATTGAAATAAGCGGAATTTCCGGTTTTGTTGCTAATTGCATTTCTTTTTCTGTTTCTTGTCTACTGCGACGAGATACTTGAACTTCTTCGTCAGCTAAGAACATTTTGAATTCGTTTTGGATTTTTGCTCGGGCTCTTGCAATTGATGTGAGCCTCTCAAGCTTATACATATCTTTTGGATCAATTACTGACCCGTTGTATATATCACTCTGGAATACTTCCCAGTACCGAGTTTGTAAAGTGATATCTGAATTCCGAGTTTCCTGGTAATGGTTTAATACGGAAGCAACCCGCGTAAGAAGATGATCCATATTACCTTGTGCCAGTTTCGAAACAAGGTGTTTCCTTTCTTTTTCTCGTTTTTCAAACTTTTTCTTCTCCTGTTCACTTACCTTGTTGTCTTCACTGTGCGCTTCAACTTCTTGTTCAATCGGTTCCGCTAATGTTACATCATTTGGAGTAGATTCTTTGGTCAACTGGCACAGCCTCCAATCTGGTGTAAATACACAGTTTTACATATTATAGCACTATTTTCCTACAAGAAAAGACAAAAACTAATGATTGGGGGCTGTTGACAAAGACTGCTTGATAAATATTTATCTTTCTTTAATCTGGTTATAGAAAACCTACTTCATTATTTCAGGATGCCTGCGGTTTCTCGCAAATCATAAGCTGCGAAATGCGCCGTTCTACACGCGGGTCATCCTCCAAGTGAAGCCCTTGAATGCGTCCAGCCTCGCGGTCAACTCCGGTGATAGGACAAGCTCCTCACCAGATTTGTATGCCTGTAAAGCCTCCGCCCATATCTGGCCAATTTCATACTCAGTCAAATCGGCGAAGACGCTTTTTGTCCGCTTGTCCGGCTCCACGTTAACGGGCCAGAAGCGTCTATTCCCGGTCGGGTCCTTCAAGAAGTTCCAGTTATTTGTCGTTCCGAAAAACACGCACTTTCGCGGGAAATCCGCAATAACACGATCATAGGCAACCCGGTATTTATCGCTGCGCTTGGTAATGAACTGCTTGATCTCGTCTACCTCTGTTTTGTACATTCCGGCCAATTCCCCGAACTCAAACACCCATGCCGACTGTAGATGCTCTCCTGCCTCTTTGGTGTCAAAGGTTTTCAATGAGTCACTGAACCAGCGCAGCGCCAGGATTTGAATGATCGTGCTTTACCGAATCCTTGGGGGCCAACCAAAACCAGCATAAAATCGAATTTGCACCCAGGTTCATACAAGCGCTTAACGGCTGCAATCATCATTTTGCGGGTCACTTCGCGCACATACGGCGTATCAGCAGACCCGAGGTACTCCACAAAAATCCGGTCAAGACGCGATACTCCGTCCCACTTCTACGCCTCCAAATATTCGATAATCGGATGAAAACGGTTGATATGCGCCACCTCCGTAAAAGCATTTTTCAATGTTGTACCTGACTTGATTTCATACGTTTTGCCGAATCAGTGTTCAAGCCTACGGTCATCGGCACCAAGCCATGGCTCATAGTCTTCATATGGCCGTTCCCGTCCTCGCCAGGGTAATACCTTTCGGATGACCTCCGTATTACCGAAAGCGTAGTATGCCAGCACGCCTTTAAATGGGCCATGGCTCAGGATGATGTCTCCGCTTTCTTGGCCGTTGGCAACAGAAGTCCGGTCTTCTCATGAGTTTTCAGCTTTCCTATCCAATCAACCTCCGGCTCCTTGTCGTTCTGCCTCTGTTCCAGCAAAATCGTCCGATAGCTCCGCCAAGCCCTCACGTTTCACTTGCGTATCCTGTGTGGCAAATGCGGTCATAGCTGTAAAACTCGGAAGCTTACTCACATTGGTTTTTTCACTGGCCTTGTCATCCAGCTTGCCGAACTTGTGTAGCCTTACAAGGTCAAAAGCGTTTATCTCTCGACCACTACACGGGTCACTTTCATGGTGGGCTGGTCGTATATGGCAAAGGTATCTTCGCCATATACGACCAGCCCACTATAACTCTGGAGCCAACAAAGGTAAAGCGAGACAAGCTGTCATCCGCTGGTTCGTATGCGTCTGGCAGAAAGGTTGCTATCGCCTCGCTGATCGAATAGCATCGGCAAAATGCCCCTATAACGCCTTGCTTTGATCGCGGGTCTTCCATCCGCTTTGCCGTCTGTCCCTGTGCCTTATCATCTTCACAGAGTGGTGATCACACAATCGTCGTATTGAGCCAGCACGGCATCTACATTAACAGGATCGCCCTCGTAAACTTCTAATACTGGTTCAGCATCTATGGAACACGACGGTAGATACATCAAACGGTGGACATCAAATGTCGTCTTGTCGAAGTCTGCTAAGCCAATTTGCTCTGCCAGCTTGCGACTCACGGCAGCGTATTCGTCCGGGCTCATTGCACGATCAAACGGTACTTTGGCTTTTTGGGTCGGTGGCTGTGTGTGGAGTAGACAACATAAGCTGAACCACCAAGCACGAGCTCCATAGTGAACAGAAAGTCCTCGTTGGCATGATCGACGTCCAATGTATCAGGCTGCGAGTGTCGACGTTCTCTTTTTTCCGACGACAGCCCCGGACAAGCCCGCCCACAAAAGCAGGCCCGTCTTTAATCTTGCCACGGTCAATGTTGTGCATCTTGTTGTACTGAGCCATCGTCTCAGACGTCCGGCGCACCTTTCGCAGACGGTCAACGAACTCTACCCACGTCAGGTATTCCGGCTTCCAATTCGTGTCCGCACGATGCTTGCCGAATGATATATCAAGTTCGATGTCGTGCATTGGAGGTTCACCCTTTCTTGCAAATTATTTGAAACTGTTTTATTATTTAACTAGTACAAGGTTGCCACCGGCGTTGGTTCGATTCCAGCACTCTCCTGCCTTGCGGCTCTAATGCAAAGCAACTGGTTCCTCGCAAACTTTTATTCAGGTTTGCTCGGAGCTTCAATTGCAAACATCTTCTCTCTTTTACCAAAGAAAGGAATGGTGCTTATGAGCGCATTGATTACCTTGTTGTCCCTGGTGGCTTGTGGAGAGTTAGTGTAATTGGAAGCACGGGTTAACATAAGAAACTCAGGGGCAACACCAAACGCTATGCCGTCCATTATGGGCGGCTTATTTTTTTGTAACGCAGCAATTCGTCACAATAATGCTGACATTTCACTTCACATCAACTCCTTAATTGAAGATTGAAATATTTTTAAAAAATGAGTAACATTAGGTCGAAAGGAGTTGTCCAAATATGTCTTTACAGCCACTTTTTAATCCCGATTGTCAGGTAGTTCTGATTGTCACCAACCAATAATGATTCCCAACTTAGTTCTAACTGTCCACCAGATTGTAACTTACCGAATCCAGAATTCCCGCCATCGAATGAAGTCCCTCATCCCCCAACTCCTGTACCACTGCCCCCAATCAATCCACATCCACCAGCGATACCACCTGTAACCAATCATCCACATCCACCACATCCTTGGTGATCACTCGATCCTCCCCAAGGTCGAGTTTTCATGTCACCAGAACGGAATATGCCAAAAAGAAAGACGACAGAAGCAGATTTGAAAATTCTGCCTACGTCGTCGCATTTTATATCCCATTTCATGCCGTTAACCTTCGAGTAACTTATGTATGAAAAAAAAATAAATCCCCCACCATTTCGCCCATTGGTGGCTTTTTGGTGGGGGGAGAGCTGCTACTTCTTATCATCCATGCGCAATACAGCCATAAACGCCTCTTGTGGTACCTCTACGGAACCGACAGACTTCATGCGCTTCTTTCCTTCTTTTTGCTTTTCGAGCAACTTGCGCTTACGCGAGATGTCCCCACCGTAACATTTAGCAAGAACGTTTTTACGCAACGCACTGATCGTTTCACGAGCGACAACCTTTTGTCCGATGGTCGCTTGAATCGGTACCTCGAATTGCTGACGTGGAATCAGTTCTTTCAGTTTTTCGCAGATGACTTTTCCACGAGGATAAGCCGTGTCTTTGTGTACGATAAACGACAGAGCATCCACCACTTCGCTGTTGAGGAGAATATCCATTTTCACCAACTTGGAAGCCTTGTACCCAGCTAGCTCGTAGTCAAAGGATGCATAGCCTTTTGTCCCCGACTTCAGCATGTCAAAGAAATCGTAAACGATCTCCGACAAAGGCATGTCGTACTTCAGCTGCACACGGGTCTCACCCATATACTGCATGTCAAGAAACTCACCGCGTTTACCTTGGCACAACTGCATAACATCACCGACGTATTCTTTCGGCACCATGACTGTCGCCGTAACGTAAGGCTCCTCGACCATTTCGATCTTTTGCGCTTCCGGCATTTTGGACGGGTTGTCGATTTCGAATACTTCGCCGTTCGTTTTGGTAATGCGGTAAATAACGCTCGGCGCTGTGGTAATCAAATTAATGTTGAATTCCCGTTCGATCCGCTCCTGGATGATCTCCATGTGCAGAAGTCCCAAGAAACCGCAACGGAAACCAAAGCCAAGTGCTTGGGAAGTCTCCGGTTCAAACTGCAGAGACGCATCGTTTAGCTGGAGCTTTTCCAATGCATCGCGCAGATCGTTGTACTCGTTTGTTTCGATTGGGTACAAACCGCAGAAAACCATCGGGTTGATCTTGCGGTAACCAGGTAGCGGTTCAGAAGCAGGGCGACTCGCATCTGTAATGGTATCCCCCACACTGGTATCTCCCACTGTTTTAATGGAAGCAGCTACGTAGCCTACATCTCCAACCGTCAATTCTTCTACTTGCGTTTGGCGTGGAGTAGATGTACCAATTTCGGTTACCTCAAACGACTTGCCAGTCGCCATCATCTTGATCTTCATACCCTTTTTCAAGGTTCCGTTGATGACACGGATGGAGGCAATAACGCCACGATACGCATCAAAATAGGAGTCGAAAATCAAAGCTTGGAGAGGTGCATCCGGGTCTCCCTCTGGAGCAGGTACTTTTTGCACAACGGCTTCCAGTACTTCTTTAATCCCGATACCCGCTTTGGCAGAAGTCAGAACCGCATCGCTGGCATCCAGACCGATCACGTCCTCAACCTCTTGCTTCACGCGCTCAGGCTCTGCACTCGGCAGGTCGATCTTGTTCACAACTGGAATGATCTCCAGGTTGCTGTCCAACGCTAAATACACGTTAGCCAAAGTCTGGGCCTCGATCCCTTGTGCCGCATCCACGACCAGGATAGCCCCTTCACAGGCAGCCAAACTGCGGGATACTTCATACGTAAAGTCGACGTGTCCAGGAGTGTCAATCAGGTGGAGAATGTATTCCTCACCGTCATCTGCTTTATAGTTCAAACGCACGGCATTCAGCTTAATCGTAATCCCGCGCTCTTTTTCCAGCTCCATCGTGTCAAGAAACTGGGCTTCCATCTCACGTGCAGTCAAAGCACCGGTCAGCTCCAAAATGCGGTCTGCCAGCGTTGACTTTCCATGGTCAATGTGGGCGATGATGGAAAAATTTCGTATCCTTTTTTGTCTTTCACGACGATCCATGTGTTGTTCGTTCCCTCCCACGCGAATCCATTCAAACGTTCAGATTGCGCCTCGCAAAAAATACACTAACAGTAATTATAACAAACCGATGATATAAAGAGCAACCAAAGAGAATCAGGCATTTGCCTCCTTTTTCTCGTATCCAAACTTTTCCTGTGCTAAAGTGGTAAATAGCATGGGGTGGTTGGAGTTACCATTTGTCAAAACGGCGGTGCTTTCAACGAGCTGACTCATTTTCATATGCATGTCATCCCACGATTTCATCATGACGGGTTCGCGTGGAGCGATCCTTTGTATGAGCATGGAGCCGAAACGCGCCTTGCAGCTACTCGTATAAAAACGGCGAAAGCATTAACTAATCTATTAGGCTTTACCGCCATGAACACAAAGAGAGAAACGGAGAATGATCAAAGTGAACAGCGTTGACTCTTGCTTGCATTGCTTGACGGTATCGGATATTCCCGGACTCATTGCCTTATCTGATTCCGTGGGCTGGGATTACGACGAATCGGAAATTCGCACAATTCTGTCTATCGGTACCGTATTCGGTCACAAAGATGCGAGTGGCACCCTACTTTCAAGTGCGGCTATCATCCCGTACGATGACGAGCTTGCCAGCATTGGTATGGTGATCGTCCATCCCTCGTCACAAGGCAAAGGATTTGGTCGCCAACTCATGCAGGCGTGCATGACTTCTGTTTCTACCGATACAACGATTATGCTTATTGCGACTCCAGAAGGAGAGCTAATGTACAAAAACCTCGGGTTCCAGACAGTGGACCGTATTCGAAAGTTTATAGCTGACCGCTTTGTGCCTGAAGCATCACTGGAAAACGAAGCCAATGATGAGTTTAAAATTGTACCAATGGAGTTGGACGATCTCTCGAGCGTGGTTGAATTGGATAAAGCAGCACTGGGTAGCAGACGCACTCATTTTCTCGAGACACGCATGAGACAAGCTACTACCTGTCTGGTAGCTAAAAATCGCTCCGGCAAGATTATCGGATATGGCTTCGCCGTTCAAGGCCCGGTCAATCTTATCGCGGGGCCGATTGTCGCAGAAAATGCCAGCATGGCTGAACACATTCTGTACAAGCTGACACAACATCATACCGGACGTGTGCGGATAGACGTACCGGATGAGCAATCAGCGTTTCACACTTATTTGGAGCAACACGGCTTCACACAGGTTTCCCATCCGCCAGTGATGGTTGCGAATGCTGAAAGCCTGCCACGCCGTGCTGGGACGTACTGGGCGATAGGTGCTCAAATATACGGATAGACATGAAAAGCAAAAAACGGGCCTTCTTTTCGGCAAAGGTCCGTTTTGTCATTCTTACTTTGTTTTTGATCGATTGTGAACTAGTTCCAGCACTTTAGGTGGAAATAGTTTTTGCAAGCTGCTCTGGTAGTTGCTGCCGTCCTCGGGCATTTCGAAGTCGGTTACCCGATAATCTTTTCCATTGTAGACGATTTGAAAGACCATCGGTGCACTGAGCGCGGAAGAATTGCTACCCGCTATTTTTACCCAAGCGTATACGGTTCGCTTCGCAGCATCTGGCGCTTCCACTCCGAGGAGCTCGACGTTAATCTCGCGATGTTTTCCCAGCCACACCAGCTCATCACTTTCCGTCTCCAAATACTGCTGAATGATAGGCTCAACCAGTTGACGGTTCGCAGGTGCTATCCCTTTTTTCACCTCGACAAAAACTTGTCCGAGATGTTTGCCTCCCGATCTTACTTCCAGCTTCCATTTTCCCGGTTCAGGCAACACGATCCCTGATGGAAAATGACCATCTGCATCGTATAACGGGTCCATAACCTCGTAGCTGTCCAATGACAGACGGGTCCCATCGGTGTTGTAAGCAGTGATCTCTACTTTTTGTGCATAGTCCCCATTCAACAGCCATATCACGCGCTGCGTCTGCCCTTCGTAGAAACCGTCCTGATCTGTCATGATGCGGACAGGCTTTTCTCCCAAATAAGAAAAGGACTGATTGTCGTAAGTGGAAGACAAAGAAGGCGACAACTTCCACAAATCCGCTTCGACGATTTGGCCCCCTGGCAACAAGGAGGGTACTTGTGTCTCTTGTTGTGAAGGTCTCCCCTCATGCTGTGCAGATTGTCTCTCCTCCTGAATGGGGAGCCCGAACCACAATAGCAAGCCCATAGTCAGCACAACGCCCGGCAAGGCTAGCTTCCTCCAGCCAGTCATCCACCCAGTCCCAGGCCTCACCCTCTGCCGCACTCGTTCTTCCATCGATGCAGTGAACTGTACATCACGAAAAATGGTCTGATCTGCCCGTTCCTTTAAGTCCGTGAGCCATCGGTTTTCGTCCATTCCCAGTCCCTCCCCTCTCCCATACTCTGCCGAAGATGCTGTCTGGCCCTATGCAACCGAGTTCTGACTGTTCCTTCCGTTACTCCTAGCACCTCAGCCACCTCTCCGATGGATAAATCCGCATAGTAATGAAGGGCAATCACTTGGCGATAGAGCGGAGGAAGCTGCAACACTTCTGCTACGAGCTGGTCCCTCTCGGCTTGATCGAGCACAAGACTTTCTGTAGAAAGCTCCCCATCCTGTCTAATCCACGAGCGGGGAAGGATATGGCGAAACGACCAAGAACGCAAATAACCTTTGCACTCATTAACCGCGATTCGATACAACCACGTGTGCACACTGCTCTCCTGCCGAAAGCGGGGAAGATGCCGATACACCTTAACGAATACATCTTGGGTAATATCCTCTGCCAAGCTACGATCTTTGACCAGAAAAGCGACGAGTCGAAGCACGCGGGTCCCATATTCCCTCATGATTTGTTCAAACGCAGCATCTGTCGTTGGCTGCAATTTTTCCAAGGGCGCGACCTCCTTCACTCGCATTCATACTGGTTAGATGCAGCAGCAGACGTTTTGTTACAAAGTGGAGGAAGATATTTTTTTCGCCAAAATCGTCCAGCGAGTAGCTCCACCCGGTGTCCCGACAGGTTCAGCGAATGGATACCCTCCATGCTGCCAACGATCCATATCATAACCCTCGTCCGCTTGAATCGACTCGAAGTCTTGCTTGTGGAATACATTCTCTTTGCTATAAGTGACGTGAAAGCCTGATCCTTCCAATAACAGCTCAAGCTCTGTAGGCAAAAGCAGTGCCATCTCGCGCTCTACACGATACCTCGGCTGCTCAATCTGATCAAGAAAAGTCTCATAAGTAAGCGTGTAGCGGAACTTTTGATCCAAGAGCGAGGTTTCACCCTCTACCTTTTGATATACCATACGGTCCGGGAAAACGAATTTGCGTTGCATCGTTGTCCATTGATTTTTTACTGGCGGCAGGTGTAAGTCAATTGCCAAGGTTCCGTCCTCCGTTATGTAATCATGGATGACCGAAAGCAATTGACGTTGCTTGTCTCTACAGGTAGCCTGCTGAAAAATCCCTTCTGGAAGAAGTACATGCGTAAATTGCCGATCAAGCTCCAGCTCCCACATATTTTGTTCTACCAGCTCTAGCAGTTCTTCTTTCCCTTTTAACATGCGCCGTTTCTTTTTGGAGGCCATCTCCAGCATATCCGGGCTCCAATCTATCCCGCAGACTGACAAGTCATTCCGTGCCAGTTCAATGGCAATTCTCCCTGTTCCAACACCCAGCTCCAGCACGGATACTGGTGATTGCTCGGCTTCCCCCAGCAACCAGTTTCGATAAAAAGCGATGCTGGCTTTCCCGGCAAATTGATCGTAATACGTAGCTTCTACGTTTGTGTACTTGGTTTCAGGAAGCGGCAAGTGCCGACCTTCCTCGTCCATCCCGCATTCGGTACACACAGAACCTGCTAAATGAGGAAAAGGCACCCCGGGCGGGACGCCATTTTTCGTATCACCTAGCCACTCGTCGTAACGGAACTTGCATATTCTGCAACTGTAAATAGTCATAATGCTTTAGATACCTCCTGAAGATTGCTTGCTTCCCCCAGAACGCAAGAGAGGGAGCTTGATATGACTCGGATACTGGCTGTCATGATAGACACGTTGCGAGGCGATGACAGTCTCGGTTTCCGTTGCCAGATCGTTGCCTGTATTCGGATTGGGAAATGAGAAGTTCTCGGCGCCAGAAGTAACCGAGACGCGTATGCGGTGACCTTTTCGGAAGACATTGGCGATCTTGGTCATGCGAATCTCATAGCATTCGATTTGCCCAGGAACAAGTAGCTCGGGCTCCTCGAATGAGTGGCGGTAGCGTGCGCAAATAATCCCGTCCGATAGACGAATCGAATTGCCTTCCTCATCTACATCACACAGCCGGACCAGCCAATCTGTATCACGCGCTGAGCTGGATGCATAGATAATAGCTGAGATTTCTCCCGCGATGACGACTTCCTCTTCCAATTGCTCTGATGTGTAGACAAGGACATCTGCCCGTTCTTCCACATCACGATAGTTTTCCGGAACGCTGTTTTCATTCTCGGACAAATCCAGCAGATACGGTGCTGCGTCTAGCGGATCATAGCTATATGTATCCACCGCCTGTTCACCTGGGATAGACAGGGTCAGTGTTCCATCTCCGCTGCTCGTATTGGCGTTTCCCCCACTGCTCAGATACAGATTCGTCAGCGTCGTCTCCTCTGGCGGCCAAGTCTGCGAGGTCTTCCATTCGTTTTCTCCCACCATGTAGTACTCAACACGCTGCTCTTGATCGACGCCATTTTCTACTCCTTTTAAATAACGGTCAAACCAGCGGAGCTGTGTCACATCCAGATCGTAGCGGATTGCGTTGTTTCCAAAGGGCACATGATGGATTTCTCGTGTCGTATTCGCCTTGTGATACCACGGCCCCAAGATGAGTCTGGCGTGCCCTGGCACATTTTGGGCGACAACCTCCCACGATTCGCTCGTACCCATCCCGTTGTCGTCATACCAGCCTGATACGAGAAGTGCAGGTACCTTCACCTGATCCGCATGCCGTTTCCAGTCTGACATAGCCCAAAACTCGTCTCCGTCCGGATGTTCCATCCACTTTGTCCAAAACGGGATTTCTTTCCCCAGCACTTTTTGCGGGATTTCCTTGATCGGGCGCACCTTGATGACCTCACTCCAGTCATCCCGAGAGAGAGCCGCAACATTTCGCCGCTTTTCCGCCATCATGAAAATCCATGACAGACCACCAAGAATCGTTCCCCCTTTGCGTGGGATGTCCACG
Source organism: Brevibacillus sp. IT-7CA2 (assembly GCF_949767855.1). Lineage (NCBI taxonomy): Bacteria > Bacillati > Bacillota > Bacilli > Caryophanales > Paenibacillaceae > Brevibacillus > Brevibacillus sp. IT-7CA2. The sequence continues at coordinate 72,102 of NZ_CATKQT010000006.1, forward strand.
TAAGGTGTCCCTACTGTCACGTAGCTGAAAACCGCCTTCAGATGTGGATTTCCGCTTGCGGCCGCAGCCCACTGCACATAGCCCACATAGGAGCCGCCGAGCATCCCGATGTTGCCATTCGACCACTCCTGACTCGCGATCCAGTTGAGGCTGTCGTCTCCATCATTTCGCTCGTGAACGAGCGGAATCCACTCTCCCTCTGAATCTTCACGTCCGCGCGTATCCTGAACAACCAGCGCATATCCGCGAGCTACAAAGGGCAATCGGCGAAAAATGGCATCCATTCGTCCATAGGGAGTGCGCATGAAAATCGTTGGAACTCGCTGTCCTTCCGTCAAACCTGCGGGTAGCCAAATCTCGGTCGCCAGACGAATGCCATCTCTCATCTCTACATCATGCCTACCCAAATGATGTACACCGTAGTTAACTTCGGACAACTGAGGGTCCTGCCACATCGTGAGCGGCGTCAAATCCTCCCACCCTGTTTTAGCCAATACAACGCTATCGCCACGACCTGTCAGCACAAAAGCGATGACTTCGTTCTCACAAATGATCAAGTCAATCGGCTGCGCTGCTTCGCGCACCGCCCATATCCACGCTTGCTTTTGCCCTGCGGGACCTGTTCCTTCGATGGATAGGTGGCGTTGGTAGTGCCCTCCGCTTTCCGGAAACACGACTTGTTCGCTCTCCCAGTCGATTTGCTCCCATTCGAGCAGCTTTTGTGCCAGGGTGAGGAGAGGCAACTCGTAGGCTGCTTCCCCTTCAGCCAGTTGTGCAAACAGACCTTCAGCCGCACCACCCGTATCCCAACCTGTGCCCAGATGCCAAACTTCCCCATCCTCAAAGCGTATATCAGCTACCTTGATGCCAGATTGATAATAGCCAAATGAAGCTTGTTTGTGCCCAGTCTGTGCCATCCGTCATTCCTCCTGTTATCTGATCTACTTCCAGACTTCCTGATACACTCTGAGGAAATTACCACCCAAGATTCCTTCGATCTCTGCATCCGCGTACCCGCGCTTCATCAGCTCACGCGTAATTTCCGGAAGTGACGCATGGCCTTTCACTACATCAAATGGCATTTCTTTGGTTTTGGCAATCTTGTCCAAGGGCAAATATTTCGTCAAATCATCGCACAGGTCTAAGCCAATACCGATGTGCCTTGCACCGACAAGCTTTTTCATATAGTCAACATGATCAATCAGTCTCTCGATAGTTGCGTCAGCGCTGTTAGTGGCTGTGAACATGCTAAACGCATTCAGCCCGACAAGCCCATCCTTTTCCGCAATCGCTTTGATCTGCTCATCTGTCAAATTGCGCATCGTCGGCACGACTGTTCGGCTGTTGGAATGAGAGGCAATCACTGGCTTTTCAGCGATTTCCATCACGTCCCAGAACCCTTCGTCATTCAAATGGCTCACATCGATGACGATGCCCAGCTTTTCCGCTTCCTCGATGAGACGAACACCGAAATCGGTGATGCCCCCTTTTTTCCCTTCGCGCACCGGTGCAAAAAAGCTGCCATCTCCAACGAAGTTGCGCCGACTCCAAACCAGCCCCATCATCCGTACTCCGAGCTCATAAAAGACACGCAAGAGACTCAAGTCGTTATGTAGCGGCTCTGCCCCTTCCAACGACAGGATGAACGATACTTTTTGCTCTACTCTTGCCCGTTGCAAATCATCCAGATTTTTGGCGATGACGATGTGCTCGGGAGACTCTACCGCCTCTGCGTGCAGAGCGCTGATCTGGTTGAGCGCCTTTCGCAGACTCATCTCTGGTACAAACGCATCCTCTACGAACACGGCTGCCACGATGGAATGCACGCCACCCTTCTGGAACCGTGGCAAATACTCCGTCTCGATCATTTTGGTTCGACCGTATCCACGCTGAATCTCCACATCCATCAGCAGATCAAAATGCCCATCTAGAACGTGAACACCGTCATGAAATTTGCGCGCCTGTTCTCTCGTTACTTCCGTCATACGGGTCATCTCCCATCTTGTTCTATGGATTTTTCTTATCGAGATAGTTGTAAACCGTGAATTTGGATATATCCAACAAATCCGCGACGTATTGCACGGCTCCTTTGATCAAAAAGAGACCCATTTCATCCAACTGGTGGATAAATTGAATTTTCTCTTCTTTTTGCATCAGGGCGATTGGTTTGCCTGTCCGTTTCAGGCAGTCCTCTATCATTTGCTCCATTAAAGTCCCGACAGTCGGAGCGAAGCTCTCTTCCGCTTTTTCTGCCTCACGATTGTCTTGGATCACCATCATCGATTCGATGAATGATTGCGCCATTGCGAGATGAGTGATATCAAGATTGATGCACAGACTGCCAATGACTTCTCCTTGTTCATCCTTGATGTAAATGGAGCTCGATTTGATCTGTTTACCTTTGATGGTATCGTTGCGGTAGTTGAGGTCAAAAGCTTCTTCACTGACCTTCGCCGTACGTAAAGCTTGCAGTGCCAGATTCGTTACCGGTGAACCGATCTGCCTGCCACTGACATGGCCGTTGGAAATGGCAATGATCGATGAGGAAATATCGCCTGTCAGATCATGTAATACCACTTCACAATGCTCGCCAAATGTACGTGCCAGTCCCTCTACTACCGGAATGTAGCTTGCTAATATCGGATGTACGTTTTTCATCTTACCCCTCGTTCACTTCCACAATCATCTCAATTTCGATTGGGTTGTTAAACGGAAGAACAGATGTCCCAGCTGCTGCTCTCGCATGCTTGCCCACTTCACCAAAAATTTCGATGAGAAAATCAGAAGCTCCATTAATCACCCGCGGCTGCTCGTAGAAATCAGGGGCGCTGCTGACGAGTGCGAACAGCTTAACAATTCGTGTGATTCGATCCAAATCACCAATCTCGCTTTTCAAAATTGCTAGCAGATTAAGAGCCGTGACCTTTGCAGCCTCATAGCCCTGCTCGATCGTCACATCCTCTCCCAACCTGCCCAGATACATCGGGCTCCCATTTACGTAGCACCCCGCACCAGATGTATAAATGACATTGCCAGTCTGTACACATGACACATAATTCGCCATGGTTGGAGGAACTGGCGGCAACTCAAACCCTAACTCTTTTAATCGTTGTTCCACTTTGGACATAAGGCCATCACCTCATCATCATTTTCATTCCTTTCTTTAAACATACTATTCTGTAAATTCATCTTCAACAATTTTTTGTATGATAAAAAATTTATTTGAAAACCATAAGCCGTCCGCTTAACAAAAAAGGACGCCGACTAGGCATCCCCTCGTATGAAAATCAAAGATAAGCAACTTGACCCTATCAGTTGGCCCCACTCATTACCTTCTGGATAGATGGCTTCACACGGATCGCTTCCGAGTAGAAATACACATGTTTTTTGCCTGTAATAGGATGCGTCGTCACTTCTGTCTCTACTCCGAAAACATCCCGTATCAGATTGGGTGTCAAGACTTCCTCTGGCGTCCCCGATGTAACGATTTCCCCTTCACAGATTACGTACAGCCGATCACAGTACATTGCAGCGATATTGAGATCATGCAACGAGGACAAGACCGTAATCCCAAGATTTTTGACCAGATCCATCACCTGCAACTGATATCGAACATCCAAATGATTCGTCGGTTCATCAAGGACAAGAAACTGGGCTTGCTGCACCAAAGCTCTGGCAATCAGCACCCGCTGCTTCTCCCCACCCGATAGACTGAAAAAACTGCGATCAGCGTATGTATGCATCCCTACCCGCTGTAGTGCTTCTTCACAAATTTGAACGTCTTCTGCGTTATCGGACTGAAATAGTCGCTTATGCGGGGCACGTCCCATATTCACGATTTCGGTTACCGAAAAATCGAATTCAACAGAGGTCTCCTGCCGTACTGCCGCCATTCGCTGAGCGTTTTGACGCGAGGTTAACTTATACACGTCATCGCCATTAAGCGAGATCCATCCCGAACGTGGCTTCAATACACGATAAATGCTTTTTAGCAACGTGGACTTCCCGCTGCCATTCGGCCCGATCAGCCCCACAAACTCTCCGGAGCGTACCTCTAGACTGACGTTTCGAAGGATTCCCTTTTTTTCCAGCTCGACCGATATATTCTCAACCAACAAATTCATCGTCCGCTACCTCCAAAGGAATAAGAACTCCGCAACATCAACCAGATAAAGAATGGACCTCCACACAGCGCTGTCAAAATACCAATCGGCAGCTCTTCCGGTGCAAATGCGAGCCTGGCGACTACATCAACCCAGATGAGAAATATCGCGCCAAATAAAGCGCTGACAGGAAGAACACGTCTGTGATCTGATCCGACCATCACACGGACGATGTGGGGCATCATTAATCCAACAAAACCGATTGATCCCGCGATGGACACGATCACCCCCGTGAGAAGTGCGGTGATCACGAGGAGAAGCTTGCGGAATTGTACCGTATTAACCCCCAATGTCCCAGCTGACTCCTCGCCCATCAGCATCGCATTGAGCGAGCGGTATTGGGCCATTAAAATGATGAGACAGATGACGACAATCAATGTAGGGATCGTCAGGTACTCCCATTTCCCGCCTGCCAAACTACCACTTAACCAAAACAGGACCGTCCCAATTCCATGCTCATTCGGCGCTGAAAAAACAAGGAGACTGGTAATGGCCGACAAGATCGCAGATATCGCAATTCCAGCCATAAGCAGGCGTACCGTCGAGTTTTGTCCTCCAATACGGGATAGCGTAAAAATAAGAATGATTGACACAAGGGAGCCTGTAAAAGCGCCAAAAGATAGCGCATACTGCCCATACATGCTGAATGCTCCGAATATAATCACCGAGGTAGCTCCAACCGAAGCACCTGAAGATACTCCTAACACATACGGGTCAGCCAGGGAGTTGCGAACCAACGACTGGATCGCTACTCCCACGACAGACAGACCTGCGCCGACGATCGCCCCCAAAAGTACACGCGGAAAGCGAATATCCCAAATAATCGTTTGCTCCCCTTTGGACCAATCCGCCTCAATCCACTGGGTCAACATCGGAATTTTTGATAAGGCGATTTTCCATACCGTTGTCGGCTTAATCTCCACTGATCCCAAGGTAACTGCGAACGTAATGGAGAGGAAGAGTCCGACCAGTAGAGTAATGATGATATAAGGTAACTTGATCTGTTGCAGTGCTATTCCCTCCCTTAAAAGGGGCGTACTCTATTTGAATTTATCCGGGTAGAGTCCTTCCGCCAAAATTTTCAGCGCAATCGGTGCTCGAACGCCTTCAGAAGCCGCAGACAATGGCAATACCATTAGTCGTTGATTTTTAATCGCCGGGATATCCGCCAGTTCTTTTTTGGACAAAAGGAAATTACGTTTTTGCTCAACGGTTCTATCACCGTAGTCTACGATAATAATCACGTCTGGATTGCGACTCACTACTTGTTCCCAACTAACCTCTGCCCAACCCTTTTGAATGTCATCAAAAATGTTCTTACCGCCAGCAGTCTTGATTAAGGACGTCATGTAGTTGTTAGCTGCTGTGAATGGTTTATCTTCCCCGTTGTCGTACACGAACACGTTAAGTGGCTCGTCCACCTTGCCAATTTTACTAAGCGTTTGGTCCATTTCACTCTTCATTTTATTGATCAAATCATTGGCTTTGTCTTCCACACGGAAAATGCGTCCAATATTCGTAATGTCTGCAAACACATCGTCGATTGTCGGGCCAGGCATGCTAGATGACGCTTGCAGGTAAGATTTGATGCCGAGCTTTTCCAAATCCTGCATCGATCCTACACCTTTTTCTCCGAATCCACTTTTCCATCCGGCGTACACGAAGTCTGGGTTCGCTGCCATCAACACTTCTTTGGTTGGATACTTATCAGACAGTACCGGAATCTTGTCGTAATCTGCTTTTAACTCTGGAAGGATTTCATCGTCTAGGTAAGCGGTTCCGACCATTTTATCAGCAAGGCCCAATGTCAGCATGATTTCGGTGACGTGCTGGTTCAATGTCACGGCACGCTCAGGTGCTGTTGGATAAGTCATTTCGATACCATTATTGGTTAGTGTTACTGGCTTGCCTTCTGCTGCTGGAGCAGCTGTTTGTTCTGTTTTGGCTGGAGCTTGTGTTGTCGTAGTGGAGCCGCATGCCGAAACCAAAAGCATGGCAGCTGTCATGATACCGAAAGCTAGTCCTTTCATTACTGTATGTGATTTGTTTGCCTTAAACACCTGAAATCCCCTTTTCTGTATGTATATGATGGGTTGAACGAAATCCTCCACAAAAAAAGCACCCCCATTTCAATCGGGAGGTGCATGACAAACGTAGATGTAGCTATAAGCAGGCACAAAGTGCCCTTTCATAGACTGCTTCCACATCTGCCCCATCCTCGTGGGTCGATTGTAAATGATCGCATGGCAGGTCTCCTGGCTTACGGATCAACACACCCAGCTACCTTCCCATTTTTCGTCTCGCAAAAAACAGTGGCTATACGCTAGGCGCTCCTCGTTACAGTGGCGGGACCGCGCCGGTTTCTCACCGGACTTCCCTTTTAAGCTGACGGCATATGCCATCCAGCACCATTCGATACGTATTCAATTTTTATGATTTATTCATTAGTTGATAGAAGTCAGTTTTTTCGGGAACTGCGTGAGAATTTCAACGCCCGTTTCCGTAACCAATACATCGTCTTCAATCCGCACTCCGCCTACACCTGGCAGATAGATGCCTGGCTCGATCGTAAAGACCATCCCTGGACGAAGCACTTCTTGGTTCTGACTGTGAACAGACGGATATTCATGTACATCCATCCCAAGTCCATGCCCCAGACGGTGCATGAAGTATTCTCCGTAGCCTTTTGCAGTGATGACATCGCGAGCGGTTTTATCCAAATGCGCAAAGGTCACACCCGGACGAATCTCAGCAATTGCCGCTTCGTTGGCAGCCAATACCGTCTCGTAAATTTCTTGTAGCTGGGCACTGATCTCGCCTACAGCAAAGGTACGGGTAATATCGGATACATATCCGTTCGCTGCTACCCCGATATCAAACAAAAGCAAGTCGCCTTCTTGAACCTGGCGCGTTCCTGGTTTCCCGTGTGGCAGTGCTGACTTCTCCCCTGCCAATACCATGGATGTAAAGGATGGACCTTCCGCACCCAAGCGCTTCATCTGGAATTCCAGCTCAGCGACGATTTCCGTCTCGGTTATGCCTGTCTTGACTTTTTTCAGGGTCTCCCGCAAGGAATCCTCGACCAACTGAACAGCATGCTTCAGACGATCCACTTCATCCGCGGATTTGATCAAACGCATTTCACGCAGTGGCTCTTCCACGTCCACATAGCTCGACGCCAGAACAACTTGTCCAAGTGCTTCATAGCGCTCGACAGTCATATGACTTTTCTCAATACCGAGCTTCGTCAAGTTCGCTGGCAATACTTGCTTGAGGATTTCATACGGGTTTTGGATATCCGTATGTGTATGGATATCTTGAACGAACGAAGCCTCTGCCGCTGCCTCACGATCAAGAGCAGGTACAATTAAAGAAGGTTTTCCCTCAGCAGGAATAACGAGACCCATAAAACGTTCATGCGGGTCTGTAAAAAATCCGGTCAAATAGTAGACGTGCTTGGGAGAGGTAATCAACACCGCGTTCAGCTCTTGCTCTGTCAAAAACGTGTGGAGCTTCGAAATGCGCTCTTGAAACAACTTCTTCACCCTGCTTTCACCAATTATTCTATTGCGAGAATACCACTTCCCCATCAAAAAAAGAAGACTTCAATTGAAAAATCTACTTCGTATCGGACAACCTAAGGGTGGGGTGAAAACGAAAATGGAACAAATACTCGTTCATCAGGATGGCAAGCAGTTTGCTTTTCACATATCGGGAAAAGGCAAGCCGTTATTGTGTATCCATGCGCCATGCATCGGCTCTCTCAATTTTGTTTATCAGCAAACACTCGCAGATACATATCAGCTCATTGTCCCTGATTTGCCCGGACACGGCGACAGTTCACCGATGGAGAAGCCCTTTTCCATTGGGGAGCTGGCAGAACAGCTCCATAAGCTGATCCCGTCACTCGGCATTGAACGTCCCTTTATTTTGGGGTACTCCCAAGGTGCTTCTATCGCCCTTGAATACTGTCTTCGCTATCCTGATCATGCACAAGGCGGTATACTCGTGAGCGGTTTTTCCGAAGTGAATGACCTGTATTTACATGGACGATTTTGGATGGGGCAGGCGTTGTCGATGCTTTACGGAGTTCCTCTTCTTGCCCGTTCGATTGCTTCCTCACATGTCAATGACCCAGAAATGCGTGAAAAATGGACGGCGCACGCCTCCAAAACAGATCCTACTAGCCTGAAATACCTTTACGCTGCCGGACATCGTTATCGATGTACGGAACGTCTGGGCAACATCCAGCTTCCGATTTTACTTGCCTATGGCGAACAAGATCAACGGATGCACCATTATGCGCAGATGCTTACCATGAAATTGCCAAAAGCAAAACTCGAGATGATCCCTAACGTGAAGCATCAGGTCATCACGAAAGCTGCTCCTGCTTTCAATCAGTTGTGCCGCACCTTCATAGAAGAAGGGTAAAACAAGAAAAGACAGAAGGCCGGGCACCTTCACCCCCTTCTGTCTTTTTGCGATTGGACTAGCTCTTCATCCGCGGGTCTAGTGCATCGCGCAAGCCGTCCCCGATTAAGTTAAAGCCGAGAACTGTCAGCATGATAGAGAGCCCTGGAAAAATAACAGTCCATGGTGCTTTCTGAATGTACTGACGTGAATCAGCAAGCATTTTTCCCCATTCCGGTTCTGGCGCTTGTGCTCCCAGTCCGAGAAAGCCAAGTGCAGCTGCTTCGATAATCGCTGTGGCGATCCCCATCGTCCCAGTCACAATGATTGGTGCAAGGCTGTTCGGCAAAATATGCTGCATGATAATCCGGGAATTTTTCATCCCGATTGCCCGTGCGGCCATGACGAATTCTTCTTCCTTCAAGCTCAATACGCGGGCGCGTACCAAGCGACCAAATGTCGGAATGTTAATAATCGCAATCGCAATCAAGGCGTTTTGCAAAGAAGGCCCCAAGATGGCAACAACGGCAATCGCCAAAAGAATACTTGGAAAGGCAAGCATAATATCAAAGAGACGCGAAATGATCGTATCGATCCATCTGCCATAGTATCCTGCCAAAAGACCGAGCAAGGTCCCTGCGAGAACGGAGCCAATGACAGAGAACGTCCCTACCCACAAGGAGATTTGTGCCCCATAAATAACGCGACTAAACACATCGCGACCATTGTAATCTGTTCCAAACCAATGCTCTTCGGAAGGTGGCTTGTTTTTCATTACGAGCTGGCCTTCGTCGTACGGATACGGAGCAATCCATGGAGCTAAAACCGCCACAACAATGAAAAACAAAATAATCCCGAAGCCCACCAGCGCCAGCTTGTTTTTTCGTAGCGCCCTCCATGCATCCTTCCAAGGAGAGACTACTTCTTCTTGCTTCACTTTTAAAGGTACTACCTGTGCTTGTGGTTGTAATTGTGGTTGTGCCATGTCTCTTCGTCCCTCCTTAGCGATATTTGATGCGTGGATCGATATAGGCGTACAGAAGGTCGACCAAGAGATTGATCAGGACGAAAATCGTCGCGATCACAAGGATACCGGATTGGATAACAGGATAGTCACGGTTTCCAATGGCGGTCACAATATAACGACCGACACCTGGCCATCCGAAGATCGTCTCTGTCAAAACGGCTCCACCTAGCAGCAACCCGGTTTGCAAACCAATTACCGTCAAGACAGGGATCATCGCATTTTTCAGCGCATGCTTGTACACGACCCAAAACTGTGTCAGACCTTTTGCACGAGCGGTTCTGACATAGTCGGCACGCATGACTTCCAACATGCTCGAACGAGTGATACGCGCAATGATCGCCATTGGGATCGTACCTAACGCGATTCCTGGCAGGATCAAATGCTTGATGACTTCCCATAGCTGATCCCACTGACCAGCGATCATCGTATCCAGTATATAAAAGTGCGTAATGGCCTCTACGGGATTACGCGAATCGTCGCGACCAACTGATGGCAGCCATTTTAGCTCTTGGGCAAACACCCACTGCTCCATCAAACCTAGCCAGAAAATTGGCATGGATACACCAATCAAGGCGATCAACATCGCACAGTAGTCAAACCAGGAGTTTTGCTTCCACGCAGAAAGAATCCCTGCATTTACACCGATAAACACCGCAATCAACATACTCACAATCGTAAGTTCAGTCGTCGCCGCCAAATAAGGCAAAATTTCATCTGAGATCGGCGCATTCGTTTGCAACGATTCCCCAAGATTTCCACTCAAAATATCTTTCATATAATCGAAATACTGTATGTACCACGGATTATTCAAACCCAATGCCTCTCGTATGTCTGCAATCGCTTGTGGTGTTGCCTTTTCTCCCAAAATCGTCAAAGCCGGATCACCAGGGATGGCACGAATAATGGAAAAAACGATGATTGACATGCCCACTAAGACAGGAATGAGCATTAAAATTCTTCGAATGCTGTAAGCTAGCAATGCCATCTCCTCGCCTTCCTGCATAAAATAATCGCCAAATAATGAAAGAAGGGTAAGAAGAGGTATGCACTCCTCTTACCCTTTTACCTATGAATCAGCTTACTTGAAATCTACCTTTTCCAAACTTTCAGTCCCTTTTGGATGCGGGTTGTAATCTACGATATTCGCTTTTCCTGCCAATGCTGGTGTAGAGTGTGCAAGTGGAACCATTGGCACGTCTTTGAAGATGATCTCTTGTACTTGTTTGTACAATTTTTCACGCTCTGCTTGGTCTGGAGTGGACTGTGCTTTCATCATCAATTGATGTGCTTCTTCGTTTGCCCAGCGTGTATTGTTGTTGCTACCGATGCTGTTTTTGTCTAGCAACACAGCCAGGAAGTTGTCAGGATCGCCATTGTCACCTGTCCAACCAAGCATGAACATTTCTTGCTCACCCAAGCGAGTCTTTTCCAAATACGTTGCCCATTCCATCGTCACGATCTCAGCATCAACCCCGATTTTCTTCAGGTCTTGCTGGATTGCCTCAGCAATCTTCACACCTTCTGGCATGTATGGACGCGGTACTGGCATTGCCCAGAACTTGATTTTGAAACCGTTTGGATGTCCTGCTTCTGCAAGCAATTGTTTTGCTTTATCGAGGTTGAACTCACGATCTTTAATATCGTTGTTATGTCCCCACATGGTCTTTGGCATTGGGTTGACTGCTGGTTCTCCAACGCCATCGAAGAAGGCCGTTACGATTTCAGGTTTGTTAATCGCGTAGGCAATTGCTTCACGAACTTTTGGATTGTCGAGTGGCTTCTTCTCTACGTTAAAGCCAATGTAACCAATGTTATTAGTAGGACGGAGGAATAGTTGCAGGTCTTTGTTGTCTTTTACTGCTGGGATATCATCTGTGTTCAGACCATCCATCAAGTCGATCTCACCAGATGCCAAAGCAGTCAGACGTGCCGTATTTTCCGGAATGACCTTGAATACCAATTTATCCAGCTTCGGATATCCTTGGTTCCAGTAATCAGGGTTTTTCTCGAGCGTGATCGTGTCGTTGCGCTTCCACTCTACGAATTTGAAAGGCCCTGTACCGATTGGGTGCTCATTGAATTTCTTAACATCCTTTTTCAATGCTTCAGGAGAACCAATCGCGAAAGGAGACATCGCAAGGTTAGCAAGGAATGGAGCCAATGGACGAGTCAAGGTGAATTTTATAGTGGTTGGATCGACTGCTTCCACAGATTTGATAATGTGATTCGCGTCACCTTTGTATCCACCGAATTGGCTGATGTAATACTCGAAGCCCTCTGGTGAATGCTGTGGATGGCTCTTGTCGCTCCAGCGCTCAAAGTTGTATTTGACCGCCTCTGCATTGAAATCCGTTCCATCGTGGAATTTCACGCCTGATTTCAGTGTCAGCGTATAAACGAGACCATCAGATGATACTTCCCATTTATCAGCCAACGATGGAGCAAGCTCTGTTGAACCATCCGCGAAGCCAATCAATGTATCCATAACGTTCTCTGTTACCTTAAATGTCTCACCATCTGTTTGCGTGATTGGGTCAAGCCCTTTTGTGTCTGCACCGCGACCGACGATTAATTGCTTCGGTCCAGTTTTTGCAGGCTCAGTTGCAGGTGCCGGAGTTTCTGTCTTTGGTTGTTCTGCCGGCGCTTGTGTCGTAGTGCTAGAGCATCCAGCAATCAGCATGGCCAGCGCTACTAGGCTGGTCATGGTTGCGGAGAGAACTCTCTTCTTCATGAAAACATCCCCCTTTTTCTAATAATGTTCGCATGTTCCTTTTTGGTAGATGGTCGGTCGATACAATACCTCCTGCTTTGCATCCCCCCTTTACAAGACTCCCTTTTGTCGATTAGGACTTGTATAAGTGACAAGCAACAAAGTGACTGTCTCCTGTGTCCGCAAATTCTGGTCGCACAGTACGACACTCCTCTGTTACATGGGGACACCTCGTATGGAATGTACAGCCACTTGGAGGTTTGGCAGGGCTCGGCACATCTCCCTGGAGGATAACTCTTTCTCGTACCGCATCAGGGTCTGGCGAAGGTACCGCCGACAGTAGTGCTTTCGTATACGGATGGAGCGGATTGGAATACAATTGGCTACTCGTCGTCAGCTCGACAATTCTGCCAAGGTACATCACGCCTACCCGATCACTGATATGACGCACTACACTTAAATCGTGGGCAATGAACAAGTATGTAAGGCCGAATTCGCGTTGCAAATCCTGCATGAGATTGAGCACCTGCGACTGAATGGACACGTCCAGTGCAGACACAGGCTCATCCGCAACGATCAATTTAGGCTTGAGCATCAACGCTCTCGCAATGCCGATCCGCTGCCTTTGTCCTCCGCTGAATTGATGCGGATAGCGGCTAGCGTGATAGCTGCTCAGACCAACGATCTCCAACATTTCCTGCACGCGCTTTTTTCGCTCTGCCGAAGAACCCAAACCATGTACAATCAAGGGCTCTTCCAAAATTTTCTCAATATTATGTCTAGGGTTGAGTGAAGCAAACGGGTCCTGAAAGACAATTTGCATGTCACGTCGCATCTTTCTCATCGCGTCTGTGGAAAGCGACATGACATCTGTCCCGTCAAAGTTGATTTCACCGGAAGTAGGTTCAATCAGCCGTAGCAAGGAACGTCCCGTCGTGGACTTTCCACAGCCACTCTCACCTACCAGCCCCAAAGTTTCTCCACTCTTAACGGTAAACGATACATCATCTACCGCCTTTACTACACCTACTTCCCCTCCAAGAACACCGCCTGTGATTGGGTAGTATTTTTTCAAATTTTTTACGATCAGAAGATCTTCAGCCACCTGCATGCTCCTCTCGGGTTATTCGGTCAGCCAGCAGCGGGAAAGGTGATTGTCCCCTACCACTTTTAATTCTGGCATCTCACTGCGGCATCGGTCTGATACTTTATCGCATCTAGGTGCAAAACGGCATCCGACAGTAAGCGAACCCGGAATCGGGACGTTGCCTGGAATTGAATAGAGACGCTCCTGTGATTCTTCCAGCTTCGGCAACGAATTCAACAAGCCGATCGTATAAGGATGCTTCGGATTTTTTAAGATCGTACGAACATCGCCTTGTTCAATCACGTTGCCTGCGTACATCACCACGACGCGATGACACATTTCCGCAACGACCCCAAGATCGTGGGTAATGAGGAGAATGGCTGTGTCTGCTTCCCGGTTGAGTTGACGCATCAGGTCCAAAATCTGCGCTTGAATCGTCACGTCGAGCGCGGTAGTAGGCTCGTCTGCAATCAAAAGCGCTGGATTGCAAGCCATTGCCATCGCAATCATGACACGCTGCCTCATGCCCCCGGAAAGCTGGTGCGGGTATTCATCGACGATGGCTTCCGCTCGAGGAATTCCGACTTTTTTCAACATCTCAACGGCACGTGCTCTTGCGTCCTTTTTGCTCGCCTTCGTATGTAATCGGACTGATTCTCCTATCTGGTCTCCAATCGTAAACACCGGATTTAACGATGTCATCGGCTCCTGAAAGATCATCGCAATTTCGTTCCCGCGGATGTCTCTCATTCGCTTTTCGTCGACAGATACGAGATCCTCCCCCTTGAATTTAATCGAACCTCCCACGATTCTCCCTGGGGGATTGGGTACTAGCTTCATAACGGAAAGGGAGGTAACGCTCTTTCCGCAGCCGGATTCGCCTACGATACCGACTACTTCTCCTTTTTGTACCGTGATCGTCACGCCATCAACGGCAGGGATTTGGCCGCGGTCCGTGAAAAAGTGCGTTTGCAGGTTTTCAATTTGTAGGACAGGATGTGACACGTGGCTCACCTCTCTCACCGATATATACTTCCAAAATAGACCTTTACGTAGATATTATGACATTTATTCAATTTTTTCGCAACACAATAAATTCAAACTATTACCTCTTTACTGATTAAAAAGAATATTTGACTCCCGTTTGAAAATTATGTAAAAGAAATTTATGATAGCCCTTTCATTGTTGATGTAGCCTCACTTGCTCTGTTTAAGCAGATTGAGTGAAGCATCTGTGGTCGCATGCAAAAGACCCGCTTGTACGGGTCTTTTGTCACTGGGGCTTTCTGCACCCCTTCTTTTTGCGCATAAACCATTTTCACGGTTCAAAAAAACTCCCAACCCAATCGACAAAACTCTGCGCCCCACTTTTAATGCTTCCCCCCAAAGTCAAACCAATCCGACTGACGTAGTTGACCATTTCCTTCGGGTTGGCAGTCTGAACCTGCTTGCCCATTACCGCGATCTCTACTTGCCCTTGGTCCACTTTTTTGATGGAAAAGGTTTGCGCCTGCCCCTCAGGCACTCCACTCACTTTGGATATTCCACGCTCAGCCGTTTGCAATCCCAAAACTACCCCGACCAGCAAGATGATTAACAGTCCAGTCAGCTTCATCGTCACGTTCATGCCCGTCACCTCTTTGCAGGCTCGTCAGAAACTGTTTTGCCTACTTTTTCAGCTTGCTGATAATAGGCTGCGAAAACATCAGCCAATGCTTCTGCCGTATTCTTGCTTTCCTGCACGCTGTTTTCCGTACCACCTATTTCTATTAACAGGCTTCCCGGGGAGAGGGACTGATTATACTCGCCATGATCCGTTTTTGCGCCTTTTTCCATCACGCCACGTGAAAGCTCTGGGTACATTTTTTCCATCAACTCATGAAGCTCTGTTGCAAATGCCTCATTTTTTTCGTAGCTTTTGTTTCTTTTTCCGATGACGAACAATACTCTTCCATACGTTTTTCCTTTGATCGTGACCGTCGTACGATCTCGTGGCGCTGTGTCTCGATGCAGATCGAAGAAGTAGTACAGTTCCTTGTTTTTCTCCGTTGCGGCTTTGACCACTTGCAAAGATTCCGCGTAGGAGAAGGAGTAATGCATTTTTTTGTTCAACAGCTCCTGATAGATGTCGTCGGTGCTCACGTCTGAACCAATTCCTCTGTCATTCAACGCTTCTGATAAATACTTGCTGATTAACGATATATTTCTCGTAGGATGATCGACGGAGGTTCCTACTGGCTTCGTCTCACTAAACCACGATTCCCGATTATGCGAGTTGTAGACGTAAACGATTTTTTTGCCGTTCGTGACTGAATTGGGCACAGGAGCTGGCTTTGTTTCGCCTGACTTCGTGGTATCCTCCGGCTTTGGCTCTACGATCGGAACTACTTGCGATTGATCCGCTACCTGTCTCGGATGGGCGGGATACTCCAAATAAAAATCTGCGAGAGAAGCTCCTTTTCCCTGTACGACAAACCTGGCATCCTCTGTCGTCACCATCCCTGGGAGCTCCCTGCCTAGCAAGCTGCGCAAGTCTCCCGGCTGTATATTGGTTGCCAAGCGAAAGAGAAAACCCGTTACGCTATTCGTGCGATCATCAGCCTGTGCTTGCACCGTTTCGGACAAAACCGGAATTTCCTGCCCCATCCACCCCAAAATCGCCAGACTGGAAATATGAGAAGCGGCCTGTTGAATGGCGGAGGAAGAAATTGCGATTCGGTTCCCGCCGAGCGAAAGCACTCCTGTCATGACAAACAGGAAGGCAGTTATAAAGGAAAGAACAACGAATTGGCGTTGAATGAGGGTCGCCATCTGTCTCACTCCTCTAGCTGTTGCATGGTTGCACGTCGGGAGAACTTCCCCTCGTGCTTGTCTATGCTTTAGCTTATGAGGCTCATAGAGACGATAGAACCCTTTTCTAGCTTTTCTCTCTCACTCTAGCTTTTCACGACTTAGTGGGTATATGAGCCGCTATTTTCTTCATTTACGGCACTGTGCAAGGCGCGATTCAGACCTGTTGCGATCACATTCGCCACGCCTTCAATAAAATCATCAATTTCTTTTGGGGTGACGACCAGATCCTGTCCCAACGGTCGAAGGACCTCATGAACCAGTTGCCGTTTCTCTTCTTCCGGCAGGGAACCTACCAATCCCATAAATGTCTTGCGGGATTCCAAGTCAGGCAAATCCTCTTCCGTGTACGGTTCCTTACGCTCCGGCAGCGTACTCAATGCCAGTTTGTTAAACGCCCGCTTGCTCTCCACCATCGATTGTCCAAAATGCCCCAGCAAATACGTAATCGCATCATTTACAATCGTGGAGGCAAAAACGACCGTAGGGACTCCTATCGCAATCACAGGCACACCAAGTGTCGCCTGATCAATCGCTTTGCGTTTGTTTCCGACCCCTGATCCAGGATGAATCCCAGTATCCGATATTTGAATCGTTGTGTTGACCCTGTGCAAAGCGCGGGACGCAAGGGCATCGATACAAATGACAAAATCGGGTTTGCTTTTTTCCACGACACCAAAAATGATCTCACTCGTTTCTATCCCCGTAATCCCAAGGACACCCGGTGATAGCCCACTAACTTCCCGATAACCTTCGCCGACGGTTTCAGGCGCCAGTGTGTACAGATGGCGTGTAATCAACAAATTTTCCACAACCATCGGTCCCAGCGCATCTGGGGTCACATTCCAGTTGCCGAGACCAACTACGAGAGCCTTTTTGTCCTCAGTGATTCCCAGCTGTTTGAGAAACATCGCAAATTCGACAGAGAATCGCTTGGCCACCTGCTCCTCAATCGATGTATCATTATCCCGCAGCTTGGGCACTTCAATCGTAAGGTAATGCCCCGGGAGCTTACCGATTTCCTTCCCCGCTTCCTCTGTTTCCACATGTAATCTCGTTACTTTCACATTGGGCTCGCTGTCGTCAGCTTGCAGCCAAACGCCCTCAATGCCGCTCTGATTCTGCTGCTGGGCAAGCTCGTGGGCCTCTAAGGCCAGATCCGTACGAATGGAGTAACCAGATAAATCAATGTTATGTGCCATGTTCATCAGCTCCTTTGATCCGAAGTGAAAAAAGTACTGACCATTTTGTTCCTGCTACTAGCTTGCTTGAATCCTTCATTTTTATTCCGAATCCTTTCTTGCAAATGGGTTCGCCCCATGCTAGAATTACTTTGTTGTATGACTGTATATCTATGGTCGTATTAAGGAGGTGACACACATGCCAAACATTAAATCCGCGATTAAACGCACCAAAACAATCGAAAAGCGTCGCGCACACCGTGCTTCTCAAAAGTCTGATCTGCGTACTTCTATCAAGAGCTTTGAGAAAGCTGTCGCTGCTTCCGATGTAGCATTGGCGAAATCTACTCTTCTGGTGGCTGTGAAAAAGCTGGACAAGGCCGCTTCGAAAGGTCTCATTCATAAAAACGCAGCAAACCGTCAAAAGTCTCGTTTGATGAAAAAGCTTAACGTTCTGAGCGCTCCTGTAGCGTAAGAGACCAAGCGCCAAAAAACCCCGTGAACATCTTGTTCTTGGGGTTTTTTTACTGTAAAAATCGTCACGACCGTTTTGTTCGTTCGTCATGTGCACGTGCAATGAATAATTCGAGGGCGAGACGCTTGTCTACTTGCCCTGACTTCATCCGAAAATCTTCTTCCGCCAGAATGCCCAGCAGTTTTTTCAACGACTCCTCAGAAAAATGACGCGCTTGCTCCATTGCTTTTTTCACCGCGTAAGGATGCATTTTTATCATGCCTGCCATCTGTTGCTGCGAATAACCACGCGGAGCCAATTGCTTGACATGCAACAGCATACGGAACTGCCTCGCCAAGAGAGCCAGCAGCTTAATCGGCTCCTCTCCTGTTTTCATGCAGTCGTACATCATCCTGAGTGCCTTGTCCAATCTCCCCGAAGCGACCTGTTCAATCAGCGCAAATACATCCTGCTCCAGCGTACGTGCTCCGAGCAGCTCGATGACCTCGTCCGTGATGCTTTCACCCACCCCGACAAACAGGGCCATCTTTTCGATTTCCTTGTTCAGAAGGCGCAGCTCGGCTCCCACTCGCTCCACAAGCTTCATGGCTTGCTGACGATCGATTTTCGCCTCGTATTTACCCGCTTGCCGCTCTACCCAACCGTACAAATCTCCGTCTTTTAGCAACGGAAAAGGGATCACTTTCGCCTTTTGCTGCAGCGTTTTGACCAGCTTTTTTCGTTCATCGAGCTTGTCAGCTTCTGTATGTAGAATAAGCGTGGTGTAGGGAGGCGGATTTTGCAAATAATCGAGCAAAGCATCCGGGTCGCTTTCTACCTTAGTTGAAGGCTTACTTCCTGTTAAAAAGTAGGCTTGTCTGGCAATCACCAATCGCTGCTCGCCCATAAACGGCAAGGTTTCCGCATCCTGCAGAATTTCGCTCAATCCTGTTTCGGTACAATCATACACGCTCATATTCAAATCCATAAATTCTGGATCAATCATTTCTTTACGAGCCAACGCCAAAAAATCTTCGGCCAGAAAAGACTCTGGACCGTATAAGACGTAGATCGGCGAGAATTGTTTTTGCCGTATTTCGCGAATAGCCGATAGGAGTGGCATACGTTTTCTCCCCTTTCCTTCTTCTTACCTGCGTTATTATAGCACATGTTGATCAGAGCAAAGCGAAAAAAAACCGCCACCAGTGAATCGGTAGCGGTTTTTTTATCCGTTGGCACCTCTATGTAAACGTTTAGGGAAAAGCCCCGGGATTCCTCCTCCCCAAACGGTAAGCAGGGGGTGCTTGATAATGTACTATACGCAAAATCCCCGCAAGCGGTGCCGGTCCATACGCGGAAAAAAGTTAGTCATTATCTTTATTTTTTTTCTTCTCTTTATTTTTTCCCTTGTCTTTCTCCTCTTGCTTGTCCCCGCCGTCGTCCTTATCGTCATTAGCAGGTTCTTTGTCTTCTCTGTCCGGATTCTCCTCCAGTCCGATCGGCCATACCGGTGGCTTATCATCTGTAAGTACTGGCGTTGGAGGTACAGGCTTCTTTTGTGGTGGTGGCGTCGTATTCGTTTGCTTCGGTGGCGGTGTTTGCTTTTTCTTGGTCTTTGCCGGAGGCTTTTTACTCTTCGTCTGCGTAGTTGCTCCACTTGACTTTTTTGTCTTGTCCTCTTCCTCTTTTGAATTCGATGATATTGGATTATTGCTTGGAGGACTGGGAGTATCTGGCCCAGGCGTTTTAGGTTGTTCCACGGCCGCTGGCGTCATGTCCGTTCCGTTCTGGAACGAATCGACTTCCTGCTTCTTACCATCACCGCCCGATAACAGCATGCCAATCAATAGGCTTGCAGCGACGGCCGTACTACCAAGACTAGCCATCCACACTTTCATCCGCTTCCACTTTTTTGATTCCGGCAGCGAAGACGACTCGCGCTTAACTTCCAGAGTGGGCAGGATTTCCTCGTTCACCGTAGATTTCACCGCAGCAGGCTTTGCAGCGGCTGACTCCAGCTTGGGCAGGATAGAATCTACGATGCTGAACGGAGGTACGACAGGGGGCAGATGTTCTAATTGTTGTGACACATCTTTCAAACGGTTGTACATAAGCTGCAGATCAGCATCTTTCTGGATCATCTGATAGAGCAGTTGCTGCTCTGACTCCGAAAGATCTCCATCCAGATCCCGCTGCATGAGTTCAAAAATCTCTTCGTTGGTCATCAACCGATCCCCCCTTTCTGGTAGTCGTATAACAGCTCCTGTAACTGTTGCCTAGCCCGAAATAAATACGACTTTACCGTGTTAAGCGGCAAATCTAGTGCCTCCGCTATTTCTTGATAGGACAAATCCTCTAGATAGCGGAGTACTACAACCATCCGGTATTGCTTTGGCAATCTTCCGATGGCTTCCTGGATGTCATTTGACAGCCCGGTGAGAAGGATTTCTTCTTCTACGTTGTTACGATCAGGAATGATCAACTCGTGCTCGTCAATTGAGACCGTTTCCTTCTTCGCGCGAAATTTATCCATACAAACGTTGCTGACAATGCGTTGTACCCAGGTTGAGAACTTTGCTTTTTCCTGATAGGTGTCCAACTTTCGATAAATTCGAATGAGGACTTCCTGGGATGCATCAAGCGCGTCTTGTTCGTTCCCTAGAATGTAATAAGCGCTTCGGTAAACGGAGGTCTCAATAGATCGAAGCAGTTCGACTAGCGCGTCATGATCCCCGGATTGCGCCATCCTGATCAACTCTGCTTCTGGCATATTCTCTTCTCCCCCCTACAGACGGTTCGCTCATTGAAAAAGTTGCAAACAGATTATGTATCCAATATTTGGGCCTGCCAATATAATCCCGCAGGTGTAATAACCAGCGTAATCGCTCCATGAGCATCAGTCCTGTACACGGCGGAACCCGATTTTTTTAAGCGATACAGTACTTCGGACGATGGATGCCCGTACCGATTTTTCACCCCAGCAGAGATTACAGCAACTTTTGGTGCTGTGACTGCAAGGAGCTCTTCGGTGCTCGAGGTATTGCTTCCATGATGGGCTACTTTCAAAACATCCACAGAAGTCAAACCGTTTTGAACAAGCTGACTTTCCCCATCCTTTTCAATGTCACCCGTAAACAATACAGTCTTGTTGAAAGCAGTCAGCTGGAGTACTACGGATGCATCATTTCCTGAGAAGGTCGATTCACCCGGATGCAGCCACTTCCACTCGATTCCCGGCCCATCTGACCAAGATTGACCCGGGAGCCCGGTTAAAATCGGAACCCCTTCTTGTTGGAAAAGCTGGACAATCTCGCCCTCTAATTTGGAAGGTGCTGTTCCATTCACCAATACCTCTCCAAAAGAAAAATGAGGAATGAGCGATTTTACCCCCCCGATGTGATCCAGATCGCCATGCGTCATGATGACACGATCGATTTTCTCGATTCCTCTGGCCATCAGAAACGGCAGAACGACGTCTTTCCCCACCTCAAATGGGTCACGCTTTTCCATCCATGGTTCAGCAGCTGGGAACCGCATTGTCCCACCCGCATCCATTAAGTATACCTTCTGATCACCAATTTCGACAACGATGGAATCCCCTTGTCCGACATCAAGGAAGGTAATTCGCACTTCTTCGACTCCGGAAAACGGCTGTCTGGCCGCTACAATGAACAACAGAAATATAACGAAAGTAAACATTATATCACGCTTTCGATGATAACCTAATTTCCATAAAATGGGTATCATACTTAAAAAGCAAGTATACAAAACAAGCCACCACCACGAAGGATGCGGCCAATATGTGAAGGGGAGCCTCATTTTTTCAATAGCAAACAGCGGGAGATGAATCCATTTCAGCATAGACGTCGATACCCAAACAGGGATCACCGCCAAAAACGGATGGACGAAATCGAGGACAACCGCAATATACCCGAACGGTAGCGCTATAGCCGAGAGAATCGGTGTCACTACTAAATTGACCAGCCAAGACACAGGTGAAAACAAATGAAAATGGTAGATGAGAAACGGAAAAGAAACGAGCTGGGCTGACATAGTAACCGCCACGAGAGTACGAATCCAGACGGGTACTCGCACAAACACATGCAAGCTGTATGGCACAAAAATAATCAGACCAAGTGTCACCGTAAAGGAAAGTTGAAAACCGACA
Organism: Brevibacillus sp. IT-7CA2; assembly: GCF_949767855.1. Classification (NCBI taxonomy): domain Bacteria; kingdom Bacillati; phylum Bacillota; class Bacilli; order Caryophanales; family Paenibacillaceae; genus Brevibacillus; species Brevibacillus sp. IT-7CA2. Next base: position 94,152 of record NZ_CATKQT010000006.1, read on the forward strand.
TGCCACAGCTGATAAGGATTCACCACCAGCATCAGAATGAGTGCCCCTGCCCAAACGTCCTTGCCGTCCAACCTCTTTCCAAATACCTGACTGAGAAGACCTACACTCCCCATCAGCCCGGATCGGATCGCGGACGCGCTGGCTCCCACCAGGAGTACATACCCAATCAAGAACAAAATCGTTACGACAAATGCGAGTCTGCGTCTGATCCCAATCCATTCCAAACACCACATAAACATGGAGCTAACCAATGTCACATGCAAACCGGAAATCGCGAGGATATGACTTAAGCCCAAATTCGAATACATGGACGCAAGCTCAGGATTCACCTCTTGTCCAAGACCAAGCAGCAACGACTTCATGTAACCCGCTGTTTCTGCATCTGTAAATAATAATTCAATTCGCTTGGCACCCGAGTCCTGCCATTCTTGAAAGCTCGCCGACACGGAAAAAGCAGGTGTCATATCAACCGCTTGATAGCTTGTTTCCCCTGTGACATGGACACCTTGCCAATACAAATAGCTGGCGTAGTCGAAGGCATGGGGATTGCGCGCAGTAGCTGGTAAGGATAGTCGAATCGGAGCCACGATCACACTGCCACTTCTCCACTGCTCTATTTGTGATGCTTCTTGGAAAGAAGCAAGCTTAACACGAAGCGCGATTTTTTCGAGAGACCGATGCTCATTCTGATCAGGCTTATTTTCACCCCAGGATGTTATCGTGACAAAAAATCGTGCTACATCCCCATCCCTTCTCACAGGTGAATCAATGACACCTTCTATCCAGATCCTCTGCTCCCTTTCTGCCAAAGGTTTTACTTCAGAGCTGTAGAGATTCTCGTACCCATAAAAAAAGAGACCTGCTAGAATAGAAATCAGTGAGTAGCATGCAGCGTATTTGCGGTAAGGTAACGGGATACATGCAACAAGTGCCCATGATACGCCTGCAGCCAACAGGAGCCAAGCAGGATGCAAATAGGCGGAGAAAATGAGGCCGATCATCATCGCTAGGCTTGCTATCCATACTGACACTGCAATCCCCCTGTCTGGTTCTTTCATGAGCCGTTTTGTCGAACGATTCATGGTCTTCTAGGGGAGTATATCTAACCAAATGGGGACAAAAATAGAAAAGAAGAAAGGCTAATTCCCTTGTAGAATCAGCGTTTTCGAGGTCAATCACTGGCACTCATAAGAGATTGCGCTGATGGTCGATACATGATAGAGTTAGCAGGAGCAATCCAGTGAGAGGAAGAGTCATTTCTTATGTGCGGAATCGTATCACTCTATAACAAGCGGCAAATGCCTGTTCAACAAGAAGCGATTAGTGCAATGACGGGTGTCATCCTGCACCGTGGTCCAGATGACGATGGTTTTCACCTTGAAGACAACATCGCCCTGGGCTTTCGTCGTTTAAGCATCATTGACGTGGAAGGCGGACATCAACCGCTGTTTAACGAAACACGTGACATCTGGATTATTGGTAACGGTGAAATCTACAATTACAAAGAGTTACAGCAATGGTTAAAGGACATCGGTCACGTTTTCCATACCGATTCTGATATTGAAACCATCCTCCACCTTTATGAAGAGGTAGGAACAGATGCACCGAAGCATTTGCGCGGGATGTTTGGCTTTACGATCTACGACTCCCGTAAAAAACGTATGTTTGGGGCACGCGACCATTTTGGAATCAAGCCGCTCTACTATGTCGAGACGAATGATTCGATCGGGGTTGCCAGCGAGATTAAAAGCTTGCTGGAGATACCAGGATTCAAGCGTGAAGTGAATCCAACCGCTTTTTATCACTATTTGACATTCCAATATGTACCTGATCCTGAAACGATGTTTGCTGGTATTTACCGTATACCGCCTGCACACTCGTTCGTGATTGAAAACGACCAGATCAAGCTGGAAAGGTACTGGGATGTAGAATTCAAGCCTGATGAAAGCAAACCGTTCTCTTATTTTGTTGAGGGTACGCGCAGTGTCATGCTCGAATCTGTCGACAAACACCGGATTAGCGAGGTTTCACGTGGAGCTTTCTTGTCTAGTGGTGTTGACTCTAGCAGTATCGTTGGGATGTTGCGCACATTCGAACCAGTTAAATCTTTTTCTGTTGGCTCAGATATTCCTGGTTACAGCGAGCTCGATTATGCGAAGCGAACCGCCGCATATTTGGGATCGGAGCATTTCGAGCGCGTTATAAACGCCAAACAGTACATGGATGAATTGCCGCGACTGATCTGGCATCAGGATGAACCGGTAGCAGACCCATCTGCCATCCTGCTCTATTTCGTAGCGCAGATGGCGAGTGAACACGTGACCGTTGTATTGTCCGGTGAAGGTGCAGATGAATTTTTTGGCGGATACAATATTTACAGAGAGCCACATTCACTCAAAATGTTTTCCGGGATGCCTGGCTGGATGCGCCAATCCATCGGATACATGGCTGAACGACTCCCTGATCAGGTAAAAGGGAAAAACTTCCTTATCCGCGGATCGAAAACGGTTGAGCAACGCTTTTTCGGAAACGCACTGATTTTCAGCGAAGAGATGAAAAAACGTGTCGTCATGGAAGATATTACTCGTTCGGAAGCGTATGTATCTCCTTTCACCATTACAGAAGAGATTTACAAACGTGCTTCCGAATATGACGATGTGACCAAGATGCAATACTTGGACATTCACACTTGGCTCAGAGGCAACATTTTGATGAAGGCCGACAAGATGACGATGGCCAATTCTTTGGAGCTGCGAGTGCCTTTCATTGATCTGAAGGTATTTGAATTCGCCGCTACCATTCCAACGAAGTACAAAATTGCCAACGGCACGACCAAGCACGTGCTTCGTGAAGCAATGAAAGACTTCTTACCACCTGAGATCCAAACGAGAAAGAAGCTGGGCTTCCCTGTTCCAACTCGTCATTGGCTTAAAAACGAATTTTACAAATGGGCAAAAGAGATCATTTTCGAATCCAAGGTAGATAATTTGATCAATAAGGCCTATGTGCTGTACATGCTCGATGAACACCGCGAAGGCAATGCGGATTACAGTCGCAAAATCTGGACGATCCTGGTCTTCATGCTGTGGCATCAAATCTTCATTGAGCAAAAGCACAATTTTGAGCCTTATGTCAGCCCGAATGTAGACCATCGCCGCAAAAAAAATTCGCTGCTGCATATTGGCTAACAGCGAAAACGCAATAAATAGATTTGCAGACCCTCTCTTACTTTTCGTAGCATCGTTGATAGAGAACAAGTTCACTCTATGAACGTATCGCTATGTGAAGGACGGGAGGGTTTTTTGTTATGGTGCTGGAATGGTGGGAGCGTTATCGTCGTTTCATCTTGCTGACTGCGGCTGTTCTGTTTGTCGGTTGTAGCTATTGGTTATATCAACGCGACCAATCGCATAAGACTGACGAACTACCGTTGCATGCTCCTGCTTATGCTGCATCGAATGTTGAAACAAAAGAACGGACAGATGATTCAGCAACTGCTCAACCTGCCAAGCCTGTAAAAACGACACCGGAAAAAGATAAAGAAAAGGAACCACTCCCCCCACCTCTCTATGTCGATGTGAAAGGGCAAGTGAAAAATCCCGGTTTATATCAATTCGAACCAGGTACGCGTGTCGCAAATGCCATCGAAAAAGCAGGAGGAGCACTGCCTGATGCTGACCTTGTCCAGATCAATTTGGCAGCGCCGCTCACAGATGGAGCTGCTCTTGTCATCCCGGCTAAAGGGGCAACCGCGCCAGTCTCCGCATCCATTGGCCGTGTACTATCTACTACCAGCGTATCCACCACTGGTGCCTCCTCAGCGATTAATCTCAACACGGCAACTGTCGAACAGCTCATGAGCCTTCCCGGGATTGGAGAAGCACGTGCCAAGGCAATCGTGGATTACCGGTCAAAACAAGGGCCATTTCGTTCAGCGGATGACCTGAAACAGATTGAGGGAATTGGCGAGAAGATGTTTGCACGGATAAAGGATCGGCTGTTGGTACAATGAGTGCTCAGCATCCGGTCATGATCATAGGCACTCCTACATAGAATGGGAAAAGAATATCGGAGGGAGGTATGCCCATGAATAGAATTGGGTTCATTGGTACGGGCAGCATGGGCAGTATCTTGATTGAATCACTGCTGTCAGCCAAGGCGCTGACTCCTAGTCATGTCATTATCAGCAACAGAACCCTTTCAAAGGCGCAGCAACTGGCAGAAAAACATCCCGGGCTCATTGTCGCGCACAGCAATGCCGATTTGGTCAAAGAAGCTACAACGATCGTGCTGTGCGTCAAGCCACTGGAATATAGCGTGATGCTCGAACAAATTGCTCCTGCCTTAACGCAAGACCACCTATTGATTACGATCACCAGTCCGATCAAGCTTGCGGATTTGGAGTCTCAAGTTCCTTGTGCGGTTGCCAGAGTCGTTCCTTCTATAACAAATGCCGTAAGGAGTGGTGTCAGCTTATGTGAATTCGGATCACGAATTCAAGAGGAACAACGTCATTTAATACGAAGTCTGTTTGCCCACATTAGCTCCCCTATAGAGATTTCCGAGCCCTTTTTACGAATTACTTCTGACATTGTCAGTTGCGGGCCAGCGTTTATCAGCTATATTTTGCAGCAAATGATTCAAGAAGCTGTTGAAGAAACTGGCATTTCCACAGAAGCTGCTACCTACATGACTACGCAAATGCTAATTGGGATCGCAGATCTTTTACGCGAAGAAGCGTTCACCCTCCCTACACTGCAAAAGAGGGTCTGCGTGCCTGGAGGAATTACTGGGGAAGGACTAATTCCTTTGCAAGACGGTATTCCCGGTCTTTTCGCCCAAGTATTTCGTCGCACACAAGCCAAGTTTGCCGAGGACCAGGAACTGGTTGCACGAAATTTAAATAATCAGCCGCATTAGTGCAAGACGAAGAAGCTTTGATTTACAAAAAAAAGGAGTGGAAACCTGTCGCTCACAGGCTCCACTCCTCTTCTTATTTCTTGCCGTCCTTTTCTTAACGAACGACGATATTCACCAGTTTGCCTGGAACAGCGATGACTTTGACGATCGTTTTTCCTTCGATCAGTTCGTTAATCATCTCGTTGTTTTTCGCCATCTCTTCCATCTGTTCTTTCGTCGAATCAGAAGCGATGAGCAGCTTTTCTTTGTTTTTGCCGTTAATTTGCAGGACGATTTCTACCTCGTCTTCAACCAGCTTCGCTTCGTCATACGTAGGCCATGCTGCGTATGCCACGCTCTCGCTGTGACCGAGTTTTTCCCACAGCTCTTCACCCAAGTGCGGAGCGATTGGAGACAGCATTTTTACAAAGTCCTCCATGAATTTCTTCGGCAGAACTTCTGCTTTATACGCTTCGTTTACGAATACCATCAACTGAGAGATACCTGTATTGAAACGCAGGCCCTCATAGTCTTCTGTTACTTTTTTCACCGTTTGGTGGTACACGCGCTCCATACCAGCCACGTTGGAGGTTTCCACGATTTTTTCGTTCAGCTCACCGTTGTCACCCACAAACAGACGATATACGCGATCCAGGAAGCGGCGTGCGCCATCCAAGCCTTTTGTCGACCAAGCGATCGAAGCATCCAGTGGTCCCATGAACATTTCGTACATGCGCAGTGTGTCGGCACCATGGCTGGTGATGATATCGTCTGGGTTTACGACGTTGCCTTTGGACTTACTCATTTTCTCGTTGTTTTCACCCAGGATCATTCCTTGGTTATACAGCTTTTGGAATGGTTCCTTGGTTGGTACGACACCGATATCGTACAGGAACTTGTGCCAGAAACGAGAGTAGAGCAAGTGCAGCACCGCATGCTCTGCACCACCAATGTAAATGTCGATTGGCAGCCATTCTTTCAGTTTGTCTGGATCAGCCAATGCCTTGTCATTGTGTGGATCGATGAAGCGCAGGAAGTACCAGCAGCTACCCGCCCATTGCGGCATCGTGTTTGTCTCACGACGTGCTTTCATGCCTGTTTCCGGATCGACAGTGTTTACCCACTCCGAGATATTTGCCAATGGCGATTCACCTGTACCGGATGGTTTGATTTCTTTTGTTTTAGGCAATACGATTGGCAGTTCGGATTCTGGAACGACTTTCATCGTGCCGTCTTCCAGATGGAGAATCGGAATTGGTTCACCCCAGTAGCGTTGACGGCTGAACAGCCAGTCGCGCAGACGGTACGTTACTTTGCGATTTCCTTTGCCTTCCGCTTCCAGCCACTCGATCATTTTGCTGATAGCCTCTTCTTTGTTCAAACCATCGAGCATGCCGGAGTTGATGTGCTCTCCGTCGCCTGCATACGCTTCTTTGGAGATATCTCCACCAGCGATTACTTGCTTGATTGGCAGATCGAATGTTTTCGCGAACTCATAGTCGCGTTCATCGTGCGCTGGAACCGCCATGATAGAACCTGTTCCGTAGCTGATCAGCACGTAATCTGCAATCCAGATTGGCAGACGCTCGCCGTTAACCGGGTTGATCGCATACGCTCCGGTAAATACTCCTGTCTTTTCTTTCGCCAGATCGGTACGCTCCAGATCGCTCTTGTGCTTCGCTTGATCCAGGTACGCTTCCACTGCTTCTTTTTGAGCTGGTACGGTAATTTGCTCAACCAGCTTGTGCTCAGGAGCCAGTACCGCATAGGTTGCCCCGTAGAGAGTGTCTGGACGAGTCGTAAAGACAGTGAAGGATTCGTCATGACCTTCGATACCAAAGGTTACTTCTGCCCCTTCAGAACGGCCGATCCAGTTGCGTTGCATTTCCTTGATGCTCTCTGGCCAATCCAGTTCATCCAGATCAGCGATCAGTCTTTCCGCGTACGCAGTAATTTTCAAGACCCATTGCTTCATTGGGCGGCGTTCTACTGGGTGTCCGCCACGCTCGCTTTTTCCGTCAATAACTTCTTCGTTCGCCAAAACCGTTCCCAAAGCAGGGCACCAGTTTACAGCTACCTCGTCAATATAAGCCAAGCCGTTCTCATACAGCTTCGTAAAAATCCATTGTGTCCACTTGTAGTAATTCTGATCGGTCGTATTGATTTCGCGATCCCAATCGTAAGAAAATCCGAGTGACTTAATTTGGCGACGGAAGGTATTGATATTGTGCTCGGTGAATTCTGCCGGATCGTTTCCTGTATCGAGCGCGTATTGCTCCGCTGGCAAACCAAACGCATCCCACCCCATTGGATGGAGAACGTTATATCCTTGCATCCGCTTCATGCGGGACAAAATATCAGTAGCCGTATAGCCTTCTGGATGTCCTACGTGCAGGCCAGCTCCAGATGGATACGGGAACATGTCGAGTGCGTAAAACTTTTTCTTGCCCTCATCCTCGGAGGTTTTGAAGGTCTTGTTCTGCTCCCAATATTGCTGCCACTTCTTTTCGACATTTTGATGACTGAATACCATGGTAAAGCACTCCCATCTTAAAATAGGTGAAAATACGAAAACCTCACATCCCAGATCGCTATTGCGAAAGGGACGAGAGGTTATTTACATTCCCGCGGTACCACCCAGATTGGCAAATGACAAGCATTCACCCACTTGTTTCATCCGTATCGGGGATAAGCCGCTCACCCTTACGCAGTCATTGCTTGAATGACCTTGGGGGCAAGTGCTGGGAGGTGAGTTCAGATAGATCCGGGTTGACTTGCACCATCCGTCAACTCTCTGTGAATGCTCGAATCCGATTCCTACTATTCCTCTTAAACGCGTCGAAATCTGTAGTTATAACGCCATTATAGTCAATCCGAACCAATCATGTCAAACTTTTCGGCTTGCGGGCTGAAAAAAATAGGCGCTCACTCGCTTCTTGTGGCGGCATATCCGAGTAATCAGCAGTGATGACAATGTCCGTGAAGCCAGCATCTGTCAGCCAACGCATCAGTTGGACAGGCTGATAAGCCCGTTGCCAATGCTCCTCTTCCATCCGCTCGTACAATCCGTTTGGCTGACGAATGAAAAACGTTAACTGATGCTCTACCTCCAGTCGCAGCGGGTCGCAAAAACATTGCCAAATGTACGAAACTTCATCCTCTACATGTGTGAACGTCTCGTCTCCGAAAATGTGCAGCATCTTGTACGGACTGTGCACATCAAACAGAAAGCTCCCACCGGGCGCGAGATGAGCGAAAACGTGCTTGAACGTTTCCTGCACATCCGCTTCCTCTGTAAGATAGCTCAATGAATCACACAAGGAGATGACCGCATCCGCTTCGGGCAAGGACAGCTCCCGCATATCCTGCTCTACCCACGCTACATCCACTTGTTCCTGCCTCATTTTGTCATAGGCGATCGCAAGCATTTCTGCTGAGAGATCCACTCCAGTAACACGGTATCCCCGCTTGGCGAGTGGGATCGCAATCGTGCCAGTCCCACAGCCAAGATCAATGACCCGCACAGGCTTCTCTCCCTTTGTCCAATGACGCTCGACCCAATCGAGCCACTGGTCATAAGGAGTATCCGCCATCAGCCTGTCATATACAGCGGCCATATGTGCGTATGCCATCTGTCCTTACCCTTGCGCACTGAAGGAAACTTCCTCTGCGTCCTTCCACAGGCGCTCCAGGTTGTAAAACTCGCGATCTTCGCGATGGAAAACGTGAATGACGATATCGCCCAGATCAACCAGTACCCAGCGACCTTCATCCGCCCCCTCGATACCACGGACGTCATAGCCGTTTTTGTGGGCTTGATCACGAATTTCGCGAACAATTGCCTGTACTTGACGCTCGTTGTTTCCGTGGCAAATCATGAAATAGTCTGCGATCACGGACAGCTTTTTAATATCAAGCACCTTCAAGTTCTCTGCTTTCTTGTCCTCTACTGCCTTCACAACCAACTGTGCCAAATCTTCTACTGTTTTAACCATCAAAACCCTCCTTCTCTCCCTTTGCGGGAAACCAAATCGTTATATGCAGTCAATGTCAACGGGAAAACCGTCTTTTGCTTCTCTATCAAAAATTGAATCGTGCCTCCCAAGGCGAGTGCCAGGGCGGCGTCCAAATCATGCATGGCTTTGGCGCGAATAAAATCGACACCAGGGTAAACCCGGTTTGGTTCTATATAGTCTGCCACACAGACGACTTTTTCTAACAGGGACATGCCAGCCCGACCCGTTGTATGGTAGCGAACAGCTTGTAAAATATCTGCATCCGTTACACCTAGATCAGTCTGGATCACAATGGCTGCTGCAAAGGCGTGCCACAGCTCTTTTTCCCCTTCCAAAAGCTCTGTAGGCATATCGTGGCGAACGAGAATCTCGAACATTTTTTCCACAGGCCAGCACTTACAGTAATCGTGCAACAGTCCAGCAAGCTCGGCCTTGTCTGGATCAGCCCCGAATCTCTCTGCCAGCTCGCGAGCCGACGCAGCCACCCCTAGCGTGTGATTGTAGCGTTTTTCATGCATTTGTTGCCGTACGCGAACGAGAAGCTCTTCCCGATTATCCAAAAGTCTCATAGATTCGGTTCTCCTTTATATAGCGCTCCACGGCATCAGGTACAAGATAACGGATGCTTTTCCTGGTAGCTGCCTTCTCGCGAACCATCGTAGAAGAAATGTCCCAAACAGGCATCTCTACAAATGTGACATCCTCGCTCGATTTCAGGTCCAGTTCGGTTCCTGGCCTCGCTAGACCTATAAAGCGTACCATATGAATCAGCTCTTGGTACTGGTACCATTTGGGCAAGATTTTTACCATATCTCCTCCCATGATAAAGGAAAACCGGCAATCCGGAAACTGCCTGACGAGCTGAACCATCGTGTCATAGGTGTACGATGGACCTTCTCTTGCGAACTCCACATCTGTTACACGAAACACCTCGTGATCAGACACGGCGAGCTGAACCATTTGCAAGCGGTGATGCGCCAGCGTCAGACTCTCTCTCTTTTTGTGCGGTGGAACGTGTGTAGGCATAAACCAGATTTCGTCCAGGCCCGCTTGCTCTCTGGCTTGTTCGGCCGCCAACAAGTGCCCACAATGAATCGGGTCAAACGTTCCTCCCATGATCCCTACTTGCTTGATTTGCTGTCTCATCGCATGCAGGTCACTTACGGAAGCTTGATCGTCTTGTTCTCCCGGGACTCTTTGTACAAGACAACCGTATGGCCAATCAACTGCACAAGTTCTGCTCCAGCACCTGCTGCCAGATCTTCTGCCACTTGATGTTTATCGTCATTATTGTTTTGCAAGATCGCTACCTTGATCAATTCACGTACTTCCAACGCTTCTTTAATCTGAGTGATCATGTTTTCGTTTACGCCGCCTTTTCCTACTTGGAAAATGGGGGTAAGATGATGTGCTTCTGCGCGCAAAAAGCGCTTTTGCTTGCCAGTCAACATCGGCAATGCCTCCTTTTACATCCTGCCTATCAGGTTGTTTTCTTTAATTGTTGCAAGACGACCTCACGCATAACCCCAGTTGGTGCTCGTTCGCTCGTCCACAGTTCAAAAGCCAGTGCACCTTGATTCACGAACATGCCGATTCCGGAATGAACAATGGCACCGATGGCACGCGCTTCTTTTAGCAGACGCGTTTCGAGCGGGTTATAAATCAGATCGCTAACGGTTAAACCAGAATGAAGCCATTCTGCTGGCACAGGTGTCTCCTGTACGTTTGGCAGCATTCCGATCGATGTTGTATTGATCAACAGCGAAGAATCTGCGATGGCAGCTGCCCCTTCGCCCTGTTCTACGATTTTCGTTGGTACAATCGTCCCGACATGCTCAGCCAATACTGCGGCTCTTTCCCGGGAACGATTGATGATGCGAATTTCCTTGACTCCTTGTTCAGCCAAGGTAAACGCCACTGCACGCGCAGCGCCTCCAGCCCCTACCATGGTTACCACTTGCTTTTCAAGAACGATTCCCGTCTCTTCCACAAGTGAACGAACATAGCCCATACCATCTGTGTTATAGCCAATCAAGCGTCCATCACGAGAAACGACGGTATTGACAGCCCCGATTCGTTTGGCAAGCGGATCGATTTCATCCAGCATCGGCATGATAGCGACCTTGTGGGGGATCGTGACGTTAATCCCTTTCAAGCCTAAGGCTCGAATACCCGCGACTGCATCTTCCAGATTTTCCGGTTCAACATCGAACGCAGCATAGGCAAATCCCAACCCGGTCTCTGAAAAAGCTGTATTGTGCATCATCGGTGATTGCGAGTGGGAAACTGGATGTCCAAACAGGCCAACCAGTTTTGTTTTGCTTGTAATCATGGAGCTTTTCCTCCCCGGACGTCTCTCTATAGCATATGGCAAGGCTAACTCGACTTTTCTTGCTTAAGCTAGATCAGCCCTTTGCGCATCCCAACACTTACGCCTTTAGGTGCATGCACGACAACACTCGCTTCGTGTTTTCCTTGGATGCTGACCCAGCCCAAACCGGAAATTACGATGTCAGTCGTCATGGTGGACTTGTTGATTTTAAAGGTGTGCTTCACAAATGGTGGAAGTGCTTTCGCAGCTTCCTCCCCTGTTGGCGGTACCAGCAAGGTTCCGTGATGCTTTTCCATCACTTCATCCGCTTTTTCCAGCTTCGTCCGATGAATGTACAGGTCGTTATCCGCATAGACGATTAACGGCTGTCTCTCTCCGCGTACAAAGTCGATCCGAGCTAGGCCACCCAAAAAGAGTGATTGACCATCGTCAAGCTGATATACCTTGGAGTTGATACGGCTGGTCGGTGTAATCTTTCGGAGGTCAGTCGGGGATACCATGTGTCCGATCTGATCGCGATTGATAATTCCTGGCGTATCGAAAATGGAGCGGCCGTCCTCGAGTGGAATCTCGATTTTGTCCAGCGTCGTACCTGGGAATGGCGATGTGGTAATCTCCAGCTCAGCCGCACCGTAGTCATGCAAGATGCGGTTGATCATGGTTGACTTTCCTACGTTGGTCACACCGACAATGTAAACATCTCGGCCTTTGCGCAGCTCTCCAATACGATTCAACAGTTCATCGATATGAAGTCCTTTTTGTGCGCTGATGAGTACGACATCCTCCGGGCGCAATCCGCGTTCCTTCGCTTCGTGCTGCATCCAGTTGCGTACGCGGTTTAAATTGATATTTTTTGGCAGCAGATCAACTTTGTTACCTACGAGCAAGATCGGGTTTTTCCCGACAAAGCGCGGCAACCCTTTGAGCCAGGAGCCTTGGAAATCAAAAATATCGACAACCATCACAACAAGCGCCTGCGTAGACCCGATGCCGTCCAAGATCTTAAGGAAGTCGTCATCGCCCATTCCTACGGGAGCAACTTCATTATAATGCTTGATGCGATAACAACGCTGGCAAATGACTACCTTTCTGCCAAGCGCGGATTCAGGTGCATAGCCAGGCTTTTTCGCGTCTGCAATCTGAATGGTAATCCCACATCCAGCACAAGAGCCATGCGTTTGTTCCGTCATGCTTTTCTCCTCCACGAAACCATTCCTTTCCTCTCCATCCAAATAAGGGCCACACGCTCCATCTGACGATTAAAGCGCGTCCAAAAACCATCCGTCTGGGCCACAGGAACAACCAGGATCGTATGAAATCCTAATCGATTTCCTCCCAGCACATCGGTAAACAATTGATCGCCAATGACAACAGTCTCAGCGATGGTTACATTCATCTGCCGCACTGCCTGCAAAAAGGCACGGTTCGTCGGCTTTTTGGCCGCATAAATAAACCCGAGATTTAATGGGGCACAGAAGCGGTCTACACGCTCCTTGTTGTTGTTGGAGACAACAGTGACCTGTATGCCTGCCTCATGCATGCGAGCAAGCCAGTTGATGACCTCCTCTGTTGCATGTTGCCTGTCCCATTCCACCAAGGTATTATCCAAGTCTGTAATCACCGCACGGATGTTATTTCGTTTCAATTGATCTATGTCAATGTGATGGATTGATTCGACGAACTGACTAGGCATCAGCTTTTCTAAAAACACGGGGCACCTCCAAATGATGTGAAGCAATCAACCGCGATTTCGGCACCTACTATACCATAATCGACCACTTGGTTGCAAAACAAAAAGCATGATCACCACTTGCATTGATCTGTTATCCTGTGTAAAATGGCGTTACTGGGAAAACTGTTTTTGTTTTTACAGTTTTCTGTTGTGTTATTTTGGCTGGGGGTTGATTGCAATTAAAAACCGGATCATGAAAGGTTTTATTGAAGAGATTCGCGATAAAGGCATGAAATTTTCCATGGATGATTTGGCGAAGCGGCTCGGGATCAGCAAACGCACGTTATACGAGCACTTCTCATCTAAGGTAGAAATTCTGGAAACAATTATTCAGCAGTCCTTTGAAGAGGGCGATGAAAAAACACAGCAAATTCTCGCAGACGACAGTCTCTCTCTTATCGATAAAATCAAAGGCGTCATGATGGTTTTACCGACACACTATGAATTTTATGATTTGCGCATCCTCGAACAGATGAAGCGATATTATCCTGAGCAATATGCCCAAGTCGAGGCTTCTCTATCCGAGGATTGGCAAACGCTTCGCGTACTCATCGAACAGGGTATTCGAGAAGGACAAATCGTCAATATGAACGTTACACTCATGTTGAAGGTGATTGTCGATGCCCTCAATTCCACACTTGATCTGCGTTTTTACACGAAAAACCAGATTACAGTCTCAGAGGCGCTTTCCGCCATTGTAGATGTCCTCTTGTTCGGATTGGTGCCAACGGATAAAAGGTAACAAATGACTCGTGGTCATTCCACTAACTTTGGAAAGACCACGATATCGTATTTTGCAAGAAAACCAATAAAACAAAAATAGTTTTTATAGTTAAGAGGTGTTCCATTATGTCCATTTTTACACAAATGACCAAACAACAACGAATAGGACTTTTGTTTGTCATCCTGATCCTTTTTATCGACATGCTGCTGTACAGCTTGTTGATTCCGATTGTTCCTTATTTTACGGAAATGCTTGCGCCCTCCTCCACCATGATGGGCGTGCTGTTTAGCAGCTATGCGGTCGCGATGCTCATTGTCACCCCTATTTTCGGGCCGATATCCGATCGGGTCGGCAGACGGACCATGCTTTTGATCGGCTTGCTCGGTCTCGCCGCTTCCACGTTATTGTTTGCTTTCTCTGAGACAATGGCCTTGTTGATTACCGCTCGTTTTGTTCAAGGTATTGCTGCTGCGGCTACATGGCCAACTGCGCTTGCACTCTTGGCGGATTTGTTCCCATCCAAAATGCGCGGAGCTGTAATGGGAATTGCATTGACGGCGATTTCCACCGGTACATTGCTCGGAGCGCCGATTGGCGGATGGTTGTTTGAAATCAGTGACCATCGCATGCCTTTCCTGGCAGCAGCAGCCTTTACCGTGATCAATATTGTGCTGGTCTACTTGTTCTTGAAGGAAGACACGACGAGAACTGTCAGTGAAAAGCTTCATGTCGGTGGATTCATCCGCAATCCGCAAGTCATCTTTATCGCTGGAATCGTCCTGTTGGCTGAGATTTCCCTTTGTTTGCTAGAACCGACATTGCCCGTATTTTTTACAGAGAAACTTAGCATGACTCCGACCACGATTGGTCTTTTGTTTGGGGTCATGACACTCGCATATGGGCTGATCGCCCCAGTTGCTGGCTCCCTTTCCAGCCGCATGAATCCGTATAAACTCATGTTTGGCGGAATCATTACGCTCGCTGTGTTTCTGCCATTTTTGGCCTGGGCGGACTCCCTCTGGCAGGCAATGCTCGCAATGGCCTTGGTCGGGGCTAGTATTGGCTTTACCTTATCGCCAACCTTGGGTACGTTGGGGGCCATCATTGACCAAGGAGGAAGCGGCGCATACGGCACGGCATACTCTCTCTTTAATATGTTTCACGGAATCGGAATGGTTGCAGGCCCACTCGCAGGGGGAATTTTGACGGATATACTGCCAGTATCCTCTGCCCTCCTGATCGTGGCAGCGTCCATCTTTGGCTTCGGCATTTTACTTTTTGTCCAATTAAAAGCAAGCAAATCCGCCCTTCTCAGCACCAATGAAAGCGAGATGAAATTTTGAGCTTGTCTATTCGTGAAATTACGAAAGAAAATTGGCGCCAAATTGCCTGCTTGACTGTAACGGAAGGCCAACACTCCTTTATCGAGAGCAACGCTTTTTCCATCGCCCAATCGGGTTTTGAACCGGAATGGATATCATGCGGTCTGTATGACAAGGACATCGCTGTCGGTTATGCCATGCACGGAACTGAAGTAGAGAATGCCCGAATTTGGCTGGATCGCTTTATGATTGATGCTCGCCATCAGGGTAAGGGGTACGCCAAAAAGTTTCTGCGCATGCTCGTTGATGAAATGTGCAGACGCTACAGCTGTACGCGCATTTACTTGAGTATTCATCCTGAAAACGAGTTCGCTCGCAAGCTGTATGAATCGTTCGGCTTTACCTCAAATGGCGAAATGGATGGTCCGGAGGAAGTGATGGTCTTCGACCTGATAAATGAATAGAAAAGGCACCCCCTCTGTCGATACTGACGAAGGGGGTGCCTCTTTTTGTCGCTATCATTGGCTTTTACGTACTTCCATCAGTCGCTTGACCTTCTCTGTCGGAGTCCAGCATTGGAATCGATAGTCCGGACGTGTCTCATAGGTTAGACGAGAACATCGATAGCTGACTCCTCCCGTACCTTTCTCCACGCGAAAATGAATACAGGTCGCACAGCAATGAAAGGCATTCTCTGTCTCCACCGTTCTCCCTCCCTTACTTCCCCAGCTTCCACGAAAACATCGAGAGCTGTTCGTACCGCTCCCCTTGCTGCTCGGCAAAATTCGAAAAGCCTACGCCCACCAATCGAACACCTGCTGTGTAGTCAAAGGCGTCGAGCAAATCGTCCAACAACTCCTGCCAATTGGCTCCAGCCACAGCCTTGTGCTGCTTGGTCCGCTGGGTAAAGTCCGCGTACTTGATTTTGAGCGTTATCGTCTGGGGCTCGACCCCTTCCTCGCGGATGTCCTCTTCAACCTCACGCAAGAGGGAGGTGGCAATCGGAGCAATCGCATCCCTGTCAAACAAATCAAAGGGGAGTGTCGTTTCGCGGCTCGATGATTTCGGAGCGCGATCCATTTCGATTTCGCGATTGTCTTCTCCCCTCGCCCGGTAATAGAGGGAACGACCGAACTTCCCAAATAATGTAGTGGCCTCATCGAGTGAAAGCCGCCAAAAATCCTCTACCGTCTCAATCCCCTTTTTCGCGAGCAGCTCTTGCGACTTTTTGCCGACTCCATGCAAGGTGCCAATTGGCAACGACCGCAGCACATCCAAAGCCTGCTCAGGTCGGATGATTACAAAGGCATCCGGCTTTTTCAAGTCACTGGCAATCTTAGCCAACGACATATTGTAGGAAAGTCCGATGCTGCAAGTAAGTCCGGTCTCCCGTTTGATTCGCCGCTTAATATCGCGGGCGATGGGTACCGCATTCTCATAATGGGACACGTCTAAATAAGCCTCGTCTAGACCCACTGTTTGATAACGTTCTGTATAAGAAGTAAATATCTGTCTGACCTCAGCAGATTTTTCGATATAACGGCTATAGCGGACAGGCAAATAATAGCCTTGCGGACATTTTTTCCTCGCTATGGCGACAGGCATTGCGGAGCGAACACCATATTTGCGTGCCTCGTAGCTGCAGGTAGATACGACACCGCGATTGCCAGTTCCCCCGACAATGACCGGCTTCCCCCGCAATTCGGGACGATCTAACTGCTCTACACTCGCGAAAAATGCGTCAATATCCAAGTGAAGAATTTTTTTCATAGGGATACCCACCAAACATACATTCTCATTTCTATTATCCCTGTTTTGTTCCATTGACGCAAGCGAGAACGTCCTAGGCTTGGTTTTTGATTACTTGTAGCAGCTCTGACACTGGAGGATTTCCTTTTTTGGCATATAAGATTGTTCCGTTTTTGCCTATGATGTACACGATGCGTTGCTGGAAAAACAGTCCGAGAACCTTGCCGACATCATATGCTTTTCGAATCGTTTCGTCTTCATCCACGATTAATGGAAATTCATAACGGAACTTATCAGCAAACGAGCGTTTCTTGTCCATGCTACCGGGATTGACACCAAAAACAACCGTATTTGCTCGCTCGATTTTGGTGTAATGGTCCTGAACCGCACACAGCTGCTTCGTGCAAATCGGGGTATCATCTCCCGGATAGAAGATGAGGACGATAGTTTCCTTGCCAATGTGTGCTTGGAGATCTACGATTCCTTTTGTGCTGTTTGCTTTAAAAACGGGAGCCGATGTTCCTACTTTTAACATTTCCATCACCTCTAGGCCCAGTATATCAATATGTACAGCTCAACAGCCAGAGCAACTACCCGGGCTGTCTCTTCACTCTACCAATCGCATGAGCAAACAGGGATACCGGAAGCCATCGCCTCCGAGTTAACCATCGCAAAGCCCTCCTGCATGCAAAAACCGCTCTGGGCAATCCCAGAACGGTTTCTCTCATTTCTATTCTAGTTAGTCGCTTGCAGCTTCAACTGCTTTACCCGAGCAACAAATGCCTCGGCAATCTTCAACATGTCGTCGTCGTGTGCCCACATCCGTTCTGGATGCCACTGTACGCCTACATGTAGCCCGTCGAGGCTTTCCATCGCCTCAATCACACCGTCAGCCGCGCATCCTGTGACTTTGAAGCCCGGTGCTATGTCTTTGACTGCTTGGTGGTGAGAAGTGTTCACAAGCACCTCTGTCTTTCCGAGGGCATCCGCTACAAAGCCAGGTTGCAGCGTAATCTTGTGCGCCCCGTATTGCCGTGAACCCTTCTGCGCATGCTGTAATGCTCCTGGTACTTGGCTCGGAATATCTTGAATGAGGGTGCCGCCACACGCCACATTCAAAATTTGCATCCCGCGGCAAATGCCCAGGATTGGCTTTTTCAGCTCCAGCGCAATCTTGATAATCTCAAGCTCCGTGATGTCTCTTTCGTAATTGATATCACCCAGCCCTTGCAGCGGGTCTTCGCCGTACAAATGCGGCGCAGGATCTTCACCGCCGGACAGAATCAAGCCGTCCAAGGATTCGATCATCTCACGAAACGGAGCATCCTGAATCGTCAACAGTGGCAAGATCAGTGGAGTACCGCCACTGCGCGCAATTCCGTTCACATAGCCAGAACCTACATAGAAAAACTGGTCGAGATCGTTCTTCGGAAAATACATTTTCGTACATGCCACACCAATGATCGGACGCACGCCAGTCACTCCCTCATAAACTCATGATTACTTTTGATTGGAAGCGTACTTGAAGTCGATGAACCCGAGTGCATCTACTACCACATCTTTTACGCTATCTTGCTTCACCCACGCATAGGTGAAATAGTAGATTGGCAACGCAGGCATTTCATCCATGACGATTTGTTCTGCTTTCTTAAGGATTTCCTTGCGCTTCGCTACATCCCCTTCTTTGGCAGACTGCGCGAGCAAATCGAGGAACTCCTTGTTTTCCCATTTGGATGTATTCAGTCCACCCTTGAAGACTTCCAAGAAGTTGATCGGATCGTTGAAATCGCCAATCCAGCTACCACGACCGATAGTGAAGTTTCCTTGCTTCATGTCCTCACGGTGAACCTTGTTCTCTTTGTTTACCAGTTTGACTTCGATGCCAAATGCTTTGCGCCATTGATCCTGAATGACTGTCGCAATACGTGAATTGACCTCTGACGTATTGTATGCAATCGTGATCGGTGGCAACTCTTTGATCCCCGCTTCTTTCATGCCTTCTGCCAAGAGCTTCTTCGCGGTTTCTACGTCGCCGTCTTTGATATAGCCCTCTGGTGTGAGTGCCATGGTTGGCGGGAGAATGCCCGTCGCTGGTGTGCTCTTGTATGGTACGACATTATCGGAGATTTCCTGACGATTGACTGCCGTAGCAAATGCCTGACGAATCTTTTTGTTGTCAAACGGCTTTTGCGTCGTATTGAAAATGTACCAGTACGTACCCGCTGTCGCTTGTGATTGCATCTTTCCGGATTCCTTCAGAGCATCCAGCGCATCCAGTGGCAAATCGCCCAGTGGTGAGCCTGCCCAATCCAGATCACCTTTTTCAAACATCGACAGCTCCGTATTGGCATCCTCGATCATGTTCAAGGTCAGCTTGGACAATTTGACAGCGTCCTTATCCCAGTAAGAATCGCTCTTTTCGAATTCGATCTTTGATTTGTGCTCCCAATTTTTCAAGCTGAATGGCCCGTTTGTCATGTACGTCTTTGGCTTTGAAGCCCATTCTTTGTTGCCCTCAACCGCTTTTTTGTTAACCGGGAAATAGGTAACAGATGCAACCAGTTCCGGGAAAAACGGTGCCGGATTTTCCAGTGTAACAACCAGTGTCTTGTCGTCAGTTGCCTTCACGCCGACATCTTCGGCTTTGGCCTTGTTGGCGTTAAAAGCTTGCCCATTTTTCAAATAGTACATCTGATACGCGTAACCGGATGCGGTTTTCGGGTCGAGAACCCGTTTCCATGCGTACTCGAAGTCATGAGCGGTAACCGGATCTCCATTGGTCCATTTGGACTCCCGCAGATGGAAGGTGTACGTGAGACCATCAGCGGAAACCTCGTACTTCTCTGCGACCGCCTCTTTCAGCTCGCCTTTTTCATTCAAGCGCAGGAGGCCATCAAATGCTGCACGGGCAACAGACATCGAAGGGATATCTTCTGCCAGTCCAGGGTCAATCGTGCTTGGTTCACCAGAATTCAGGTTGACCTGCATCGTTTGGGGGGCGCTACTCTGCTCCTGCTTCGCACCTGTCGTCTCCCCCGTGGTGCTTGCTTGTGGTGTTCCACAACCAGCGAATGCTAAACTGGTTAACAGAACAGCACAAAATGATAGTTTCTTCCACTTATGCAACAGCAAAACCCCCATCTTAGGAATAATTCTTCTTGATTGTTAGGAGCATGACTAAATAATATTATCTTGAGAAAATTTTGTCTACATCGAAACAAAAGGAGATGGGTCTACATGTTATCCAGTCTTTTTGCCCAAATATCCAGCCTGATCAAGGACGCTGGCGGGGAATGGGGAATCTTTTTCGAAGATTTGCAAACCGGTGAAACATTATCCATCAACGAAGATCAACGCTTTTATGCAGCCAGTGTGATCAAAGTCCCGATCATGACAGCCGTTTTTGCAGAGGCGTACGCAGGCAGGTTTGCCTTGGAGGACAAGATCATGCTGCGTGCAGAGGATCTCGTTGGCGGTGCAGGTGTTCTTCAGCATATGACTCCCGGCACTGAATTTACGATTCGCGACCTGGTTGCCCTGATGATCATCCAAAGCGACAATACGGCGACGAACATGATAATTGATCTCGTCGGAACAGAGAGCATTCGCAACGCAATGCAAAAAACAGAAATGACAAACAGTCACTTCTACAACAAGCTCATGGTCGTCCCAGCTGAATTGGAAGGATACAATGAGGTGACGGCAAAAGACATGGGAAGCCACCTCCGATATTTGGCAACAGGAAAAGTAATCTCTTACGACAGCTGTTTGAAAATGGTCGCCATCTTGAAGACTCAGCAGCACCGTGACCGCATCCCCTTCTTTTTGCCTGACCCAGACGGTGATGTGATCGGGATGATTCCGAAATGGGAATTCGCCAACAAGACTGGGTCTGTGACCAAAATCACGCATGATGTTGGCATCCTCTACATCGGTTCTCATGCAGTCACCTTGTCCATTTTAAACAAGGGACTCGAGCAAAAAGATGCTGCCGACGTCATGGCGCAAATCGGCAATCTCGTTTATCAAGTATATAGCCAGAAAGCGTAATCCATGTGGCCTGCCATCTCCATTGGCGGGCTTTTCTCTTTGAAACGTTGAATGAGAAAAAATAAGCAGGCATTCCTTTCACCAAGGAACACCCGCTCGTTATGGTCTTATTCTTTTTCCAAGATCAGCTTGGAAACGTTCATTGCGCTAGAGAAAGACAGCTCAGACAGCTGGCCCTGTCCTTCACACCAGTCACCCGCGAAGAACAGGTTGCGATAATCTGGCAGAAAAGTAGGCATTGGCTTCTGATTCATGGTCCATTTGATCTCCTGTACAATTGCACGAGCAGAAACGCGCGGCACAACCAGTTGCTCACGCCAGCCTGGGAAATGCTTGTCATACAGGTTTTCAATCTCTTGTTTGCGAATTTCAGCCGCTTCCTTGTTCCCTACTTCATCCTGACGCATGTAAGCAGTCGCCTGCAGCAACTGCCCGCCTTCAGGTACACAAGTACGGTCATAATACGAAATATCGGTAATGAAAATATTGTTTGCTTTTTCGTAGATGTAGGAGAACGGTACGTCAATTCGCTCTTTCAAGCCAATGTCATACACCATAACAACAGTTGGCTCGTATTCAGCATGCTGTGCAATCGCATGTTCCAGGCGCGTCTCCGCAAAGACCTTCGCCATCTCCTTCGGCGGAATACAGCAAATAAATTCATCCGCCGTAAATTCTCCCTCCGGTGTCACCACTCCAACCACACGATCATTCTCTACTTGGAACTTTTCTACTTTGGTTTTGATCAGAATCGTACCCTGATTTGCTTCAATCACACGCACGAATTCATTGATCAATGCTTGCCAGCCGCCACCGATATACGATACCGGTTTATTCGTTGTAAACAAACGGCTGTAGTAAGAAAAGAAAACGTCAGAAGGAATCTTTTCAGGCTCACGTGTGAAGAAGTTGGAAGAAGCAAGCGTCAACATCATTTCTCGCACTTCTTCGTTGACTTGCTTTTTCTCCATCCACTTTTGAATCGACATATGTGGATGGCCTTTCTCCATTTTTAGCATCGTTTTCAAAATCTCAAACGTGAACAATACTTTGTCCATGCCTTTTAAGAGCTTCGTTTGGAAAAGTCCTTGTACATTCGCCGGAACTGCAGTCAGATCGCTACCAATATCGTACTTGGCTTTTGTCGGATTGAAATCCTGCCAATCGATGTTCAGACCCAATTCTTTTTCAAACGTTCTCAAAACGGAGCTGTCGCGAGCATAAATGGCGTGGGCACCGAAGTTGAAGTTAAATCCTTTGATCTTCAGTGTAACGGCACGTCCACCCAATTGACCGCGTTCCAAAACTGCAACTTTTTTGCCTTTCGACGACAGGTAGGCGGCACTGGATAGACCAGCAAGTCCTGCACCTACAATAACAACGTCATAGTGATTGGTTGTCATACACAATCTCCCCTACGCGCTAGCGATGTTGATTACATAAGCTTAAACCCTATCCTAGTCTAAGGGATGGATAAGGTGGAAGTCAACTATTATTGAACTGTGTCTATTTTTATACTGACTTATACCAATATTTGGCTAATAAACCAACTTGTTTACCGCTCTTCTTGAAGCAGTATGCCCTGCTATTCGCCGTATATCCAATCAGCGAAACCACGACAAAAAAGCCCTCTATAGCAATAATTTGCTTGATAGAGGGCTCTTACGCAACTGGAAGCAGCGAACTAATCGTTTCGGCGAGTCATTTGCTGCCAAACGGTACCGCTAGCCGCCTCGCCGCTTTCAATGCGCTGCACGGCCATTTGGACTTGCAAGCTGACCTCGAACTCGGGATCGTTCTGTGCGGCACGCAAAGCGTCCAAGGCAGTTTCATCCCCCACCTCAAACAAGTAGCGAGCAGCGCGCCAACGTACCAGCTTGTTTTTATCCTTCAACGCTTCACACATCGGTAGAATCGCACGCGTGTCCCCCAAGTCGGACAAGGTATCGCCTGCTGTGCGTCGTACGGAGACAGAATCATCGCGGAGCGCTTCAAACAGCAGTGGGAAGACATCATCGCCACCGATCATGCCCAGATACACAACCGCAAGCCTGCGAATCGACGGCTTGCTATCACGAAGCGCTTTCTCCAAAACAGGCAGATCCTCTTCCGTAGGCTCCATCCGATCCAACGCTTCATATCTTTTTTGCCAATCTGGATCATCGAGCATCTCCAGCGTAACGACTTTCTTTTCACGCATGACTGGCTCTGGGGTTTCCCCTGGACCAAGCACCATAGCCTGTTCCACGATTTCTTCCACACGGCTCTCTGGATAGGAGGCATCGACTTCCAATGCGACCTCCTCGCCAATCTCGCGCAAATCGCCATAGCGCACGCCTTGCTCGACCCATTTTCGCTCCATGATGAGGTTTGGCGATGCAGAGCCTGCACGCACGGCTGCCTGTCCAAAACGCTCTGGCAGCGCTGCACGAATCTGTTCCGTTCCCATGGTCACCTTAACCTGCATCGGTACACCGCGGAACATTTGAATGTACACTTGCGCCTCTCCAAATGCCCCCGCTTCCTCCGCAGACATGTCAGGAACAGCCGCTCCTCCACCTGCTTGCAAAACCTCTCGCGCGACAGTCAAAATACGCTGCCAATCTGCATTGGACTTTCGCTCCAGCGCGAGAAAATCTGCCGTATGAAAAATGGAGGTAACCCCTTCGATCTCCAAGAGCTTGTTCATGAGTTCTGGTGCTTTACTCGTATCTTTCTTTGTATAGACATGTTGGACCCCATCCGGCAAACGCTCGTCTACATTCAGCTTCATGACGTTTGGACTCGGCGTCGGTTCGATGGACAACAGTTTCATAGTGAGTCACTCCTTTTTACAGCGCACTTGCTTTCTCTTCTATCGTAGCATGTATCCTGATATGTTTTCCAACCTGAGAGATGGTCAAAAGCAGTTTGCCCGCTACAATGCCAGCTTGTAGTAATCATTGGCCGACTTTACAAAAAAGCCGCATGATTCATACAGCCCCAGAGCATTGCTGTTTTCACAGGCGACCTCCAGTGATACTTGCGGACATCCCTCTTCCACCAGCATCTCGATCGTTTGTGCCAAAGCCTGGCGTCCATATCCTTTCCCTTGGTAATCTGGGTGGACACAAAATCCATAAATAAACGCCTTGCCATCATCCTTGTTCACGCTTATTTTGCCAACGGCCTTGTCATCGACAATCATCAAATGCGTGGTGGACTTGGGATCACCCGCCATGTTTTCGGCCATTTCCCTTGCGCGTTCTTCCTCCATTTGAAAACCATGGACGTTCAGCCAAATCAATGTTTCGTAGTCACTGGCGATCTCCGGTCGAAGCAGCACGTTTCCAGAAAGCGTTGTTCTTTGCTTCTCCCCTAAATCCATCCAATATTCCGAGAATTGATATGCCCCGCCGATTCGCTCCATATATGACTTACCGCTTTGCGAATCTCGCTGAACGATAAACAACTGCGACGGAATGCCTCTTCGTCTGCATGCTTCTGCGGCTTGTGCTTGCAGCGCTGTGAATATGCCTTTTCTTCTGTAGGCTGGATGGACCATGCCGCCCACTTCTGCCTCACCGCCGTGAAACACGTAGAGCCCTAGAAAGCCAACCAGCTTTCCATCCGCATAACATACAAAATCTTCTTCATGCTCTCCCGAACGCTTTTCCAGCATACCCGGGTTTACTTTGAGATCAATGCCATCCTGCTCATTGCAAATCGCAACCAATTCTTTAATCTGTGCCAGTTCCTCTGAGGTGAGTGTTTTTCTTGCCGTGATCGTATACGTCATAGCGTAAGCACCCTTTCTATGTTTAGAAGTATCGTCGTTGCAATTCAGCGACCATCTCTTCCAAATTATTGGCGACCTGCGGAATCGAATAGCCTACGTAAAGAGGCGAGGTAACAAATCTCGGAACTACTTTGGCGATCAGCTTTTCTCCCCAATGGTAAAAGAAAAAATTGTAGCTTTGGTTACGCGGATTGACATGAGTCAGTATCCAATGTGCTAAAATTTGTAAGTAGTCTGCCATTTTCGGCAATCGATCAAAGTCCGATAGAATGACATTGTATTCAAAAAATCCTGCACGCGGATGCGTAGACAGATTGCATTCAATCCCCGCCTCCTGATCGATGGTCATGCCAATAAAATCACTGTCTTTTACCTGATCTAGATAGTTGTAGTCATGTAATCCAACGATCTGCATGTGCGGATGACGGATGCTCCCCCCGGAATACGGGCCGTGGTTTTTGAAAAACAGAACGGAACGATAAGACTTGCTTTGCTCCATTTCAAGCCATTTCTCTACCCCGAATGCCAGCAATGCTCGTACATGCTCTTTGGAATAGACAGACCAATCCCCTTGGCATTCATCCGTCTCAATCAAAACAGTCTGATGTGTATCCTCCAGAACTGGAAATTTGTTCATGAGCCAAATCATGGAGCCCCGCTGCTCCAAAACGTCTGTGAGACTGTTTCGATCACAAAAAGGACAGGCCGTTTCTGTGTTGTTTACACTCACTGGCTTTTTTCTGCCTATTTGCATGTTAAAGTGCAAGTGCGTCTGCTTCATTCCCGTGTCCCTCCAACTTGTGCTTACTTCCACTTTACACGCATTTCCTGGGAAAATCATGACGTTTTTTGCCCAGACGACACTTTTGAAACCTCAATTGGACTGCCTATTTTTCAATGCCTGTGGCGTTTGTTTCTTTTTTTATCTCAAATGTTTTACATACAATGGTAAGCAGTGAAACCTGGAAAGGTGTTGGAATTGGATGGAAAAATCATTTTATTATCCTGTTAGCTGGAGCGAGGCCCAACATTACAAAACGTTGCTTGATCAAGAAGGAGTCCCTTATGAAATTCAATCCCCGCTCGATTTGCCTGTCTTGGAAGAAGGTAAGCTGGCCATTGTCTTTCCTTCCATTCCTTTACGGATGTACGTCTGGGTGCGAACCTTGTTCTACCGTGACGGCCTGCGCTATCCGGATACGTTTTCGTTAGATTTCAAACTACATTAAATCATGAGAGGAAAGGTACCGGTTCCGTTGGTTTTCATAACATAGTAAGAGCGGCATTTCGTATCGTCTGTGGGGGAGGTGAAGAAACTGCCGTCCTACAACATCCGCATCTCGATTGCGAAGCTACGTCTTGATTTGTTCGATGGAAACCGACTCATCCGCTCTTATCCTGTTGCCTTGGGCAAAATTGCCACTTCGACACCACGCGGGGATTTTACCATCATCAGCAAAGTCCCCTATCCGAATTCCTATCCGGGAGGTCCTTTGAGTGCTTTCGGCACCTTATGGATGGGACTAAGCAAACCACACTATGGCATTCATGGTACGAACGATCCTTCTTCTATCGGCAAGTATGTATCTCACGGCTGTATTCGCATGTACAATAAGGACGTGAATGCGCTGGCAAAAATCGTGCCCATAGGTACGCCCGTTCGAATCAGACAGCAATAAACATAAACATAGACATGCAAAGACCCGCCTCTCTTAAAACAAGGCGGGTCTTCTTTACATAAGATGAGTCTTTTTCGTTCTTTCTGCTTCCGTTTCATCCGCTTCCAAGTATACAAGAAATCTTCTCGCTTGCTTATACATGATCGATAACGTCATTTCCCTGATCTTATTCATGATCACTTCTTTATCCTCTGGATGCACTTCGGAAGAGAGCTGCTGTTCTTGCAGCTCTAGATAAGACATCACCCATTCCGGGTCTAACTTATAGGCAGGCAACGACAGCGACTCCTCTACTCTAGTAATCTACTCTAGTCTACAGGTGGAAGCGTCGCTTTCCCAGCCCTCAATTACTGGCTACGCCACTAATTATTTCCCTTGCTCCAATTCCTCTACCAATGCTGATAATTCCGCCCAACGCTCAATGGTTGCCTCCAGCTCTGTCGCGACTTGCTGTTCTTCTGCATAGAGCTTTTCAATTTTGCCATAATCGCTGCCAGACGCTGCAATCTCTTGCTTTAGCTTGACGCTGCGCTCTTCCAAAGCCGCGATCTTGCCTTCAATCGCATCCCATTCCTTCTGATCCTTGTAAGACAGCTTGCGCGTGCGGTTGTTGCCGCGATTAGCTCCGCTGTTGCTTTGCGTCTTTTCTGCCTGTTGATCCGCTTCTTGCACCTGAGTTGCTTTTTCCTGGCGTCTTTCTTCCAGATACTCGGAGTAGTTGCCGTAGTATTGACGAATGTTTCCTTGCCCCTCAAAAGCAAACAAATGGTCGACTGTACGATCGAGGAAATAGCGGTCATGCGATACCGTAATGACTGCGCCTGGGAACTGCTCGAGATAGTCTTCCAAAATACTGAGCGTTTGAATATCCAAATCATTCGTAGGTTCATCTAAAAACAGCACATTCGGCTCTCCCATTAGCGTACGAAGCAGATAGAGACGTCTGCGCTCTCCCCCAGACAGGCGAGAAATCGGTGTCCATTGCATATGCGGCGAAAACAGGAACCGCTCCAGCATTTGCGAAGCCGTGATCGACTCGCCATTGCTCGTCTGAATGACCTCTGCTGCTTCCTTTACATATTCGATGACGCGCAGCTTTTCGTCCATCTCGACATTATCCTGCGTGTAGTAGGCGATTTTAACGGTCGTCCCGATTTCCAATGAACCGCTATCCGGTTGAATTCTTCCTGCGAGCATGTTCAAGAGTGTCGTTTTTCCGCTTCCGTTAGGCCCGATAATTCCCACACGATCACCCGGCAGGACAATATAACTGAAATCGTTGATCAGTTTTCGCTCACCGTACGCTTTATGGATGTTCGTAAGCTCGATTACCTTTTTGCCGAGACGGCTGGCCCCGAGTGCCATTTCCATCTTAGCAGCAGGTCCATCTACGACTTTATCTCGCAACTCCTCAGTCCGTTGTACACGCGCCTTTTGTTTGGTCGTCCGCGCTTTTGCTCCACGACGAAGCCATGCCAGCTCACGTCGAAGCAGATTTTGCCGCTTGCTCTCTACAGCCGCTTCATTTTCTTCACGCTCCGCCTTTTTCTCCAGGAACATCGCGTAGTTGCCTTCATAGCTGTACAGCTTGCCGCGATCCAGCTCAAACGTGCGGTTCGTCACGCGATCCAGGAAGTAACGATCATGGGTGACGAGCAGCAAAGCACCCTTGTAGCGGGACAAATACTCTTCCAGCCACTCAACTGTCTCATTGTCAATATGGTTCGTAGGCTCATCCAAAATGAGCAGGTCTGCTGGTTGGATCAGAGCACGTGCCATCGCTACCCGCTTTTTTTGTCCACCAGAGAGCTCTCCAACCTTTTGCGAGAAATTGTGCAAGCCAAGCTTGGTCAGGATCATTTTAGCTTGCGTATTGCTCTCCCACGCATCAGCCGCATCCATCCTGTTTTGAACTGCAAACAATCGCGCCTGCTTTTTCTCGTCGTCAGGAGATTCCTGAACAGCCTCTAGCGCTGTTTCATAATCTCGCAAAAGCTGAATGAGCGGAGAATCGCCGTAAAATACTTGTTCCAGTACGGAGGAGTTTTCGTCAAAATCGGGATTTTGCGGCAAATACTCCACACGGAAATGATTCGCGTGAACAATTTTCCCGCTATCCGCCGTATCCAAGCCCGCCACGATTTTCAAGAGCGAGGATTTTCCCGTACCATTGACGCCAATCAGACCAATGCGCTCTTGCTCGGCAATATGAAAGGAAATGTTATCAAACAATACTTTTTCTCCATAACCTTTGGAGAGGTTTTCTACTGATAATATTTGCATGAACGTCACCTGTACTTTTCTATTTGCTTATCGAGAAGCCATATGAATCTTACACTCGATGGTATCATGTTTTTCGCGCAAGCTCTAGGGTGATTCAAATGGATCAAGCAAATATTGGAATGTTATCTCACTAATGGTAAAATATTGAATATTAAGTAATAATGACACCTGTATCAAAATAAAATAAGAAGCGTCACCAGCAATAAGGCATGTCAACGAGCCCAAACAGGAAAAGCGTACTCTTTTCATCGAGCACGCCTGCTTTTATTCTCCTAACGACTGTCCTACTCTTTGCAGCACGTCGCCGATCCGTTCATTTTGGATGACCTCATCTGCCCACGCATCCAATGGGGTTGGTTCCTGATTGACGATGACCAGTTTGGCTCCTCTTTCTTTTGCATGCTGCGGAAACCAATTGGCTGGACTCACCGTAAGCGAAGAACCTAATACGATGAACAAATCGGCTTGTTCGGTCCACGAGATGGCCTGATCGACTTGCGATTGCGGCAAAGATTCGCCAAACAAGACAACACCCGGACGCAAAAATCCGCCACATGCGCAAATCGTCCCTTGATCCTCCAGATAACGTGTATTAGCATACTCGGTCCCGCAGGCAAGACAGCGGATTTTCGCAAGGGAGCCATGGAGTTCGGCTACAGCCAAGCTTCCCGCCGCTTGATGAAAGCCATCTACATTTTGTGTAATGATCCCATGAACCAATCCACACCGCTCCCATTCAGCTAAGCATTCGTGTCCGGCGTGTGGCTTGCAAGACAGCAGTCCTTGAATACGCATCTGATAAAATTCCACAAACGCTTCCCGATTCTCCATCATCGCGCGTGTACTCGCGAGTTGCATCGGATCTTTGCCGCGCCATAGCCCGGACTGTGAACGAAAATCAGGCAAGCCACTCTCTGTCGACATGCCTGCTCCGGTGAATACAACTGTAAAGGAAGATGTCCGCAACCAGTGTGCCAGATGATCCATCATGGTCTCCCCTTCTTCTTTGAAAATGTTCTTCTCCTGATTGTAATAGAAGAATGCCGGATTTGGGAGACCTGTACATCAGGACACTATCTGTCTTTCCATTCAATAGGATGGATAAACGGGTTGGGGCGTGTATCCGGTATGGTAGGGATTCGTGCCATATTGCGGATAACCAGTCGGCTGTTGATAGACTGGGTGCTGTCCATATCCACCCTGCTGCCCATAGTTGGCATCGTAATAACCGTAACTGTCTGGCAACTGGCTCGAGTAGCCATGGTACGGGTACTGACTTGAGGCAGCTCTATCTGGCAACTGCCCCTGCTGCTGACATCCTACTGGTGGGCCAATCACAACTGTTTTTGTAATAGGTGCAAATGTTTCTTTTACCTTTGCTTCGTCTAAACAATACGTATGTGCCCACACACTTGCTGGAGTCAACCGTAAAATATCGGAGCCAAAGATCACCTCAGGAACAGGCGCATCAAAAATAGCCAGTAGATGCGTATCGTCTGTCAAAGCCATTTCATAATGCCACCAGCCCTGCGGGATATTGGCAACTTGTCTCGGTTTAATATTGTAGTTGAGCAATTGATTGGTAAAAGGATTGATTAAGGACACAATGGCCTCACCAGCGATGCAATACACCAGTTCCGCTGCATTTTGATGAATGTGTGGCTCGACAACATTTCCCGTTGTCAGGAAAATATCCAGCAGTGAGCTGTTGCCTAATGTATTTAGTTGTGCGATCCCCAAGGCATCGATGAAATTACGATCGTCCTTTTTGAAAAACAGATTATTTCTCATATCGTACGTGAACTGAGTATTTGGGGATGTATAGTCGCGATAGGAAGTAGCCATCTGTCGTTTGATCCTCCCACCGTATGGGTCTTTGACTCATTATACATCTCTATTCCGGATCACAAAATATGTGCACCCATCTATTCCATCGAGAAAGAGACACACCTTTCACCCTCCACTTTACACAAACATATCCTACTAAAAGGCATAACGGGTACTCGAGGAGGGTGATCTTGTTTGACTACTTATTTAGTCTCGGACATACATGGTCAGAATCAGGCTTTTCAAAAGGCGCTGCGGGACGTTTCCTTCTCGCCCCAAGCTGGAGATCGTCTGTACGTATTGGGGGACATGATTGATCGAGGACCGGAATCAAAGGAAGTATTGCTCGATCTACTCGCTCTTCGGCAGGCGTATCCGAACCAAATCTATCTCATAAAAGGCAACCACGAGCAGATGCTCGAGGATTGGCTATCCGGCAACGGCAATCCGGAGTTATACCTGCGCTACAATGGCGGCGATGCCACCATACGTTCTTTCTTAGGGAATCACCCGCTTCGGCGAGCTTTTCTTAACCGGATGCCTTCTATGCAGGACCAAGAAGAAGCGCGGCAATTCATCCTTTCTCGCTATCCAACAATTTTGCCAGCCTTGTCGTCTCTTCCATTGTATATAGAGCTGCCAGCCGATCCGCGAACAGGAGTTCCAGCCGCACTTTTGGTACACGCAGGCATTCGACCCGGCATCCCCTTGCAGGAACAAAATCCGCAAGATTTACTATGGATTCGCGAGCCTTTTTATCTTTATTATGATGGAGAACTCCCTGTCATCTTTGGCCATACCCCTGTTCCAGGATTGCCTCAATACACAGGCAGCGGTCCTTGGCGCAGAGACAATATCGTCGGCATTGATGGTGGCGCAGGATATTGGCGAGGCGTCATGCTCGTCGAATGGCCTTCTCTTCAATCCATTTTCGTACCGATTCGGGATAGGCAATCCTCTCCACAAGTACGGGTCTACTGATCATGCTCGGGAAAACTGGGAGCTTTCGCACTGGTGCTCCTACCTGCTGCAAGCGCATCGGGTAGTGCATCCAGTATGATGCGAGAGACAAGCCCATTCGTTCAACAAATTATTACTTTTTATAATCTACTTTCGATTTGTAATATGTTAAGATATGGACGAGGTGTTAATATGAAACGTCAGCAAATCGTGGAACAAGCCATGTTTGCCGCTTGGGGAGTCTCCCTAATCGCAACAGGAGGCAGTTTGTTTTTTTCAGAGGTGTTAAAGTACATACCGTGTGACCTGTGCTGGTACCAGCGAATCTTGATGTACCCGCTCGTCATCTTACTCGGGGTGGCCACCGCGAAGAAAGATGACAAGATCGCTTCGTACGCCTTGATTCTCTCCATCATAGGAGGACTCACATCGCTGTATCATTACTCGATTCAAAAAATACCTGCCCTGCAAGATCTGGGTAGTGCTTGCGGCATTGTACCATGCAACACGGACTATATTAACTGGCTAGGCTTTATCACAATTCCGTTCCTTGCTCTCATTGCCTTCACCTTGATCAGCATCCTGCTTGTCATCGTTATGAAAAATGCAAAGGAGAAATGATTCATGAAGAAAGTCATCTTTCTATCCATCCTTGTGGCTGCGCTCCTGATCGGTGCGATTGTGTACTCTGACATTTCGAACCGTCAGCTTGCGGAAGGAAACCCTTACGGTAAAGCCAATTTGCACCCCGCTACTCTCGAACAAATGAGTGACCCGCTGTACGATAATCTCATTATGCCTAATGAGCTCAAAGGTAAGCTCGATAATCAGGAGGACGCGTTTGTTTACTTTTACAGCCCGGTTTGTGAGCATTGCAAAGCAACTACCCCCGTCCTTGTACCGATCGTGAAAAGCTTGGACATCGATATGAAAAAGCTCAATTTGCTGGAATTTAACGCCAGCTATGGTGAATACAACATCGAATTCACTCCGACCCTCGTTCATTACAAGGGCGGCAAGGAAGTAGCTCGACTCGTCGGTGGACGCGAAGCAAGCGAATGGAAAGCTTGGTTGGAAGAACAGAAAAAATCATAACATTTGGTAGCCTCCCACGATTCTTTGCGGGAGGCTCTTTTCATATTGGACATACGTGACAAATATGTGAAGAATTCCGTTCCTTTGGAAGAAATAGCCCGAACGAGTCATTAGGCTTTTCCAGTTATTTGCCTATAATGAGTACTGGGGATAATCCTTGAAAACGGAGGTAATCGCATGACCCTCACTTATTTCACTGAAACCTTTGGCTTTCGGGCGACATGGAATCCAGAGCTGATTCTTTTGACCTTCTTGATCGGTCTGGCTTATTTCTCGCTGACCGGACCATTACGCCAAACTTTTCAAGATTCCACACCTGTTACACGAAAGCAAAAGACTTTTTTTACTCTCGGCTTAATTGGTTTTTACTTTAGTATGGGGAGTCCTTTGAACGTAGCTGGGCATTTTTTGTTTAGTGCCCACATGCTGCAGCAATCGTTGCTCTATCTCGTAATGCCCTTGCTCCTCTTGGCAGGGACCCCGTCATGGTTGATCCGCGGCCTGTTCTATCGCCGGGGGCTCAAGCTGTTCATGCGGATAGCGAGTCACCCGATACCTGCTATTCTCATGTTCAATGCCCTGTTCTCGTTTTACCACATGCCTGTTATTTTAGACTTGGCAATGAACAACTTGGCCCTACATAATTTGATTCATTTACTGCTGCTGGTGACTGCGATTTTGATGTGGATGCCGGTTGTCGCACCGATACCGGAAATTCACCGTCTGTCGGAACTGCAAAAGCTTGCCTACATCTTTGCTAACGGCGTTTTAATTACGCCTGCATGCGCACTGATTATTTTTTCTGCAACACCGTTGTATACGACATATGTAGACGGTCCTTCCATGCTCTGCGCTCCATTCTTTTCCACGCCGATTGACAAATCGATGTTTGCCGTTCCTCTTCTCCCTCTCGAGGATCAACGGCTGGGCGGAATTGTGATGAAGCTCATGCAGGAACTGACGTACGGAGTCGTCCTGGCTTACATCTTCTCTACCTGGTATCGAAAAGAAAAGAATCAGGAAGAGGACGGCCTCATGACGCCATAGCCAAAAAGAAACAGAAAGGAGGCGCCACACACACGTGAATATCGCCCCTGCTACCGCTATCCGAATCCGACGGTTGCTCTTGTTGTTACCCGTCCTAGTCCTTGTTGCTCTTGTCGCTTCTTGGGTTTGGTTCGGGCCCAAAAACGCCCAGGCGAAATTACCTGATGTGACTCTGCAAACCATCGATGGACAAACCTATTCGCTAGCACCGCAAAAGAAAACGTTTCGCTTGGTAGAGCTGATTTATACCCGTTGCCCGGATATTTGTCCCACAACAACGGTAAAAATGGTTCAGCTGCAAAAGCGCTTGCTCGAAGCAAACTTGATGGGGCATGATGTTGAGTTTTTGACCATCACGATTGATCCACAAAACGACACCCCTGATGTCATGCGCTACTATGCCAAGCAGTTGGGGATTCAAGAACAAGGCTGGACCCTGCTCCGGGGTGATGAGGAAACGATCAAAAGGGTGACAAATTCGCTTGGCTTTTTTGCCAATAAGATGGATGATGGATTTATCTCTCATACATCGAGTACGTATCTCTTGGATGATAACAATGCCGTCATTCAGAAATTCGGCATGGGTGACGATTTCGATCCCGAACAAATTTATCAGGAACTGTTGAAATTGAAGAAGGAAGGGTAAACCAACATGAAACCTACGATGATTCTGCTCTTATCCATGCTTATGCTCCTTTTAGCCGCTTGTGGAAAAGAGAACGAGCAACAAGCTTTGCTACCTGGATCTCCCGTCGAGGCTGCCTTTACATTGGAACCAAAGGAGCTTGTAGCGGGCGACACAGTTACCTTCTCCGTTAAAGTTACACAGGATGGCCAACCCGTGGATGATGCCAAGGAAGTGAAGTTCGAATGGTGGAAAGATGGGCAAGAAAAGCATGAAACGATCCCGGCTTCGCTGCAAGGAGACGGTGTCTACACGGCCCAACAAACCATTAGCGAGCCAGGTTCTTATTTTGTCTACTACCATGTAACGGCACGTGATTTCCACAATATGCAGAAGACCCCATTTTCTGTAAACAACAAGACTGGCGAGACGCCTGGGGCGACGCCATCCGCACCTCCAGCTGACGCAGGTCAGTCACATGATCATGGGGCGGCAGGTCACGCGAATGGTGATACAGTTGATTATCATTTCTCTCCAGCCGAAAATATTCAAGTAGCAACACCTGCTGCTCTCACCGTTCATCTGATGAAAGACAACAAAGCGTTGGACAAAGCGACAGTCAAATTCGAGTTCTGGCGGGGAAATGACGAGAAGCACAGCTTCGTCGATGCAACGGAAACTGCGGCAGGCCAGTATGAAGGCAACGTACAGTTCCCTACTGCCGGGGATTATACAGTGAAGGTCCATGTGGAAAAAGGAGATATTCATGATCACAAAGATTTCTCACTCTCCATAAAATAAATCCTTCAAAATAAAAAGGCCATCCTCCCA
>NZ_CATKQT010000007.1:0-118386 GCF_949767855.1 Brevibacillus sp. IT-7CA2
ACCTTCTTGCTGATGATAGCAGGAAGGTTTTTTCGTGTAGATAAAGCGGTAGCAGGGAAACTAATACAGATCCGAGGGCAGAGAGGGAAGGGGCATTCGGTGATTTCGGTGAAGATGCCTTCGAATAACCGAGGGAAAGGTATCCATGTGATTGTCCAAAAAATGTTCGACCAAATATCGCTCAACAAGTCCGTGAGACATCGTTAGCTCTCCCCACCATTCCGTTTCATAGCGGCAAAGCATGCTGAGTAAATAAAGCAGCAAGTAATGACTGGCCCATTCGGGAAGAGGAAGAGAAGAAGCAGAACCATTCCAAAAGAAGAGGACGTTCTGATGCAAACGAAATAACGGGTGTTGATCCAGTTCAGACAGGGCACACTGAGGAAGGGTCAGTTCCTTTATGTTTTTATTATTTACCGAGGTGAGTTTTTCCAAGTTACAAATAGATGGAGCCAGCCTGCGAATGTACTGGATGAAGGTCTCTGTTGAATAGGACAATGGCCCGTCCGTTTTTTCAGGAAAGGTAATGCGAACCAAATCATCCTGACTTATATGCTCAATCTTTAGCGTTAACCAGTTACGCGGTTTATCCGTAGCAATTCCGTAACTATCGCTGACGCTGGGGATGGATGAAAATAAGTCATGGACTGAATAGCGGTCTTGTAACGGCGCAAGCTGGAACGCGTGAGCTAATTGCGCAAAAAACCCTTCCTTTTGTGGACGAACTTCGTCTTCCATTAGCATATAGGCGTTTCGTTTAAGCTTTCGTGTCGTGACACCATGTTGAAGAACACGACTGTTTTGGGGATAATACGGATCACGAGTCAATAACATCGCCTTTAACAAGTGAGAGCAGCCATAAAACAGCAGCAATGGCTGGATGGACAAGTCGGAAACAGCGGAAGTGGAATAAAAATGTCTGGCTTGTCTCCAGAGAAACAGGAAACGCGAGCTTTGTTGAAAAGCTAGTCGCTCCGCATGCTCAACACCCATGTCATGATAGCAGGAAGCCAAATATTTACGTGCAGTTGGTTCTGTCTCAAAATAGCGTAGTGTTTTCCAAGCGTTATCCATGATACCCACCTTTACTAATTTTCGTAATATGGTTAAGTTTCCTTAATCGTTTTTTGATTTATCTGTCTAATTGAATCTATAACCGAACGATATACTCATTTCTTGACAGTAAATTAAGCCGTTTGTTAAACTGTCTTAAACCATTCGCCGAGAGGAGCTTTCAACTGTGCGGGAAGACAAATTTGTTAAAGAGGGCTTAACGTTTGACGATGTATTGCTCATTCCAGCAAAATCTGAAGTTTTGCCAAGGGATGTTGATCTACGAGTACAATTGAGTGAGAATGTGAAGCTGAATATTCCTCTGATCAGTGCTGGTATGGACACCGTAACGGAGTCTGGACTTGCAATCGCCATGGCTCGCCAAGGTGGTATCGGGATTGTCCATAAAAACATGTCCATCGAGCAACAAGCAAGCGAAGTAGATCGTGTAAAACGCTCTGAAAGTGGCGTTATTACCAATCCGTTCTCTTTGTCCCAAGAGCATACCGTCGAAGAAGCGAATGCTCTCATGGGTAAATATCGTATCTCCGGT
The DNA here is from genome assembly GCF_949767855.1 of Brevibacillus sp. IT-7CA2. Taxonomy (NCBI): domain Bacteria; kingdom Bacillati; phylum Bacillota; class Bacilli; order Caryophanales; family Paenibacillaceae; genus Brevibacillus; species Brevibacillus sp. IT-7CA2. Next base: position 1,607 of record NZ_CATKQT010000007.1, read on the forward strand.
GTTCCGATTGTCGATGACAATCAAAAGCTGATCGGAATTCTCACCAACCGCGATCTGCGCTTTGTACATGACTTCTCCATCAAGATAAAAGAGGTTATGACCAAGGAAAACCTGGTCACGGCTCCTGTCGGTACTACATTGCACCAAGCGGAAGCGATTTTACAACAACATAAGATCGAAAAGCTCCCGTTGGTGGATGAGAACAACACCCTGCGTGGACTCATTACGATTAAAGATATTGAAAAGGCTATCCAATACCCGCATGCAGCAAAAGATAAACAAGGCCGCTTGCTGTGTGGTGCTGCTGTTGGGGTATCTGCTGACACGTTTGAGCGCACAGCTGCACTGGTACAAGCTGGCGTGGACGTATTGGTGATCGATACCGCTCATGGGCATTCCAAAGGCGTACTTGAAACGGTAAAAGCAGTTCGCAAAGAATACCCAACGCTCACAATCGTCGCAGGAAACGTTGCAACTGGACAAGCTACTCGCGATCTGATCGAAGCTGGAGCATCTGTGGTGAAGGTTGGAATCGGTCCTGGCTCCATTTGTACAACTCGTGTCGTAGCAGGTATCGGTGTTCCTCAAATTACAGCGATCCACGATTGTGCACAAGTAGCGCGAGAGTATAATATTCCAATTATTGCCGACGGCGGCATTAAATACTCCGGTGATTTGCCAAAAGCAATTGGTGCAGGTGCTTCTGTGATCATGATCGGCAGTCTGTTCGCCGGTACAGAAGAAAGCCCGGGCGAATTCGAGATTTTCCAAGGTCGTCGTTTCAAGGTATATCGTGGAATGGGATCGATTGGCGCGATGAAAGCCGGCAGTAAGGACCGTTACTTCCAAGAGAACGCACAAAAGCTCGTTCCGGAAGGGATCGAAGGCCGTGTTCCTTACAAAGGCCCATTGGCGGATGTTACTTATCAGTTGATTGGTGGACTGCGTGCAGGTATGGGATACTGCGGGGCGAAGACCATCGAAGATTTGATTCAAAACTCCCAGTTCGTCCGCATTACCGGCGCTGGCTTGCGTGAAAGCCACCCACACGATGTACAAATTACAAAAGAATCGCCTAACTACTCGATTTCTTAAGCAAAAAACAGTACGTAAGACCTACATCCCCTTTCTTTTAAAAAGAGAGGGGATTTTTACTAGCTGCTAACATGTGGAAATAGGAGGAATCTCGCTTCAAGCCACCCTGCAACCTATGGTACACTTACAATTGTGTGCTTGTTTCATAAAAGAATGAAATCGACAGAAATAGGAGAGTGAGAGATTACATGAAGCGAAAGACATGGACAAAGCGATTGACAGGTCTGTTCCTTTCGGTCGCTGTTTTTGCTACAGCAATGGGAGGAATGGTTTCAAAGGTGGAAGCTGCCCCTGTAGCATCTCAAGCGAATTTACAACTGGAAGCGAAGTCTGCCATTCTTGTTGAGGCATCAACGGGAAAGGTTCTCTATAGTAAAGATCCTGACGTAGCACTTCCACCTGCGAGTATGAGTAAAATGATGACCGAATATCTGGTTAATGATGCCATCAAGCAAAAGAAAATCAAATGGGATGATGTCGTCCCTGTAAGTGAATATGCGTTTTATATCGCTAAAATTTCTGATTCGTCTGGTGTGTATTTGAATTTAGGCGAATCCTTTACGGTTAAACAATTGTACGAAGCGATGGCAATTGTATCGGCCAATGACGCTACTGTACTTTTGGCTGAGAAGATCGCAGGCAGTGAGCCAGCCTTTGTTGAACTGATGAACAAAAAGGCAGCAGAGCTTGGTATGAAAAATACTTCGTTCGTCACTTCTACTGGTTTGCCAGCCAATGAATTAGGCCCTTACTCTGTTCAGACCGAACAAACAGAAAACCTGATGTCTGCTCGTGACTCCGCGATCCTCGCACGTGCTCTGATTCACGATTTCCCGGATGCGTTGGAGACCTCCAAAAAACCAATCTTCACCTTCCGTACAGGTACACCAAATGAGTGGACCAAGAAAAACTATAACTGGATGCTGCCTAGTCTGATTAGCTATTATCCAGGTGTAGACGGATTAAAAACGGGGCATACAAATGCAGCAGGTTATTGTTTTACAGGTACGGCTGTTCGCGACAACATGCGTTTGATTAGCGTTGTGATGAAAACAAGCACCGAGACAAAACGTTTTGCTGAGACGAGAAAACTCATGGACTACGGTTTTGGCAATTTCAAACTCACAAAACAAATGGACAAGAATGTACCAGTCAAAGGATTTGAAACAGCTCCTGTGAAAAACGGTGTAGAGGTAACTGTACCAGTTGTTACAGGCAGCGAAGTAAATATGATCACCAAAACTGGTACTGAAGCAAAATTCACACCAACGGTTACCTTCCAGGAACTAACCGCACCGATTACGCAAGGACAAGTTGTCGGTAAGATCGTCTTGAAAGAAGAAGGTACGAAGGAAACGGATTACTTGCAGCCTGAAGACGCAGCAAAAGCAGGCGTGGATATCGTAGCAGGGCAGGCAGTAGAGGAAGCCAGCTGGATTCGTCTGTTCTTCCGTAGCATCATAGAGTTTTTCAGCAATTTGTTTAGCAGTGGAACAGGAAATTAAATAACTATTGTTTTCCCCTACATCTATCGTTTACAATGACGGTAACAGGAACCATAACACCACATAACAGTTTCGGTTCTGACTCATGATGTAGGGGGTATTTGTAATGGTACAAGTAGGAACATCCCGCGTTAAAAGAGGTATGGCTGAAATGCAAAAAGGCGGCGTTATTATGGACGTCGTAAATGCTGAACAAGCGAAAATTGCAGAAGCAGCGGGTGCTGTTGCTGTAATGGCTTTGGAGCGTGTACCGTCTGACATTCGTGCAGCTGGTGGAGTTGCGCGTATGGCGGACCTTAGCATTGTGGAGGAAGTACTGAATTCTGTTTCGATCCCTGTTATGGCAAAAGCTCGTATCGGTCATTTTGTTGAAGCGCGTGTTCTTGAGTCTCTGGGTGTAGATTATCTCGATGAGAGTGAAGTACTCACTCCAGCAGATGACTTGTACCATATCAATAAAAAAGAGTTCACGGTACCGTTTGTATGTGGCGCCCGTGATCTGGGTGAAGCTCTCCGTCGTATCGGGGAAGGTGCATCCATGATCCGCACAAAAGGTGAGCCAGGAACCGGAAACATTGTAGAGGCTGTTCGTCATATGCGCACGATGATGTCCCAAATCCGCAAAGTGCAAGCCATGTCCTACGATGAACTGATGGCGGAAGCCAAAAACCTGGGTGCCCCATACGAACTGCTTGAAGAGGTACACAAAACAGGTAAGCTGCCAGTCGTAAACTTCGCAGCAGGTGGAGTAGCAACACCAGCAGATGCTGCCCTGATGATGCAATTGGGCTCCGATGGCGTGTTTGTAGGCTCTGGTATCTTTAAATCAGAGAATCCAGAGAAGTTTGCTCGCGCGATTGTGGAAGCGACCACCCACTACACGGATTACGAACTGATTGCTCGCGTATCCAAAGGCTTGGGGACGGCAATGCCAGGAATCGAAATCTCCAAGATTCGTGAAGCTGATCGCATGCAAGAACGCGGCTGGTAAGGTGAGTAGCATGAAAATCGGCGTACTCGCTCTACAAGGAGCTGTAGCAGAACATGTGCGAATGCTAGAAGAGGTTGGTGCCACAGCTGTCCCGGTCAAAAAAGTAGAAGAACTGGATGACCTCGACGGGCTGATCATTCCCGGCGGAGAAAGCACCACGATTAGCAAGCTGATGCACAAGTACGGATTCATGGAGGCGGTTCAAGAGTTCGGTAAGGCGAACAAGCCGATCTTCGGAACTTGCGCAGGAGCGATCCTTCTGGCAAAACAGATTCAAGGACAAGACGATTGCCATTTAGGGTTGATGGAGATCAAAGTCGAGCGGAATGCTTTTGGTCGCCAAAAGGAGAGCTTTGAAGCCTTGATGCCTGTTGCGGGTGTGGCGGCAGATTACCCGGCAGTGTTCATCAGAGCACCGTATATCATGGAAGTGGGAGAGAACGGTCAAATCTTGGCCAAGCACGAAGACAAGATTGTTGTCGCCCGGAGCGGTCACTATTTGGCAGCAGCCTTTCACCCAGAATTGACTGAAGATACAAGACTGCACAAATACTTCCTCGACATGGTCAAGGAATACAGAAGCTAGCTAGCTGTCATACTGGAAGATCGGCCGTAAAAAAGGCGCCGATCTTCTTTTTTTCTGAAAAGATCGAGGCGGGCTACTCTTTACATACGTATAGATCCTGTAGTACAGTTAACAATAATAGTATTCATGAATAAGAATGCGATGATGAGAACAAGTACTTCACAAGAGCCAGGCCTAGAGAGTCGGTGGTAGGTGCGAACCGATCCGGTTATGTGAAGGAATCCATCTCGGAGTGGCAAAGGAACAACAACTTTGTCCGGAACCGTCCCGTTATGACGGAAGAGTGGGCATATGCATGAAGGATTGCTGCATGTGTCAACGAGGGTGGCAACGCGGGTATACAACACTCGTCCCTTACCAGGGGACGGGTGTTTTTTGTTTTTTTTCAATACGATTCGGAGGGATTCACACATGTTGGACGTAAAAGTATTACGCCAGGATTTGGAAGAAGTAAAACGCCGTTTGGCTCACCGCAATGAAGATATTTCTGCGTTGGATCAATTCGTGGAAGTAGATGAAAAGCGTCGCCAAATCATCCAAGAAGCAGAAGCGCTGAAAAATAAGCGTAACACGGTATCCGAGCAAGTAGCGGTTATGAAACGCAATAAGGAAAATGCAGACCATCTGATCGCTGAAATGAAAGAAGTAAATGAGCGCATCAAGGCTTTGGATGAAGAGCTGCGTCAACTGGATGAGCAGCTGGAGTTCATTTTGCTGAGCCTCCCGAACCTGCCGCACGAAAGCACGCCGATCGGTACGACAGAAGACGATAACGTGATTGCCTGGACATGGGGAGAGCCACGTGCATTTGACTTCGAGATTAAGCCTCACTGGGAGCTGGCTAGCCAAGCAGGCATTCTCGATTTTGAAACGGCGGCAAAAGTAACAGGAAGCCGTTTTGTTTTCTATAAAGGCTTGGGCGCACGTCTGGAGCGCGCACTGATGAACTTCATGATGGATCTGCACTCGAATGAACATGGCTATGAAGAAGTGATCCCACCGTATATCGTCAACCGTACGAGCATGACGGGAACGGGTCAATTGCCTAAGTTCGAAGAGGATGCATTCAAAATTGAGGGACCAGATTACTTCCTGATTCCAACTGCAGAGGTACCGGTCACCAATATGCATCGTGATGAAATCATGGATGGAGCGGATCTCCCTCGCTACTACACTGCTTTCAGCGCATGTTTCCGTTCGGAAGCGGGTTCTGCTGGCCGTGATACGCGTGGGTTGATTCGTCAGCATCAATTCAACAAAGTTGAGCTGGTGAAATTCGTGAAACCAGAAGAGTCTTATGACGAACTCGACAAACTGGTGAAAAACGCTGAAAAGGTGCTTCAATTGCTTGGAGTGCCATACCGTGTCCTGAGCATGTGCACAGGTGATCTAGGATTTACGGCTGCGAAGAAATTCGACCTGGAAGTTTGGATTCCGAGCGGCGGCACATACCGTGAAATCTCGTCTTGCTCGAACTTTGAAGATTTCCAAGCGCGTCGTGCCAATATCCGTTTCCGTCGCGATACGAAATCGAAACCGGAATTTGTGCATACATTGAATGGTTCTGGTTTGGCGATTGGACGTACAGTAGCAGCGATCTTGGAAAACTACCAAGAGGCAGACGGAACAATCGTGATTCCAGAAGTTCTTCGTCCGTACATGGGCGGAGTAGACAAAATCGCGCCGAAGTAATAAGTGAGAGATTTGGAAAGCAGCTCTTGATCCATAACGGGTCAAGGGCTGTTTTATATTGTGTACTAATACAGGTGGAATTTTTTAAAAAACGTGTTGCACTGTACTATTCTCTGTTATATAATAAAAACAAATTTTAAGAATATTGTTTTAATACAGAAACGGAGGAATGGAGAATGGACTGCTATCGGTGTGAAGGTAACGGAGAACAAAATTGCCCAAGATGTGGAGGCGTTGGTCGTGATGCTAACGGAGCGGCTTGCCACAATTGCTTGGGAGACGGGCATGTATGCTGCAGCCATTGTAGTGGCAGCGGGAATCAGGAGTAAGGACATTTTTTTTGCCACTACTGTTATATAATAAAAAACATTTTATCAATCTGTATCATAATAACTTTGGAGTGAAGGAGGAGGAACTGTTTTGACTACCGTACCAACGAATCCATATCCGCTGGAGGTGCAGATTTCCGGTGAGATGCATCCTGGTTATCAAGATATCCTGACACCAGAAGCGATTCAATTCGTGATGAAGCTGGAGCAAAAGTTCGGCGACAGACGACAACAATTGTTGGCTAAACGCGTGGAACGTCAATTACAAATCGATGTAGGTCAGTTGCCCGATTTTCTACAGGAAACAGCGGGCATTCGTAAAGGAGATTGGACTGTTGCTCCATTGCCCAAAGATTTGCAAGACAGACGGGTGGAGATTACGGGACCTTCGGGTGATCGGAAAATGGTCATCAATGCACTGAACTCGGGTGCTCGGCTTTTCATGGCTGATTTTGAGGACGCGAACTCACCGACCTGGGAGAACACCATCCAAGGCCAAATCAACATGAAGGATGCGGTACGCCGCAACATCTCTTACATCAGTCCGGAAGGCAAATCATACACCCTCAATGAAAAGACGGCGGTTCTGATCGTGCGTCCTCGTGGCTGGCATCTTGAAGAAAAACACATCCTCCTCGATCAAAAACCGATCTCCGGCAGTCTGCTTGACTTCGGACTTTACTTTTACCACAACGTAGATGCTCTTATCGCGAATCAGACAGCACCGTATTTCTACTTACCGAAACTGGAGAGCCATTTGGAGGCCCGCCTTTGGAACGACGTCTTCCTTTTCGCGCAGGATGAATTAAATATTCCACGCGGCACAATTCGCGCGACAGTATTGATCGAAACGATTCTCGCAGCTTTTGAGATGGATGAGATTCTGTACGAGCTGCGCGAGCATAGTGCAGGACTGAATTGCGGACGTTGGGATTACATTTTCAGCTATATCAAAAAGCTGCGGAATCAGCCTGATGTCATTACACCGGATCGTGCGCAAGTAACCATGACAGTTCCGTTCATGAAAGCATACACCACGCTGGCCGTGAAGACTTGCCATAAACGGATGGCGCCTTGCATTGGTGGAATGGCTGCACAAATTCCGGTGAAAAATGACCCGGTACAAAATGCAGAAGCCATCGCCAAAGTGCGCGCTGACAAAGAGCGGGAAGCGTACGATGGACATGATGGGACTTGGGTTGCTCACCCTGGGCTAGTGCCGGTAGCCATGGAAGTGTTCGATCGCTTGATGAGAGAGCCGAACCAAATCTGGTACAAACGTGAAGACGTAGACGTATCTGCTAAGCATCTTCTGGCAGTCCCAGAGGGCACGATTACAGAAGCGGGTGTCCGTACGAATATTAGCGTAGGCTTGCAGTACATCGAGGCATGGTTGAGAGGCTCTGGGGCTGTCCCGATCAACAATCTGATGGAGGATGCGGCTACAGCAGAAATTTCGCGGGCACAAGTCTGGCAATGGATGCGTCATCGTCACGGAGTCTTGCAGGATGGTAGAAAGGTGACGGAAGGCTTGGTAAAGCAGTGGCTGAGTGAGGAGCTGCAGGCGATTAAGCAAGCAATCGGTCAAGAGAGGTACGACAACAGCAAGTATCCGATTGCTGGTGATCTATTCTTGCAATTGGTAACGACAGAAGATTTCGAAGACTTCCTAACAGTACCGGGTTATCGCTATTTGTAAAAATAAAAAGAGTGGGGGAAATGAAAATGACGAAAGTAAACAAGCAAGAAGCGATTCAACAGGTGGAGCAAAGCTGGCAGGGGGAGCGTTTTCAAGGAATTACACGCCCGTATACGGCAGAAGATGTCGTTCGTCTGCGCGGTTCCGTACAAATCGAGCATACGCTGGCTCATCTAGGGGCAGAGCGTCTGTGGAGCCTCTTGCATACCGAGCACCATATTAAAGCGTTGGGGGCTTTGACCGGGAATCAAGCGATTCAGCAGGTAAAGGCAGGATTAAAAGCGATTTATTTGAGTGGCTGGCAGGTAGCGGCCGATGCCAATCTGTCTGGTCAGATGTATCCTGATCAAAGCCTCTACCCGGCAAACAGTGTTCCCCAAGTTGTAAAAAGAATTAATCAGGCATTGCAACGGGCTGATCAGATCGATCAATCGGAGGGCGGTACAGAGACGAATTGGTTTGCTCCGATCGTAGCGGACGCAGAAGCGGGCTTTGGTGGGCCACTGAACGTCTTCGAATTGATGAAGGGTATGATTGAAGCGGGTGCAGCAGGCGTGCATTTTGAAGACCAGCTGGCTTCCGAGAAAAAATGCGGCCATATGGGCGGAAAGGTACTCATTCCGACGCAGGCGGCTGTACGTAATCTGATTTCCGCCCGATTTGCGGCAGATGTGATGGGAGTCCCGACAATTATCGTGGCACGTACCGATGCCAATGGCGCTTTCCTGATCACCAGCGACATCGACGAGCAGGATAAACCATTCCTGTCGGGTGAACGAACAGCAGAAGGGTTCTTCCGTCTACGTGGCGGATTGGATGCAGCGATTGCCCGCGGACTGGCGTATGCTCCCTATGCAGATTTGATCTGGTGCGAGACTTCTGAGCCGAATTTGGAGGAAGCACGCCGTTTTGCAGAAGCGATTCATGCCAAATACCCAGGCAAGCTGTTAGCCTACAATTGCTCTCCTTCTTTCAACTGGAAAAAGAAGCTGGATGAACAGACCATCGCTCGCTTCCAGGAAGAGATCGGCGAGATGGGCTACAAGTTCCAATTTGTCACGCTCGCTGGCTTCCACTCCCTGAATTACAGCATGTTTGAACTGGCGCGCGGCTATCGTGACCGCGGAATGGCTGCCTACTCTGAATTGCAGCAGGCTGAGTTTTCTAGCGAAGTACATGGCTATACAGCCACTCGTCATCAGCGTGAAGTGGGTACCGGGTATTTTGATGAGGTTGCGCAGATCATCTCTGGCGGCAATTCCTCTACGACTGCACTCAGCGGGTCGACGGAAGAGGAGCAATTCGCACACAATTAAAGAGGAAAAACGCAGGACTAGGTGGTTCTCTGGTATTCAGAGGGCCACTTTTTGCGTTCACTTCTATTTTTCATAGAGTCTTAATAGCTTTTTAACAACGTATTTATATCAGTTTCATTTTGATTGTTTACGATTGGATTAGAAAAACCAAGAAAGCAAACACAAATAAAAACGAAAAGGGGCCTTAAAGATGAGAGGGAACCAGTTAAGCTGGAAACGAACCGTTGTTGTCATGACATCCGTTTTTCTGCTTGCGGGATGTGCCACCGAGACGAAATCAGGCACTTCTCTGGATACGTCGCAATTGACCCTGGATCAAATCGTGGAAAAAGCGAAGCAGGAGGGAGAAGTCAACTCCGTAGGTATGCCGGACACGTGGGCAAACTGGGGGGAGACCTGGAGCAATCTCGGGAAGGAATACGGCTTGAAGCATACGGATACCGACATGTCGAGCGCAGAAGAATTGGCTAAGTTTGAAGCAGAAAAAGAAGACGCTACTGCAGACATCGGCGACGTAGGCATCGCTTTTGGACCGTTAGCCAAGCAAAAAGGTCTGACGCTGCCTTACAAAACCTCTTACTGGAACGACATTCCCGACTGGGCAAAAGATGATGAAGGACATTGGTTGCTAGGCTATACCGGAACACTGGCTTTTATCACTGACAAAACAAAGGTGCAAAATCCCCCCAAGACCTGGGCAGATTTGAAAAACGGAAGCTACAAGATCGCGATCGGCGATGTCATGAAAGCGAATCAGGCGCAGTTTGCCGTTCTGGCCGCCGCCTATGCTAATGGGGGAGATGAGAAAAATATTCAGCCTGGCATTGACTTTTTCGCTGAGTTGGCAAAAAACAAGCGGCTCAGTACGAGCGATCCGAGCCTTGCTAATCTAGAAAAGGGTGAGGTCGAAGTCGCAATCTTGTGGGACTTCAACGCGCTCGGGTATCGGGACAAAATCGATAAAAACCGCTTTGATGTCCTCATCCCGGAGGAAGCATCAGTCAGCAGCGGGTACGCTACGGTTATCAACAAGTACGCCAAGCACCCACACGCTGCCATGCTGGCTCGTGAATACATTCTCTCCGACGCTGGACAGTCCAATTTGGCTCGCGGCTATGCACGACCAATTCGCGCTAACGCCAAGCTGGATGAATCCGCTAAAGCCATGCTGCTCCCCGATGATATGTATAAAAACGCACGTCCGGTTGGCGATTTGACTGCTTGGGAAGAGACGGCCAAAAAATTGCCGCAGCTATGGCAAGAGCAGGTGTTAATCCATGTGCGCTAGCAAGCTCGCCATGATTGTGCTCGACGGATTGAGATTTGACACAGCCATCTCGCACATGGGGTACCTGCATCACCTGGTCGAGTACGGCATTGCGGCCCGCTTTCAGGTACGATCGGAATTGCCCAGTCTCTCTCGTCCTTTGTACGAGGTTCTTTTAACAGGCACCCCTGTTTGGAAAAACGGAATTTCCAGCAATCAGACGGTTCGGCTTTCGCATCAGGAGAGTCTCTTTCACCTGACGCGGAAAAACGGGATGTCCAACGCTGCTGCGGCTTATGGCTGGGTAAGCGAGCTTTATAACAAGGCCCCATTCAATCCGTTTCACGACCGAATCCAATTGAACTCCGACAAGCCGATACAAAACGGGATGTTCTACTGGGAAGATCACTATCCGGATACACACTTGTTTGCTGACGCCAACTTTTTGTTGAATGGATACAATCCGGATTTTCTTTACGTCCACTCCATGAATATCGATGATGACGGACATAAATATACGGCCGATTCCGCGCAGTATCGAAATCGCGTTCTGGCGGCAGATTCGATACTGGCAAATGTGCTTCCTGCGTGGATCGATGCGGGTTATCAAATCATCGTAACAGCCGATCACGGGATGACAGCCGATGGAAATCATGGTGGCACTTCTAGCGCTGACCGGGACGTCCCCTTGTTTGTCATCAGCAACCTGATATCTCCGGGTATTCGCGAGGAGGCAATTCCGCAATTGCAGGTGGCTCCGCTTGCCTGCCATTTGCTTGGCATCTCCCCCTCGAAAGAGATGCAGCCATTGAACGTATGAGGGCTGAGTAAGACGTCTCCCTAAGGGGGCGTCTTTTCCTCTAAGAAAGGAGCTTTTGCATGAAACGATTTGTCAGTATGTTTTGGGTCACGACGATTCCGTTCTTTGCAATGATCGCTCTGTTTCTCCTAGTCCCATTGCTTTCCATGATCGGAGGGAGCTTTCAGGCCGAGGGGGGCGGCGGTTTTACCATCAGTCACTATCGTGAGATTTTTTCAAATCCGTATTACTTGCAGGCTTTTGAGAACAGCGTGCTCATCTCGTTCCTGTCTGCTCTCATTGGAATCGTCGTTGCTGTTTTCGCCACCTATGCGATTACCCGTTTCCCGCAATCTCTGCAACAGCGAGTGCTTGTCATTACCAATCTAACCTCCAATTTTGCGGGGATTCCGCTCGCTTTTGCCTTTATTGTCCTGTTGGGAAACAGTGGATTGTTTGTTTTGCTCGCCAAGCAACTGGGGATTGATTTTGGACAGTCCTTTACTCTGTATTCGTGGAGCGGCTTGACGCTTGTTTATATTTATTTTCAACTACCCCTGGCGGTAATGCTTTTGTATCCCCTGTACAACGCCATTCAAAAGCAATGGATGGAAGCGGCCGAGCTGCTTGGGGCAAGTCCCTGGAAATTTTGGCTGAGAATCGGGTTTCCAGTACTGCTTCCAGGCATCGTCGGCACATTCAGTATTCTGTTTGCCAATGCAATGGGTGCCTATGCTTCTGCCTACGCGCTCACCGGGAGCAACTACAATCTGGTGCCCATTCGGATTGGCGCGCTAGTATCTGGCGACATTTTTGCAAGACCCGAGCTGGGTAGCGCACTAGCAGTACTGCTCGGCCTGACGCTTGCCGGGGCCTTACTCGTGAACGAGTGGCTGACGCGGAAGATTCGGAGGGATTTGTCTTGAAGCGGATCAGTTTGCCATCCTTGGCGTTTGCGTTGGTCATGCTGTATTTGTTTTTTCCAGTAGCTGCTACCATCCTTTACTCACTGGCAACAGAGTGGAACAGCACGGTTTTGCCGGAAGGACTCACAGGAAAATGGTTTGCGGAGCTGTATGCCGATCCCCGATTCTTGCAGGCATTCGGGCGTTCTTTTCTGCTCAGCTTTCTGACGACTGTCGTTGCCGTCGTCATTATTGTTCCTGCTGTATTCTCCATTATCGTCTATGCTCCCCGGATGGAGAGGCTGGTTCAGATTTTGGTGATGCTGACCTATGCCGTTCCGGGTGTCATTATGGCGGTCGGATTGATCCGTACTTATTCAGGAAACGGAATTCCAATGGTCATCATCACAGCCGGTGCCTATCTGGTCGGTTTGCTTCCGTATCTTTATCAGGGAACGCGCAACAGCCTGCTTGCCATGCAGGCACGTTCGTTGATGGAGGCAGCCGAGCTATTGGGTGCGAGCCACTGGCAGGCGTTCGTACGGATTATCGTTCCGAATATCATGTCTGGAATTTTCGTGTCCTCGCTCTTGTCGTTCTCCATTTTGTTTGGTGAATTCGTTTTGATTAACATCCTGGTGGGTGGAAGATACGAAACCCTGCAGATGTATCTATACGCCAAGCTATCGTCAAGTGGACACGTCGCCAGCGCGATTACGGTCACTTATTTTGTCCTGATGGCTATTATCACTGGCCTGGTTGTAAAATTCACGCGCCGAAGCTTCGCACGCAAGGAGGTCCCCTGATGAGTTACGTCCAAATCGAACACGTGTCCAAAACCTTTCACGGTCAACACGTGTTGCAGCAACTCGATCTTGCGATTGAAAAAGGCGAGCTGGTTACCTTGCTTGGCCCTAGCGGTTGTGGCAAAAGTACGCTGTTACGCATCCTCAGTGGTTTGACGGCTCCTGATACGGGCATGATCTACATTGACGGCAAAGATGTGACGGACGTGTCGCCAAAAAACAGGCAGATCGGCATGGTGTTTCAATCGTATGCGCTTTTTCCCAATCTTACGGTCAGTCAAAACATTGCCTTTGGCCTGGAAATGAACAAAATCTCGAAAACGGAGATTCGGCTACCTGTCCAGGAAATGATTGAGCTGGTGGGATTGGTGGGAAAGGAGCAGGCTTACCCACGTGAATTGTCTGGCGGCCAGCAGCAGCGTGTGGCACTCGCCCGTTCTCTGGTCACCCGGCCAAAAGTGCTTCTGCTGGATGAGCCGCTTAGTGCGCTTGATGCTCAGATTCGTAAAAATTTGCAAAAGCAGCTACGCACAATTCAACGTGAGTTAAACATGACGACTGTGCTGGTTACTCACGATCAGGAAGAAGCCATGGCTGTCAGTGACCGCATCTATATCATGAATGGTGGACGAATCGTTCAGCACGGCAGCCCTCAAGAGATTTACACGCAACCTCGTTCTGAATTTGTTGCTCGCTTCATTGGCAATTACAACGTGCTGACTGCCGAGCAGCTTAACCAAATCGCGCCTCATTTGTCTCATCCGGCAGTTGAACGTTTCGCAATCCGTCCTGAGACGTTTCGCGAACAGCCTTTGACTGCGGAGGACATCTGTTTGACCGGAAATATCGCTCAAGTAACCATGCTCGGCAATATCTCCCGTTACGAGCTGAACATTGGTGATGTTCCTGTACTGGTGGACACTCTTCACCTGTCCTTCGAGCAGGAGCAGATAGGCACAAAAAAAACATTGTATTTAGGTCCCAAGGATGTGATTCCGCTTTATGACACTATTGCCTGAAGAACGACAGCAAGTGATTCTCGACGAATTGAACCGCCACGGTAAAATTCAGGTGATGAGTCTGGCAAAAAACCTGTCAGTAACACCGGAGACAATACGACGTGATCTGGACCATTTGGAACAGCAACGTTTGTTAAAGCGAGTGTACGGAGGAGCAATCCCTTATCATTTGGCGAAGCGTGAGCCGCACTTTGAAAAGAAACAGGCGATCCAACAGACGGCAAAAACGAAAATCGGGCAAATAGCGGCAGAACTTTTGTCTGATGGGGATACCATCGCGCTCGATGTCGGGACGACAACACTGGAATTGGCACGTGCTATAAAGGGCCTCAACCAATTAACGATTGTCACGAACTCGCTCCCCGCCGCTTCTCTACTAAACGAGCTGTTGGAAGCGAATCAATTCAACGGTCAGGTAATTATGCTGGGGGGGCTGACCCATCCGGCTCAAAAATCGGTTGCTGGGGCGTTTACCTGCGAGCTGCTCTCTCGTTTTCATTTTGATAAAGCTTTTATTTCCTGTGGAGGAATTACGGCTGATGGCTTCACCGATTATGACATGGAAGAAACGCTGTGCTCGACCATGATGATACAGCGAGCGGAGCAAGTCTATGTATTGGGAGACACATCGAAGATTGGCCAAACGCAATTTTTTCGTATTTGCGGCTGGAAGGATGTCAGCGCGGTTGTTTGTGACCAGCCGATGCCGGATGAATGGCTTTCGTCTGGCATGCAAACTACCTGGATAAGCGAACATCCGGGAAGGAGAGACTTCATATGCTGATCGACTATCATCTTCATCTGGAAGAAGGGCCTTTTTCATTGCGTTGGCTCGACCGTACCAATGTGGCCCTCGACCACTTTTATCCGCTATCTGAACCTCGACATACCCGTGCCTGGCTGCTGGACAGTCTTGCGCGATTAAATAACCGGATGTCTCTTGGGGCATATGACCCGTCATGGATCGATCTGTATTTACGAGAGGCGTTAAACAAAGGCTTGAAGGAAGTGGGGATTGTCGATCATTTATACCGCTTTCGTGAAGCTCGTCCCTACTTTGAACGGTATATGGAGCTGGGTGACACCGATTTGGGTCGCTTGCAGCGCACATGGCTGGATCAAGTATGCACCGAGAGCTTCAGCGACTTTTGTGTCGCCATTGAGGCAGCAAAGCAGCGCTGGTCGGCAAGCGGTGTGGAGTTGCGGCTGGGGATCGAAGCTGATTACTTTATCGGCGGGGAAGCAGAATTGGAGAGTTTGCTGGCAGGTGCTTCATGGGATTATGTGATCGGTTCTGTTCATTTTATGCAAGGATGGGGCTTTGACAATCCCGAGACTCGCCATCTGTTTGAGCAGCATGACCTGAAACAGCTATACGCGGACTTTTTCCACACAGTTGAATCCATGATTAGGAGCAACTTGTTTGATTTTATTGCCCATCTGGACAATCTGAAAGTGTTCTCCTATCGCCCAGAGGAATCGGAGCTTTTGCCCTATTACCACCGAATAGCAACTGCTTTGAAAGAAACGGATACAGCGACCGAAATCAATGCGGGCCTGTACTACCGCTATCCCGTTCAGGAAATGTGCCCGAGTTCCGCTTTCCTCGACGTTTTGGTGGCGCATGGAGTTCCACTGACACTCTCGTCCGATGCGCACTTTCCCGACGATATTGGGAGATACGTGGCGGCGAATCTGGAGATCCTCCATTCAATGGGGGTAACGGAGATTGCCACTTTTTCCGGTCGTCAACGGATTATGAAGCCAATCCGTTATGCATCAGCTATTCCAGACGAGAGCTGCTGACATGACCTGAAACGGATAGGATTTGCCGAAAAATGGATATACACATATAATAAGAAAGTAGGTGATCATACTTGTCCCCGTAGCTCAGCAGGATAGAGCAACGGTTTCCTAAACTGTAGGTCGGAGGTTCGAATCCTCTCGGGGACGCCATTGAAGGAAAAGCCTTGATGTATCAAGGTTTTTTCTTTTTTATGCATACGCCCCTCATCATTTATTTTGGAAAATACGGAGACAAAGAACATGTCTTGAACGTATAACTTGTAGCAGAAAACGATGGAGATAAGGGGTGTTTCCTTTGAAAAAAGTGATCGTAAGCTTGGTCTTGGCGATTTTCTTCAGTGGTTGTAGCTCAGATGCGGTCGTACAAAATCAGACAGCCGCGCCACCTGCAAAAGAAGTAACGAACACTGGCACAGAACCGAAACAATCGGTCGACAACTCTACAAGCTATAACCAAATCGCAAGCTATATGGAAGAAGAGAGCAAAAAAGCTTTCTCTCCCTACTATGAGCTCGTCGAGTTTACCGTATCAGATTATGAAGAGAAGACAGTTGACGGAAAAGTAGAAGCGACATTCGGATATCAAGTGAAATACAAAAACTTTGAGAAAGACCCTGACACCGTGGACTACATCAAAGCGGCAAAAGAAAAGAACGATCCCAACTACCAACAGCTGTATGATGAATATTTGCAGCCCAAGGACATGAGCTTTCATTTGAAAGCCGTAGTTGAAGATGCGGACTCCATAACGCTTTACACCAATGTGAGTCCAAAAGGAATCCAATGGGAAAAGGCAGTCATGTCTGATTTTATCCTGAAGAAATAGATTACCGACTTAACTGTAAGGACCGCGTACTCACGCGGTCCTATTCATTTTTCTCGCACCAGTACTCGTACTCATTGTCGATCCAATCTTTGATATGATCGTAATTCTCCCAAGTATCTTCCACGTGATACACACTTGGCTCACAATCAAACGCTTCTAGATAATGATAGCGATACTCCCCCGTATCGAAATCGAAGTAAAACATCGCGAACTGGTTTCCACCTTCAGTCAGCATGTCTTTTGCAAATACTCCACCCGTCTTCTCATAAACTTCAGGGCCAGTAATCTTCCTTTGTTTAAAATCAGCGATGAGGTTTCCGAAACTCTTTTGAAAATCTTCGCTAACCATATCATTTTCAATCAACCAGCCAATGAAGAAGCCTGTATGTACGTATGCCTGCTTTTGTGGAAGATCTTCCTCAAAGTTTTCGTAATGATATTTCGCTTTATCGTATACCGTTGTCACTAGCAAATCCTCTCTTTCAATTGTCTCATTTTCCAAAAATTATACAGGATAGATTTATTGGTAAAAAGTCATAAGGGGATGAAGAAGGAAGAATAGGAATTTTGTAGCATTTCCATGATGCGGGGTGGTAGTATTTAACTGTTATCTAGAGAGAACCATTGGTTGGTTCGTAGAGGGGTCATATTTCATGCGGAACTTGCTTGCCTATTTTCTTAGCGCTGTAATGATTAGTGTAGTTATCCTTCCTGTAGAACCCGCGTCATCTAGAGGCTCAAGTTCATCTAGCTCCAGTAGTTCAGGCAGAAGCTCAGGTTCGTCTAGTACCAGCTCATATTCGTCTGGCAAAAGTTCAGGATCATCCAGTAGCAGCTCCTATTCTTCGGGAAGAAGTTCAGGGTCATCGAGAACAGGCTCTTCCTCTTCCAGTAAAAGCTCAAGCTCGTACTCTTCAGGAAAAAGCTCAGGCACAACCAGCAAAAGTTCAAGCTCCACGATAAAAAGCTCAAAACCGTCAAGCGGTTTCAAATCATCCAAGCCGGTTAAAATCAAAAAGCATGACGATGATGATGAAGAAAACGTGGAAGAAGATTCAAGCCAAGAAGAGGAGACGAGCGAAGAAGCCGCTGCGGAAGAGGAAAGAATCAAGCGGTCCGAACTCTTAATCCAAATCGATAGCGGTATTGGACCATACCATTTACAACCGAATCAATATTATCAAACGACCATTTGGGGTGACCCAACTCATAATGGCCCCCTATACTTTACCGTACATAATAACGGACAGATAGAAGAGGTAGATGAGAGTGAGATAAATGGGGCAACAGTATTTAACATCCCATACAATTTCGATCCAACACCATTTGAAAAAGAGTTTTATCTTCATAGCCTGCCAACCAATCAAATCTATGTGGCATCCTTTCAATATCAGGATATTTACATGTTTTTAGACCCGGATGGTATCATTTATTGGCTCCCTAAATATGAAGCCTTAGAGAAGAACCTCCCCATCATAGAAGCAAAAGAGGTACTGCTTTCAGAGCAAACACTGAAAATGCATAGCAACGAAATGGCCTTGCATAATTTCCCGAAAAACAAAGTCTACCGGAAGAATATCAATAGAATTCCGAGGTATTTTCTGTTTAACAATGAAGAAAATGTTCAGTTAGTAGGAAAAAAAGAACTTAAGAACTATGAAGTTTTGGAATATGACCAAATGATTGATCCGACTTCTTCTGATCTTATGGGAGAGATCGAAGAAAAAATCCAAGATTCAGGGGTCCCGACAGGATACATATATCAGATGACAGTAAACAATGCCCCGCGACATTTTATCTATTATGGAAGCCGTTCGGTTGGGTTTGTAAAGAACCTGTCGTCTGTTGAAGAAGGATATAAGGTTCGCGATTTTGAACAGGTTGTCCAAAAGATGCGGAAAGAAAAACAAGAAGAAAAGAAAAGGCAATCGATCTGGAAGCTGTATTTGATTACAGCCGGTGCGATTATGCTCGGTATTTTTCCTTTATCCTATTGGTATATGACTAGAAAAAGAAAGAAGAAGAAGCAACCTCCTAACAAGATCATTACGAAAAATACGAAAAGTACGAGAAAGAAAAAGAATGTAGAGCCTGTAAAGCCTGAAAGAACACCGATTCAACAGCCCCTACCCAAAAAGAAAGAAATAAGAGTAGAAGAAAAAAAGAAGTATGACGGCGGACTGTTTCAGCAATTTGAAGCCGCAAACAAAAAAGAACAGTCGAAAAGCTCTGGAAGCGGGCTGTTTGATCAATTTAAAAACAACCATTGATAAGTAAAAACCCGTCCTCAGTTTAGCTGGAGACGGGTTTTCATTCCAATCTATAACGTATACTCACTTAAAATAAACTGCGGAGCTAACAAGTACTCGACGGGATATAAATCATTTCTTCTTGTTAGTAACGCCTTCACTAACCCAATTTGATACTCTCCTGTAACTTCAATGATCACGAACGCATCCTGCTTCTCATTCAGAGGATAAATCACATTGCTCGAATCAAAGACTTTGTGATCCATATCCAATGTAACCAGGTGATAGGGTAGACCTTTCCACTCTGTGCGATAAACCGCAAAAGCTTTATTATCTAACAAGTGAACCAGCTTGTCTTTGGATAAATTAAGTTCAATCCCTGTCATGTAGCCTTGCTCATCGAGATCATTCTGGTACTCCTCATCGATCTCATCGCCAACCGCCTTCTCGTACGTTTTCGTGGAAAAACGCATGTCATCCAACAGCTTTCCCCTGTTGAAATCAATGACTAACGGGATGTGCAACAAGGAAGGATCGACATAACGGCTAATCTTGTTATCCTTCTCCTTTTGATAATCTATCATTTCCTTATCGGGTTGCTGCAAATAAATATAGCCCATGTTGCAGTAAGCATCACATGTAATAATCATGAGGCGTTCCTCTCTTTCTTTGAGAACTTTGAAGAATGGTCAGAATTTTTTGTGTATAATAGAATAGTTTACCAGCAAATGTGAATCGGAGGGAGCATATCGGATGCAAAATGATAAGCGAATCAAATTCATTAACCCTGAAACAATGCCACCTACGTTTGGCTACACCCATGTGGTGGAGGTTCGCAACGCACGGACGATTTATGTATCGGGTCAGGTGGCTCTCAACAAGGAAGGCCAAGTGGTCGGCACAGGCGATTTAGCTGCACAGACGAAACAAGTTTTCGAAAATATTCAATTCGCTTTAGAAGCGTCAGGAGTCAGTTTTGATCATGTGGTGAAATTGACTTTTTTCGTGACCGACATCTCCAAGATGCACATTGTCCGTGAGATTCGAGATCAGTACGTGAATACAGAAACTCCGCCAGCGAGCTCTGCCGTTGAAGTGAGCAAGCTCATTAGGGACGAGCTGTTGATTGAGATTGAGGCTATCGCTGTGGCAGATATATAGTTGACTCATCCCCCTTCTGTTCGATTATTCATCGTTCAGGAGGGTTTTTTTGTGCTCTTTTGGGAAGATTATGGAGCGAGATAAGCGGATCGGCAATGGTACGTATCGGCTCTAAATCTTTTGCTATTGGAGTTGGTTGCATGAATTATATCATCGCAGGTATAGGTTTGATCACGGTATTTTTGCTTGCTTGGCTGGCAAGTAGTAATAAAAAACGTATTCGATATCGTCCTATCCTCATCATGATTCTGATTCAGATCGTGTTTGGCTTACTGCTGTTGCGAACGAATATTGGACTCATTTTAATATCAGGCATTGCCAGCAGTTTTTCTGTACTCCTGGAGTATGCTTACGAGGGGATCAATTTTGTTTTCGGTGGCATTGCGAATCCGGGTGCGTCGCCATTTTTCTTACAAGTTTTACTGCCCATTGTGTTCGTATCCGCACTGATAGGCATTCTGCAATATACGAGGATCCTCCCTTTATTTATTCATTATGTAGGACTTGTGTTGAGCAAAGTGAATGGTATGGGAAAATTGGAGTCGTATAATGCGATTGCCTCGGCGATCGTCGGGCAGTCCGAAGTGTTTATTACCGTGAAAAAACAGCTCGGTGCTATACCCGAAAACAGGCTGTACACATTGTGCGCCTCTGCGATGTCCACCGTGTCTATGTCGATCGTGGGTTCCTTCATGACCATGCTCAAACCAGAGTATGTAGTAGCTGCGCTGGTACTTAACTTATTTGGTGGTTTTATCATTGCTTCCATTATTACGCCGTATGAAGTGAAGCCGGAAGATGATTTGCTCGATCAAGAAAAAGAAGAGAGACAGGCCTTCTTTGAAATGCTCGGGGAGTACATTCTGGATGGATTTAAAGTAGCCGTAGTCGTGGCCGCGATGTTGCTCGGATTTATTGCAATCATTGCGATGGTGAACGGGTTATTCAGTGCGGTATTCGGTATCTCGTTCCAAGCGTTGTTAGGGTATGTCTTTGCGCCCCTCGCTTTTCTTATGGGGGTTCCTTGGCACGAAGCTGTACAAGCGGGAAGTATCATGGCCACTAAAATAGTGGCGAACGAGTTTGTCGCCATCCTCGACTTTACGAAAATTCAAGGTCAGTTAAGCGAAAGAACGGTCGCCATCGTTTCTGTGTTTTTGATCTCGTTTGCGAATTTTGGCTCCATCGGGACAATAGTTGGCGCGGTAAAAGGCTTGAATGAAAGGCAAGGAAATGTCGTCGCCCGGTTTGGACTGAAGCTGTTGTATGGGGCAACACTCGTCAGCATTTTGTCAGGGATTATCATCAGCATTGTGGTGTGAAGGGGACCCTTTCCGGGGTCTTTTTTTGTTAGGTACGGTTTCGTAACCAAATGATGGGGAGCAGCGTCTATCAATTGAGATATTCGTCTTTATTTCTCGGATCGTATCCTTCATCAAAGGAATGGGAATCACGGTTGTTACGCTCTATGAGGACTCTCTGCTTCCGGCGCTTGGCAATCCAATCGATGATGGCTCCAATCAGCAAGAGACCTCCGAAAATAAGTACGACGAGTAACCAGAGTGGCATTCATACAACACCTCACTTTTACTAAAAGATACGTCTTACCAGTGACGAAGTTGCGATGAGACCATTCAAGAGGAGATGAAGTCGGATGAGAAAATGGGTGTGTATGACCGTAGTAGCAGGCTTGATTACGGGAGGCTGTTCACCTGACGCGAGCGTATCAACAGATTCTAAACAACAGCCTGTAACCGAGCAGCAGCAAGAGGCGGGAAATAGCGGGGGCGACCAAAAGCAAGAGAAGCAAACCGCTACTGTGAGCCAAATTATTCTGGACGATCAATTTTTAAAGCAGTTATCCAAAAACGAGATCAGTGGCTTCGATATCCACATCGGGATGAAGCGGGATGAGGTTTCTGCGCTATACGGCAAGGTAACGAAACAGGATTATTGGGATGGCGGGCGCTATGAAGTTTTTGAGAAGCTAGAGAGTGCGCTCATTTATTTTGATGGGCAGGATCGCGTATATGGAATTGATTTGGCTGGTCTTCATCTAAATGAAACGAATCTGGACACAATTCGTAAAAATCTGGGGGCGCCTGTCAGTGAAGAGAAGAGCATGGCCGATCAGGATTATGTCATGTTTTTTGAAGCGGGAGATAACTCCGTATTTATTAGTGCAAAGGACGAGCAATCACCAGCAGACAAAATAAGAATCATCAATAAAAAAATGATCGAGGAATCGCCGCAGAAAGAATAAAGAGAAAAAGCCAGTCAGAAGGCTCGAAAATGGCCTTCAGACTGGCTTTTATACGTTAACAATGGCATTACTCAACCGATCTTTTTCCAAACAGGATAGCGTCCAGCGCGAACTTGGAGCTGCCGCTGATACCAAGAGAAACCAACATCGCTAGCAAGGCCAGATCCAACTCATAACCAGCTCCACCTTCACCGCCCAGGAAGCCGGCAGCGAGCTTGGCTTTAAAGATCGCACCAAGCATGACAACAGACAACGCACCTGCGAACACGCGAGTACCCAGACCGAGAATCAAGGCAATACCACCTACTACCTCCAAGAAGGCAACGAGATAAGCAATGAATGCAGGGAGTCCCATGGTCCCGAAGAAACCAGCGACATTCTCCAGCCCCATTTGGAATTTAGCCACTCCGTGAATGGCAAAAGTAAGACCAGCAATCACACGTAGAATAAGTGCGCTCCATTCAAAACGATTAGACATATATGAATCCCTCCGAAAATTTAAATGCGTAACAAAGTTACTTTTCGTTAGTAAGTATACAATAATAATTTCCTAAGTCAAGTGATTCAATAAAATCCCAACAGTTGGCAAGTGCAATTTTCAAGGTTGATTCGCATCATTGGTTTTGATGGATTGAACAAAGAGCGGTATACTGGAGGGAGAATGAGGTGATACCTATGAAACAGTCTACCCTCTGTCCCAAGTTCGAAAAAGGTATGCAGTTGTTGGGGAAGCGATGGACAGGTCTAATCCTATACCAGTTGTTGTCGGGACCACAGCGATTCTGTGGATTGGAAGGGGCCCTGCCAGTAAGCGGAAGGCTACTTTCTGAGCGTTTGAAGGATTTGGAGAAGGAAGGACTCGTGCATCGGCAGGTGTTTACTGATTCTGCTCCTGTCCGCGTAGAGTATTCCTTAACGGAGATGGGAAAAGCTCTGACTCCAGTGCTCAAAGGAATTGAGTCTTGGTCGCAGAGCTGGATCGAGTTGAATGCAGACGAAATGGCTAACGACAGCGAAGAATAACACAGCCTATATAAAAAAGCATCAGGAGAGTATGCCTGACGCTTGCCACGATGAAAACCCCTGGAGACAGGGGTTTTTCTGTTATTCGTTAATCTTCAAATCTTCAAGAAGGGTCTTCGTTCTTTTCTTGCAAAGCCTTCCACTTTAAAAATTCAATATGGCGCTTGACCTCAACCAGCTCGTCCTCTGTCAGACCATCGACATCTAAAAAGGTCGCCGGTGTTTCCCTGACAGAACCGCGTTTCCAAGATGGTTCCTCCGTGCGCCCGTGGAGAAAATCGGTGGATACTTCAAATAAATCTGCGACTTTGGAAATCAGATGAAAATCGACGCCTTTCTTTTCGCCTGACTCAATTCGCGAAAGTACCGTATTATGTATGCCCAGCTTTTCAGCTAATTGAAGTTGTGACCATTGTTTTTGCTCGCGCAGCCATTTTATGCGTTGACCAATTATGGACATCGTGAGACCACCTTTATCGTTTTGGCAATTCCATTCTAACAATTTTCCAAAACGGAAAAAACAAGATTGCTAATATGACAAAATCTGTATTGACTTTGCTAAAATTGAAAGGATATGATGTAACTATAAATATTTGCCATTTTTGCAAATCAGGAGGAGATAACTGGTGGAACGACTCAACCTCCCGTTTATCGCGCAACGACGTAATGAGTGCAAGCTGACCTTGCAAGAAATGGCGGAAGCACTCGGGTTTCGAAATGCTTCGACATACTTGAAGTACGAGAAGGGAGAATATGACTTCAAGGCTAATCATCTGCCAGTGTTGGCTAAAAAACTACGATGTAACATGCTTGATTTTTTTATTAGGTTAATTTGCTGATTTAGCAAAAGGGGTGGGGGGCTTGAACGCTTGGGAGGCAAATCGAAGGCAGCTGGAAATATGGAGAAAGACCGTCGCTTACGAAATTGAAATGATGGCGCCTCAGAGTATGCCGGCTTGCGAGGGATTTCTCGAGCGCTTGGTCATGTTTGAAAAGGAGTTGGAAAATAGCGCGCGATGCTCATATAGTACGACACATGATGGGAATGATGCCGGGTCGCGTCCGTTACCCATTCAGGAAACAGAAAAAAGCCCGGTACGGACTTCACCGTGACCGGGCATTCTTTGTATTTTACAGCTTGCTGATCTCTTCTTTTAGCAGCTCCGAATGGGTTCCGAAGACAACTTGCACGCTTCCTTGACCCAGTCGCATAACACCTGCTGCACCAAGGTCCTTCAAAGCTTTGTCATTGACCTTCTTGTCGTCCTTCAAGACGAGACGCAAACGAGTGATGCAAGCGTCTACGCTAACGATGTTTTCTTTTCCACCAATGTGAGTGAGCACTTGGATCGCTTTATCCTGCATGGAATTGTTCCTTCCCTTAGCTGTAGCTGTCATATCTTCGTCATCCTCACGTCCTGGCGTCTTGAGGTTCAGCTTTACGATTAGGAAACGGAACAGGGCGTAGTAGACCACGGCGAATGCCAGACCAATCGGGATGATCATCCAAGCATTCGTAGAGAGGTGGTAGTTGATGCCGTAGTCGATCAGACCCGCTGAGAATCCAAAGCCGTGCTTGATACCCAGAGAGGTCACGATATACCCGGACACACCCGTCAATATCGCGTGAACAAAATACAGGAGTGGAGCAGCGAACATGAACGCAAATTCAACTACCTCGGTAATCCCGGTCAGGAACGAAGCGAGAGCTGCACCAATAAACATAGAAGCAACTACTTTGCGTTTTTCAGGGCGCGCTGAGTGAATAATAGCGAAAGCCGCTCCAGGAAGTGCGAACATCATGATCGGATAGAAACCAGTCATAAACATTCCTGCTGATGGGTCTCCCGCAAAGAAACGATGCAAGTCGCCGTGTACCACTTTTCCTGTCGCATCGGTAAAGTCACCGATTTGGAACCAGGCAATCGCATTGAGTACGTGGTGCAAACCAAATGGAACGAGCAATCGGTTGAAGAATCCGAACAAGAAAGAACCTGTTGCGCCGAGACCTACGATCCAAGAACCCAATGAGTCAAGGGCAACCTGGATCGGCCCCCAAATGATCCCGAAAATCAAGCCGACGACAACCATGGAAAGAGAAGTGATGATCGGGACGAAGCGTTTTCCACCAAAGAAGCCTAGCCATTCTGGCAGCTTGATCGAATGGTAGCGGTTGTAGAAAAACGCTGCAATACCACCCGCCATAATACCACCGATGACACCCATGTTCAGTTTTAAATCGTCCGCGATGAAAGGCATGGCAGCAGGAACAGCTGCAAGTACTTTCGTCAATACGACGTAGGCAATGACAGCGGCCAAAGCAGCAACAGCATCTCCAGCCAAGCCAATGGCAACACCGACAGCAAAGATTAAAGCCAGGTTGTCAAAAATGGCTGCACCGCCAGCAGCCAAAAGCGGAGCGATGTACGAGTCCATGAATGCACCAAAGGCGCCGAGATTGAGGTCCTTCTCGAATTTGAGAAGACCAAAGCTTTGCAAAATCGCTGCGGCTGGCAACGTTGCGACCGGGAGCATGAGGGCTCTCCCAATCTTTTGCAGAAAAGCGAGCATAGGATAAAACCTCCTTGGGATGGAATGAATTTATCAGGGAAGCCGCTCTCCGGATAAATGCAAAATGATGAGGGCACAAAGAATAAGCCGGAGAGAGACCATTCTGATCGATATTGGAAGCGCTTTCGGTACTCGGGTGACAAAACCTTTTATAAGGCTTTGTCTTTCAGATATTGAACGACCTCGTCTACAGTAGAGAGTGCAAGAACGTGCTCGGCAAGTTGTTTGGCTTCCTCTACGCTGGTGGAGCGGATACGTTCTTTGACTTTTGGCATGACCGAAGCGGCACCGCTGAACTCATCGAGTCCCAATCCGAGCAAGAGCTTGGTCGCTAACGGATCTCCGGCCATTTCCCCACACAGCCCAGTCCAAATGCCCGCCCTATGGGAAGCTTCGATGACTTGGGAAATCAATCGTAATACGGCCGGATGGTAGTAGCTGTACAGCTCGGCGATATTGGCATTCATCCGGTCTACAGCCAAGGTATATTGAACGAGATCATTCGTGCCGATGCTGAAAAAGTCTACCTCTTTCGCAAACGCATCTGCTTGCAGGCAGGCACCCGGAATTTCCATCATCATGCCTACTGCGATCTTCTCGTCAAAAGCGATCCCTTCTGCTCGCAGCTCTGTTTTCGCTTGCTCCAGCAGTCGTTTGGCTTCACGCAGCTGCTCCAGATGGGAAATCATCGGGAACATGATCAGCAGGCGACCAAATGCGCTAGCACGCAAGAGAGCGCGTAATTGCACCAGGAACAATTCCGGTCTGGCTAACGAGATCCGCATGGCGCGGAAACCAAGGAACGGGTTTTCCTCCTGTGGAAGTGCGAGTGCCGGCAAATGCTTGTCGCCGCCAACATCCAAGGTGCGAATGATGACCGGCTTGTCGCCAAAAGCAGCGGCTACGTGCTTGTATGCAGCAAATTGTTCGCCCTCATCGGGAAGGGTGCTGCGATCCATGAACAAAAACTCGGAGCGGAACAACCCGATTCCTTCTACACCAGATGCAATCAGTGCATCAGATTCTTCTGGCACAGCCATGTTTGCCATCAGGTGAACGCGGTGACCATCGGTAGTTTCGGCAGGCAGTTCCTTAATGGCTTCGTACAATTGGCGTTCCTTCTCTTCCTGCGCGGCCTTTTCCTGATAGGCAGCCAGTGTATTCGCATCAGGCGAAACAATCAACTGTCCGGATGTGCCGTCGATAATCAGCAAACTTCCGGAATCTACTTTTTCCATCAAGGTCTCGCCTGCACCCATGACAGCGGGAATACCGAGAGAGCGTGCCAATATGGCTGCATGGGAGGTAGCGCCACCTTTTGCCGTAACAATTCCCCGTACATGCTGGAGCGGAAGCTGAAGCGTCTCGGATGGAGTGACGTCCCAAGCAACCAGAATAAAAGGCTCTTCCGGGTAGGAGATGACGGTGTCACCGCCCGAAATATTTCGAATCAGACGGCGGCTTACATCACGAATATCATCCGCGCGCTCTTTCATGTAGGCATCGTCCATACTCTCAAAGAGAGCGATGAACTGATCGGCTACTTGCGAGACGGCGGCAGATGCCACCAGTTGTTGATTTTCGATGAGCGCACTCATCTCCCCGACAAATGCCGGGTCATCCAAAAAGGCAATATGAGCAGAGAGGATGGCCGCCTTTTCCGAGCCTAATTGTTCCTCTGTCTGTTCTCTTAGCTTTTCCAGTTGTTCGCGTGCTTGCTCTACGCTCTTGTTAAGTAGTCCTAACTCCTGAGTCGTATCCACTGGAGTGGTGGACTCTGCCTGCGTGATGGCTGTTTCGTGTGTGAGGCGTAAAACAGGGGCAATTGAAATGCCAGCGGATACCGGGATTCCTTTTAACATACATCCTTCACCTTCCTGTCCGTCGTTTACACTATATGTTTGACGAGGATTGCTCCAATAGCTGCTGAATCGCAGTGGCTACGTTTTGTTCATCCGCTCCGTCGATCTGAACGGTCAGGGTGTCGCCTTGGGAGACACCCAACGTCATGATGCCGAGAATGCTTTTGCCATCTGCGTGTTTTGTCCCTTTGCTCAGCGTAATCTTTGACTGAGATTGCGACGAACAATTCACGAGTAGAGCTGCTGGTCTCGCGTGGAGCCCACCCTCTACATTGACGGTTACTTCAAATTGAACCATGTTGTACCTCCCTCAACCATGCGCTTCGTTTATTTTAAGACGACAGTCATAAGTGGCTCTTGGCCTGCTTGCACAGTTGCTTTTGCCACCACATTTTTTTCAGCAACCCGATCACCGTTTGTAATAACGATCGGTGTTACGATCGGACAACCCGCATCTTCCAGTACACTCTTGTCGAATTGGATGAGCTTGTCGCCAGCTTTCACCTGATCGCCGACCGAGACAAACGGAGTAAAGCCTTTCCCGTTTAATTTCACAGTATCAATTCCGATATGCATCAATATCTCAAGACCACTTTCAGTCGACAGCCCGATCGCATGGTGGGTAGGGAAAAGATGCGTTACCTTTCCATCGACAGGGGAGACGAGCGTGTCTGCACTTGGCAAAATCGCTACACCATCACCAACGACTTTACCTGCGAATACAGGATCAGGAACTTCGGACAGGGGTAGTACGGTACCTGTTAATGGTGCAAGAAAGGTTACCTCTTGTTGTTGTTTTTTCCGGGAAAAAAGACTGCGTAGCATAGTATCCTCCTTTTGCGTCTGAACCAAAAAAGGCATGAGACGGTTGAATTCATACGACGACATACTTACTATGTCCGTATGATCTCACCGCTCATGCCTAGTCGAGCTAGTAACACGCAGGATTATGATTTAATTTTGTTGTAATAAGCGATAAAGGTGCAGAGCCATGTAACCAACCTCGTCTTCTGGTACAGCGATCTCGAGACGGGTGGAGATGTATTGAGCCAGCTCTGTTGCCAATTGATAGGCTTCTGGCATGGTGGTTTTGACTCGGTCCAGAAGCGGGTTCTTGATGAATTTTTGTTGACGGATGCGCTCAACGGCAAAGCGCAAATGCGTAATGAGGCGAACGTAATCAATGGTACTGCGTTCAATCGTAATGGCTGTTCGCTCTTCAATCAGGCTTACCAACTCCGTGATGATGTTGGTGAATTGGACAGCCTTTTTTACTGGGACGTAGCTGATCGCGGAGTGAATGTGCAAGGCCAGAAATCCGATTTCACTATCTGGAATGTCCAGGTCGAATGCGTTTTTGATCATATCCGCTGCCCGATTCGCCAGCGCGTACTCCTTCGTGTACAGCGTCTGGATTTCGAACAAGAACGGATTCACGATCTCCATACCGTTATTGAGCCGATAGATGGCAAACTGGATATGGTCAGGCAAGGCAACGTGGACGTGTTCGTTCAATTCTGGCGTAATCTCCATCGCAATGAGAGCGATGATTTCTTCCGCAATTCCTACGACAGCAGGATCTACTTGGCTCAGGATGTTCTGATACTGCTTCTGGTGGCTTTCATTTTCGAGCCTGAAGCGCTTTTCCACACGCAAGTCTTGGGCGGGGATGGTAATCCCGGGTTTTGCGCCAAATCCGATTCCTTTTCCGAACAGGACAATTTCTTGGCCGGATCCGGGTTCTTCCACGAGTACGACGTTATGGTTCAACACACGCGTAATTGCGTACGTTTTTTCCTTTTCACGGGACAATCCATTCCACCACCTTTTGATAGACAAAAACGGTCCATGACCGTATTTGCTTACCGCAAGCGGTCACATCCAATTTAATGAAAAACGCCGATGAACCATGACGTTAATCAGAAAAAAGAGCCGAAAAAACCTTTTTAACAAGAAAAAGATCTTCTCGGCTCATGCCTGCATTACCAGTAACACGCCTTGTGAAAACGCTTCAATTAAAGCTTATAATAGCTCACGTCTCGTACATTGTCAATCACCCTGTTTACGTGAAAAAACACGGTGGGCAGGAGATGCAAGAGCCTGTCCCGAATTGTTTGAACCATCAGGATAAGAGCAAAACAAAGCCAAGCGGACGCCTCATAGCAATCCGCCTGTTTTGTTACTTGGTGTACTTGTCGGCAATCGTAGATGCACAGAAGGAGTTCGGTTTGATTTCGGCACGAAAGTGATTGGTTTCTGCTAAGCTCAACAAAGACTGGATAAACTTACGGGTAGGGCCATTCGTACCGATATCAAAATGCAGGCGGATGGGAGTATCTAAGTGGTGGTCCCGCAAATATTGGCGTACTTCTGTGGCAAGTCCGACTGCGTACATCGCTTCCTGAAATATACGCTGTTGCAAGGATGAATACCGGCGTTCCTGAAATTTGTGATAGAAGAAGGTACCCCCATGGCCGGGACGAATCACTGTGATAACAAGGGCAAAAAAAGTCCCGCGGCTTTTTAATTGAGAGTCGGCCCCCACAATAATTTCAAATGGACCATCTATTGATGAGATGGTATGTTCGATGTGGGAAAACACTTCTTCTTTTGCCAGTAGACCTCTAGTCGGACTGTGAAAGCGATCAAATAACGTATTTGCAGAGGTTAAGCCCACTCACATCCCTCCAGAAAGAGGCTAACAAAGATTTGCATACTTCTTCCTTACATCATTAATGTATGTAATCTCTCAGATAGTATGTGAACGGGTAGGGACAAAAACTTCTTGAATCAACTTTTTTGGGTAAAATGGTCCGTTTGTTCGGGACGAAAGACTGTTTTTGAAGGAGCTTTAGGGAAACGTGATACAAACAAATGAACATGATTATTATATGAAACAAGCCATGGAAGAGGCCCGGAAAGCCGCTGCGATTGGCGAGGTTCCGATCGGTGCGGTCATCGTGCGCGACGGGGAAATCGTAGGGCGTGGCTACAACTTGCGGGAAACACAAAAAGACCCTACCTTGCACGCGGAATTGATCGCGATACGGGAGGCAAGTGAACGCTTGGGTGGATGGCGCTTGATCGGATGTACGCTGTACGTGACATTGGAGCCGTGTCCAATGTGTGCGGGTGCAATCGTTCAAAGCCGCATCGAACAGGTCGTGTATGGCGCTCGCGATCCGAAGGCGGGCTGTGCCGGGACATTAATGAACCTGCTCGCGGAACCGCGCTTCAATCATCAGGTGCCAGTCATAGAGGGTGTGCTTGCAGAGGAATGCGGGCAGATGCTCAAGGACTTCTTTCGTGGATTGCGAAAAAAAAGACAGCCGGTACAGGAATGACCGGGCTGTCTGGACAAACCGTCTGCATGCAGGCGGTTTTTATTTGTTTACGTTTTGCAGCATGTGCAGCTCTTCTTCAGTCAGTTCGCGATACTCACCAGGGGCAAGGGACGGGTCAAGGTGAAGCGGGCCCATACGAATCCGTTGCAAATAGGTGACCTGCAGGTCGAAAGCAGCAAACATCCGCTTTACCTGATGGAACTTTCCTTCCATGATGGTGACACGAATCTCTGATGTTTCTCCCGGAGAGAGAATCTCCAGCTTGGCTGGCAGTGTAGTGAAGTCCTCTAATTCCACGCCTTTGGCGAACTCCTGTACATGGTGCTGAGTGACCCGGCCATCGATGCGTGCAAAGTACTCCTTGTCCACTTTCTTTTTCGGGGACAAGAGGCTATGGGAGAGGTGACCGTCATTGGTCAAGAGCAAGAGACCCTCTGTATCAATATCCAGTCGGCCTACCGGATGCACCTTGATAGCCCACTCGTATGGGAGCAAGTCCACTACGGTTTCATGAACATTGTCCTCTGTAGCAGAAACCACTCCAGGCGGCTTGTTCAGCAAAACGTATACCCAGCGCTTAAAGTTAAGCGGTTCTCCATCCACAAGAATTTCCTGTTCCTCGGCAATGACATGCATCCCAGGGTCTGTTGCGACAACGCCGTCCACGACGATCAGTCGCTGTTTCACTAATGCTTTCACTTCCTTGCGTGTGCCGATTGCCATATTGGCCAGCACCTTGTCCAAACGTTCACGTTTCATATATGTTCCTCGCTTTTCTTCTGATCGGATACCAATCGTGTGTGCTGTTATTAGTTTGGCCTAATGAGCCGCGCAAATCAAGGGGAATGCAGAGGAATGAGTCTTGCATTTTTGACTGTATTTTGCTATAGTAGATAATGTTTCTGACAAACTAAATATGGAGAGATACCCAAGTGGTCATAAGGGGACGCACTCGAAATGCGTTAGGCGTCGTGAGGCGTGCGTGGGTTCGAATCCCACTCTCTCCGCTTAGATTTTTCGGATCGAAGAGAATGAAGCATATTTTTGCCAGTGCGGCAGAAGTATGCTTCATTTTTTTATATCACAAAACTGTA
The DNA here is from genome assembly GCF_949767855.1 of Brevibacillus sp. IT-7CA2. Lineage (NCBI taxonomy): Bacteria > Bacillati > Bacillota > Bacilli > Caryophanales > Paenibacillaceae > Brevibacillus > Brevibacillus sp. IT-7CA2. The sequence goes on from NZ_CATKQT010000007.1 coordinate 33,815, forward strand.
AGCAAATCTCATTTTTGCGTCTAATAAGGTACAAACCCATAAAAAGGAGCGTACGAATGGATTCCGATGATCGAATAGAGCGATGGTTCCAGCAATACGGCCATGATATTTACAATTACCTCGCGTATTTTACCGGACGTAGAGATGTCGAGGATTTAGTCCAGGAAGTTTTTACGAAGGCGCTCAGAGCCTTATCAAGTTATGAAGGCAGAGCACAGCCCAAGACATGGCTTCTGACCATCGCGCGCCATGCAGCGATTGATTATAGGCGAAAGCAAAAAATGATGGATTGGTTCCCCGAAAACGTCCTTCGACTCCTCACTTCCAAAGAGCGCACACCTGAGAAGGCATTGGTGTTAAAGGAACAATTGCAGGAAGTTTATGAAGCGATGAATCATCTCAAAAGCACGTATCGAGAAGTTCTAATCCTGCGATTGATCGAGGGAGTATCTACAGCAGAGACAGCAGAAATTTTGGGCTGGAGTGAAGCAAAAGTCAGCACAACGCTTCATCGGGCCATAAAAGAATTGCAAATACAAATGGGCAAGAGCGGCAGGGAGGTCAATCTACATGACGTCATCTATTGAAGAAAAAGAGATAAGCACAGTGCTGCAATCATTTCCGTCGCTTCAGATGGATGAGGACAAGCGACGTGAAATCGCGAGTTATATCCGTCGAGAAAGGGAGCTGCTCGTACAAATGAAAAGGCGAAAAAAGTATGCCAAGGTCATCGGGGGGGCAGTTGCTTCATTTGCTTTATTGTTTATCGCATATCAGTGGATGCCTTCGGAGGTAACCTCATCCGTGCCAAGCGCACAACAGATGAAAACAGGGGAGAGTCAAAAGGCACAAGCCGCGGAAACTACGTCCCAAGCAGATATGGTTCTGACCCTCGATTCACAAATTCAGGAGTATGTAGAAGAAGCGATACATAAGACCGGCAAAGCCTATCAGCCCGAAAATATGACGGTAATCGTTACCGATCCAAATACCGGAGAAATCCTTGGGATGGGGAATCTGAAACGACCCAATGATCAGGTTCCACACATAGTAAGGGCGATACCAGATCCTGTGGTCGCATTTCCGATCGTGACGTTGGCGGTTGCTATTGAAGAGGGGAAGTATAAGGATAACGAAACTTACGAGTCCGGAACCTACGAGATTACCCCGGACAAGTTTATAAAAGATCGTAATGTTGGTAAGGGCTGGGGACAGATTACGTATTCAGAAGGTATCCAACGTTCTTCTCAAGTAGCTTTTGCCAAGCTCAGTGAACAGATACCCAATGACTCATTGCAGCAATATTTTGAACGGTTCGGGTTTGGAGCGAAAACGGGCACCGAACAATTAAATGAACAGTCTGGAAGGATACCCAATATGGATACTCCTTATGATAAGGCAATGGCAGCTTATGGACTTGCTGGTTCTGCCTCTGCAATTCAACAAGTAGCTGCTGTCGGAGCCATTGCCAACGGTGGTGAGTTAATGAAACCACATATGATGAAGGAGGAAATGAACCACGTTGACAAAGGGCGTCGAGTTATATCAGAAGAAACAGCCAAACAGGTTCGAGAAGTTTTAGAAGCGTTAGTAAAAAACAAACCTGGCTCAGATACAGCCTTTTCCATAAAAGAACATAGAGTCGCTGGGCGAACAGGAATAGCAGAGAAACGCGACCAGCAAGGAAAAATTATCGAAGGAAAATATACGTATTCGTTTATCGGCTTTGCACCAAGCGATGATCCAAAGCTATTGGTTTACATAGCTGTCGATAACCCGAATACAGACCTCTGGTTAGGATTATGGGGGAAAGAAATTGTTGCTCCCCCTTTCAAAGAAATCATGGAAAACAGTTTGCAGTATCTCCAGCAACGATAATCGACCCATCCATCAAAAAAGGAAGCATAGCGGCATACCCCTAAAGGTATCCGAATGCTTCCTCTCTTTGTTTTCCCCATCCTACTTCCTACAAAAATAAGGCCCACACCATTGGGTTTCATGGGTCTTCACATACGTCCACGTAAAATCCTTATCCACGACATACACATCGTATTCCATTTCCAAGTCCGCGACAGAAAACGCCGAAGCATTTTCCAAGATCAACACTTCGTTGGAAAGCTGGTAAAACAAATAGTACGACTCATGGGCAACCTGCTGAAAGGCTTCATCCGCTTCCTCGCGTTCAAGACAATCCCTCAGCTTATTGCTAAATAAATGCCACAGATACCCCTGGTAGCCGTCTTTATTTTTGAGAAATATCCTCTCTTTATCTTCTTCGGTCAGATGGCTCGCAAAATGCTTCTCCCATTCTTCCCGTAAGTACGGTCCCCAAATTGACAGCTCTGTTGTCTTCGTGTTCTTCTCCTTCATCCGATCAGCTAGTTTCATTGGGCGCCTCCATGTTGGTACAAGTTCATCTCTAAGGAAATACGTATGAAAGAGTGGGTCGGTAACATCTCGCCTATTGACAAAGAAAAACTAGGTGCATATCATAATACCCATAGGGGTATACGTATAAAGTTGATCAATCACATTTTCAACCAAAATGTAGGAGGTAGACAACATGTCTGTACAATCGAATTTTACCGCTGATAAAACATTAGATTGCAAAGGCTTGGCATGTCCAATGCCTGTCGTACGCACAAAAAAAGCGATGGAAGAGATGTTACCGGGTCAAGTGATGGAAGTACAAGCGACTGATAAAGGCTCAATGGCCGATTTGAAAAGCTGGGCAAACAATACCGGGCATGAATTTCTGGGCTCGATTCAGGAGGGGGAGGTATTAAAGCATTTCCTGCGAAAAGCGAGTACCCATGAGGTGAAGGAGGAGACGAACTTCTTGCGGACCATTTCTAATGAAGAACTACAAAAAAAGCTTGAAGTCAACGAAAAGCTGACACTCATTGATGTGCGGGAGCCAGCAGAATACGCTTTTCACCGCATTCCTGTAGCCATTTCAATACCCCTAGGAGTATTAGAACAGCGCTTGGATGAGCTACAGCCCGATGACGACCTCTATATCATCTGCCGATCCGGCAAACGTAGCGACATGGCTTGTCAGTTGCTGGCTGAAAAAGGTTTTACCAAAATCACCAATGTAGTACCGGGTATGTCCGGCTGGAATGGCCCGGCAGAAAAACAATAAGGGGGAGAGAAAGATGATGGAACAACAAACAAATGTGAAGGCAATGACAGCACACGAGCTAACGCAGCTTCTCTTTGCGAAGGAGGAATTGTTTATTCTCGACGTTCGCAATACGAGCGATTATGAGAATTGGCAAATCGAAGGACATCGTGTCATGAGCGTGAACATCCCTTACTTTGATTTGCTGGATGGGGTGGAGGCTGTTCTTGATAAAATCCCTGAGAAACAGAAGGTGTTGGTCGTCTGTGCGAAAGAGGGCTCGTCCATTTTTGTCGCAGAGATGCTAGCAGAAGCGGGCTTTACGGATGTTTTTTACCTGCAAGGAGGAATGAAGGCGTGGAGTGAGCATCTGGAGCCAGTGAAGGTGGGTGATCTCCGTGATGGCGGTGCGATTTATCAGTTTGTCCGCATTGGAAAAGGCTGCTTGTCTTACATGATCGTATCAGGAGGGGAGGCGGCTGTCGTCGATACATTGCGGATGACGGATGTGTACGAAGCATTTGCAGCAAAGCATCAATGGACGATCAAATACACCATCGATACCCATCTGCATGCGGACCATATTTCCGGTGGAAAGAAGCTGGCAGATCGGCTCGATGCATCGTATTGGCTTCCAGAAAAAGATGCGGAAGAAGTTACGTATTCCTATCGTAAGCTAGAGGAAGGGCAGGAAATTCAGGTGGGTGCGACCAAAATCGCGATCCTGCCGATCTATTCCCCCGGACATACCATCGGGAGTACGTCACTGATTGTTGATGATACGTATTTTCTCACGGGAGACAGTCTGTTCGTCGCTTCGATCGGACGCCCGGATTTGGCTGGGAAAGCAGAAGATTGGGTGGGAGACCTGCACAACACCTTGTATAATCGATATAAAGAGCTTCCCGAGCATTTAGTCGTGTTGCCTGCTCATTTTGGCAGCTACACCGAGCTTGGACCAATGGGTGTCGTATCTGCTCGTTTGGGTGATTTGTATCGCAACAATCCAGGGCTAACGATTGCGGATGAAAGTGAATTCCGGCATATCGTTACGCATCATTTGCCGCCGCAGCCGAATGCGTATCAAGAGATTCGCCAAGTGAACATGGGGAAATTAAAACCGAGCGAAGAGGAACAACAAGAGATGGAAGTAGGGCCAAATCGCTGCGCCATTCACGATAAATAACGAAAAGATAACAGGAGGAATGAAAAACATGGCGGATATTGTGGTAGATACAAAAGGTCTGGCTTGCCCGATGCCTATCGTCAAAGCAAAAAAAGCAATGGACGGAATGCAATCCGGTCAAACCATGGAAGTACTCTCGACGGATAAAGGCTCTCTGAACGATTTCACCGCATGGGTCAAGCAAACAGGGAATGAGCTGGTTTCCCATGAGGTTGAGAACGGTGTGTACAAATTTTTAGTGAAAAAGCTGTAGGGAGACAGAAGCGATCACTATTGGATGAAGCCGCTAACGGTTCGTGTAGTGCTCGCTTACTCCTGATTTTCATAAACGATACGTACGCCAAGGTGCGTATAGATTTCTTCTTTGTAGTGGCCATTAGGGCATTGTTTTTCACTGAATAAGGCATTTTTGTGTGAGCGCAAAGGTTCTTGGCAGGTGGGGCACCGGTGCTGAAAAATGGATTTGAAAAAGCGGACCATTTAAATCACCTTATTCGCAGTTATTTACTCGGAATTAATTTTACTTGAAGATCGTTCATTTGAAAAGAGGGTTGAGCATTCCGATGTGTTAGGTGGGAATGCGAGGAGGATATATGGACGTTTTACTGCTTCTGCTCATGGTCTCTCTCGGTTTTGTCGGCTCCTTTTTTTCCGGATTGCTCGGGATTGGCGGAGCGATCATCAGCTATCCGATGCTTCTGTTTATACCACCGGCACTAGGTGTGGCGCAGTTTTCCGCCCAGGAAGTTTCGGTGATATCGATGTTTCAAGTATTTTTCGCGTCGCTGTCTGGCGTACTGGCTTTCCGCAAAAGAAACGGGAAAAACTCGCCCCTGATTCATAAAGGACTCGTCAGAGATATGGGGGTAAGCATCTTGACGGGAAGCCTGATTGGTGCGGCTCTCTCCCAATACTTGTCGAATGAAAGCATCAATTTGGTATACGGGATACTGGCGATCATCGCCGTGATTTTGATGCTCGTGAAAAATAGGGGAACAGAAGCGGCAGCAGGGGAAGTCACATATAACCGCTTCATTGCTGCTGGTGCTGCGTTTGCTGTAGGCATCATATCCGGGATTGTCGGTGCAGGGGGAGCGTTTATCCTCATTCCCATCATGCTGACCGTGTTGAAAATACCTACGCGCGTGACGATTGCCTCATCTTTGGCCATTGTATTCATCTCCGCAATAGGTGGTGTGATCGGGAAGCTGTCGGGTGGGCAAATTCCGCTCTTGCCCGTATTGTATACGGTCATCGGAAGTGTTTTGGGGGCGCCGGTGGGCAGTATGGTCAGCGCCAAGAGCGATGTGAAATATTTGCGTTATGGCCTGATTGTGCTGATCAGTGGAACGGCTATCAAGATTTGGAGTGACATTCTATAAGGAAAGATGCTTTTCGTTGCAAAAGCTTCTTTCGCTTATCTTTATACCTATACAAGTATAAGTATTGAAAAGGAGTGTTCTTACATGGAAAAACAAAAAGAAAAAACGACGATTGTGTTGTTCAGCGGTGACTTGGATAAAGCGATTGCAGCCTTTATTATTGCGAACGGAGCTGCGGCCTATGATCATGATGTCACGATTTTCTTCACCTTCTGGGGGCTGAATACCATGCGCAAGGACGAGATCGTGAAGGTAGAAAAGGGATGGCTTGAAAAAGCATTCGGTTGGATGATGCCAAGAGGCGCCAAGAAGCTCGGACTGTCTAAAATGAACATGATGGGCATGGGACCAGAAATGATCAAGCATGTCATGAAAAAACACAATGCCCTGACGCTTCCACAACTAATCGAGCTGGCTCAGGAGCAGGGAGTGAAGCTGGTCGCTTGTACGATGACGATGGACTTGCTCGGTCTCAAACAGGAGGAATTGCTCGACGGAATGGAGTATGCAGGTGTAGCCGCTTATTTTGGGGATGCGACACAGGCAAAAGTAAACCTGTTTATTTAAAACAGCTCGCGTAGGCGCTTCGCTTGACATTGCCTGTATTTCGCATAAGATACCTGTATGTAAGGTAGTTCCAAGATTGATACGTATGCCTTGTCGTGAAACAGGAGGAATTCATATGGATTACAACTACAGTGACGATATCAAAAGACGTTTACGCCGAATCCAGGGACAGGTTGGCGGTGTGCTGAAAATGATGGACGAGCAGAAAAACTGTAAAGACGTAGTAGCGCAGCTCTCCGCTGTTCGCAACGCTTCAGACAAGGCGATTGCCCAGATTGTAGCGGAAAATCTGCAACGCTGTTTGTTAGAAGAACAGGCTGTTGGTGGAGACACGAGCAAGCTGGTGAAAGAAGCCGTAGAGCTTTTGGTCAAGAGCCGTTAAACCGATTTTGGAGAGGAGCTTCCTATGAGTTTCACTACGATTCTTTTGCTGATCGCTTATGCGGTAATTATTTGGTATGTCATCTCTCGCTTCGTTCCTGTGAAGGGATTGGAAAATCTCAAGTCAGATCAGTTCAAGGAACGGGTCAACCAAAAAAGCAGGGTGCTGCTCATCGACGTACGTGAACCGCACGAATATAAAGCGGGTCATATTCCATCAGCGGTGAACATCCCTTTGTCTCAGCTCGACCATCGTGCAAAAGAAATTTCCAGCAAGAACGATATATTGCTATACTGCCGGAGCGGGATGCGAAGTAAGCAGGCAGCAAAAATTTTAAAGAAACACGGCATTCCTCAGATGGCGCATCTGCAAGGCGGGTTCATTACCTGGAATGGTCCGACGAAAAAGAAGTAACAGCTAGCACCTGGTGTATGTGTGAATACCCGGGTGCTTTTTTTATGCGATGAAAAAACAGGGTTGACATTTTGTTTCGTTGTAACTAAAATGATTACAACAGGGCGATGCGGTAACGCCTATTATTTTCGAGAGAGTTGTAACTAAATAAGTTACATCTACAACATACAAAACGGAGGGAATATCATCATGAAGATTGCAATTGTAGCAGCAAGCGGTAAAGCAGGTAAGGTGATTATGAAAGAGGCGTTGGATCGTGGTCATCAAGTGACAGCGATTGTGCGTGATGCATCCAAAATCGAGCAAGCCGACGTAGCTGTCATTCAGAAAGATGTGTTTGACCTGACAGCAGCAGATTTGAACGGCTTTGACGTAGTCGTGAACGCTTTTGGTGCACCAGCAGGTCAGGAACATCTGCATGTAGAGTCAGGGAAGGCTTTGATTGAAGCGTTGAAAGGTGCTCCTACTACACGTTTGCTCGTTGTAGGTGGTGCAGGCAGTCTGTTTGTAGACGAAGCCAAAACACTGCGTCTCGTAGAAACTCCTGATTTCCCTAAGGCTTACTTGGCAACTGCGCAAAAGCATGGAGAGTACTTGCGTGTATTGGAAGAGTCAAACGGCATTCAATGGACCTATATCAGTCCATCTGCCTTTTTTGATCCATCAGGGGAGAAAACAGGCGCGTACCAACTCGGAAAAGACCATCTGCTAGTGAACGCTAGCGGCCAGAGCTATGTGAGCTATGCCGACTACGCAGTGGCGTTGCTCGATGAAATCGAAAATCCGAAGCATCGCAATGAACGCTTCACAGTAGGCTCCTAATCTCGATTGGAATTAGGCTCCTTAACAAAAAGACCAGCTTCCTACCTAAAGGATAGCTGGTCTTTGTTGTGTATATAGATTATCTGCCAATCCCACCGACGAATGGGTAGGAAAACGGGCGTCCATTTAAGGAATAGATGATACCTTTAATCGGGTAGTAGATCGCCATCAGTCCAAACACAATCAGGAACGGAATCCCAATCAACAAGAAGGTGAAGAACCAGGAAATTGCGATGAGCACCGTCATAATGATGTGGAAGAACAAAGCTTGCAGCGCCATATTTTTGGCGTCACGATTTTGTACGAGCAGCCAGACAAGAATGGGCACAAGGATCGGTGCAAAAAATGTGCTAGCGTGCGTTATGACTTTTACACCTTTATAATCCATAAATAAGTCCTCCTTGATTAGATGTAAAACTTGATCTACTGTCATTGTAACGTATGGAAACAGCTCGAAAAACCATCATGAGCGTGATTATTTACTCCGACTATAGACGGAGGAATTTTTATTTCCATTCGTTTACTGTTATAGTAGTAAGAAAATCTTTCGTTTTTGGTAGATAATTCGTAATGTTTTTTGGATATGATAATGAGATAGGCAAGAATTGAGGAGGGAGCATATAGACATGATGATCGATTGTCATCATCCATCCAGCATGAAGGATCGGATGATGTTCTTCTATAATTTTTTGCGGTCACCTGGCCAGGTAGGTAGTATTACCCCTAGCTCCCGTGCGCTTTGTAAACAAATGGTTGCGCCCATCGACTGGGAGCAAGCACATACAATTGTGGAATTAGGAGCAGGAACGGGGATTTTTACGAAGTGGATCGAGCAAAAGAAAAACCCGGAAGCCGTACTGGTATCCTTTGAAAAGGAGACCAAGATGCGCAAAAGGTTGGAACCACTATTTCCCGATGTACGATTCCAAGAAGATGCGGTAGATTTGAATCGGGTTCTTTCGGAAGCGGGATTGGGCAAAGCCGACTGTATTTTGTCGGGACTGCCATTTGCCAACTTCCCACAAGAGCTGCGTGATCAAATTATGGATCAGGTATATCATGCGCTAAAACCAGGCGGAGTATTTGTCGCCTTTCAATATTCGCTGCAAATGAAAAAGCAGCTTTCCTCTGTATTTGAGCAAGTATCGGTGAAGATGGTTCCATTGAATCTGCCACCTGCCTTTGTCTACATTTGCCGGAAGGATGATGGCAAGGGTGTCGGCTAGGAGGATTTCTAAATGATTGTCGATATGCTGTCCGAGTCTGTGGGTCAGTTTGGCTATTTTGCTCTTTTCTTTATGTTATGGCTAGGGATTGTTGGTATGCCGATTCCTGATGAGGTGATCGTGCTGTCTGCAGGAGTGCTGACCTCGATGGGACTTCTGCATGTTATTCCTGCATTTATCGCGACCTATTTGGGTGTTGTGTCTGGACTGTCATTGGGATATGTGCTCGGGAGATGGCTAGGTGCACCGGCACTGAACTGGATTAGTCGCAAAAAAGGAATGAACAAGTACGTAGATCAAGCGCAGTCGCTTCTCGATCGTTACGGAAGCTACGCGCTATGTATCAGCTATTTCTTTCCTGTCGTCAGGCATGTGGTTCCTTACTTGGTCGGGATCGGGAAAATGACGTTTCCACGGTACGCCCTGTTTTCGTATACAACTGGCTTTGTATGGACGCTGATCTTGTTTTTGCTCGGTCATTTCATGGGAAATAAGGTGGAGATGCTTACTTCCTATGTGGCCTTATTGAATAATCGAACCGTGATTTTCTCTGTCTTAGGTGCACTGGTTCTCATTGCTGCTGCTTATTATGGATTTACTGTTTGGAGAAAACAAAAAAGCATCGCAGCTGCGCCAAAGCCTATGATGATCGATCGTGATCGACAAGAGTAATCCGAATGTAATAATGACGAAGCCAACAACCCTCTGCGTGGAGCAGAGGTTTTTTGCTTTTTATCATAAAAAAACCCGTCCGTATGTCCGGCAGAGGCACAATGGATGGGCTTTGGACAACGATTATGAGGTAGCTTTGTTTCTTCGAATGTTTCGCTGGCGCAGCCATTCCGGCAAGATGATTCCGAGTAAAATGATCACGACACCGCTCACTTGGAGCATAGAGACAGATTCATTCAGAATGATATAGGAGGAGAGCACAGCCATAGGTAGCTCAGCTGCTCCTAATATAGCGCCCATCCCCGCTCCTATATGGGGCATTCCATAATTGAAAAAAACCGTCGGGATCAAAATACCGAAGAAGGCGAGCAAAAATACGTATGGAAACAAACCGTCCAGCAATGCTCCGTTAAATAGAAAAACGGGTGGGTAAATCAGGCTGGCCAACAGAAAAGAGCCAGTAGCCATGCTGGAACTTCGAATCCACGGATTAACAGCAATGGCGATTTTCCCGCTGAACAAAATAAACAACGTAAAAGAAACGGCTGAGAGAAGACCGAAGACAACACCGAGGATATGAAATTGGGCCAATCCGCCACTCTCAAAAATTCCTCCTGCAAGAAAGGTCCCTGTCAGCAGCAATAGGAGGGAAAAAATCGTCTCCTTTCCAGGCGTTCGGCGAGTCATCACAGCTTCGACCAATACGCCCATCCATGTGAACTGAAACAAAAGAACGATGGCGATTGAGGCAGGGATATATTGCAGGGCATTGTAGTACATAATTCCCGTGGAACCGACTGTCAGACCTACGGCGACCAATAATAGCAACTGGCGAAGGGGAGGCTTGGTCCGCAGGAAGAAAAGAGCGGGTATCCAGGTCAGCACAAAGCCCAAAAACATTTGCCCACCAATTACCTCTGCGGGCGAATAGCCTTGCTTGTAGGCAAGCTTTACGATGGTTGATAGTATGCCGTAACTACATGCTCCGATAAAAACCAGGAGGATGTATCTCATCTGATGCATCTCCTCACATACGATAATAATTCTTAGCTAGGATATTACGACAGCGTCCGTTTGTCTATGGATGAAGAAGATTCCATTTTTGGTTCGAACAAAGGTTTACGTTTGATCCCAGCGGGAAATAGTGAAGTGACACTATATAATCGTACCCACTATAAATGGTGTAGCAATAGTTTTGGGGAACAGCTTAGATAAAAGGGGGAGGCTTGTGTACCTGAAGTGGAGGGATCGATTATTTTCCACATTTTTATTGTTAATTCTAGGGCCGACTATGCTTGTTTGCTTCCTTTTTTATGATCAAGCCAAAGTGGCAGTGTTTGAACTATACAAGACGAACATGGATGCGAATATAGGGCTCGTCGATGAACGGCTTTTGTCCCTTTTTCAGTCTATCCAAAAGGATACCGATGAATTGGCGAATAGACTAGCCATGCGTATCACAGAGGAACCATCTTTTGTCGAAGGAAAAAAGAATGGCTTCAGGCGTGAATGGACATCGGAGGAACAAGTCCAAAATCTATTCGAGCGTTTCTCCCGCAACCAAAATGTAGTAGGAAATATTGTTTTTCTCGGTGAGGATGGAAGAGTTTTCTCTCTACACGAAGATAAGAGTTGGAGTGCGGATAATCAATTTATGGAACGAGAGCAATGGGGAGCCGGAGAAAACAGGGTAGATTTTCTTACCAAAAGGGAGCAAGTGAAGCACCCAAGATCATTTTTTCTCGAGAAGCGCCTGGAGAGTTCGAATCCAAAAGCTACGGGACTTTTATTGGTGGAAATCAATCTGGATAAACTGACTGACTGGATACGTACCTATGTCGTTCCAAAAGAGTATGGCATGATGGTCCTTTCCCCCTCCCGAACCATTATGATTCACACCGATAAAGCTATGATTGGAAATCATGTTTCGACGCTTCCTCATTATGAAATGGTACGCAGGCAGTGGGAACAATCCAATGAAAAAGGACTCTTTTCCTTGCTCATCCAAGGCAAGGACATTTACGTATACCGTCAAGTGTCTGAAAAAAGCGGTGGTGCTTATTTTGAGTGGTTGCCGAGAGAGGGGATTAATGAACGATTACAACGTTTGAACCTCATCTTTTGTTTCACCCTTTTTATCGTTGTTTTATTTGCCTGTTATGTGGCTCATCGTTTATCAAAATGGATTGGTGAGCCGATCTATAGCTTGGTATCCGCCACTGACTCCTTGTTGAAAGGTGATTTTTCCATACGCGTCCCGATACATGGTATGAAAGAAATAACGCTACTGGAGAATAAGTTCAACACGATGGCAGAACAGATGCATGCGTTAATTACCCGAGAGCGGGAGTATTCGCAACAGAGCCTGGATCAAATCGTTCGCAGCTTTTATTTAGCGGTAGAGATGAAGGACCCTTATACAGCAGGACATACAGAACGAGTTACGCACTATGCCCTTATCATTTACGATTATTTACAGCAGCAGGAACAGCTTGTAGTTTCACGAGATGATTTACGTTATGCTGGCTTAATGCATGATATCGGAAAAGTAGCCATTCCTGATCACGTCCTTTTAAAAACAGGAAAGCTATCGCCTGACGAGTATGAATGTATGAAAACTCATACCATCATCAGTGGAGAAATTGTAGAGCAAATAGAAAACCTGTCACATATCAGTCCAGGGGTAAGGCATCATCATGAGCGATGGGATGGAAAAGGGTACCCTGATCAGCTCAAAGGGGAAGAAATCCCGCTGATTGGGCGTATTCTTGCCGTTGCAGATACGTTTGATGCCATGACTTCTACACGCTCCTATCGCAAAGCCATGTCCGCAATAGAGGCGTACGAAGAAATTCTGCGATGCCAAGAAACACAGTTCGACCCCTCCATTGTTTCGATTTTTAAGAAGGCTTTTGAGGATGGAGCTATTCAGATTACACAATCGGCTGATTGTAAGGGAAGAGTTAGTAAGGATAGAGAGATTTCCTAGCGCTGGATAGGTTTACTCCTTGCTATCGGCTACTAACTTTGGTATTCTAATTCTACCGTGCTAGACGGGGAGGTTGCGGTGCCCTGTAACCTGCAATCCGCAATAGCAGGGTTGAATTCCTATCCTAGGTTTTCTTATGTGAGGCTGCCTTATGGCGGCGGTGTTGAGGAGCGGGTCCTGTGCAACGCGAACCCATGAACCTGGTCAGGTCCGGAAGGAAGCAGCCATAAGTGGATCATCGCGTGTGCCGCAGGGTAGCCTGCTCTGAGCTGCTACCATAAGTAACGCTCGGATAAGAATTATCGAAGATAGGTGCACGGTACTTATCACGCATGTACAGATAGCATGTTTCCGAAGGGAAGCATGCTATTTTTATTTTGCGATCCAATTATTTTTTGTTGGAATTTGACGATAACTAGCGAAACATTTCCATGCTTTTCAGGTGGATAGAATGAAGGTTTTATGAGCGTTTTCACGAATTTTCATAATAGGCGGAAAGGATTTCGTTTCTTTCCTTTCAAAATACGTCATAGGCCAGGAGGGACAAGCTATGAGTGCACTTTCTTCGTTACATCTCGTGGGCTCGTCCGGTCGATTGCAGCGGTTCATGCATCAACTGCCTACTGCCGTTTTATTGGTGAATCAAGCGGGTAGTATCGTGGAGGTCAACGAACAACTGCTTCGTGTAACCGGATATTCACGCGATCAACTTGTCAATACGCCTATCAGCTCTCTTCTTCCCCATCGAGGCTCCATGGAACACCTGTATGAGGAATATTTACGAAAGGAAGAAGAAGTGGGAACCAAAGGCGAGGTCGAACTGGAATGGTGTGATAAACAGGGGAGATGCAGGAACACATCTGTCATGATCATGGCACAACAAGCAGAAGAACTTCTGTACATGATCCATTTTCCCCAACTCGTAAAAGAAAGCGACCAGCTTTTGTCGCAACGATTGCTGACCAAACTGACCTATGATACAAGCATGGGCTTGTTTATCCTCGACGAGAAATCGATCATTATCGAAGCTAGTCAGACGGCGTGCAAGCTGTTGGGTATGGAGAGACTGGACGTCATCAATAAACACGTCGATCAAGTATTTAGCGGCATCCCCGAACCGCATCGGTTCATTAAAAAAGAACTGTTGGAAGGCGTAAAGCTGCAAAATGTCGCGACTTCCTGGACCAATGACAACCAACGTTATGAGCTGATTGTCGACGCAAATACACTCCAAGACGAGTCGGGGAAAATAGTAGGGGCGTTTATTCTTTTCAAAGATATAACAAACCTGCGATCCTTCGCCCAAAAGCTCGAGCGGAATGAACGCTTGGCGATGATCGGGCAAATTGCTGCTGGTACAGCACACGAGATTCGCAATCCACTTACCTCGATCAAAGGATTTCTGCAAATGTTCCTCAAGTCATTCGGTGACAGCGGCATGGAGAGGGAAAAAACGTACACCGAAATCATGCTCACCGAAATCAACCGCATCAATTCTTTAGTCAGTGAATTCCTATTATTGAGCAAGCCACGTAATATTCAATATTCCATGGTCGACTTAAATACCGTTTTTGAGGAAATTTTGCCGATCGTCGAGTCACAGGCGAATCTGTACGGAATTGATGTCCAGTTTGCCTCTCGCGGTAAGCTTCCGATGGTCGTCGGGGATAACGAGCTATTGAAGCAAGTGTTCATTAATATCTGCAAAAATGGAATAGAAGCAATGGGAGAGCAAGGGTCGCTTCGGATTTCCCATCATTTCGATCAGGATGGCGACAAAGTGAGTATCGATATTCACGATTCAGGTCCGGGCATCCCGCTTTACATTATTGATAAGATTTTTGATCCGTTTTTTACGACAAAAGAGGAAGGGACAGGACTCGGATTGTCTGTCTGCCAAAAAATCATTCACGATATTGGCGGTCAAATCCGTGTCTCCTCCAAAGGGTTTGGGACGACCTTCCATATCATGCTGCCGTATTAGGAGTAGAATGCGTCCCGCACAATTGTGAACGGGGCGTTTTTCTGTGAGACATGTCCGTTCACTTTGTACGAACGGTGGCAATCGTGTATACTGAATAGGATATAGAAGAGGACTGTGCAGATGGGGAGTGTCACACGAACATGGCTTATACCGCGCTATACCGCGTATACCGACCGCAGACTTTTCAAGACGTAGTCGGACAAGAGCATGTTACGACAACCTTGCGTAATGCTTTACGCGAAAATAGGCTGTCCCATGCCTATTTATTCAACGGTCCCCGAGGTACGGGAAAAACAAGTGCAGCCAAAATTATGGCGAAAGCAGTGAACTGCGAGCAGCCCATAGATGGCGAGCCATGCAATCAATGCGATACGTGTAGAGCCATCTCCAACGGTTCTGTAACGGATGTGCTGGAAATCGACGCGGCATCCAACCGTGGTGTTGAAGAGATCCGCGACATTCGCGACAAAGTGAAATTTGCCCCGAGCGACGTCAGGTATAAAGTGTACATCATCGATGAGGTGCATATGCTGACGACAGAGGCATTTAACGCTTTGTTAAAAACCCTCGAAGAGCCGCCGTCCCACGTCATTTTTATTTTGGCGACGACAGAGCCGCACAAGCTGCCAGCGACGATTATCTCTCGTTGCCAGCGCTTTGATTTCCACCGAATTCCACTGAGGGTGATGGTCGATCTTTTGCAAAGGATTTGCCAATCACAAGGGGTGCAGGTGGAGGAGCAGGCACTGCAGCTCGTAGCGAAGATGGCTGAAGGTGGAGCCCGTGATGCTCTTAGCTTGTTGGACCAAGCGATTAGCTATAGCAAGGACGAGGTTCGTGCTAGTGATATTATGCAGATTACGGGCACAGTTGCCCAATCTTACTTTTCTGTGCTTGCGCGACATATTGCCGAAAACGATGTTGCACAGGTCATGGAGCAATTTGATACAGTCATGGTGCAAGGGAAGGACCCGGAGCAGTTCCTGCACGATTTCCTCTACTATTACCGTGATATGCTGTTGTTGAAAACAGCGCCGCAGCTAGAAGAGATTGTCGAGCGGACCATGATTGATGATCAGTTTGCAGAGGTTGCAAAGCTGTACTCGTTTCCGGTGCTTTACGACGCGATTGAGACCTGCAATCAGGCTTTGTCGCAATTAAAATGGTCGACCTATGCAAGGGTGCTGGTTGAACTGACTCTTGCCAAAATGTGCCAGCCAAATGCGAATGTGACGGAATCTATGGGAGCCTCACCCGTTAACAGCGAGGAACTGACCGCGATGTCCAATCGTATCCGCGTTTTGGAAGAGCGTTTGGTTCAAGTGATGCAAGGTCAGGTGAGCATTCCCGGCCAGCAAAAGACCGAAGAAACACGCAAGAACGAGCCAAGGCGCATAGCTGCGGCTTCTGGTGGTTCACGAACCCCGATGAATAGAGTCAGGGAAGTCGCGAAGGCCATGGATGAGAATTTGACGAGACAGGTGCGCGGGCAGTGGAGTCAAATTTTGACCGAACTGAAAAAGATCAAGATTCAGTACCAGGCTTGGCTAGTCAATGGTCAACCGGTAGCTGCCGGCAATGAAGCTGTTGTCGTAACCTTCAACAGTGCCATCCATTGCGATAAGACGATGGAGGCAGAGCTTCGGAGCGTGATCGAGCGCGTTATGTCTACGGTGCTGGGCAAGCCCCTGCAGCTCTTGTCTGTCATGGAGGAAGAGTGGCAAAGTGTAGACCAGCAGGTTGGTCAAAAAGACGCTTCTGATGAGCCGGAAGAGGACCCGTTTTTGGCGGAAGCCATCAAGCTCGTCGGAGAAGGTCTTGTTGAAGTCAAAGACTAAATCATACACTCATAACCATTTAGGGAGGATACCTCAATGAAAAACATGCAGCAAATGCAACAAATGATGAAGCAAGTGAAAAAAATGCAGGAAGAAATGCAAAAAGCGCAAGAAGGCTTGAAAGATAGAATCGTGGAAGGCTCTGCTGGTGGCGGTGCTATCACTGTGAAAATCGATGGACATAAGCAAATCAAAGACATCGTGATCAAGCCAGAAGTAGTAGACCCTGAAGATGTAGAAATGCTGCAAGACCTGGTGCTCACTGCCGTGAACGATGCACTCCGCAAAGCAGATGAAATGGTAGGCAAGGAAATGGGCAAATTTACTGGAGGCATGAACATCCCAGGCCTGTTCTAAAAATTGGGCAGGAAAAGAGGAGTAGGCGATGTTTTATCCAGAACCGGTCTCAAAGCTCATTGATGGTTTTATGAAATTGCCCGGCATCGGTCCCAAAACCGCTGGGAGGCTTGCCTTTTTTGTGATCAATATGAAAGAGGACGACGTGCTTGATCTGGCAAAAGCATTGGTCAATGCCAAGCGTCAGCTTCATTACTGCTCGGTCTGCAACAATATTACCGATCTCGATCCATGTCATATTTGTCGAGACAAACGTCGCGACGGCTCGATCATCTGTGTGGTGCAAGAGCCGCGAGACGTGGTAGCGATGGAGAAGACGAGAGAGTTTGAAGGGTATTATCATGTTTTGCACGGGGCGATTTCTCCTATGGATGGGATCGGTCCAGAGGATATTCGCATTCCTGACCTGTTGAAGCGCCTCGGTGACGAGCAGGTGAAGGAAGTCATTTTGGCGACCAATCCGAATATCGAAGGGGAAGCAACAGCGATGTACATTTCCCGGCTGATTAAACCTTTTGGTATTCGCGTGACGCGTATCGCGCACGGCTTGCCAGTCGGTGGAGATTTGGAGTACGCCGATGAAGTGACGCTGACCAAAGCATTGGAAGGCAGACGCGACCTGTAGGTCCCCTACACTTCGCTCCTCCTTCTTCAGGTTCTCGGCACTTTCTCGGTGCTGAAAGGACGACTTTTTAAATATCATCCTTGGGAATTCGATACGTACGAACGATATAGGTTAAAAAAAGAAGACGGGGTCTGCCTGTCTTTTTTTCGTTTCGAGAGGAGGATGCAGTATGTCGGTTATTCGTATGGAGTTTTTGATAGATGCTCCGCGACAGGTCTGCTTCGATGCTGCCAGAAGCATTGATTTGCATATGGAATCGACCGCCAGCACGAAGGAGAGAGCGATTGGAGGAGTAACGAGCGGACTGATAAACCTGGGGGAGACTGTTACCTGGGAAGCCATTCACTTCGGTATCAAGCAGAATTTGACGGTGAAAATCACTGAGATGGAGGAGCCGCGCTATTTCGTAGATGAGATGGTTTCTGGCGCATTCAAACGGTTTCATCACACGCATGAGTTCATTCCGATAACGGACAATCAGACGAGGATGATCGATATTTTTGACTACACATCTCCGCTGGGTATTTTGGGGAAGCTCGCGGATTGGTTGTTCTTGGAGGCGTATATGACGCGTTTTTTGCGGACGCGCAATGAATATCTCAAGCAAATAGCAGAAGCACAAATAAAAGCTTTGCAATCCTGATAGAAATGCCGGACTTTTTTGAATGGACGAGACATACAGTGAAATAGGAGCGTGAGGAGATGCTGACAGGACCAGGACTGTCGCTTGCGAGTGGGATACGGCGACAAAAGTCCACTCCATGGGCGATCATGCTGTTTATTGGGTATTGGCTCATGTTTGCTGCGGAGTTATCCATGATTCGTTTTCACAAGGGTGAAGACGGGAAGTGGGTCGCTACCACTGTCGGGCAACCGGAGGTATGGCTAGGATTACTTGCATTTGCAGTGGCGGTATTTAGCTTCATTGCGACCGTTGGTTTCATTGTGAGCTTGCTAAGAGAAAGACAGCAGAAGACGTCATGGCTATGGCAATATGACGAGCTTTCAGGGAATGATGTACTGCATATTGTAGCTTGGCTGCATGTGTTTCAAACGGGCGTACTGCTGTTGTATGGGTTTTTACTGGAAGGTACCTTCTTTTCCACCGGTACGATCGGAGGGATATTGGAATCAGCTATTTTCCAACTGTTCCTGCTGTTTTTGATTCCGTTGTGGTTTCGTGGAAGACTGGGGGAAATCGGCGTTCGCCGACCTGTACGACTAGGCCGGATGCTGTTGATGCTCGCTGCTCTGTTTCTTTTGATTGCACTGGTACTGGATGCGGTGGTGACTAACCCGATTGCGGACTGGTTTGGACTGTCTCTGTCATCAGAGCGAGAGCAACAGATCGAAAAAGAGATTGTACAGGCGAAAGAAACGGATATTTTGGCGGCGCTCACCTCGCTTCTGGTCATTGGCATATTGGTTCCGATTGCGGAGGAGATTTTGTTTCGCGGCGTGATTCAGACTTATCTGGTTCAAAGAATCGGGCCCATTATGGGTATCTTCCTGAGCAGTCTCTGGTTTGGGCTCCTGCATATGGATCTCGCTCTGTTCGCTCCGCTTTTTGTCATTGGACTTTTACTCGGATTCGTTCGACATCGGTACCAATCGATCTGGGGAGCAGTTTTGTTGCATGCAGTGAACAACATGACAGGAGTACTTTACTACTTTCACTGAGGGGGAAGCTTGCAGGTGAGTAGGTGGAGAAAAAAAGCGCGGTTCGTGGTGGAATGGAATGAAGCGAGCTTGGATGTAGCAGTCAATCAGGCCCGAATGGACTGGCAGCATGCCCGCCATCTTGCGGAGATCAGTGAACCGGATGGCGGCTTGGATGATGTCATTTATTATTTGCATGTGACCGAAAAGCGGTATATGTATTTACTCGCGCAAGCAAAGCGCGAGAGGAATCGCCAACAGGCATAGGAGGAAAAGCCGATGACTACAGGGTGGGTTATAGCACTGATTGTAGTTGGAATTTTGCTGGTGATTGCCGCCAGCAAATCTGTCACGGGCCCGATCAGGTGGATTGGATTTGGGATCATGCAAGTCGTGATTGGCGCACTATTGCTGTTTTTCACCAATCTGGTTGGAGAGTTGGCTAACTTCCACATCCCGATCAACCCGGTGACGGCTCTGCTCGTCGGACTTCTCCGTTTGCCTGGATTGGCAGCGTTGATTGTCATCAAGCTATGGGTTATGTAAAGGTGTATCGATTCGGTCATCCATCGGTAAGCAAAAAAGCAACGCCGCGATCTTCGTATTTCACCCGGCTACGACTTGGCTGACGAAAGGAAGCAAGGAAGGCGAGGAGGCGTGGCAGCGCAACGATCAGCGTTCCGGTGATCAAGGTTAGCGCGTATCCTTCCGAAAGCCACACATAAGCCCCGGCTGCTATCGCCATACTTCCCACGATTACCGTGAGCTCACCGCCCCGATAAACAGATAGCGGGATGGGAAGTGGATAGCCTGCACCCCACCACGGAGAGACGAGCATATCAGCAGTTGTCTTTGGCTTATGGCTGCGTAGAAGGGCATACAGTCGAAATAAGACCAAATGACAGATCGGTATCACGGGTAGAATCGCTAACGTTACAATCAGCGTATAAGCGGGAACTTGTAGCATGAATGAGTGCGAAATAAGGGACAAGCCTATTAACAACAGTTGAAAAAGGTAGCCGACAAATCGCCAGCGAAAACGATAGAGCAGCTTGTAGCTATAGATCGTATGGGCGGCGGTTTCCTTCATGAGAAGTCACTTCCTTTTACAGCGGTCTGGATGAATGAAAGTCTGCGTTTCCATTATCGCACAGTCGCAAATCTTGAGAAAGCTTATACAACGAATGATACAAGCCGTTTGTCTAGCATGACTGGACTGACGGCTTTTTGTTATGGGTAGGATAAAAGGAATGATGTGGAAAGCGATTCGGTAGGGCGTGATGAGGAGGGAAGAAAAGCGTGAGGCTATGGGTCATTTCAGAGGAGGTCGTAGCCAGATGCGGCAATGAGCTTGGAGCGTGTGGGATTGAGCTGACTGTTTACCAAACAGACTTCTCAGATGAAGTCGCTGATGGATTTCTGCTGACAAAAGAGAGTGATGGAAAGCTTTTGCAGGAAAGGATGCAACAGCTGGGAGCGGGGCCATGGCTCACACTCGTTTACGGAAGCGACGTGCCATACGACTGGGCGAATACTTTACATACCCAATACAAGCACAACGGAGAGCATGAGGTCATTCGCATGGCGTTATTTACCCACGAGCGTGCTTTGCTAGGAGGGGAACCCAATGGGAGATGGATGCGGTTCCTCTGTAAACAGCTCGCTCGCTGCTCACTCGTGACAATGGTATGCGGGATGCGCGAAGTGGATGAAGCGCTTCGGCAATTACCGCGCTATTTGGCGTGGAAGGAGCAGTTTTACCTCGAACTTGGTGCCAGCTGCGATGAGAGGGGAATTTCTTTGCTGCAAGTTAGCCGCGCGCTTGGTCTGGATAAACGAGTCGGTCAGGGCTGGCTCTACCCTTCCCGCCAAGACTCTTCCTTCATAGTTCGATGGCTCGAAAAAGAATGCAGGCTCGTTCTACAAAAAGCGAATATACAGCGGATCATACTTTGGGGAGAGGGTTCGCTATGGGAGCATATGTCTTCTGACTGGTTCGCTGAAAAAGACGTTGCGGTGTACATGGGGGAGGACAAGCCAATTCCGAACAAAAGGATGACGGGTTGGACGCTATACGATTCGTGGCAGGATGCTGTAAAGGATGCGGATTTGCTCGTGATCGGAAATGCCGTGGGTACGACCATTGCTGAACTACCGTTACCCGAGCTGGTTAACGCGATGAGGCAGTCCTACGTCATTGATGCGGCAGCATGTTTCCCTGTGCAGGAAGCCCAGTCCTACTTCCAAGCCTACCGAGCTATCGGCGAAAACACGAACGTTTGGGAATGATGCTGACTATAATAGGGTATAATGGTTGGTATATTGAGGAAAAGGGCAGGCGTTTTCACTATGGAAAAAGTTGCTCAGCGATGTATCGTCTGTGAACAAGAGCAGAATGACGGAATCGCCATTTGTGAGCAGTTTATCTGTCAGCGGTGCGAACAGGAAATGGTCAATACCGATGTACAGGATGAAAAGTATCCATTTTTTATTCATCAGATGAGACGCATTTGGTTGCGAAAAGATGCGTGAAGAAAGAAGGCATCGGTGCATTCCGGTGTCTTTTTTTTGCTGGACTCATGCGTGTCCAAATCATGCTAAAATAGGGGAATAAAAATAAAGGACGTGAGTCGCGCGTGTTGGAGAGAGATGTTGAATTTCGGGAGCGACAAAAGCGTGCGCCCCTTTATGAACAGCTTGAACGGCACGCCAAGCATCGGCCGCATCCGTTTCATGTGCCAGGACATAAAATGGGCCACAGCTTTGACAACCATGCCAAAAATCGCTTTCAAGACATCTTGGAGCTGGACGTAACGGAAATTAGCGGGACAGATGACTTGCATCAGCCACAAGGTGTCATTGCAGAAGCGCAGGCTTTGGCGGCGCAAGCCTTCCATGCGGAACAGACCAAGTTTTTGATCGGAGGAAGTACAGTAGGAAATATCGCCCTCATCATGACGGTATGCAGACCGGGCGATAAGATTCTCGTACAACGCAATTGCCATAAGTCTGTATTCAACGGCATTATGATGGCGAGAGCAACCCCGATCTTTTTAGTACCTGCCGTCGATTTGGCAACAGGAGTCGCTGCGGGTGTAAGGCGCGAAGATGTAGAGCGTGCGCTGCTTGCACACCCCGATGCCAAGGCAGTTTTTTTGACGAACCCGACCTACTATGGAATGGGTATCGATTTGGCGAAAATGGCGGCTACTGTCCATCGGTTTGACGTACCGCTTTTGATAGACGAAGCTCACGGTGCCCACTACGGGTTCCATCCTGCCTTTCCGCGTTCTGCCATGCAGGAAGGTGCGGATGCTTCGGTCCAATCGACACACAAAATGGGCACGGCTATGACGATGTCCTCGATGCTGCATATTCAGGGAGAGCGGATTGATCGTGAACGGTTGTTCCGTCATCTTGCCATGCTTCAGTCTTCCAGCCCATCGTATGTGCTGATGGCTTCACTTGATGTAGCCAGACGTCATCTGGCGCTTGCGGCGATCGAGGAGTGGAACAGGTTGTTGCCGCTTTTGGACAAGTTTCGGGAGCGACTCGATCGACTGGAGTGGCTGGATTGGCCGCGACTGTCCACGAACAGCGTATACGCTACGCTTGACCCGTTGAAGCTGTTTTTCCATTTGCGAACGGCCCAATTCAGTGGATTTGAGTTGCAGAAATGGATGGAAAAGCACGGAATTTTCTCGGAGCTGGCGGATGACTCTCATGTACTTCTCGCAGCCTCGACAGGAACATCCTCCCGTGACCTTGATGCTTTGTGGAGATTGCTTGAATCGATGGTGCCACAAGTAGAACCGGGAGAGGAGCGCATTCTTTTGACGGGAGTCGTGTCTTCCCATTATTTGCGTGAGCAGGCATTGCCGATGCATGAAGCCGTTGACTGCCCGAGGGAGTCAATTCTTTTGGAGCAGGCTCTGGGACGCATTGTGGCAGAGCTGGTGATTCCATATCCACCAGGGATTCCGGTGCTGGTGCCAGGCGAGCGGATCGATGAAGAAAGTCTGGCGATGCTGAAGGAATTGGCGAAAGGACAAACGCGATTCCACGGCGTACAGGACGACCAGCTACAAACGATACAGGTTTTACGATAATTTAAGCAACTGGCCTGCTACAACAGGGGTGGAAGGAGTATGGAAGTGGCAACAGGAAAAAAAGGCCGATTTATTACGATAGAAGGCGGAGAAGGGGCAGGGAAATCTACCGTCATCGCCAAGCTGTACAAAGAGCTGAAGGCGCGGGGAGTCGATGTGCTTTTGACTCGTGAGCCCGGTGGAATTGATATCGCCGAAAAAATTCGGGAAATTATTTTGAATCCGGCCCACACGCAGATGGATGAAAGAACTGAGGCTCTCTTGTACGCGGCAGCACGTGGCCAGCATTTGGCGGAAAAGGTGTTACCTGCTTTGTCAGAGGGCAAGCTGGTACTATGCGACCGTTTTATCGACAGTAGTCTCGCCTATCAAGGACATGCGCGGGGATTGGGCATTGATGCTGTCTACCAGATTAACCGATTTGCTGTCGGTGACTGCATGCCGGAATTGACCTTGTTCTTTGATGTACAGCCCGAAACCGGATTGGCGCGGATTAATGCCTCCCGTGGGCGCGAAGTGAATCGTCTCGATCTGGAAGGGATGCGTTTCCATGAGCTTGTTCGGGAAGGGTATCAGCTGGTTATGGAACGCGATCCAGAGCGCTTTGTCGTCATTGATGCCGAGCAGCCGATGGAACATGTATATCAATCTGCCCTACAGGTACTGCTAGACAGATTATAAGGTTCCCTGTACCGCAGGATGATGTACATGCTGTATAATATGTTTAAGCGAAATAACGTACCAAGCCTACGTGTTTTTCATACAATGAAGAAGTCAAATTCGGAATTGATCATGGGAGAAAGGGTGATAGCCGATGAAAATGGTAGTTGCGGTCGTCCAAGATAAAGATAGTGGTCGTCTGTCTCAACAACTGGTGAAAAAAGGTTTTCGTGCTACAAAGCTGGCTAGTACGGGTAGCTTTTTACGCGCCGGTAACACAACTTTTTTGATCGGTACGTCTGACGAAAGCGTGCCGGAAGTAATCGACATCATTGCGCATAATTGCAAATCCCGCAAACAAATGGTCACTCCCGTCTCTCCACTCAGTAATGCTGTAGACTCGTTCATGCCATATCCGCTGGAAGTACAGGTGGGTGGTGCGGCAGTATTCGTATTGGATGTCGGAGAGTTCCACTCATTTTAACGTGGTTCCTTCTCTCTTTTTTCGTAACTTTCGTATATACTTGATCTCATGGGGATAAACCCTGTATTGGATCGGGCGACGGAGGTGGCGATATGAAAATCAGTGATGGGTTACGGCCTAAACTGGACTTGATTAAAACGACGGATTCACGCAAGAATCCTCAACTGGAAAAGCTGAATTTTGGCACGATGATTCAAGGAGAAGACGAACGTATGTCTCAGGAGAAGCTTACCCGGCTACTGACAGACATAGACAGGCAGGGACAGATTCTTGCTCGTTCCCGCGCCGTTCGTGACTTCTATGCTTATAAAAATCTCGTCAAGCAGTTCATGGAAGAGGCTGTGAAGTTCGGTATTGCCTTAGACGATAGACGAGGAATGAATCGACGTGGTCGCAGCAGGCTGTACAAAATCGTCAAAGAGGTGGATGCAGAGCTGCTCAAACTGACAGATGAGCTCTTGAGCGAGCAGGCACCAACGATTGATTTGTTAGCTAGGATTGGCGAAATCCGCGGCATGTTGATCAATTTGTATTTTTAGTGGGTGTGAAACCATCATGACATGGACCCGTTTTTCTCA
The DNA here is from genome assembly GCF_949767855.1 of Brevibacillus sp. IT-7CA2. Lineage (NCBI taxonomy): Bacteria > Bacillati > Bacillota > Bacilli > Caryophanales > Paenibacillaceae > Brevibacillus > Brevibacillus sp. IT-7CA2. The sequence continues at coordinate 58,873 of NZ_CATKQT010000007.1, forward strand.
GCAGCCACGAGCACAAGAACTGCTGTATCATAGTTTGCGAAACGAACGACTGGCACACGCCTACTTGCTTGCGGGTCCCAAAGGTTCAGGTAAAAAGCAGATGGCCCTGCATCTGGCGAAGTCCCTTTTTTGTTCGGAAAGGGAGGCAGACGCCTGCGGGGCCTGTGTTACATGCAGGCGCATAGAGGGTGGCAATCACCCGGATGTGTTGTTTATTACGCCTGATGGGGCTTCGATTAAAATCGACCAGATCCGTTCGCTGCAAAAAGAAATGGCGATGCGCGCCGTCGAGTCATCACGCAAGGTATATATCATTGAGCACGTCGATAAAATGACGACACAGGCTGCCAACAGTCTGCTCAAGTTTCTGGAGGAACCGCCCGCTGGTGTACTGGCCCTGCTTTTAACAGAGCATAGCCATGCGATTCTTCCTACGATTTTATCTCGATGCCAAATCGTTCAATTTTCACCACTTTCTGCAGAATCGATTGCGGAAAAGTTGCGTGCAGAGGGCGTTTTGGCGGGAATGGCGCAGGTTGCTTCCCACATTACGACAAATGTGGAAGAAGCCATGACACTCAGCCAATCAGAATCGTTTGCACAGCTAAGAAATCTAGTGATACAATTGGTGCAGGAGTGCAAACAGCGTAATTCCTCTGCACTCTTAACGATCCATGATATGTTGCAAAAGAGCGACAAAAGTAAAGAGGAACTACCCCTCTTTTTAGATTTGCTCATCCTTTGGCTGCGCGATATCCTGTATTTGCAAGTAGGCAGGCATGCCCATCTCATTAACAGCGACCAACAGGATGTGCTGCAAGGACAAGCACTGGTATGGACAAAAGCTGAGCTCTTGCGTGGGATAGATTTGGTCATGGAGACGAAAAATCGGATAGAGCGAAATGCCAACGCACAGTTGGCTCTTGAGCGGTTGGTTCTTCAATTCCAGGAGGGATAACCCTTGTACGAGGTTGTTGGGGTCCGCTTTAAGAAAGCGGGCAAAATATATTACTTCGACCCTGACCGACTGCCGATTGAGCAAGACTGCACCGTCATCGTTGAAACGGCGCGAGGGGTCGAATTTGGCAAGGTCGTCATTGGCAAAAAAGAAGTGGCTGAGTCTGATGTCGTATTGCCGCTGAAAAAGGTCATTCGGATGGCAGACGAGCGAGATGCTAAACAGGTGGATGAAAACAAGCAAGCCGCCAAGAATGCTTTTGCTGTATGTCAGACGAAGATCAAAGAGCACAAGCTCGATATGAAGCTGGTCGATGTGGAATACACGTTTGACCGCAACAAGATTATCTTTTATTTTACCGCTGACGGCAGGGTTGATTTCCGTGAGCTGGTAAAAGACCTCGCCTCCGTATTCCGTACCCGGATTGAGCTTCGCCAGATTGGTGTGCGTGACGAAGCCAAAATGCTCGGCGGGATCGGGCCTTGTGGCAGGTTGCTTTGCTGTTCGACGTTCCTCGGCGATTTCGAGCCTGTCTCGATCAAAATGGCCAAGGACCAAAATCTTTCGTTGAATCCAGCTAAAATCTCTGGTCTGTGTGGCCGGTTGATGTGCTGTTTAAAATACGAGAACGACAACTATGAAAGCTCGAAGGATGAGATGCCGGACGTTGGCAAAATGGTCACCACCCCGATGGGGAATGGACGAGTCGTTTCCGTAAACGTACTTGACCAATCTATCCAAGTAGAGCTTTCAATCGACAAACGTGTCACCGAATTCGGATTGGATGAGATTGCGATAGGTCTCCCCACCTTTGAATAAAGCGTGGGGGTAGGGGAGAGGTGAGCTAGTGGACAAACGGGAAATCTTCGTCAAGATGGCGAGTATTGAAGAACGTATTGGTGACCTTTATAAAGAAATTGGTGAACTGAAAGACGTCATCGTTGTTTTGATGGAGGAAAACGCCCAATTACTCGTTGAAAACCAGCACCTTCGCACCCGACTAGACAGGAAAAAGACCGGCTCCCAAGCAAAACAAAAGGGAACAAGCCCTGTCGCGAAGGAAAAAGCCAAAAAGGCAGTGGTTGGAGAAGGATATGACAATCTCGCTCGTTTGTACGCGGAAGGATTTCATATCTGCAATGTGCATTTCGGCAGCCTGCGAAAAGAAGGGGATTGCCTGTTCTGTCTCTCATTCCTGAGCGGCGGCCCTCAAAAATAAGCGGTGAGTAACCAGCACCACATGAAAAAGCGACCTGGGCCACGTGTCAGGTCGCTTTTTTCCGGATAGGAATAATAAGACAAGAACAAAAGGGAGTACGAGCCGTAGATGGAACCTGTCACCAACGTGCCGCTTTACGAAACAGAGCGCATCGATGATTTATTGACACATGAAATGAAAATAATCCAAAGCCACGAAGTTTTTTGCTTCTCGATGGACGCGGTTCTTTTGGCACGATTCGCATCGGTGCCAAAGCGCGGAAAAGTATTGGATATGTGCACGGGCAATGGAGCTATACCGCTCATTATGACCACGCGTACGCCAGAAGCCAGTTTTGATGGAATCGAAATTCAAGAGCGTTTGTTCAGTATGGCAAGCCGCAATGTGACATTGAATGGTTTGAATGAACGAATTACGATGCATCATGGCGATGTGAAGGATGCGGTGTCGTTGTTTGGGCACGGGAATTTCGATTTGATCACGTGCAATCCGCCGTATATGCCTGCGACCAGTGGGGAGAAAAACATCAGCGAGCACTTTGCGATCGCCCGTCATGAGATTATGCTGTCCTTGGAGGATGTCATTCGCGTGGGGAGCCAGCTGCTAAAAAACGGCGGAAAGCTGGCGCTCGTGCATCGATCCACACGTTTGATTGACATCGTTTCGCTTATGCGCCAATATGGCATCGAGCCGAAACGGATGCGTCTGGTTTATCCGCGTAGGGAAGCAGAGCCGAATATGGTTCTGATCGAGGGAATAAGGGGTGGAAAGCCGGAGCTGAGAATTCAGCCACCGCTGATTGTGTATGAAAATGGAGAGCAATACTGTGAAGAACTACAGGAAATCTATTATGGCAGACGAGATTCCCTCGAGTAAGAGTCACTATGTCTACATCCTCTCCTGTGCGGATGGGACACTCTACACCGGATATACGACAGAGCTGATCCGTCGCTTGGCTGCTCATAATGAAGGAAAAGGTGCCAAGTATACGAGAGGCCGCGGGCCAGTGGAGCTGCTCTATTGGGAAGAAGGAGCAGACCGTTCCTGGGGTCTCAAGCGTGAGGAGAGCATCAAACGATTAACGCGCAAGAAAAAAGAAGAATTGATTGGAGGGGCCTCCGAATGAATGTGCAACGCAGTTTTGCGTCAGAAGAAGCAGGAGTCCTTTATTTGGTGGCTACACCGATTGGCAATCTTGATGATATCACGGTGCGGTGTCTAAATACGTTGCGTGAAGTCGATGTCATCGCGTGTGAAGATACGCGCCAGACAAGAAAGCTACTGAATCATTTTCAAATCGAAAAACGAACGGTCAGCTATCACGAGCATAATAAGGAAGCAAGTGGAAATGGGCTGTTGCAGTGGCTTTCCGAGGGCAAGAAAATTGCCTTGGTAAGCGACGCTGGCTTGCCAGCAATTTCCGACCCGGGTGCTGAGCTGGTACGAGATGCGACCGCAGCGGGATTTTCTGTCATCCCCGTTCCAGGTGCCAATGCGGCATTGACAGCTTTGATTGCTTCCGGTCTTCCTACTGATCGCTTCATATTTTGCGGATTTATGGGACGCGAAAACAAGGAAAGACGCGAAGAGCTGGAACGACTGAAGCGATATCCAGAAACGCTGATATTTTATGAAGCTCCCCATCGAGTGGAAAAGACGCTTGCTGCCATGCGGGAAGCGTGGGGGAATCGGCGAGCTGTTTTGGCAAGAGAACTGACAAAGCGCTACGAGGAATTTGTGCGCGGGACGTTGGACGAGCTGCTGGAATGGCTCAGAAGCGGCGAGGTACGCGGTGAGTTTTGTGTCATTGTCGAAGGGAACACCGGGCCGTTGGAAGCGGAAGTCGATGATACCTGGTGGCAATCGCTGAGTATCGTGGAGCACGTGGATCATTACTGTGCACAAGGCATGGGGAAAAAGGAAGCCATCAAGCAAGCAGCTGATGATCGAAATGTATCCAAACGAGATGTTTACAACGAATATCATCGGGAATAGAAGGTAATGAGTGAGCGAAGCTGGCCGATACGGTCGGCTTTTTTCTTTTCGTCATCTCGACGGGTACGTGAATACGATGGTAAGGGGCGCTGCCGGTTACATGGAACAGTAGACCGTACGAATATGCCTGGGCTAAACGGTTTGCCAATCCGAATGACGTTGTGCTTGATTCAGCATGCGGGATCTGCCACCCATTCAAATTTTATTTGGCTGATCATTGTCGAGAAGTACACGCTTGTGATCTCGATTATCGGATACTGTCTAAGGAAGCGATCTATCAAGATATTGTGGATGTATTTGGGAAAAGAGTAGCAGATGGCTTGCCAGCGCATTATTTTGACGGTATTCATTATTGTCGAGCCGATTTGACCTACTTGCCGTACTCGAATCAAAAGTTTGATACTGTATTTTGCATCTCTGTTCTCGAGCATCTCGAAGACCCGATTATGGTGCAAGCATTCCGCGAATTTCACAGAGTGTTAAAAGACGATGGACAGCTCGTACTCACTTTTGATTACCCGCTGATCAATTTAGCGCGATTGCAACGAGTTTTGGTGGAGGTTGGGCTACAGTTTTCTGGCGATGTATCTTTTGAAATGCCGGCTGATGTGGTCTATTCTGATTTGTATGCGCCTAGGCTGTTCTTCTTCCGAGCGCTGTTGAAGAAAAAATAGCAAACAAATAGCCTTTGTGGGGCTCGTCCCACAAAGGCATGTTTATGTAATCAAATGATATTAGCGTTTAACAGGCATTTCTGTCAGGCAATCTTGGCACACAATTTTACCTTTAAAATGAGATACTTTGTCAGCGTTTCCACAGAAGATACATGCAGGCTCATACTTTTTCAGGATGATGCGCTCTCCGTCAACGTAGATTTCCAAAGCATCTTTCTCAGCGATACCCAGAGTGCGGCGCAATTCGATTGGAATTACAACACGACCCAATTCATCTACTTTGCGAACGATACCGGTTGATTTCATCATAGTTAAAATCTCCTCCCAAAAACTGTATATGTCGATGCTATTGTTATACACTCATCATTTATCGTCAATATTCGACATTTTCTGTTGGGATAATCATACCAGCCATTCCCAAAGGTGTCAACATGATTTTGACAATTCCTTGAAAAGCAAAATGTTTTTTCAAATCGAAAATGCTGTTAAATCGGTGTTTCTCAAAGTGTTGGAAGCGATATGGAAATTTTTATGGATAAAATTTACTGGAAGAATTGGGTGTCGAATAAGTCGACGAATGTCGAAACCGAACATGGCAATTCGACAAAAACTCCAAGTTTTCTCTTTTCTTCTTGTATTTTGTAAAGTTGGTGTGAAGCGAGCGATAAAATTCCTCAGGAAAATGGGCTTGCCGAGGATGTTTACAAAACAGGTTGGTCGTGTACAATAGAGGATAAATACAGCAAATGATAGCAAACGACCATGATGGGAAGAGTAAGCCGATCCTCCTTATTTCAGAGAGCCGGGGTAGCTGAGAACCGGTATAAGTGAGCAAGCTGAACATGGACCCTGAGTCTTGCAGATGAACAGTGACGGCATAGACCGTACCTAGTAGTTTGTGACGTATGCCCACGTTACGGGTAGAGTCATGTTTGACTTACCAAGTCCGTTTTCCGTGAGGGGGACGGAGTGTTTGGGTGGTACCGCGAGATAGAGCTCGCCCCAATTTTTTTGGGGTGGGCTTTTCCTTATTTTAATAAACGTAAACAGGAGGGGAATAGTTGCAATGAAACCTACTTATTACATTACAACGCCGATCTACTATCCAAGTAACAAACTCCACATCGGTAACGCCTACACCACAATCGCGTGTGATGCTATGGCTCGTTATAAGCGTTTGCGCGGCTATGATGTGTATTACCTGACAGGGACAGATGAGCATGGTCAAAAGCTCCAAGAGCGTGCAGCCGAAGATGGCAAACAACCTCTCGAATTCATCGACCCGATTGTCGATTGGGTAAAGGATCTGTGGCAAAAGCTGGACATCTCTTATGACGATTTCATCCGTACCACAGAGCCTCGTCATAAAGAAGTCGTACAAAAAGTGTTCCAGCGCCTGCTCGACCAAGGTGATATTTATTTGGGCGAGTACGAGGGCTTCTACTGTGTACCTTGCGAGGCTTTCTGGACAGAAACACAAGCGAAAACGGACAACGGGTATGCTTGCCCAGACTGTGGTCGCGAAGTGAAAAAAGTGAAGGAGAAAAACTACTTCTTCCGCATGTCCAAGTATCAGGACAGACTGCTTGCGCACATCGAAGCAAACCCTGAATTTATTCAACCGGAGAGCCGCCGCAACGAAATGATCAACAACTTCCTGAAGCCAGGTCTCCAGGATTTGTCCGTATCCCGCAGTACATTTGACTGGGGAATCAAGGTGCCTAGCGATCCAGAGCACGTTATTTACGTATGGATCGATGCATTGACGAACTATATTTCCGCTCTCGGCTATTTGTCCGAGGACGACAGCAAATACCGTAACTTCTGGCCGGCCAATGTTCACATGGTTGGAAAAGACATTTTGCGCTTCCATACGATCTACTGGCCAATCCTGTTGATGGCACTGGATATCCCGTTGCCAAAACAAATTTTTGGTCATGGCTGGCTTCTGATGCCGGATGGAAAAATGTCAAAATCCAAGGGCAATGTCATTGACCCGAAGGTTTTGATCGATCGTTACGGTTCTGACGGCGTTCGCTACTTCCTGCTTCGTGAAATCAACTTCGGTCAGGATGGCATCTTCACGCCAGAATCGTTCGTACAGCGCCTGAACTACGACTTGGCTAATGACATCGGAAACTTGCTGAGCCGTACCGCTACGATGATTGAGAAATATTTCGATGGTATCGTTCCAGCTCCACAGGATGCAGGAGAGCCGGATGACAGCTTGATCGGCCTCGCGATGAAAACGAAGGCGCTGGTGGAAGAGCATATAGAAGAAATGCGCTTCTCCAATGCACTGGCTCACATCTGGGAACTGGTGGGACGTACAAACAAATACATCGACGAGACCATGCCTTGGAATTTGGCAAAATCCGAAGAAACCAAAGGTCGTCTGGCAACTGTTATGTACAATTTGGTGGAAAGCATCCGCATTAGCTCCGTGCTGATCCAACCGTTCATGACGAAAGCACCAGCGAAAATTTGGGACCAACTGGGTATTTTGGGCAATGAAGAAGCAACCAACTGGGAATCTGCAAGTGTATGGGGTGGATTACCTGCTGGAAGTACCGTTAGCCGCAAGGAACTGCTCTTCCCTCGTCTGGATGTTCAAGCGGAACTGGCTTTCATCGATGAATCGACAGCAGAGGCACGTCGCCAAGCGGAGGAAAACAAGAAAAAGAAAGCAGCTTTGAAAGGGGAAGCACCTGTGAGTGAAACAAACACCAACCAAACAGAAGCAGCAACGGACAAACCAGCTGATGCAAAAGAAGAAATCAGCATCGACGATTTTGGAAAAGTAGAGCTGCGCATCGCACAGGTAGTGGAATGTGCCAAGCATCCAAATGCTGACAAACTGTTGGTTCTGCAATTGGATCTCGGCTACGAGAAGCGCCAGGTTGTTTCTGGTATCGCGAAATACTACTCCCCAGAAGATATGGTCGGCAAAAAAGTGATCCTCGTAGCCAACCTGAAGCCAGTGAAGCTTCGCGGTGAGCTGTCTCAAGGGATGATCTTGGCAGCATCGGCAGGAGATCAGTTGACACTTGCGACTGTTGACCCAAGTATGCCAAACGGAGCAATCGTGAAGTAACGAGGGCAAGGAAAGGAAGGACCCAACTTGTTATTTGAAACCCATGCTCATCTAAATGCGAAGGAATTCGATGAGGATCGTGCAGAGGTCATTTCTCGTGCGCAAGAAAATGGCGTCAGTACGATTGTGAACATCGGATTCAACGCGGAAACAATTCCAACCTGCATGGATTTGGCTCATGCGTATGACTTTATTTACGCCGTCATCGGCTGGCATCCACAAGATGCCAAGGACATGACAGACGAACACCTAGAATGGATCGAGGAACTCAGTCGTGATCCGAAAGTAGTGGGATTGGGCGAAATGGGCTTGGACTACTACTGGGATACGTCGCCACGTGATGTGCAGGCAGAGGTATTCCGCAAGCAGATTCGTCTGGCTCGCAAGCTCGACATGCCGATCATCATCCACAATCGCGATGCGCACCAAGACGTTTTGACGATCCTGAAGGAAGAGAAGGCAGCAGATGTTGGCGGCATCATGCACTGCTTCTCTGGCAGCTGGGAAACAGCGAAGCAGGCAATCGATATGAATTTTTATATTTCGTTCGGTGGTCCGCTTACATTCAAAAATGCCAAGCAGCCAAAAGAAGTAGCAGCGAAGGTACCTCTTGACAAGTTGTTGATAGAGACAGATTGCCCATATCTCACTCCGCATCCTTTCCGCGGAAAGCGAAATGAGAGTGGATATGTGCGTTACGTCTGTGAGGAAATGGCGAACATTCATGGTTTGTCTTATGAGGAAATGGCACAAATTACCGCAGACAACGCCAGACGTCTTTTTCGCATGAACGGTTAATAAAAACGGGAAATCACGATTGATCACGTGATTTCCCGTTTTTTTGTGTCAAGTAACCGGGTTCTACTCCATTTTGTCGACGCATACGATGAACAATGTGTCGAACGATTATTGTCCATCCGACATGGCTTCTCGACAGGTTTCTACTACCATTCGCCATGCCTATTTTGCTAGTCTGGTACCATTATCGCTTCAGCCAAAAGGGAGGGTAAATTTGACAAAGCCGGGAAAGTGAAATACAATCAAAGCCGACCTTGTGAAGTACCGGCCACTTCCAGAATATTAGTGCAATTACATCGACCCTTACCTGGCTAGACAAGAAGAGCCTTGTGCTTTTCTAGGAAAAGGAGTGTGGGAAATGGAGTTACGCGCGATATGGGAAAGGTATAAGAATCGTGGGCTAGTCATGTTTGGCTGCCTTGCTCTTGTGCTCGTTCCCATGATTGGCTATTTCTCTGCCCAGGCTACTCAGCCAAAACAGGTCACTTTTTCGTTGGACGGAGAAAGCAAGACGGTCGCTACAAAAGCCAAGACCGTTGAGCAGTTCTTAACCGAGCGGAACATTACGGTAACGGAAAAGGATTCCCTTCAACCGACACCTGAGACGAAGCTATCAGACGGAGCACTCATTACTTTATATACGACCTGGTCCATACCAGTCCAGGTTGACGGGCAGAAAAAAACGATAGAGACACTTAGTCGTGATGTTGCTGGTGCGTTGAAGGACGGCGGCATCGTGCTAGGTGAGAAGGACCGGGTAGAACCGGCATTGACCGCTACACTTACCAAGGACTCCTCGATCAGCGTAAAGCGGGTTGTTGAGAAAATGGTAAAAGTCGATGAGCGAGTCACCTTTCAAGAAATACGCAAAAATGATCCAGCGCTGGAAAAAGGTAAGACCCGCGTATTACAGAGCGGGCAAGAAGGTAAGGCAATTGCACACTATAAGCTAGTCATGGAAGATGGAAAAGAAGTCTCCCGTGATCTGGTCAAAAGAGATGTACTTGTACCGAAGAAAGATAATGTCGTAGCCATGGGTACCGCAATCCCAATGTTGCAGAAAAAGGGTCAACCAGATCGGGTCCTGGTTGCTTCTGCAGCGGGTCCGGTCTCGCGTGGTGGAAAAGTGTTTAGGCCGAAAAAAGTATTGAACGGGGTTACCCTGACTGCTTATACTCCTTCGGGAGGTGGCAAACACCCAAGCTCTCCGGGATATGGACGCACATCGACAGGGGTAAAAGCCAAGGCAGGTCACACCATCGCTGTAGATCCTAAAGTCATTCCGTATGGATGGTGGGTGTACATTGAAGGTATTGGGTATCGTCGAGCTGAAGATACGGGTGGTGCCATGAAAGGTGGCAAAATCGACGTATTCGTAGGCACGGAGTCCGAGGCGAGGAAATTCGGTCGCAAGCGAAACAAAACTGTATATATCATTGGACCACAGAAGCCTTAGGACAGGAGCGATTGCTCCTGTTCTTCTGTTTCCTCCAAGGTTATTGTGATAAGCTGTTTGTTAGTTAGACGATCCTGTTTTACCAAATGTTTCATGTATTTTTGGCTTGAGGTACGGTTTTTTTTGGAACACTAGTACCGTACCGAGTTTGTACGAAAGTGGGAGCACATGATGAAGATCAAGGAAGTCATCGTGGTGGAAGGTCGAGACGATACCGCAACAATCAAGCGTGCGGTTAATGCCGATACGATTGAAACTGGCGGTTCTGCCATTCATAAAAGAACGATTGAAAAAATCAGGCTGGCGCAACAAAAACGCGGTGTTATTATTTTTACAGACCCCGATTATCAAGGGGAGCGCATCCGAAAAATTATCAGCAAGTCAGTTCCAGGCTGCAAGCATGCATTTATTACCCAAGAGGACGGGACCAAAAAGGGCGACATCGGCGTCGAGAACGCGACACCTGATGTGATTATTCGTGCGCTCTCAGAAGTACGTACCGAAATGGCGGAAACGGCTGGAGAGATTACTTCTGACGATCTGTTGGCAAATGGCCTGACGTCCGGAGTAGATGCCAAAGAACGCAGAATTAAGCTGGGAGAAGCATTGGGGATCGGATACGCCAACGCCAAGCAAATGCTGCAGCGGCTCAATGCCTTCCAAATTAGTCGAGCAGAATTCGAAGCGGCCATTACGGCCATCAACAAAGAGAGGGAGTAAGCCATGACCCAAATAGCGGGCAAGGATATTGCCACACCTACGCGCACAAAAGAAATATTGGAGAAGTACGGCTTTTCTTTTAAGAAGAGTTTGGGCCAGAACTTCCTGATAGACACCAATATTTTACATAACATTGTTTCAGAGGCAGACCTTACCAAGGAAAAGGGAGCGATTGAAATTGGGCCCGGTATCGGTGCGCTGACGGAGCAATTGGGACGAGCAGCCAAAAAAGTGATGGCGATCGAAATCGACCAGCGTCTTTTACCTATTTTGCAGGACACGCTGTCACCCTATGAAAATATTGAAGTCGTACATGGGGACGTACTGGAGCTGGATCTGAAGAAGTTAATAGAAGAAAAGATGACAGGAGTGGAAAAGCTGAGCGTAGTGGCGAATCTGCCTTACTATGTGACGACACCCATCCTGATGAAGCTGCTGGAAGAGAGATTGCCTCTCGAAAACATCGTGGTCATGATTCAAAAGGAAGTGGCAGAGAGAATTGCAGCCAAACCAGGAACGAAAGACTATGGCTCTCTTTCAGTCGCAGCTCAATTCTATGCAGACACAGAAGTAGCGATGATTGTGCCTGCAAGTGTGTTCATTCCGCGTCCGAATGTCGACTCGGCAGTGATTCGCTTAAAGGTAAGAGATCGTCCGCCAGTGGATGTAGACGATCAGGATGTGTTTTTCCGGGTGGTACGCAGCTCGTTTGCACAGCGCCGTAAGACGTTGTTGAACAACCTAATGAACGGACTGTTTCCTAAAACCCAAAAGGATGAAGTAATACAGATGCTCACTGACATCGGGATCGATCCGACTCGGCGTGGTGAAACACTCAGTTTGGACGAATTTGCCCGCCTAGCGAACGAAGGTATGCGCCGCGGACTGATTACGTAAATCGTGTAGACAACCCCCTTGTTTTTGGGCGAGATCACCCAAGAATGGGGGTTTTTGCGTATTTATGCCCTTTATGCATATCTTTTGACAAATATCTACGTTTTTTATGAAAAAAACCCCGTTGACAAAATATCCGCAGGGTTGCTATAATTTTTTATTTCTTTGACAAAATATAAGGGAGCTGTTATACTAGATGTAAGCGAGGTGGATGAAACAATGGCAAGAAACGCGTTACTTGACATTAAACGTAGTTTAGACGGACACATTGGTGAGCGCATCCTGCTGAAGGCTAATGGCGGTCGCCGCAAAACCGTTGAACGTAGTGGCATCCTCGAAGAAACTTACCCATCTGTGTTTGTGGTAAAGCTGGATGACGACCAACTCTTTGAGCGGGTATCTTACAGCTATGCTGACATCTTGACGGAAACAGTAGAATTGACGGTGTGCCGCGAAAACGAGCACATCCGCATCACATTTGTACAACAGTAGAGCCCTTTTGGGTTCTACTGTTTTGTTTTTTATATCGAAAAGCTCTGAACATTTGGTTGAGGCAATAAAAAGAGCGGCATGGAGCACACTAAGCCTGTCAACGAGAAGGAGGGTGCTATGGGTCGCAGACGAGGACTGATGTCAGAGCAGTTTAAGATGGAGCTGGCCAAAGAGCTTGGGTTTTACGATACGGTAAAAGCCGAGGGTTGGGGAGGCATCACGACACGGGACGCGGGTAACATGGTCAAGCGCGCTGTTCAGCTTGCTGAGGAAGCATTAGCCGCTAAGCGATTGTAACGTTTGGGTTTGATCGTACGGACGTTTCTCACCATATAAACACTCGTTGACAAGGCCGGGGCAACCCGGCTTTTTTTCTGTAAAGAGAGCTGAATTTTCGAAATACCCATAATGATCTCGATCCTATTCTTTTTAATTGATCAAGTGGCATGGGAGAGTTTGCCTATGCTACAATAAGAAACTAGGAAATTTAGAAAGTAGGCAGAGGTGAATTACGTGCGTATCTCGGTCAAAGCTCCGGCCAAAATTAATTTGACTCTCGACGCGCTTGCCAAACGGCCGGACGGTTATCACGAAGTAGAAATGGTGATGACAACCGTAGACTTGGCAGATCGTGTGGACATGACTCTACGCGAAGATGGTGAGATTACGCTGGACTGTTCTGCCAGCTTCGTACCGGATGATATCCGTAACCACGCATATAAAGCGGCAACGCTCATGAAAGAAAAATTTCAAGTACGCCAGGGCGTACACTTGTATATCGACAAGCAAATTCCGGTTGCGGCTGGACTGGCCGGTGGCAGCAGTGATGCAGCTGCAACATTGCGCGGCTTGAACCAATTATGGAATCTCGGGTTGACCAGAGATGAGCTGGCTAAAATCGGCGCGGAAATTGGCTCTGATGTGCCATTTTGCGTTTATGGAGGAACAGCGCTGGCGACGGGGCGTGGTGAACAGATTGCGCATCTGGGAGCGCCTGCACCGTGCTGGGTCATTCTAGCCAAGCCGCCTATCGGAGTATCTACTCCGGATGTATACGGAAACCTGCGTGTGGCCCAGATCGATAATCATCCCGATACCAAACAAATGCTGCAAGCCATCGCGATGCAAGACTTTTCACTCATGTGCCAATCTCTTGGGAATGTGTTGGAGAACGTCACGCTCTCGCTCCATCCACAAGTAAAACAGATTAAGGATCTCATGATCGCTTCGGGGGCAGATGGTGTCCTGATGTCTGGCAGCGGTCCTACTGTGTTTGCTCTTGTGCAAAAGGAAGCGAAAGTACATCGGATTTACAACGCGTTGCGAGGTTTTGTCAAAGATGTGTTTGTTGTCCGAATGTTAGGCGCTCAAGATGGGGAAATACTTGCATAAACCCGTATGGAAATGATACATTAACAGCATAATATTCGGTTTTGGAGGAAGAGCCATGAAGAAATTGCGCAGAAGTGCACGTCTGGTTGACATGACGCAGCACTTGCTCGCCCACCCCCATACGCTGACTCCTCTCACTCTTTTCGCGGAACAATACGGCGCAGCGAAATCATCCATCAGTGAAGACTTGTCTATCATCAAAGAGGCTTTTGAAGTCCAAGGGGTAGGCTTGTTGAAAACGGTGGCGGGAGCGGCAGGCGGAGTGAAGTATATTCCACAGGTCAAAACGGAAGAGGCCCTTCACTTCATGCGCGAACTGATCGGTCAACTCGCTAATCCAGAGAGACTTTTGCCAGGTGGATACTTGTACATGTCCGACATTCTCGGAAATCCACAAACGATGGCGAAGATCGGAAAGCTCTTTGCAACCGCTTATGCGGATAAAAATGTGGATGTCGTCATGACGGTGGAAACAAAGGGGATTCCACTTGCGTATGCGACCGCTATGTTTTTGAATGTGCCTGTTGTGATTGTGCGCCGTGACAACAAGGTGACGGAAGGTTCAGTAGTGAGCATTAACTACGTATCGGGTTCCAGTAAACGAATTCAAACCATGTCACTCGCTCGCCGCGGTTTGGCCGAGCAGTCTCGCGTCCTCATTGTGGACGACTTTATGAAGGCTGGCGGGACATTGCGGGGCATGATTGATCTGTTGCAGGAATTCCGTGCAACCGTAGTAGGATGCGGCGTACTGGTAGAAACGACAGCGGATGTTTCTGAGCGTTTGGTAGATGAATATGTATCGCTTGCAAAACTACAGGATGTAGACTTCAAGGGCAAGCAAATCGAAATAGAGCTGGGCAGTTTTTTTGAAAATAGAGGGGAGTAGATAAGTATGGCAATCTCTTTTGTTTCAACTGACAAGGCTCCTGCCGCTATTGGTCCTTACAGCCAAGCTGCAAAGGTAGGTCCATTTCTTTTTGCATCGGGTCAAATTCCGCTGCGTGCAGACGGCACTTTGGTAGAAGGTGACGTCGTGGAGCAAACCCATCAGGTTTTTTCCAACATTCAAGCGGTACTGGCAGAAGCCGGTGGCAACCTGACGAATGTAGTGAAAGCGACTGTATTCATCAAGGACATGAATGATTTTGGTCAACTGAACGAAGTGTACGGCCAATATTTTGGCGATCACAAGCCAGCTCGTTCCACTGTAGAAGTGGCACGTCTGCCGCGTGATGTAAAAGTCGAAATCGAAATCGTAGCTTATATCGAATAGAAAAAAATGGAAAACAGCCTGATGCCACGCGCATTGGGCTGTTTTTTGTACTTGCAGAAAATTTTTCCAAAAAATTACATATAAACATATTTATATATTTTTTCAAATATTGCATAATGATAAGCAGGAATATTTACCCAGCGGGTGGAAATAATCCTAAACGCGTTACATAGATAAAGGGAGTGAACTAGATGGAAGTAACAGACGTAAGACTTCGCCGAGTGAATACGGATGGTAGGATGAAAGCGATTGCATCCATTACAATTGACCATGAATTTGTGGTTCATGATATCCGTGTCATTGACGGAAATAATGGTATGTTTGTAGCTATGCCGAGCAAGCGTACACCAGATGGAGAATTCCGTGATATTGCACATCCGATTTCTTCGACTACCCGTGAAAAAATTCAGGCAGCAGTTCTCACAGAATACGACCGCGTAGGTCAAGAGGAAGAAAGCACTATCGAAGCTGGTGCTTAAAAAGTCCTTATACTCAAAGCACCCTGTCACTTGCGGCAGGGTGCTTCGGCGTCCGTTAACCATAACATTTTTTTAGATTGTTCAAAATAATTTCTCGGTCCATTCCTTCCCCGATGAAGACAGCTACCATTTTCGGTCCGAAATTTTCAAAAGGGAACAGGAGCACCTGATTATCGGTATGTTGAAACGAGATCAGCTCAGGCTTTCCGTGGAACTGGACGTAGCCTTTTGCCCGATAGACGTTTTTGGGGAGATCGTATAGAAAGTCCTCAAATTTTTTCGCGTCTACGGGTCCGGTGAATACATAGGAAAACGTTTCGATACTACTGTAGAGAGAGGGTTGGCTTGTTTTTAGGCCAAGGGATTGCTTGAGCCTGTCCATCGTGGACATTCGGCCGATGCTTTTCTGTACGGCAATGGGGTGGTTGGTCTCGTTGTCGAGCGGTCGCTCATGAACGGTGCGTTTGACAGACAAAAGCCTGGAGACTTCTATTTCTGCCTGAACAGTAGCGTGTATGGGTGCAGTCGGATTGATTTCACTGAGCTTTTGACGGACCCGCTCTATGACATCAGGGCTGGTCAAATCGGTTTTGTTCAAAAGAAGCAGGTCTGCGTAACGAACTTGGTTTCGAATCGTTTTGACCAGAGTGGCAGTCGAGGAGAAGCGTGAGTTGAGGTCCAGAAAGCGAGAGGCGTCGACAACACTAATGGTCCCCTTTAACTCCAGTCGATCATACAGCTCTGGATGGGTAATCGTATCGATGACATCAAGTGGATCGGCTACGCCAGTAGTCTCGATGAGGATTCGGTCTGGCGCAATGGCGTTCATAATATCTTTCAAGCTCTCCGTCAGCTCGCCCTTGATGGAGCAGCATATGCAGCCATCGAGCATTTTTTTGACAGGAAAGCCGAAGCCTTGCAATTGTTCCCCGTCAATATCTTCCTCCCCCATTTCATTCATCAAGACGACTACTTTCTGGTCTGTGATGCGCAAATGAGTCAGCCATTTTTGCAAAAGGGTGGTTTTTCCGCTTCCTAAATACCCAGTCAGCAAGTATATCTCTGCGCTCATCTAATCCTACCTCCTTCAAATAACCCCTTTCGCCCAACAATATATCACATTTCTGTCAGAAAATTAAATGTTGTCTGCCTTGTGTCTAACAACTGGCAATGCAAGGAATCGGGGATAATCCTGTATCGATTGTCTTGAAATTCACATATGAATTAGGATATAGTCATTGTGGAACTTCTACGATGGAGGGTTGACATGTCTAAGATCCATGCCGTGGTTCTGGCTGCTGGTCAGGGTACACGGATGAAATCGAAGCTGTACAAAGTCCTGCACCCTGTGTGCGGAAAGCCTATGGTTCAGCATGTAGTCGATACGATGGCGTCCATGCAGGTTCAGGATATCGTTGTCGTCGTAGGTCATGGTGCTGACGCTGTTCGCGCCAAACTAGGCGATGACGTCACTTATGCACTGCAAGAAAAACAGTTGGGGACGGCACATGCCGTTTCGCAGGCAGCGCCGTTTTTACAGGATAAAGAAGGAACTACGTTTCTTTTATATGGAGACGTTCCCCTCTTGTCAGCGACTACGTTGTCAGCCTTGCTGACCTATCACGAGGAGCAGCAAGCGGCTGCAACTGTATTAACCGCCGTATTACCTGATGCAACAGGTTATGGGCGTATCGTGCGCAATGAGGCGGGCGAAGTATTGCGAATCGTGGAACATAAGGACGCTACAGAAGCGGAACGGGCGATCAGTGAAATTAATACGGGCATATACTGCTATGACAATCGAAAATTATGGAAAGCCTTGGCGGAAGTGAAAAATGACAACGCACAAGGCGAATACTATGTAACAGACGTTGTCGGTATTTTGCGTGAGGCAGGTGAAAAGGTAGTTGGATACGAAGCGGTTGACCCGGAGGAAACAATGGGTGTTAACGATCGTGTACAGCTATCGGAAGCAGAAGCCTACATGAAAAAACGTATTATGACTGGTCACATGCGAAATGGTGTGACAATCATTGATCCAGCTTCTACGTACATCGAAACTGATGTGAAGATTGAGGCAGATACGGTGATCCACCCAGGTTCTTTCCTGCGTGGACAAACAACCGTTGGAGCTGATTGTGTAATCGGACCCCAAGCGGATCTGACGAATGTGGAAGTAGCGAGTGGCGTGAACATTTCTTACTCGGTGATGGTTGATTCGAGTGTGGAAAGCGACTCATCTGTAGGGCCATTTGCTTATGTTCGACCAGGATCACAGATTGGAAGCAATGCCAAAATCGGTGATTTCGTGGAATTGAAAAATGCGAAAATTGGTGACGGTACGAAGGTTCCTCATCTCAGCTATGTAGGAGATGCGGAGATCGGAGACGGAGTCAATATTGGCTGTGGAACGATTACCGTCAACTATGATGGCGCAGTGAAGCATAAAACAACAGTAAAAGATGGAGCATTCATCGGATGCAACAGCAATCTGGTTGCGCCTGTTACAGTTGGACAAAATGCTTATGTAGCTGCAGGATCGACTATTAATCAAGATGTGCCAGATAATGCGCTTGCGATCGCACGTGAGCGTCAAGTAAATAAAATCGATTACGCGAACAAAATGCCTCGCAAGGGCAAAAAGCAATCATAAACGGGAGGTTCTTGAGAAGATCATGGCTAACTACCGCGACCCAAAACTGAAGGTATTTACGTGCAACGCAAACCCGGAACTGGCAAAAGAAATCGCCGAACACATCGGTGTACCACTCGGAAACGCACAAGTAGTGCGCTTTAGTGATGGCGAATGCCAACTCAAACTCAATGAAAGCGTTCGCGGTTGTGACGTATTTGTCATTCAGCCTACGTCTGCTCCTGTTAATGAGCATTTGATGGAGCTTTTGGTCATGGTCGATGCATTGAAGCGCGCTTCGGCTAAGAGTATTAACGTGGTAATTCCTTACTACGGTTATGCTCGTCAAGATCGTAAAGCACGTGCACGTGATCCAATCACGGCCAAGCTGGTTGCGAACCTGATCGAGACAGCAGGTGCACAACGTGTGATTACGATGGATCTGCACGCAACACAAATCCAAGGTTTCTTCGATATTCCGGTTGATCATCTGCTGGGTGTGCCTATCTTGGGTAAACACTTCTCTGAAAAAGGTCTGAAAGATATCGTTGTCGTATCTCCAGATCACGGTGGAGTGACCCGTGCTCGTAAATTGGCAGAACGTCTGGAAGCGCCTATTGCCATTATTGACAAACGTCGCCCAGAACCAAACGTAGCCGAAGTAATGAACATCGTGGGTAACATCGAAGGCAAAACAGCGATCATCATCGACGATATTATCGATACTGCTGGAACGATCACGCTGGCTGCAAGTGCACTTGTAGAAGCAGGCGCACGTGAAGTATATGCATGCTGCACGCACCCAGTTCTGTCTGGTCCTGCTATCGAGCGTATTGCTAACTCGAAGATCAAGGAACTGATTGTGACCAACTCGATCCCGCTGACAGAAGAACAAATTATCGATAAGATTACCGTTCTTTCCGTAGCGCCAATCATTGGTGAAGCAATCATTCGTGTTCACGAAGAGCTTTCCGTAAGCAAGTTGTTCGATTAATATACCAATCCCCTATTCGGGGATTGAACTAAACCTCTGATGGACAAGCTAGTGAGGAAACTTTTACTAGCGGTCCGAAGGAGGTTTTTTTGTGGAACAATTACAAGCACAGTCTCGTGAAAAAAAGACAGGCAATGCTGTAAAGGTACTGCGCAAGGAAGGTTGGGTTCCCGGTATTATGTACGGCAGCGAAGTGGGCAATAAGCCGATTCAGCTCAAAGGAAGAGAGCTGGATGCTGCCCTGCGTCACCAGGCGACGAACAAGCCATTCCGGTTGAGTGTAGACGGGGACACGCACGATGTCATGGTTTATGAGCTGCAACGGCATCCTTTGCAGGGGAACATTTTGCATGCAGATTTTAAGAAGATCAATATGAATGAAAAAATACACACGTCCGTTCCTGTCCTCATGACAGGAGATCCGGAGTTGGGTGTGGCTACCCTTGTCCGCCACAGTGTGGAAGTGACGTGCTTGCCAGGTAATATACCAGAATCGTTCCTGGTCGATGTCGACGGGTTCAATATCGGGGATGTCGTTTTGGTAGCGGATCTGACTGTCCCACCAGGAGTGGAGCTAGGGCTGGATTCCACGGAAGTGCTGATCAGTGTCCTGCCAGTTAAGGTCAAGTCCGAAGAATCGATTGATGCAGAGCAAGAAGCAGAAGCAGTGGCCGAAAAAGCAGGAACCGCTAACGAATAAAATCGGGGCATGAAAAAGAAGGGCGAGGTGATTTCATCTCTGCCCTTTTCCTTTTGTTCACGTGACCATTCGAGTACAATGGGAAGAGAGTAGGAGGGAATAAGCGTGAAAGTCATAATTGGATTGGGCAATCCCGGCAAAAAATATGAAGACACCAGACATAATGCTGGCTTTATGGCCATAGATAAGATTAGCGACAAATGGGGAATTCCTGTTACGCAGAACAAGTTTCGTGCCCTCGTGGGCGAAGGTCGAATCGAAGGCGACAAGGTACTGCTGGTGAAGCCACAGACATACATGAATCTCTCCGGTGAATCGGTAGCGGAAGTCCTCAAGTTTTACAAGCTGATTCCGGACGATCTCGTCGTCATCTACGACGATCTTGATTTGCCGACTGGACATCTTCGTCTGCGGGAAAAAGGCAGCGCTGGTGGGCACAACGGCATCAAGTCGATGATTCAGCATTTGGGCACACAGGAGTTTAAACGAATCAAGGTCGGAATCAGTCGTCCTGAACCAGGGCGGAGCGTCAGCGACTATGTTTTGAATACGTTTCCAGTGGCGGAAAGAGCCGACATTCAAGAAGCGGTGAGCTTGGCTGCTGATGCATGCGCCATGTGGACAAGAGAGTCGTTTTTAAAGGTCATGAACCATTACAACAGCTTGAAGAAGTAGTATGATTTCCCACCCAATCGTCCATACTAACCGATAGGAACAGTATGGGGGTGGTATGTGCATGAGCATACGTTATACATGTCGTTGCTGCGGCATGAAGATTGCAGAATTTGACGAATCGCAAGTAACAGAAGCGCAGCTCGGGTTTGATTCCTTGACCCCGGAGGAACGTGCTCTTATAATATCGAGAGAACAAAGTGGAGATACGGTCGTCAGCATCACGTGCGACTATTGCCGTGAAGCGCTGATTCAGCATCCAGAGCTTTCGCTAGTCGGAAACCCACTTCAATAAGTGGATACGCATTAGGAAGGCTTGCACTGACAAGGCCTTAGCTTGGGGAGCTAAGGCTTCTTTTCGCATGGCTGACCTGCGGTTGTTGTGAACGTAAGCGACGGTCTGATTTTAGTTGACAGAAGAATTAGAGAGGGGATTAGTGAATGCAAGTCATCATTAACCCGATGAAACAGGACACGAACGTCGGGACAATCGTGGCTGGTTTGGAGAAGGGGCTATATGAGCAGCTTGTCTCTGGCTTAGCTGGTTCCGCCCGGCAAGTATTGATGGCGTCATTACAACAAATGTCAGATCGTCCGGTCTGCGTAGTGACGCATAACATGTACCAAGCACAAAAAGTATACGAAGATTTGATCGAGTTGGTTCCCTCTGATCAGGTGTTGCTTTATCCCGGTAATGAGCTGATTGGCTCTGAGCTTGCCATTGCCAGCCCTGAAATGCTGGCGCAGCGAATTCATGTATTCAACCGTCTGGCCCAAGGCTTTACGGGTTTTTTGGTTGCCCCTTTTGCTGGCTTGCGTCGCTTGGTCGTTCCCCCGCAAGTATGGAAGGAAGCACAAATTCAGTTATCCGTCGGTGATGAGCTCGATATCGAGTCCTTTTTGCTCCGATGTATTGAGCTTGGCTATGAGCGAGTAGACATGGTCGAGCGCAAGGGAGAAATGAGTATTCGCGGTGGAATTATCGACTTGTATCCGATCGATTCGGAGTGGCCGGTGCGGATTGAGCTTTTTGATGTGGAGATCGATTCCATCCGTACGTTTGACATGCTCTCCCAACGGTCATTGGAATCCGTTCAGACGTATATTCTCGGTCCGGCAAAAGAAATGATCGCTACGACTCCGTTATTGCAGGAATCGGCTGTTCGCTTAGAACAAAAGCTGGGAGAAACCCTCGCTAATTTGAAGGATGGGGCTGCCAAGGAAAAGGTCATGGAGCGAATCGGCTCTGATGCAGAGAGAATGAAGCAAGGACAGCGTTTTGCACAGCTGTATTCGTACATCTCTGTCATTTACCCGACCGGCGATACATTATTGTCCTATATGCCTTCCGATACCTTGCTGATCGTTGATGAGCCTTCCCGTGTGTTGGATACGGCAGCGCAATTGCAAAAAGAAGAAGGGGAATGGCTGACAGGACGCATCATTCAGGGCGAATATATGTCCAATCTCAGCCTGTCGCGCACGTACGACGAGATCGTGTCGACGAAAAAGCGCCAGATCGTTTACCTCTCCCTATTTTTGAGACAATCACCGAAGACCCAGCCGCAAAACATCGTGAATCTGACTTGCCGCACCATGCAAAACTTCCACGGACAGATGAACGTACTGAAAACAGAACTGGCCCGTTGGAAGAAGTCCCAGGATCAGATCGTCTTTGTCGCAGCTGATTTGGAGCGTGCGAAGCGACTGGAGCGTGTCCTGCATGACTACGAAATGGAAGCGGACGTTTTAACAGATGCAGTGGAGACGGTGCCTCCGGGGCGTCCTACGATCATTTTAGGAAACCTCCAGACAGGCTTTGAGCTGCCGCTAAACAAGCTGGTTGTTATTACGGAAGGTGAAGTATTTACCGCGAAACAGCGCAAGGCACGCAAGGTTCAACAGACGATGAACAACGCGGAGCGTATCAAAAACTACCTCGAGCTCAAACCTGGTGATTTCGTCGTCCACGTCAATCACGGGATTGGAAAATACCTTGGAATTGAAACCAAGGAAATTCTCGGAATTCATAAAGATTACCTTCATATTCAATACGCCGCAGGAGACAGTCTGTTTGTTCCGATTGATCAAATCGACCATGTGCAGAAGTACGTGGCGAGCGAAGAGGCACAGCCGAAGATATACAGCTTGGGTGGCAGCGAGTGGAAACGCGTCAAAAACAAAGTCCAGTCGTCTGTAAAGGATATCGCCGAAGATTTGATCAAACTGTACGCAGCCCGCGAATCGGCTGTCGGTCATATATTCTCTCCCGACACGACAGAGCAGCGTGAATTTGAGTCGATGTTCCCGTATCAGGAAACACAAGACCAGCTCCGCGCGATTTCTGAAGTGAAAGCGGACATGGAGCGCAAACGTCCGATGGATCGCCTCGTTTGTGGGGACGTGGGTTACGGGAAGACAGAGGTTGCGATTCGTGCTGCCTTCAAGGCTGTCATGGACGGAAAACAGGTAGCCGTTTTGGTTCCAACTACGATTCTGGCACAGCAGCATTACGAGACGTTCCGTGAGCGTTTTGCGGAATATCCAATCCGCGTGGAGGTATTGAGTCGATTCCGTTCGCGTAAAGAGCAGAATGCCACACTAAAAGGACTGAAGGAAGGCACAGTCGATGTCGTCATCGGTACGCACCGTCTGCTTTCCAAAGACCTGACATTCCGCGAGCTCGGTCTGTTAATCGTAGACGAGGAGCAGCGCTTCGGTGTGAGCCACAAGGAAAAGCTGAAGCAGATCAAAACGAATGTGGATGTCATGACTCTGACCGCTACGCCGATTCCACGTACTCTGCACATGTCGATGCTCGGTGTGCGTGATTTGTCTGTTATCGAAACACCGCCAGAAAATCGTTTTCCGGTGCAGACGTATGTGATGGATTACAGCCCTGCCCTCGTTCGCGAGGCTATTGAGCGTGAGATGGCTCGTGATGGGCAAGTGTTCTTTCTCTACAACCAAGTACAAGGAATCGAACAGATGGCGGAACAGATTTCTATGCTCGTTCCAGACGCCCGCATCGCTGTAGCGCATGGGCAGATGAACGAAAGCGAGCTGGAAGGCGTCATTCTCGACTTTTTGGAAGGGAATTTTGACGTATTGGTCAGCACGACGATCATTGAGACCGGGGTGGACATCCCGAACGTCAATACGCTGATTATTTACAATGCAGATAAAATGGGCTTGTCCCAGCTGTATCAGCTGCGTGGACGTGTAGGTCGTTCCAATCGAATTGCGTACGCTTACTTTACGTATCAACGGGACAAGGTGCTGACAGAGGTAGCGGAAAAACGTCTGCAAGCCATCAAGGAATTTACCGAGCTCGGCTCTGGTTTCAAGATCGCGATGCGAGACTTGTCCATTCGTGGAGCGGGTAATTTGCTGGGCGCTGAGCAGCATGGTTTTATTAATACGGTCGGATTCGACTTGTACAGCCAGATGCTGAAAGAGGCCATTGATGAGCTGAAGGGCGAAGTCAAACACGAAATTGTCACACCTGTGGAGATCAATCTGCAACTGGATGCCTATATTCCGTCGATGTACATCACGGACAGCCGACAAAAAATCGAGATGTACAAAAAGTTTGTCGCGGTGTCTACCTTGGAAGACGTCGACGATTTGTCAGAGGAGCTGCTAGACCGTTTTGGACCAGTTCCAAAGCCGGTTGATAATCTGTTGACCATTTCCCGTTTGCGTGTGTATGCCTTGAAGCACCACATCACCGAAATTAGCCAAAAGAATCCAGACGAGATCAAATTGTTCCTGCACCCTAGTCAGAACAACAACATCGATGGTGGAGCGCTGTTTGCGCTTACCAGCAACTGGAGCAAGAGGGTTGGGCTGTCGGGTGGACAACAGATCACGATTGCTGTTAAAGTAAAGGGGTTAAAAGAAGATGAGGGCGTGCAGTTGGTTGAAAAGCTGCTGCGTCAATTTCACCAGGTGCGAAGAGACACCGGTACGGAGAGCCCTGTGTCTTAACTGACAAAATGGGCTTGCCCGGGAAGGGAGAACCTTATTTATGAAACGTTCAGTAGCGATTCTATCTTCGGCTGTTCTGGTCGTGGCACTCATGACTGGTTGCGGCGGAAAAGCAGAAGAAGCGAAACAAGAACCAAAAACTCCAGCGAATCAGACAGATGGCGGCAATCAAGCTGCTGCTAACGATCCTTTGGTACAATTCCCTAAACTCACTCTGCCTTACGCAGCAGACCAGAAAGCGGTCATTGTGGAGTATCAAGGAGGAACTGTCACAGGACAAGAGTTCGAAGAGTTCCTGCGTGTCATTAACTTCATGAACCCACAACAAGGCACCATGATTGAAATGGCTGATAGCAACTCGTTGAAAGCTTATGCTCGTGAGTATACAGCTACCAAGGTTATGGCTAGCCGTTCTGACGATGCCATGAAAAAAGAGTCCAAAGAACTCGCTGAGAAAACCTTCGAGAAAATCAAAACGCAGTACATGGGCTTTTTGGGCAAAGATGAAGCTCAGTTCAACAAGCTCTTGGAAGGCCAAGGCGTAACTAAGGACATGATCGTAAATCAGATGGACCTGATCAACCAGTCCATCAATGTGATGAAAAAGAATATCGACGATGCTACGCTGAAGCAAACCTATGATCAAATGGACAAAGCTTCCCGTACCGTTGCTTCTGTTCGCCACATCCTGATTTCTACCGAAAAGCGCAAACCAGAAGAGGCGTTGAAAATCTCCAATGACTTGGTGGCGCGCCTGAAAAAGGGTGAAGACTTCGCGAAGCTGGCAACAGAGTTCACAGATGACCCAGGCAGCAAGGAGTCTGGCGGCTTGTACGAAAATGCAGATGTAACGCAATGGGTACCAGAATTTAAAGAAGCATCCCTGACACAAAAAGTCGGTGAAGTTGGCCCGCCAGTAAAAACTGATTTTGGTTACCATATTATTAAGGTCGAGAATCGCAAAGAAAAGACCTTTGATGAGATGAAGGAACAGCTCCGCGCGAGTTCTTTGGAGAAAGCCTACGATGCTTTCGCCAAGAACGAGCTGGACAAGCTCATTACGAAATTCAACATCCCGCAGTCCAAAAATGATGCTCCGGCGAAGAAATAAGAAGTTCGAAGAAAAACAGGGAATTCGTTTCCCTGTTTTTTCGTTTTCTCGCATATTCTTCAAACATGGGCAAATACTATTATCACTCGCTACCACCCGGGGGAGAGTAATTGAAGTAACTGGTAAAAATTGATACCTTCACCCATAGTTAAAATTAGAATTTGAGGAAAAAATACAACTAACCAACCACCATCTATTCACTACCCACTTCTTACGGGAAAGCGAGGCAACAAGACATGAAAGCAACTGGTATCGTTCGTCGAATTGACGACCTCGGTAGGGTCGTGATTCCTAAGGAGATTCGTCGTACACTGCGCATTCGTGAGGGCGACCCGCTTGAGATTTTTGTGGATCGTGACGGAGAAGTCATTCTCAAAAAGTATTCACCGATTGGAGAATTGGGTGATTTTGCAAAAGAGTACGCGGACTCTTTGTATGAAAGCATGAATCATACCGTACTGATTTCAGACAGGGATACTGTCATTGCTGTGTCGGGGGCATCCAAAAAGGAATACTTGGAGAAACCAATTGGCAGTATTGTCGAGAAATGCTTGGAGGAAAGAAAGACCAGACTGGAGAAAAACACAGGCTCTTATGAAATTTGTCGTGACATGAACGAGACTTATGGCTCGTTCGTCGTTGCACCGATTGTAGCAGGAGGCGATCCAATCGGGTCCGTGATCCTCCTCAACAAAAACGAGTCAACCAAGATGAGTGATTTGGAGATCAAAATGTCGGAAACAGCGGCCGGTTTCCTGGCAAAGCAGATGGAGCAGTAGGATCGATCAGCAAAAACAGCCTCGTACCCCGGGGCTGTTTTTCTTGTGCCTATGGCCTTGTGGTATAATGAACGAAGTTTTAGGTTGGAGAGGAGAAATTTCACGCACATGGCTCAAGAAAAGGCTTCCGTTCAATTTGTGAAAGGCGCGGCGATACTTGGAATTGCCGGTCTTGTCTCCAAGCTGTTAGGCGCTGTATACCGCATCCCATACCAAAACATTGCCGGAGATATCGGCTTGTACGTATATATGCAAGTATACCCGCTGTACACCGCGTTGTTGATTCTAGCGACGGCGGGTTTCCCCATTGCCATCTCCAAGATCGTCTCAGAGCGCGTCGCTGTCGGGGATGCGATCGGGGCGCGCAGGGCGTTTCGAGTAGCCAGTATATCGCTGGTTGTTCTCGGGATCTTTTTCTTCTTACTGTTATATGGAGGAGCACCTATGATTGCTCGTATGATGGGTGATGAGCATTTGATTACCCCGCTCCGAGCAGTAGCTTGGTCACTGCCATTGGTGCCGATGGTTGCGATCTTGCGCGGCTATTTTCAAGGGCATCAAAATATGATGCCGACTGGAGTCTCTCAGGTTGCTGAGCAATTCATTCGAGTGATTTTCATTCTGGTTGCTGCATTCTGGGCGATGAACGTGTATCAGGACCCTTACCTGGCTGGTACAGGTGCCGTTTTTGCAGCTTTTCCAGGTGCCATTGCTGCTATTCTCGTCTTGCTTTGGTATTGGAGAGCGGACAAGAAGATGGGGCAGCTGTCCATCGGTCACGTACAGCAATCGGCAGCGCAATCGTGGACCAATCGTCAAATATTACGTCATCTCTTGACCTACGCCGTTCCGATTTGTATGGGCGCACTGGTTCTGCCGCTTGTTCCGCTTGTAGACTCGATGACCGTCGTCAATATGCTGCAATGGAGCGGGACGCCGGAGGACTTGGCCAAGCTCTTAAAGGGTGCATTTGACCGTGGTCAGCCACTCATTCAGTTTGGTACGTTTTTCGCCACGTCCTTGTCTCTGGCATTAGTGCCTGCGATCAGTGAAGCTGTTGCTCAGCGTCAGCATCAATTGATCTCTCATCGTTCCGAAATCGCGATTCGACTTACCTTCCTGTTGGGATTGCCTGCTTCCTTTGGACTTGCTCTGTTGGCGGAGCCGATCAACGTCATGCTCTACGGAGACAGCAACGGTACCGAGGCCCTCGCTGTACAGTCTTTCACGATTATTTTCGCCACAGTGAGTATTGCCAGCGCGGGGATTTTGCAAGGCTTGGGACGCGTAATGCGACCTGCCCGCAACCTGTTTATTGGTGTGTTGGTGAAGCTCATCCTCAATCTGGCGCTCGTTCCGTTCTGGGGTATTTCTGGTGCAGCAGTGGCCACTGTTTTAGCTTATTTGGTCGCCATGGGACTGAACGTTCTTGCGGTAATCAAATACACAGGAGCACACATTGGATTCCACCAAACGGTGAAAAAGCCATTTGTGTCCGTCGTGGTGATGTCGATTGTCGTGCTGATTGTGGAGTGGCTCGCTAATACAGTGCTCGGCGGTGCCGGACTTTCAAATCGCTTGTTCTATACGCTGGTAGGCTTGATTGCTGTCGGTTCAGGAGCATTGGTCTATTTGCTGGCGCTTTTGAAAACGGGTGGACTTACGAGAAACGATATTCAATTTTTGCCAAAAGGGAAGCGAATTGCTTCGCTGTTAACGAAATATAAGCTCCTCCCAGCGGAGAAAGCAAGAATGAACGAAAAGGAGGCGTGACGTGTGGAAATGAAGAATAAGACCATTACCGTAGTCGGTCTTGGTGCCGGAGATTTGGACCAGCTTCCTTATGGCATCTATCGTACGCTTAAAGCTGCTAAACAGCTGTATTTGCGTACGAAAGAGCATCCGGTCGTAGCCGAGTTGATCGCAGAAGGCATCGCGATTGAGTCCTTTGATGATGTATATGAGCAGCACGATACGTTTTCGGATGTGTACACCGATATTGTGGAGCGGCTTTTTTCACGGGTAAACGAAGCAGGAAGTCTTGTCTATGCCGTGCCAGGTCATCCTTTGGTGGCAGAACGTACCGTGCAGCTGTTGTTGGCAGAGGGACAAAACCGTGGTGTAGAAATAAAAATTGGCGGTGGACAGAGCTTTATCGATCCGTTGTTTGCCCGCCTACATATCGACCCGATCGAGGGATTCTCTTTGCTGGATGGGACGGCGCTCGCTGCTCATCAAGTATCACCGGGCCTGCATACGATTATCGCGCAAGTGTACGATGCCTTTGTGGCTTCTGATGTGAAGCTGACCTTGATGGAAGTGCTGCCGGACGATTACGAGGTGACAGTAGCGACTGCCGTAGGGGTAGCGGGGCAAGAAATCATTGAGACAGTGCCGTTGTATGAACTGGACAGACTCGATCATTTCGGGAATTTGTCCCTGGTGTATGTGCCGCCGACGAAGGATGAGAAGGTATCGTACCGCCAATTCTCCTACTTGAAGGAGATCGTGGCGATCCTGCGCAGTCCGGATGGATGCCCGTGGGATCGCGAGCAAACACATCAAAGCATCCGCAAAAACTTGATTGAAGAGACGTACGAGGTTTTGGAGACGATCGACGACGATGATCCAGATGCGATGTGTGAGGAACTGGGTGATTTGTTGATGCAAATCATGCTGCATTCGCAGATGGCAGCCGAAGACGGATATTTTTCGGTAGATGATGTTGTCGCGACGTTGAATGAAAAGCTAGTTCGCCGTCACCCGCATGTATTCGGGGAAAAGAGCGCGAATGATTCCGAGGAAGCACTGGCGAATTGGCAGGAGATCAAAGCACAGGAAAAAGCAGCAAAAGGCATCGATGTAACGGTCCAATCACAGTTGGCGGGAATACCGCGTGACTTGCCAGCATTGATGTATGCGTACAAGCTACAGAAAAAAGCAGCGCAAGTCGGCTTTGACTGGGACGATATTGCAGACGTGTACAAAAAGGTAGAAGAGGAGTACCGCGAGCTGCAAGAAGCATCAGAGGAGGAACGCGCTGGCGAATTGGGTGATTTGCTATTCGCGGTGGTCAATCTGGCGCGCTTCCTGAAGCTCGATCCGGAGGAAGCCCTCGCATTGACCAACAACAAGTTCAAGAAGCGCTTTTCCTATATTGAAGGCAAGCTGCAAGAGGCGGGTCGTACCTTCGAGCAGACAGACCTGCAAGAGATGGACAAATGGTGGGAGGAAGCCAAACATGAGACTCGATAAATATTTGAAAGTGTCCCGACTGATCAAGCGGCGCACGCTCGCAAAAGAAGTATGCGACAAACAGCGTGTGGAAATCAACGATCGCCCTGCAAAGGCGTCCAGTAACGTGAAAATCGGCGACAAGCTGGCGATCCGTTTCGGACAAAAAATCGTGTCGGTAAAAGTAGAGGACATCAAGGAAAACCCGCGCAAGGAAGAAGCGGCTTCGCTGTATACCGTCATTGGCGAAGTTCCCGTTCCGCGTGATGAAAAAGAAGAAGACGCCTACCTCAAAGGGTAATGTGCGCGCAAAAAGAGACTGCCGAGATGGCAGTCTTTTTTTTAGGCTTTTTTCCCAATCAAAGGATATAATGAGAGTACCTGAAGGCATTTCCGAAGGGATGTGTGCTGTATGCAACAAAACGGAGTTCGAACGGGCTACTTTTTGTCCATTTCGCTTCTGCTATCATCTATCCTGTACTTTTTTGCCTCGAACTGGCCGCTTATGGTCAGGGAGCAAAAGATCGGCGTCAGTGTAGCAATCCTCGTTCTTTTTTATTTATTATCCTATGGACTGCGTTTCATCAAACGACATACGTTTTTGAGCAATTGGCTTCTGGTGGCTGGAGGCTTGGCTTTTGGCATCAGTGTGGCTTTGTTGGGGCAAATATACAATAGTCATGCCGATAGCTACATGCTGTTCGTCGTATGGCTCATTCCGAATTTGCTGTTCGCGATTTTGACGCGGTATCAGCCATTCTATGTCATCACCTATGTCCTTGCTCATTTGGCGATTTATTTCTTTCTCCATCCATCCGTCATTCGTGTAGCGCGTGAAGACGAGTGGTGGTTCATGATGTTTTGGTTGATTGCCTTGGGTAATATCATCTTGTTCTGGCTAACCTCTACGGGGAAATTACATTCCAAGCCGATCTACTACTTATCGTTTCTGACGTTTTCCGTCAGTCTTTTCGGTTCATCCTTCACCGAAGTGTATGGTCCACTCCCTGAGCTTTTATATGTCCTGACGGGCGGGATCCTGTTTGTCACGTTTTTAAAATGGGTGCCGAGTCGCGGGTTTCTGATTGTGACGGCCTCGTTGCTCTCGCTGTTTGTGCTCGTTACATTCATAACCTACATGGTGAAGTATTTCTCAGAAGGCTTCTTTGTTTTGATGCTGCTGCTGACCGCACTCATTGTTTGGGGAGCAGTTACAGGGATTAATTGGCTGCGCAAGGAATCAGCGTATCAAAAAAGCAAATGGGTTGTGTTTTTTCAAGAGGCATTCACAGTTCTCGTCACGACTATCGCTGCATCCATTGGAGCCATTTCGATAGCAGGTCTACTTTTTCTGATCATTGAAGAGGAAACGGTTATTGATTTACTGTTTTTCCTTTCATTAATTGGCTTTATTGGCCCTGTGGTGTTTATGAGCAAGATGAATGCAACGGTACGATATACGCTGCTCTCAATGGGGTATATATTGGGTGTCGGTGCTGTTCTCTTTTTAGAAGGAGCTTACTGGATCGTTTTCCTGTTGGTACTGTTATACGTGTGGAAAGCTGTCTCTGCCATTCCGGCGCGGCTTTTGACACAGCTGACCTTTTTAGTCGTCCTGGCTACGAAGCTGGATGAGTATCTGCCTTCCTTTGAATATGTAATCTTGATCATATTTACTACGCAATTGGCGATGCATTACGTAAAGCAATTGCCAGTCGTTTTGCAAAACAGCTCGTTGGTGTATGCCTTACTCTCACTTTTGATCCTGACTGAGGAACGGTTTCAATCGGGCTCCATGAATGTGGTAGTGAATCTGGCTTTTTTCGCAGTCAGCACGTATTTGTTGTACCGGACATTGCATCAGCAAAATAAGGTGAGATTCGGAATCGTGCTCGGTTTCTGGTTTGCCTTTCTCCTCATGAAGTACTACGACATGCTATGGAGCTTGCTGCACAAGTCACTGAGCCTGCTTCTGCTCAGCCTGGTGTTTTTCATCGCTACCTTGTGGTGGGATCGAAGGTCGAAAATCGAATGGTCGAGAAGCGAGCCTTCCCTTTTTGTGAGAAAAGCGCTTGTGTTGCTTCCTGTCATTTTGCTGCAATTTGTTTTGATTGGCTATCAAGTATGGAGCAGTGAGACAATCCTGGCCAACGGAAAAACGGTGAAGCTGGAGCTGGTCCCAATCGATCCGCGTTCGTTGCTGCAAGGTGATTACGTCAGACTTGGCTACACCATATCTACACTGGACCAGGAACAGGTTGACTCAGGGGAAAAGATTCGAGTCGTACTGCGTCAACAAACAGACGGATTGCACAGCTACAGTGGCTATTATGAGATTGATGGTCAATGGAATCGTAACTACGAGCCTCAGCCATCGGATGTGGTGATTAATGGAAGCACGTTCGGTATCAATCGGGTGGAATACGGCATAGAAAGCTATTTTGTCCCAGAAGGAACCGGACTTGAAGTGGAGCGGAATGCCAAGTACGCTATCGTGAAAATTGGTGAGAGAGGCGATGCCATCCTGGAGAGCCTGTCGAACCAGTAGATAGTACCGAAGAAGAAGCTGCCTATGTCATCGGGCAGCTTCTTTTGCGTGAGGAAGTAAACGTTCTTTGGAATCCATTTGCAACACGATCGATCGGGTGAGGATGACGCCTACGACCACCAGAGAAAAGATAAGGAGTGCCATTAGATAGGTCGGGAGGACAGCTCCCAAAGTGATACCGACTGCCCCCTATGATCCGCGCGCCGGGCACTACGAGTCCGTTCACAGCCATGTAGGAGCTACGCAAATCATCTTTTACAATTTGCGCCAGATAGGTTTGGCGAATGGGAGCGTGAATCAGCTCGCCCATCGTGTTTATAAGCACTGCTGCCAGAATAACGATAAGGGAGTTGCTGTACATGATCAGTGAGTACCCGGCAATATACATCAGTCCACTTATATACAAGGCAGGAGCTTCTTTCAAGTGCTCAATGAGCTTGGTGACGGCAAGAGAGAACAATACCACGAGAAGCGTATTTTCGAGCTGGATCAAGCTGAATATATTGATGCCGGCCAGATCAACAGTAAACCAGTTAAACAAGCCAAAGCTCTGCGGGGCAAACTCCTGAGCAAGTCTGACAGCGATGTGGTTAGGTGTTTGGAATTCCGGTGCAAACCGATACGTTTGGGTGGATCGACTTTTCCAAACTGTGGGTTAAATCATTCGTTACCAGTCTGTAACCCTTTCCTGCCGAACATTTCCTATCATAGTAAGGAATTGTAGAGAAGGAGGCGTTACCGTTGAAAAAAAGCATAAACAAAGGGATCTCAGTGCTTCTGGCCACTACGGTGTTGGCAAGCCCACTGATGCTCGAGCCAAAAGCGGCTTATGCTCTCTCTATTGAGGATGTTTCTGCAGACGATACAGATGTGGATGAGGAAACAGAATATACGATTGAGTTTGAAATCAATAAGGAATTAACAGCGGGGGATAGTATCTACGTTAGATTCCCTTCAGATTATTCGGTAGATAAAAAGCTGAGAACATCAGACATCACGCTTGAAGATGACGATGATGATGAGATCTCGATCGACAGCGTATCCGTCAGCAAAAATGTAGTTGAGATCGAAGTCGATGAAAGGATCAGAAAAGGCACTGTTCTCACATTGACTATTGAAAACATCACCAACCCGGAAGACAAAGGCAGCTATGAGATCGAAGTAAAAACGAGTGAGGAAAATAGCTACAAGGGTAAAAAAATCAGCATCGGCAAATCTTCGAGCAGTAGCAGTAGCAGTAGCAGTAGCAAGGGCGACTTCGAGGCATCTCAGAGCAGTAAAAATGCCGAGGACGGAATCTCTTTAACGCTCGGAAAATTTAATCTCTCTTCAAAAAGCAAGCTGAAAGAGGGCAAATACATCTACGTCAATTTCCCTTCAAGGGACATGCTGCCAAAGAGCATCAGCAAGTCTGAGGTGAAGGTAAACGGGTACAAAGCAGATCAGGTCTCAAGTCTCGATGACGACTCAATTCGGATTGAAATTCCGAGTGGTGCAGATGGTGATAGTTACATAAAACTGGAATTTACTTCTTCAGCCGGAATAGTAAACCCATCCAAACCAGACAAGTACTATTCGTATGAAATTGAATATGACAGCAAGAAATACAAGTCAAAAGATGTAGAGGTTACAGGCACAAGCAATACGCCATTCACCGTTTCTTTGTCGGACAGTTCAGCTGGGGCGCGCACGAGCTATACATTTGAAGCGGATCTTTCCTCCAAGCTGGGGTCGAACGCAGAAATTGAAGTTGAATTCCCAAGTGGGGTAACTGTTCCGCCGATCCTTACCAGCAATAGCGTCACCGTCAATGGTGCTCAAGTGACGAATGTAAGCGTGTTGGGAAATAAGGTTCTTTTCCGAACACCATACGGATTCAATAGCACAAATCGAGCGAGCATCAAGTTTGCATTCGAAGGCTACTTGACCGCTCCGAAAACAGCGGGAACATATACCGTGGCGGCCAAGATTGACAACAAGACCTATAAGTCGAAGGAATTCCAAATCACAGGAATGACTCCACCAGTCGCAGTGGACAATACATTGGCAACGGTTGGGCTGACGAGAGCGACTGCCTCTACTCCTGCTGGTATTTCAATCGGTATCAAAGCCATGGGTGCTCCGATTGTTCGCAATCAGGGCTTCATTGAAGTCGTACTCCCAGTTGGCTTCCGTGTCCCAGCCTACTTGCCAGCGAACACAGTAACGGTGAATGGTGTGGCCGCTAGCTTTGTTGGTGTGCGCGGACAAAATCTGATTATTATTCCTGCCCAGGATATTCCGGCAAAAACAGCAGCTCAGGTCAATATCGCCGAGACAGCTGGCATTGTGAATCCGGCTACTCCCGGTGTGTACAACATTGGCGTCTACAATTCCGAGGAGAGAGGCTTGCTCTTCTCTCGTCCGGCGACCATCGTGTCTCTAAATGGCGTGAGCTTCAAGCAGAGCGTCGCTTCCTTTACGAAGGCTGGTAAAACAACCGGACTCGCAGTGGCACCGTATACCGTAAATGGCAACACGCTGATGCCAACTACGTTTTTCCGTGATGCCCTCGGATTTTCGATCAGCTACACCAAAACGACTGCCAAAGTCGTGAGCGGCAATACGGTTATGCAATTTAAGGTCGGTTCAAACGTAGCGACCATCAATGGCAAAAATGTAACGCTGCCTGCAGCAGTTCAGTTGAAAAACAACGTTCCTACTCTGCCTCTGAAAACCATCACGGAGCGTACCGGTTACAAGATCATCTATGTGAACGGGAACTACACCGTTTACAAGTAAGGATAATTAGACGAAAACCCCGTATTTATACGGGGTCAGAGTGTTGAGAAAGTCCCCTTTCGCAAAAAAGGGGACTTTCTGTGCCATTTTAGGGGGTACAAATATGTCTCCCCACCTTCGTAAAACGCCTTAGAAGCGAATCTAGAAGGTCAAAATTTTTTATCTTAATCCGAGAAATCCAGACTGGGGGTTTCTCGACAGCCTGACCCCGTATTTATACGGGGTTTTCTTTTGTGAAAAACATCTCGATGATTTTCATTAGAGGTAATGCGACCGCTCGCGGTCAACAAAAACGGTCAATACCGTTTTTGTTCTAACAGGACATCCCTCCCCATACGATAGTACAAGAAGGGTACGTGAGGAGGGAGTAATCATGAACGATCACACGAGACGGCCACGTCATGAAGTCGTGATGATTAATCGTCGCAGCTTAGCGATATCGGGAGTAAAAAACGTCGAAAGCTTTGACAGCGAAGAATTCCTCTTGGAGACGGACGGCGGCTTTTTAACCATACGAGGCCAAAACCTGCATATGAAAAATTTGAGTCTGGAAACCGGAGAAGTAGCGATCGAGGGGCTCGTTCACGAGATGGCCTATCTGGAGCAAGGGCAGGCCGGCGATCGGTCGAGAGGATTCTTCGGCAAGTTATTCAAGTGAACATCGCCATCCAGTTACAGACGGTATTGGCCATGTCGACGTGTGGTGCACTGATGGGTATGGGATTCGATACGTACCATGTATTTAAAGGAAAGGCCAGACTGCCACTCTGGTTGGTCTTTTTCTTTGACATCCTGTTTTGGGTGGGCAGTATGGGCGCTGTCTTCTTGATTTTGGTGAAAGTGAACGACGGGATTATTCGGTTTCCGATATTTTTTGGAATGATCTTTGGCGCGTGGCTGTATTTCTTATTAGGTAGTAAGAAGTATATCCTTTTCTTGCACCGCGTGATAAAATTCTGTCAGTGGTTTTACCGTACGGTTGTAAAAATTATAGACTTCCTGCTTGTACGTCCTGTGCTCTTTCTTTTCCGAGTGATCATCATGGTGCTGACATTTTTGTATTCTGTGTTGCTCGCGATCCTCGGCTTTTTGTGGAAAGTGACGCGTTTTGTCACCTCTCCTTTTGCCAGATGGGGTCAACATTTGGGGAAAAAAATGTTCGGAAAAACAACAGGATTTTGGACCAATTGGAAGAATTGGTTTCACTCAAAGAGAAAACGGGAGTAGATTCGAGGTGGTCGTACTGATGAAGGAAGCAAGAACCTCTTCCATTAACCGAAAAGGGCAAAGAAGGAGAATGCGTCTCTTTTTCTTTGTGATCCTGTGCTTTTTCGTCTGGACTAGCTATACCTTGTTTTTGCAAAGTGGCGAGTTGTCCAAGAAGGAGACAGAGCTGGAAGCCCTGAAGCAAGAATCAGCGGTCTTGCAGCAAAAACAAGAGGATCTGACCTATGAAGCAAGCCGGCTAAACGATCAGGAGTACTTGGCGGAGCTGGTACGTAAGCGAATTTTGTTTACCAAGCAAGGCGAAAGCATCTATATCATTCCGGATTGAGTATACAGCTGATCTTCAACGAGAGGGAGGCATTCCACGTCATGGAGATCGAGGTCGGGAGCATACTGGAAGGGAAAGTCACGGGTATCACCAAATTCGGAGCGTTTGTTCAACTGCCGGGCGATGTGACCGGACTGGTGCATATTAGTGAAATTGCTGACGTCTACGTCCGGGACATCCATCAATTTTTAAAAATAGGAGATACGGTAAAAGTAAAAGTCCTCAGCCTCCGTGAGGGCAAGATCGGGCTTTCTATCAAAAAAACAATGGTAAAGGAACGGCCACCCCGCTATCAGCGGGAGCGAAGTGAAGGCTTTGAAGAAAAGCTGAACCGCTTTTTGAAAGAAAGTGAAGACAGGCAGTCCTCCTTGAAGAAAAGCGTAGAGAAAAAGGGCCGCGGTCGGTCTTTTTGATTCGGAAAATTATGACTTTTCTTTCTTTGTGAAAAGCGCATTTTGACTGTAAAAATAGGAAGGTCATTTCAAAGTCTTGACGAATAGAGTATCCTAAGCCCGTTTCGCAAAGCGCGAATCACCTGTCAGCCGACGTTATCCGCCATAACGTCGGTTTTTTTTGTCCATTTGCGTTACTGAATTTGTCGCACGATTCTGTGAATATTCATTGGATTTTTGACAAATTTTACAATGCCCCCTCCGTATAATGGAGAAACACATTGACCAAGAACGGGGTGGAGCGAAATGATTGCGAACAAAAACGTAACACAAGCCGGACAGGCTTGGACGCGGCAAGTGTCCGATCGAATGGGTACCACTGCCCAGACGTGGGGAGAAAAAGCAGCAGATTTCATAGAGAAGTGGAATGTTCTCCCCATCCTCATGGGCTTCTTATTAGGACGAGCTCTAATCGTGGAAGAGCTAACCCCCTTTGCTATACCGTATTTCATTGTCATGTTTTATATTCGTCGAGATTGTTTGCTTGTCACGGGGATGGCTCTTATTATCGGCGCTTTTACCCAGTCGGTGCCTGTTGGACTGGAAACCGCCTTGAGCGTGATACTTGCCTTGTTTGCCTGCAAACTGATGAATAAAATGCGCAACAAAGATTTTTCACGGACGCCTTTGCTGGTCGTCGGGACAATTTTCATCAGCCGTCTGTTGTATGCGGTTCTGACCAATCAGGTAACGACCTACGAGCTCGTGATGGTAGCAGTGGAAGCGATTCTTGGCTTTGTACTGACGCTCATCTTCATCCAGTCTTTATCGATCATTCATTTGGCGAAGCCTTATGAGCCTCTCAAAAATGAAGAGATCGTTTCGTTAGTCATTTTACTGGCTTCCTTGATGACGGGTACTGTGGATTGGATGGTCGAAGGCATTTCGATGGAGCATGTACTTACACGCTATTTGCTGCTCGTCTTTGCTTTTGTCGGTGGTGGCACGATCGGTGCGGCTGTTGGTGTGGTTACAGGTCTCATCCTCAGTCTGGCGAATGTGAGTGCTCTTTTACAAATCAATCTGCTCGCTTTTTCCGGTCTTCTGGCAGGCTTGCTGAAGGAAGGCGGCAAAGTGGGCGTATCTGCAGGCTTGTTGATCGGTACGGCTATTCTTGCGATTTACGGTGGAGCAGAAGAGACACTCTACTTCTCCTTGATTGAAACCTCTCTGGCCATTGTGCTCTTCATTCTGACCCCCGCTGCTCTTTGGAAAAAAGTAGCCCGATTTATCCCCGGGACTCCCGAGAATCTACAATCCCATCAAGAATACATGCGCAGAGTCCGCGATGTGACAGCGGGCAAGATCCAGCAATTCTCCGATTTGTTTACGCAACTCTCCAATAGCTTTGCCCAGACAGCCGATCCTGAAGAAATAGAAGAACAGGCCGATGCCTTTCTTAGCCGCGTATCTGAATTCACCTGCCAGAAATGCTGGAAAAAAGAACAATGCTGGGAAAAAGATACGCAATCGACCTATGAGGGAATGCGCTTTTTAATGGAAAAAGTGTACGAGAATGGTACCTTGGCTGGCGTTACACCGCCGCGTGATTGGGAGCGCAAGTGTGTCAAAACCGAAAAGGTCATGACTGTAATGGAGCAGGAATACGATCGCCAGCAATCGTTTGACCAACTGAAAAAGCAGGTAAAGGAAAGCCGGATGCTCGTAGCTGACCAGCTATCGGGAGTCTCGCGTGTCATGAGTGATTTTGCCCGGGAAATACAACGGGAGGGCATGGAGCTGAGCTTTCAGGAAAAGCAGGTCTCACAAGCATTGGAGGGCTTGGGTCTGTCGGTACGCCGCGTAGAAATACACAGCTTGGAAGAAGGGAAGGTCGATATCGAAATCAGTCAGCCGACTTGCTATGGCCGCGATGAATGCGCGAAGATCGTGGCTCCCATGCTCACGGAGATTTTGGGAGAAAACATTGTGGTTCGCGAGCGGCATTGTGAAGCGCAAAAAGACGGTTCATGCACGATGTGCCTTGCTTCCGCCAAAACATATGAGATCGATATCGGGGTCGCAGGTGCAGCCAAGGACGGCAAGCTATTATCTGGTGACAGCTTCCGCACGATGGATTTGGGTAATGGAAAAATGGCGCTGGCGATCAGCGATGGAATGGGAAATGGCGAGCGGGCATCCATAGAGAGTCAGTCCGCCCTCGATATGCTCCAGCAGCTTTTGCGTTCTGGTATGGACGAAAAAATTTCGATCAAAACCGTTAACTCCGTGCTCGCCCTGCGCTCCAAGGAGGAAATGTTTGCGACGGTGGATTTGGCTCTGATCGATTTGCAAACAGCTCATACGCGTTTTGTAAAAATCGGCTCCACCCCGAGCTTTGTCAAAAGAAATAAAGATGTCATCACGATCACCGCCAACAACCTGCCAGTGGGGATTTTGGAAGAAATCGAGGTGGATGTCGTATCTCGTATGCTCAAGCCAGGTGATTTGCTCGTAATGATGTCCGACGGCATCTATGAGGCGCCGCGCCATATTGAGAATAGGCAAGCGTGGATGAAGCGAATCATCAGTGAACTGGAGACGAATGACCCACAGGAGGTCGCTGATTTACTGTTGGAAAAAGTTATTCGCCAGCATTCCGGACAAATTGTTGATGACATGACTGTGTTGGTGGCGCGAATTGACCGCTTTGTACCACAGTGGGCTGCCATCGCGGTGCATGGGATGGAGAAGCTCGAGCGTCCACGGATTGTGAGTTAGAAGTATGTTTTCTCTATTACCCGTCGATACTGTTGCTAAAAATACCCTGCGAAGTGAAGTGGATGAACGATCGCTACACGGAGCTGGGGCTGACAAAACAGATCGAATGGGGAGATTATTGTGAAAGAAGCGACACTTCGTCAAATACTGGTAGTGACAGACGGCTGCTCCAACTCGGGGATGAGTCCCGTTGCTGCAGCGGCATTGGCACGAGAGCAAGGAATTACGGTCAATGTGATTGGCGTAATCGACAAGAGTGAGCTGGGTGAGAAAGGGGAGAAGGAAATTAGGGATATTGCGGAAGCAGGCGGTGGACTCTGCGACATCGTGTACCCCCAACAGCTTGCGCAAACGGTACAAATGCTGACGCGAAAAGCAATGACGCGCACCATTCATCAAGTGGTTAATAAAGAATTAAAAGAGATTTTAGGCGATTCCGGAATAGAGGAGCTGGCACCTGATAAAAGAGTGCAGGTTGCCGGAATGGTTGACGAGTTAGGTGAAAAAAGCAGCTTGAACGTCGTGATGCTGGTGGATACCTCAGGAAGTATGAAGCCAAAGCTGTCGGCTGTTCAGCAAGCGATACACGATTTCAGTATTAGTTTGCATTCGCGGAGTGGACAAAGCAGAATGGCGGTCGGTTCATTTCCGGGGAAACAAAAGCATCTAGATATCCGCATTCCGTGGACAGAAAAGGTCGAGCAGGCCCATCAAATTACGAGTGATTTGGCGATGAGCGGAATTACTCCTACAGGCCCCGCCATCGTAGAGGCAATTGCCCTGTTTGAGCAGGACAAGCTCCCACGCACGCTGCAAGAGCGTTACATCGACCAAGACGAAGAGGACGACTCGAACGGAATGCTGCGTGACCATGTCTTTTAAGGCAGCCACCCCCGACCTGCCCAAGCACTTTACAGGCAAGTGGAACAAAAAATCGTACCACGTCTTACGGGAGTTGGGGCGTGGTGCAAACGGGACCGTGTACTTGGTATCCCAAGGTGGCGTCCAGCGCGCGGTTAAGGTCGGTGTGGAAGGCATAGATATTTTAATGGAAGTGAATGTGTTGAAAAGCACACAGCAGGGGCGGGATTCCAAAGTGGGACCGCTCCTGTGTGACGTGGACGATCTCATTGTAAACGGGAAGGCCTGTACGTTTTATGCCATGGAGTATCTTCAAGGCTTGCAATTGGATGAACATATCAAGCAAGAGGGTACGGACTGGGTGGCCGTGATGATGGTTCAATTGCTGGCGCGACTGGATGTTTTGCACCAGCATGGCTATATTTTTGGTGATTTGAAACCGCAGAATGTGATGGTTACCCAAACGGACAAGCAGGTACGCTTGATTGATTTCGGTGGAGTGACCAAGCTGGGCAACGCCGTTCGGCAGTTTACAGAAGAGTATGATCGAGCTTTTTGGCACGCAGGTGATAGACGGGCTGAAGTAAGTTATGACCTGTTCTCGACAGCCGTGATGATGGTGCGTCTGACGGTTGGACCGGAAACGTGGAAAAACAGCCTTGGTGACCCACGTCACACGATATTACTCTGTGATATAATACGAAAAAGTGACAGCCTGTACCCTTATCGGGAGCCTTTATTGAAGGCGTTTCACGGTAAGTTTGCGACCGCGAAAGAAATGCGAGCGGAGCTGTTGGCAGTCTTGCGAGATAGCATGAGCGCCAAACCGCAAAAGCCGCAAAAGAAAACACGGACGAAAGGGAGCGCAGGGGCGGGAATTAGCGGTCTTTTTGTCGCCTCGTTACTCTTATTGGCTGGCACTTTGTATTACGCATGGTTTATGTGAAGGATGTGACGGTTCGTGTCCTCAGATTTGGTGATGGATACTTGCTTGTTGGCAGGCTCGATAATATTGAAAAACGGTGGAGAGACATACCGGACGGAAGAGACAATGGCATTGATTGCGAAGGCTGCGGGGATGGATGACGTCAACAGCTCTGCTACGCCTACGAGCATCATTCTGTCCTTTCGTTGCAGTGGACAGGATCATACAAGAATGGTTCGTACCCCGAAACGTACGACCAACCTCAATAAAATTACGCTCGTGAATGATGTTTCCCGACAGTTTGTCGGTGGGAAAATTAATTTGGAGCAAGCCTATCGGACGCTGCGTGAGATCGATCAGAAAAGGCAGATCTATCCGAAATGGTTGCAGCATTTAGCAGCCGCTACAGCCAGTGGCTCCTTTTCTATGCTTGCAGGGGGAGATTGGGGCAGTCTGATTCCTTCTGCGATGGCCGGGTTGATTGTGAACCTGAGCCAGGAATATTTAGAACAGTTTGTCCGGATGAAGTTTTTTACGGAGTTCTCCGCCGCTTTACTTGGGGGGCTTTTCGCCTTGTTAAGCGTAACGATCTTTCCGCAGCTGCATTTAAGCATCATTATTATTGGCGCGATGCTTCCGTTGTTCCCGGGGATCGCCATCACCAACTCGCTTCGGGATTTGATGGCTGGTGATTTGGTTGCAGGTGTTTCACGCGGAGTAGAAGCCATGCTGACAGCTGTCTCCGTAGCGGTAGCCACGGCCATTATTCTTTCGTTTACGAGGTGAGTACGATGTTGTTACAAGGATTGGCGCTTAGCTTCGCCTCTTCAGTAGCGTGGTGTGTGCTGTTCAATGTGCCGGTTCGAACAATCGTAGCGGGTGGTTTAGCCGGAGTGGTCGGTTTTCTCGTCTACTCCATTCTTCCTATCTACGGTGCAGAGGTCTTGTTGTCGACGTTTGTTTCAGCTGCTGCTGTCTCTTTGCTCAGTCAGCTCTTATCTATTATACTGCGAGTTCCTTCTACGAATTTTAGCGTCGCGGGCATTATTCCACTTGTACCGGGATCGTTGGCTTACAAAGCCATGCTTGCCTTCGTGAATAATGATTATGTTGGAGGGATTACTCTGGCGACCAAGACATTGATGGTGGCCGGCGCGATTGCTTCTGGACTTATATTTGGAATTTCGGTTCTGACGATTTGGAAAGGAGCCCGCTATGCTGGCAAGCGTGCGCAACGAGATTGAGTCCGAGGGACTTTTGCTTCCAGGTGAGACCGTTGTTGTCGGAATTTCCGGCGGCAACGATTCTACCGCACTGTTGCATATATTGGCTTCTCTCAATAAACAATACCAGTATCATTGGAAGCTGCATGGTGTCCATCTGAACCACGGCTTTCGTGGGGAAGAAGCAAGGCAGGACGCGCTCTATGCAGAAGAGCTATGTCGTGAACTCGGCGTGGCTTTCCACCTGTTTGAGTATGACGTTCCCGCTTATATGGAGAAAACGGGACTGGGCGGGCAAGAAGCAAGTCGCGACATTCGCTATCGGCTTTATCGAGAGGTAGGTCTGGCGCAAGGGGCGACCAAGCTGGCATTGGCCCATCATGCTGACGATCAGGTAGAAACGATTCTCTTTCGTTTTGTGCGAGGCAGCAGGTTGCATGGACTGACAGGGATGCCGAAGCGAAGAATGCTTGCGGATTGCCCGATTGAGCTCGTGCGTCCGCTCTTGCATAAAACGCGTCAAGAACTGGAAGGCTACTGTCGGGAACATCAACTCGTCCCTCGTGAGGATAGCAGCAACCAATCACGCAAGTATACGCGCAATCTGCTGCGTCTGAATGTCATGCCCTTATTGGAAAAAGTGAATGACAAGTATCGAGAGCATATCTTGGCTACTGCGGAGGCAATCCGTCAGGACGAAGCGCTTTTAATGAGGCTGGCACGGGAGCAGTTGAAAGAGGTAACCATTGAGAAAAAACCAGAAGCATTTTTGATGGACAATGACAAGTTTCAAACTTGTGACGTTGCTTTACAAAGGAGAATGATTACTCTAATATTAAGTTATCTCTCAAAACATACCGAATGGTCTTCGCAACATGTGGAGACCGTTTTGCACATGCTAGGGGGAAGTCGCCCTTCTGCGGAATTGCATTTGCCGAATGACCTGGTAGTCGACCGGGTGTACGAGCGAATCAATTTTCGTCGTAGGAAGCGACAGGATCGCATACATACGTATAGTTACGAGCTCGCCGTTCCCGGTGTAACCTGGATCGACGAGAGCAAGGCCACGGTACATATTACTTACCTGGAAGGTCCCATGGATTGGGAGCGACTCCCGGCGAATGAAGCGGTCTTTGATGCCGATCAGTTGCTAGGATCGCTGTATTTGCGTAACCGAAAACCTGGAGACCGCATCACCCTGTTTGGCTCAGCAGATGGAAAGAAGCTGAAGGATTTATTGATTGATGCCAAAGTTCCGCGAGCATGGCGTGACAAACTTCCGCTTTTGACGGCGGGCGATGAGGTGATTTTGGTACCAGGTGTGCGCCGTTCCGCCGTAGCGCCTGTCAATGGACAGACCAGGCGTTTTCTACACGTGCGGGTAGAGTTTGGAGAAGATTGGCGGGAGGTTTTTTCATGAATCAAGACATCGAGAAGATTTTGCTATCAGAAGAGGATATCGCGGTAAAAGTTCAAGAATTAGGCAAGACGCTGGCTGCAGAATACAAGGATAAAAATCCGTTGGTCATCTGCGTGCTGAAAGGCGCAGTCGTTTTCATGGCTGATCTGATCCGTCACATGGATATTCCGTGCGAAATGGATTTCATGGCTGTTTCCAGCTACGGAAGCGGGACAGAATCCTCTGGCATGGTGAAAATCTTGAAGGATCTCGATACATCTGTGCAAAACAGACATGTGCTGGTTGTAGAAGACATCATGGACAGTGGGCTGACGCTGAGCCGCTTGGTAGAGCTGTTGCGCCATCGGGAAGCT
Source organism: Brevibacillus sp. IT-7CA2 (assembly GCF_949767855.1). NCBI lineage: Bacteria > Bacillati > Bacillota > Bacilli > Caryophanales > Paenibacillaceae > Brevibacillus > Brevibacillus sp. IT-7CA2. The sequence continues at coordinate 103,271 of NZ_CATKQT010000007.1, forward strand.
GCTTCTGTAAAAGTGGTGACTCTCTTGAACAAACCAGAGCGTCGCAAGGTGGATATTTCACCAGACTATAAGGGTTACGATGTTCCAGACGAATTCGTTGTGGGATACGGCTTGGACTATGACGAGCACTACCGTAACTTGCCTTATATCGGTGTATTGAAGCCTGAGGTCTACACAAAGTAGCTTTGTTGTGGAGACTGTGCTTTCTATGATAAAATGTGAAAAGTGTCTGTTCGTGAGAGGAGGTAAGGAATGAATCGCTTTTTTCGTAATACCGGGTTCTACCTACTGATTTTTCTTGTCACGGTCGGGATCGTGAATTTCATCCTCTCCGGTACTGATAAGGTTGGGAAACTTACATATCAGGAATTCCGGGTACAGCTAAAAGCTGACAACGTCACTGAGTTGGCGATTCGACCAGAGAATGGTACTTACAGGGTCGAAGGTACGTTAGCAAAAGCTATTCCGGGACAGGAAAGTAACAAATTTTTTACCAATGTTCCTTTGTATGATTCTGATGTTGTTAAGCTAGTCGAAGAGAAAATCGATGCACAAAAGATGAAGAGTGTAGTTGTCAATCCTGCCGAGGGTAACAGCATTTGGCTCACGTTCTTGACCTCTATCATTCCGTTTGTCATCATCTTCATCCTGTTTTTCTTTCTTCTGAACAACGCGCAAGGTGGCGGAAGCCGAGTAATGAACTTCGGTAAAAGCCGCGCGAAGCTTTACAACGAAGAGAAGAAACGAGTTACCTTTGACGACGTAGCAGGAGCGGACGAAGAAAAGGCGGAGCTGGAGGAAGTCGTTGATTTCCTGAAAGACAACCGTAAGTTCAATGCGGTTGGCGCTCGTATTCCAAAAGGGGTACTGCTCGTAGGACCTCCGGGTACAGGTAAAACCTTGCTCGCTCGCGCTGTTGCAGGCGAAGCTGGTGTACCGTTCTTCAGTATCTCCGGTTCTGACTTCGTGGAAATGTTCGTTGGGGTGGGTGCATCCCGCGTACGTGACCTGTTTGAAAATGCGAAGAAAAATGCTCCTTGCATTATCTTTATTGACGAGATTGACGCCGTGGGTCGTCAACGCGGAGCTGGACTCGGCGGCGGCCACGACGAACGCGAGCAAACTCTCAACCAGTTGCTCGTAGAGATGGACGGTTTTGGTGGAAACGAAGGAATCATCATGATTGCTGCGACCAACCGACCTGACATTCTCGACCCGGCTCTCTTGCGTCCGGGACGTTTTGACCGTCAAATTACAGTTGATCGTCCTGATATCAAAGGCCGTGAAGCGGTGCTCAAGGTTCATGCCCGTAACAAGCCGATTGGTGAAGACGTGAAGCTGGACGTGATTGCTCGCGGTACATCGGGCTTCACGGGCGCAGATTTGGAGAACTTGTTGAATGAAGCAGCTCTCTTGACTGCCCGCAGAAACAAAAAGCAAATCAACATGACTGAGGTAGATGAAGCGATTGACCGCGTGATTGCGGGTCCAGCGAAGAAGTCTCGCGTAGTGAGCGAAGACGAACGACGTCTGGTTGCCTTCCACGAAGCAGGTCATACGATCATCGGATACCACCTGAGAAATGCAGAAATGGTACATAAGGTAACAATCATTCCGCGCGGCCAAGCTGGCGGATACACAGTGATGCTGCCGAAAGAAGACCGTTTCTTTGCTACCAAAACGGACCTGCTCGACAAAATCGTCGGTCTGTTGGGTGGACGTGTTGCGGAGGAAATAGTGCTTGGGGACATTAGTACCGGCGCACATAATGACTTCCAGCGCGCGACTGCTATCGCTCGCAGCATGATTACCGAATACGGAATGAGCAAGCTCGGTCCTATGCAGTTCGGTAAGAGTCAAGGACAGGTATTCCTGGGCCGTGACTATGGCAATGAGCGTAACTACTCCGATCAGATTGCATACGAAATCGATCAGGAAATGCAAAATATTATCCACGAGTGCTACGCGAAGTGTACCGAATTGCTGACGACGCACCGTGATCAGCTCGATCTGATTGCAAACACGCTGCTCCGTGTAGAGACTCTCGATGCTGAGCAGATCAAGCAATTGATCGAAACAGGTAAAATGGATAACGATCCAGATGCAAATAAAGATGTGGTCGTGAACATTCAACCGAAGCTGGAAGAAGTAAAAGAAGAACCAAAGCAAGAAGATACAAACGAAGAACCGAAACAATAAGGGGCGCCTCAGGTGCCCTTTTTTGCAATATCGGAAAGTATTAGGTTACGTTTTTAAAAGGTGTCGATGAACCAATAAAGCTGGTGAGAAGAAAAAGCGCAGGGCTCGTAGACCTTGACAGGCCACCCCAGTCGGAACTTAAAAAAGGGGACCACGCTTGTCGAACACTTCTTCCTTGAGAAGCTTCCGCCCGTAGGGTGGCTTTGTCTCGACGGTCCCCTTTTTTAAGTGGAGACGGCCAGTGAATCCCCCTGCTGGCGTGTCAGAGTCGAAGAGAACTGCGCTTTTTCTTCTCCTCCACTATGTTGACTCAAAGGCAAATCCAAAGCGAATGAGAGGGATTGGATATGTTGCTTACACCAGGCATGGCTGCATTTGACATGGATGGAACCTTACTGACTCACGAATCAAAGCTGACAGAAGGAACAAAAGAAGCACTTCGCCAATTACAACAGCAAGGCTGCAAACTCGTTTTGTCTACGGGCAGGATGTATGGCTCCGCTCAAATTCCGATCGATTCCTTTCCTTTTGACGGGTATGTCTGTAGCAATGGGGGCGCTGTTTTCGAAGGGGATGGCACGCTGGTCCGTCGATGGCTCCTTCCTACTGAGATGGTAATCGGTGCGATCCATGCACTGAGGCAAGAAACGATATATTATGAGCTTCATGATACCAACAGCAATCGCTGGATGATCAAAGAAGACCGTGAACGCTTGGAAGCGACCATGAGTGAGGACGCATCTGTGGAAGGATTCTCGATCTTGAATTTTCCTTACTACAGGCTCGCTCGTGTAGAGCCATTGGCAGAGATGCTGGAAAAAGTAGAGTCCGGGGAAGTAGAAATCGTCAAATTCTTCATCTGGCATCAAGACCCGGATCGTCTGGAGTGGGTGAAAGAGCAGTTGAAGCCATGGAGCGAGCAAGTGACCATCACTTCATCCGGCAAGCAGAATGTTGAGGTGATTCCTCAAGGGGTTTCCAAATGGGAAGGGCTTCAATACTTCTGTGAGAAATGGGGAATCTCCCCCGAGAAAGTCATGGCATTTGGCGATGCAGAAAACGATCGTGAGGCATTAACAGGCGCAGGATATTCCGTTGCAATGGAAAACGCTTCTGACGAGATCAAGCAGGTCGCCAAATATATCGCCCCGCACCATAATGAGGAAGGCGTTGCCCGATTTATTCGGGAGCGCGTTCTCGGAGAAAAAGGCGAATAAGAAAATGAAAAAGCAGAAACTGCCTCTGTACAGGCCGGCTTCTGCTTTTTTCGTTCAAAATGTACCACGTTGACAAGGTGAGGTTATACGCTTACAATGACCGTAAATTATGACACCACCGTAGGGGGATTTTTTCCATGGACGCTTTAGCGTTAGAAAAAAAAGCCCAGCGCAACGCTGAGTTACGTGAACGACTGCTGCAGCTGAAGAAAGAGCGTAATGCCATCATTCTTGCTCACTTTTACCAACGTCCCGAGATTCAAGAGGTCGCTGACTTCATTGGAGATTCCTTTGGATTGGCGCAGAAAGCGAAAGAAACGGATGCCGATGTGATTTTGTTTTGTGGGGTTCACTTTATGGGAGAAAGTGCAAAAATTCTCAATCCCCAGAAGACCGTCATTATACCCGACGAACGAGCTGGCTGTCCAATGGCGGACATGGTGAACGTAGACGGGCTCCGCAAGCTCAAAGCACAGCATCCAAATGCAAAAGTAGTGGCTTACATCAATACTTCTGCGGATGTCAAAGCAGAAACTTACATCTGCTGTACGTCGTCCAACGCGAAGCGCGTGATCGAGTCGATCGACAGCGATGAGATCATTTGGGTGCCGGACAAAAACCTCGGCCACTATGTATCCCAATTCACGGACAAGAAAATGATTATTTGGGAAGGGTACTGCAATACGCATGACCAACTGTCTGTAGAAGACATTATGACGTTGAAGCAGCAGCACCCAGAGGCTGTGGTTGTCGTTCATCCGGAATGCCGCCCAGAAGTGGTATCCCTGGCTGACTACGTTGGTTCCACGACCGGAATTTTGAAATACTGCCGTGAGTCTTCGCACAAAGAGTTTATTATCGGAACGGAAGATGGCACACGCTACATGCTGGAAAAGGACAGCCCGGACAAAACGTTCATTTTCGCTTCTAAGTACCTCGTTTGCCCGAATATGAAGGTGAACAACCTGAAGAAGTGCGTCGAGGCGCTGGAGAATATGAAGCCGGAGATTTTTGTTCCGAAGGATGTTGCTGATGCGGCACGTGCTTCGTTGGAGCGCATGCTTGCGGTAGCGCCTGCTTAAGGGGCAGTCTGATAAAATGCAAAAAGGGAGTAGAGCGCAGGGGCTTTACTCCCTTTTTCTATTAGGAGGCTTTGATCAAAGGCTGGATGTCTTTTCGTCGGTAAATGTTCAGGACGAGTCCCATCAAGGCCATTTGCAATACGGTATGCACGATTCCAAAGCCAACGAATGGTAGATTCACAGTTATAGGGGGAGCTAGACCGACAGTCATGAAAATACTCCAGAAAAACGGCGTGAAAAAGAGTACAATCATACCGGATAACAGCAAGGATCCGTATACATCTTTTACTCTTCTGATGGCATGGAGCAAACGAAGCAACAGCATAACGCCCAGAATGAAAAAGGCTATCCCTACAATTGGTCCAAAGATATACACCATGTAGGCAAAAATATAGTCAGATTCAAGGGCGGGCAATGCATCTAGAGAGGCTCCGAAGCCTTGTCCCCATAAGGTAGCTGACTGGATGGCTTTCAAGGATTGAATGATGATATATCCTCTTCCATCTGGTTCGAGGTACGGATTCAGGAAGTAAATCAGACGATCTAGCTGATAAGGCTTAGCGAACAGGTAAACCATCCCTCCGACACACGCGAAAATCATAGCGAAGAAGCTCAGTATAACAAGCTTTTTAGGCTTAGTGGCAATCACGAGCGCGATGTAGCCACCGACATATAAGAGAATGGCAAATTCATATTGGCCTAACGTGAGAAGCAGGCAAGGAGGTAGGAAGTACGAAATCACGTTTACGATGGTGTAGCGATTGTGCTCCTTCCACTCTGTGAAAATTCCTGCGAGGGCTACGATGAACAGGAAGGGACTGATTCCAATGAAATGGAGTGGAGAACCTCCGATGTCTAGATACTGGATACCGGCTATAGGTCTGCCTGCGAGCAGTGTATATAGGAGTAAGATCATCGTGCCGAAATACAGAATCTTACTATATCTCTTTAATTTACTGTAATCCCAAAAGAGAATCGCCACGAGTACGACTGTTCCGATCATGATTCCGACCAGTTGTCTCCCGATCAAATTACGATTATCTTCCGCAATATGAAGAGAATACAGGGTAACCAGCCCGATAGCTAGCAAGATTCCAACAATAGAAACAATCCCCCACTCAATCCGCGGTTTATGCGCTTGATGTAGGTGACGCCCTACATCGACAGGATCACCCATCTCCGCAATCGCAATCCGAGTTGCTTCATCTTTCGTATACCCAGCCTCACGATAATCCTCGATCTTTTCGGCGAAATGATTCCCCAACTCTAGCGTAATGGCTGGATGAACCTCTTTGTTTTTGATCTGATCGCAAACTTCTTTTATGTAATGTGCAATTCGCTTGTTTTCGCTCATGTAGGCTGTCCTCCCAACACGGAGTCAACAGCGGTACGAAAAGATTCCCACTCCTGTTTTTTCTCTTTGAGATGCTTCTTGCCTTCGCGGGTGATTTGATAATATTTGCGTTTTCGCTCTCCTTCACCTTCGCTCCAAAACGCCTCGACTTTTCCTTCAGACTCAAGGGTATGGAGAATGGGATAGAGCGTGCCTTCCTTAAGGGACAGCACACCGTTCGAGCTAGTTTCCATCGTCTTGATCATCTCATAGCCATACATTGCTTTTTGTTCCAGCAAGGTAAGAATGAGAATGACCGTACTGCCTTTCATCAACTCTTTGTTGACTGCCATAGCTACCTCCTTATACCTCGGATTTCGATGCCTCGAATATCTATGTATCATTTTATTCCATAAAACGGAAAAAAGAAAGACCTCCTCGTCAGGAAGTCTTGTTATATGTGTTTAGGAAGGCATCGGAGTAGGAGTTGGTTTTCCGTAGCCTTGGCCATAGGTTTGGTCTATGTAGTCACGAATTTCTTTTGTAGATTTGCCTTCTTCTTTCATCTTACCGGAAATAACAGCGATTTCCATGCATACGCCGCAACGAGTGCCGTGGTCATCCCAGACGATGGAGCCATCAGACTTTTCTTCTTTGATGAAGCAGTTGCCATTATGCCCGTGTCCAGCACTTTCACCACAGCCACAATAGCATGGAATGGATTTGAGCAGCTCGCGGTTTGCCGCAGCAACTTTGTAGGATCCAATAATGACAGGGTCTTGGTTGTCTAAAAATTTCGGTAGCTGATCAGCGGAAGCAGTCAATTCCTGCAAATCACCATTGGGAGCGTGTTGCGTGTGATCGCTTTTATTCTGTTCAGCTTGATCATTAGAGCCACAGCCGGCAGTAAGCAGAGCTGCGGTGATAAAAGTAATGGCTAACCATGATTTACGTTTCATCTTGGACATACCTCCTGCCAGTTATTTTATCATAATGAGATGGAGAAATTGTGAAGCTGGGAGAGAAGATGCACACTTATGATATTTAAATCGGAATAAATCCTATTTACTTTTTAGGCTCCTCTCCGTATAATGAAAAACGACGAGAACGTAAATCGGAATCATTTTGAATTGGAGCAGGAGGAAATATAAATGAAAAGAGCTATGTTGGCAGCCCTCAGTTTCATTACGGCAGTGGGGCTGGTGGGATGTGGAGCAGCGAATGAAACGACTGGTACTCCGCAAACTGGCAGTGACGCGTCCGGGAAGCCAAAAGTATACACGACTATTTACCCCTTGGAATATGTAGCGAAGCGAATCGGCGGTGAACACGTGGAGGTAACGAATCTGGTTCCCGCTGGTGTAGAGCCTCACGATTTCGAGCCAACTGCAAAAGACATGGTCGCTCTGTCTGGAGCAGATATCTTCGCCTATAACGGCAGTGGTTTGGAGCTGTGGGTAGAGAAGGCTGTAACCAACCTCGACAAAAACAAGACCACGATCGTTAATGCGACGGAAGGTCTCGAGCTGATTAGTGCAGCTGAGCATGAGCATGAAGGAGAAGGACACACAGAAGAAGGTCACGCAGAAGAAGCAGGACATGACCACGGGGATCTGGACCCTCATGTATGGCTCGATCCGATGCAACTGAAGGCACAGGCAGAGAAGGTCAAAAATACGCTCGTGCAAAAGGATCAAGCGCACGCTGCCGATTACGAAAAGAACTACACACAACTAGCAAAAGACCTGGAGCAGCTGGATAAAGAGTTCAAAGATATGGTTACGCAAGCGCCGAAGAAAGAATTCATGGTTTCTCATAGCGCATTCAGTTATATGGCAAAACGCTACGGGTTGGAGCAAGTATCGATCTCTGGGGTCAATCCTTCTGATGAGCCATCCACGGCTGAGTTGAAGAGCTTGGTCGAGCATATAAAAGAACATAACATTTCGTATGTGCTGTTCGAGACGCTGGTTTCTCCGAAGGTAGCGGAAGTGATTGCGAAGGAAGCTGGCGTGAAGACAGCCACGCTTAATCCGTTGGAAGGTTTGACGGAAGACGATGTAAAGGCAGGCCGTGATTACCTGTCCATCATGCGCGACAATATGAATACATTAAAGACTGCACTCCAATAAGCTTTCCCTCGAAAAGATGTCGCTTGCCAAGCGGCATTTTTTCATTCATTAGTAGGATGCTTGTGGTTCGGGCAAAATCGTAGTACGATGAAGGGGATCAAATAAGAACAAATCCGATTTAAGGGATGGATATTTCATGGAACCAAATAAACAAGAGGTGCCCGTCATTAAGCTCACAGGCGTCTCCTTTCAATATGAAGACAAACAGGTTCTCGATGAGGTTGAATTCACACTGGAACGCGGAGACTTTGTGGGCATTGTCGGGCCGAACGGATCAGGAAAATCTACGCTGATGAAGCTGATTTTGGGTCTGTTGACGCCAAACAAAGGGACAGTGGAGCTGTTCGGGCAACCACTATCCAAGTTTCGTGAATGGAATCGCATTGGATACGTTGCTCAACAGGTCGCGCATGGAGCGGGTGGATTTCCGGCGACGGTGCGAGAAGTCGTGTCATCTGGATTGGTCGGCAAAGTGGGCCTTTTTCGCAGACTGACGGGTCAGCATCATGAGAGTGTACGGGCTGCGGTGGAGCGTGTCGGCTTGCTGGAAAAGCTGGATCAACGAATCGGCAACTTGTCCGGCGGGCAATTGCAGCGCGTATTCATAGCACGAGCTCTCGTAGCTGAACCGGAGCTGCTGATCCTCGATGAGCCAACAGTCGGGGTCGATCAGGAATCGATCGATCAATTTTACAGCTTGCTTCGTTCGCTGAAGGAAGAGAACGGATTGACGATGATGATCGTCAGCCACGATGTGGGAGTCATGTCGCAATGGGTGACCAAGGTGGCTTGTGTGCAGAAGAAAATTCACTTCCACGGAACGGCGCACGATTTTGAGCATAACCAAGAAAAAATCTTGCAAAGTATGTACGGTGATTCGGTCAGACTGCTGTCTCATCATCATTAAGCTTTGTAAATAGGTAAGAAAGAAGGAATATGCACATGCTTGCTGATTGGTGGCAGTATGACTTTTTGCGGTATACCCTGTTTTCAGGGGTTTTAATTGGTCTGATTTGCCCTATTTTGGGCACCTTTCTCATTGTTCGTCGCTTGTCGATGATGGCAGATGGCTTGTCACACGTCACGCTGTCCGGTGTAGCTGCCGGGATGCTCATTTCGAAAAAGGTGGCCTTCTTCTCCGCAGTCAATCCGCTGTTTTTCGGAATGTTGTTTGCAGTGATTGGTTCGTTGTTTATCGAGCGGCTGCGTAAGGTGTACAAAGCGTATCAAGATTTGGCGATTCCGATTATTTTGTCCGCGGGGCTTGGGCTGTTTACGGTATTGATCAGTATCGCAGACGGTTTTAATGCAGACTTGTACTCGTACTTGTTCGGAAAAATCGTAACAGTGTCCATCGAAGACTTGTATGCGCTGATTGGTGTGGCAGTTGTCGTTTTAGGGACAGTTTTGTTGATTTACAAGGAGCTTTTCGCGGTCTCCTTCGACGAGGAATTCGCTCGCGTCTCCGGCGTGGCAAGGCGTTCGATCAACCTGTGGTTCATGGTGCTCGTCGCTCTGACGATTGCGGCTTCCATGCGTATAGTCGGTGTCTTGTTAATCTCGGCGCTGATTACCCTTCCGGTGGCTGCCAGTCTGCAAATCGCGAAAAGCTTTCGTCAAACGATTTTCTTGTCGATTTTGTTCGCGGAGTTTTCCGTGTTGAGCGGTTTGTATTTTGCCTATCTCCTAGATTGGGCATCTGGTGGTACAATTGTACTGATGGCAGTACTGGTTATGCTGGTTGTATTGGGTGTAAAGAAGCTGCGGGTCGCTTTCCGGTAAGAGTTATCCGAATATGACAAAAGGAAGGAGTGTTTGTCGATGAAAGTAGAAGAAGCGCTGCAAATATTGAAAGAACATGGTTTCAAGTATACCGGCAAGCGGGAGGAGATGATTCGAATCTGCGCGGCCGAGAAGCGATACCTGTCTGCCAAAGATATTATGGAGAGAATCAAGGAGCAGTATCCAACACTCAGCTTCGATACCGTCTATCGCAACATTTCCACTTTTGTTGAGCTAGGGATTCTGGAAGAGACGGAGCTGGACGGGGAAGGCAGATTCCGTTTGGCCTGTTCGACAGATGGACACCATCATCACCATGTGATTTGTACAGAATGTGGAAAGACTTCTTCTTTGCCAGGATGTCCGATGAATATCATTTCCGCGGTACCGGAAGAGTTTCAGGTGACGGGGCACAAGTTCGAGGTATATGGCACGTGTAAGGAATGTGTAACGCATTCGAATTAATCGGATAGAGGGGAGTGCTCGCTTTTGCGGGCGCTCTTTTTTTGCATCTCCTTCAAGCGTGTATTTGCTATAATGGGTGGAAAATCATCAGTTACAAGAGAGAAGGGACACAGTCATGATTCCCCGTTATATTGTGGACTTTGATTTGCACACCTTACCTCGGATGAGGGCAGATGTAGCTGTTATTGGAGCAGGAATTGCTGGGTTGTATACGGCGTTGCAAACGAGTGAGTATGCGGATGTGGTGTTGATCAGCAAGAAGGGACTCGATGATAGTAACACACGCTGGGCTCAGGGAGGAATCGCTGCTGTAACAGCCCAATCAGATTCTCCTGCCCTTCATCGACAGGATACGTTAATCGCTGGAGCAGGTCTTTGCTCATATAACGCTGTGGAAGTCCTGGTGCATGAAGGCCCTGATCGCTTGCATGAACTGATTGCATATGGAACGGAATTTGACCGCGATGAACAAGGGCAGTACGAGCTGACACAGGAAGGCGCGCATAGCAAACGACGTATTTTGCATGCGAATGGAGATGCCACTGGGGCAGAGATCGTCCGCGCTTTGTCCAAGCGTGTGAAGGAGCAGCCAAACATTCAGGTTTTGGAATATCATTTTGCAGTAGATGTCATCACGCAGGATGGTGAATGCGTGGGTGTCCTCGTGCGGAAGCCGGATGGCGAACTGTTTTTCCTGGAAGCCAAAGCAACGGTGCTGGCTACAGGAGGAGCAGGTCAGCTTTACCGTTACACGACGAATCCGCAAATCGCTACGGCAGATGGAATCGGCATCGCGTATCGGGCGGGTGCTCGCATTAAAGATGTGGAATTTATCCAGTTTCATCCGACTGCGCTTTACTATCCGGGAGCCCCGCGCTTTTTGATTTCGGAAGCCGTTCGTGGGGAGGGTGCCATTTTGCGTAACAGCAATGGTGATCGCTTCATGGACAAGTACCATCCGCAAAAAGAGCTGGCGCCGCGTGATATTGTCGCCCGGGCGATTGTCTCTGAGATGGAACAGACGAAGTCTACGTTTGTGTATCTTGACATTACTCATGAATCAGAGGAACTTATTAAGCGGCGTTTTCCGACGATTTATAATTTTTGCTTACAATACGGGCTCAATATGGTGACAGATTGGATTCCAGTAGCTCCTGCGTGCCATTATATTATGGGTGGGGTCCAGACTGACTTGAACGGCGAGACCTCGACGAAGCGGCTTTTTGCATGCGGGGAAGCTTCCTGCACAGGGGTACATGGAGCGAATCGACTGGCCAGTAACTCGTTATCGGAAGCGGTTGTATTCGGTCACCGGATCGCGGAGCGGATCAAGCAGCTGGCTGATATGCCGAGCATTTATCCCTTCCAGGTTGTTTCCAAGCAAAAACTGCCCCAAACGTTCAATACACGTGAACAACGATTGAAAATGCAAAAGCTCATGCTGCGGCATGTTAGTGTGAAGCGCGACGATAAAGGATTAACGAAAGCATTAACAGAGCTTGCGCGAATGGAGCAATACTACCAGTACGAGCCTAAGAGCCTGGAAACATTTGAATTCTTCAATTTGCTGAATGCTGCCGTCCTGACAACGAGAGCGGCACTTTTGCGGGAAGAAAGCAGAGGTGGGCATTATCGTACTGATTTTCCGAATAAAGACGACTTGCTGTGGCGCAAGCATTTGATCCAGTCCGTAGAAGATGGTGTCCAAGAGGAGTGTGAGAAACATGATGTGGAATAAACGGGAGCTTCAGCGAAAAATAGAGGAATGGCTACAGGAAGACGTAGGATTTGGTGATGTGACGACAATGAGCACGATTCCTGAATCGGAACAGGGTGTCGGCATTTTATATGCGAAGGAAGCGGGAGTTGTGGCAGGCTTGCCGATTGCAGAGCAAGTATTTGCCACGGTTGATTCTGCCCTCGTTTTTGAGGCAAAAGTAGAAGAAGGAGCAAGAGTCGAGGTTGGTCAACAGATCGCCGAAGTCAGCGGCTCGGTTCGTTCGATTTTGAGCGGGGAGCGGCTTGCACTTAATTTAATGCAACGTCTGTCTGGGATTGCCACGAAAACGAGTGAATACGCAACGGCCGTCGCAGGGACGAAAGCACGGGTTGTCGATACGAGAAAGACTACGCCAGGTCTTAGAGCTTTGGAAAAGTACGCGGTTCGAGTCGGGGGAGGCTATAATCACCGTTTTGCCTTGTATGATGCCGTGATGATCAAGGACAATCATATCAAAGGAGCGGGCGGTATCGCGCAGGCTGTCGCAGCGGCACGCGCGGTTATTCCTCATACGATGACAGTAGAGGTAGAGGCTGAATCGTTCGAACAGGCTCAGGAAGCATTGGCAGCAGGTGCAGATACGATCATGCTCGACAATATGTCCCTCGATCAAATGGTGGAAGCCGTGGAGTATATCAATGGACGGGCCATTGTTGAGGCATCTGGCGGTGTGAGTCTGGAGACGATTGGTGACATTGCAAAAACAGGCGTAGATATCATTTCAGTAGGGGCTCTGACTCATTCTGTCAAAGCGTTTGATATCAGCCTCGATCTGAATACACGCAAGCGGTAAGGAGCGACCACGATGTTATTGGTGATCGATATAGGCAACTCCAATATTGTGTTGGGCTTGTATGAAGGCGACGAGCTCCAACACCATTGGAGAGTGTCCACAGATCGTAACAAAACGGAAGACGAGTACGGCATGCTCGTCAAAAGCTTGTTTGGTAGCGTGGGGCTTGGCTTTGAAGAGGTGAGAGGCGTAATTATCTCGTCTGTCGTGCCGCCTTTAAACCTCACGATTGAACGCATGTGCGGGAAGTACATGCAACAAAAAGCGCTGATTATCGGACCGGGTATCAAGACGGGACTGAACATCAAGTATGAGTATCCGCGAGAGGTAGGTTCTGATCGAATCGTGAACGCTGTTGCTGCGATTCATCATTATGGTGCGCCACTCATTGTTGTCGATTTTGGTACGGCGACGACCTTTTGCTATGTGGACGAGCGGGCGCAATATTGGGGTGGGGCGATTGCTCCCGGCATTGGAATATCGACTGAGGCACTCTTCACTCGTGCTGCCAAGCTGCCGCGAATCGAAATCGCCAAGCCTGCAAGTGTAGTCGGGCGCAATACGATAGCGGCGATGCAGGCCGGCATTTTCTATGGGTTCGTCGGTCAGGTCGAAGGCATTGTACGAAGAATCATGGATGAATACGGTACCAGCCCTACCGTAGTTGCTACGGGAGGGCTGGCAGCACTTTTTGCAAATGAGACCTCTTGTATCCATGTCGTGGATCAGAATCTAACGCTAAAAGGACTTCGTTTGATCTATGAGCGGAATCAATCATAGTGGATGTCGAACATATTTGCAGAAAAACATTTCAGGATCATCTGGATCTAGGTGAGTCAGGGTTCCGCAATGAGCGTATCCGAGCTTCAGACAGAGACGTTGCATTTTTTCGTTGGAAAGGTTAGTAGAAGTGAACAATTTCTCTGTAGGGGAGATCGTTTCCAGATAGCGCATCATCTCCTCGCCAACCCCTCGGTTCTGATAGTGAGGGTGAACAATGAGTAGATGAATAAAGCTGTTCTTAAAAAACGATTGATTGATGATGGAAAAACCGACGATATTCATGTCGATTAACGCCAAGTAGCAATGCCCTTGCGCGATGGCTTCTTGAAGTTCAGTTGAACGGCTGGTTGAACCGAGCACCATTGCATCAATCGTACAGACAGCAGGAATGTCTTGAGGAGTAGCTAGACGAATTGAGGTCATCTAATTCAAATCCTTTCTACTTGTAAATCGTTGCTAATGTTGTATGGAATGGAAAAAGGGTGTTAAACTACTGGTAGAGATATTGATGATCCGACATATAAATAAAGGAGCCAATAACCGTTGCAGCGGCAAGGCTCCTGAGACAAGAAGCTGTGGCACACCCACGGCGCGCATGATTACAAAAACAGCGAACCCACCGTCAGGCGGTCAACCTTAGGCGGTGGGTTTTCGCTTGTTACGCCACTTTCTTATCCATCGGTAGAGCTTCCTGCTGCTAAACCAGAGGCTTAGCAAGGTTGCCAGTACTTTTAGGAAAAGGTAAAGCGTGCCGAGAGAGACCATCAGCATCACCCCCTTTACAGGAAGCTGTGCCGTGGTCTTCCACCGCCAGTCTTGTCTTAAGTTAAATTATACCATTTCAGCATTCCATATGGTGAGTTCTCTTGTTAGTGTAGATACGAGCTGGCTCGACAAAAAGAGTGGTATTCGGCGAGTAACATTGCTACTGACAGGTAATGATATGTACGTAATTCACATCCGTGGATGGGGACAGAGAAAAAAGTTGAGATTTTCATTACTTTTCGTTGACAGCAAATGCTCCACGCGCTACAATGGCTATTGTGCCTAGTAGAAAAGTTATGTCACATTGAACTTTTTAAGTTTATTTAAAAAAGTTCTTGCGTTTCAGATGAATGCATGCTAACATATGAATTCTGAAAGGCAAACAAGCGGATCGCTTTGATCCACTTCAAATATACGGATGGATGTCCGAGCGGCCGAAGGAGCACGATTGGAAATCGTGTAGGCGGTGTCGAACCGTCTCGTGGGTTCAAATCCCACTCCATCCGCCATCACTTTCTTAGAAATGGCCCGTTGGTGAAGCGGTTTAACACAGCAGCCTTTCACGCTGTCATACAGGGGTTCGAATCCCCTACGGGTCACCTAGCAAAATGCCCTGCAATCGCAGCGGTCCTGGAGGCTTAGCTCAGCTGGGAGAGCATCTGCCTTACAAGCAGAGGGTCGGCGGTTCGATCCCGTCAGCCTCCACCACTTATATTAATGGACAAGGAAGGTCAGCTAAAAGCGCCACGTCCTGTGGCAACACTGACACTCAGTCGTCCTGACTA
>NZ_CATKQT010000008.1:0-98275 GCF_949767855.1 Brevibacillus sp. IT-7CA2
GCATATCGTACTTTTCTTTCGTCGTTAGCGCTTGTAGCGCCGACCTTTTAAACTATATCAGATCTTCTTTTGAAAATCAAGGGTTATTTTTAGAAGTTCGAAGTTTTTTTCATTCTCTCTAAAATTCCCTTCAAAAGCGACAAGAGTTATCATACCAAGCGGGAAGCAAAAACGCAAGCATTATTACCAAGAATTTTATCCCATCCCCTGTTCATCCAGAGCAGACAGCAATTCTCCCATAGAACGAATAACAATTCGCGGCATGAAAAGCTCCGGAAGCTCTGACAATAAAGGATTCTTGCACTCCCTCCTCCACTTCTCCAAGCAAAACAAACGCATTCCGTGATCATTTGCGCGCATCTGCGGTTGGAGCCTCAACAATTCCTCTGGCAATTTTCGTTCTATTAATATAGAGGTTACATGACTGCGGTTAGCAAGTTGAATGTCATGATCCAAGCGATCTCCTACATGAGCGATTACTTGTCCCTGCAGTTTTTGCATAATAGCTGGGTCCGGCTTGCCAGTACCTGCTCGTTCTGGCGTAATGATCTCATCAAAGTATTCCAGCACGCCTAATGCCTCCATTACTGGTGCCTGAAACTTGTAAAAGCCATTTGTGACTACTGCCAACGAAAAGCCTCGCTTCTTTATCTCCTCGAGCATCTGGGGAATTCCATCCTCGAGCAAATCAACCTTGGGCATTACAGAGTGTTTCCGAACCAGCAATTCAATATCGATCTTTTTTTCTATACACAATGCATCGCATCTACTAACAAGGATATCATCCCAATCATACGCTTCTACGTAGCGTTCTTGGGACATACGCCGCTCATGCTCGGTTACCATTTCTGAAACAATATCATGCTCTCTTCCTAACTGACCGGAGATTACACGCGCAATCTCTGGAAATACCCACGCTCCAAATGGGTTTTGCATCAAGGTTCCATCCAGATCAAAGCTAATCCAGCGTTTGCTCATTTTATCGCCCCCGACGTAAGTCCTTCGATACTCCCCAGATAGTGTAAGCACGCCTAACAGAATGGTGCTAAATTCTTCGCCCTTCACACTCCGATCAGATGAACTATCCCCACGATCGTCAGTTTCATTGGCAGCATTAAGCCACGCACAAAAAAGAGACAGACGATTTGTCTGCCTCTCTTTGAAGAAAACGGCGAGCCGCTTTCTTACATCATGCCCATACCGCCCATGCCACCCATATCTGGCATGCCCATAGGAGCTTTGTTTTCTTCTGGTTTGTCAGCAATTACTGCTTCTGTAGTCAGGAACATAGCCGCTACAGATGCAGCGTTGGACAGTGCGGAGCGAGTAACTTTCGCCGCGTCAACGATACCAGCTTCGAGCATGTTTACATACTCTTCAGTTGCAGCGTTGAAGCCGATGCCCACTGCTTCTTTTTTCAGACGCTCTACGATTACAGAACCTTCGAGTCCTGCGTTCGCAGCGATTTGACGAACTGGCTCTTCCAGGGAACGGAGTACGATTTGTACACCTACAGCCTCTTCGCCACCTACATTGATCGCTTCAACCGCTTTGATTGCGTTGATCAAAGTAGTACCACCACCAGGTACGATACCTTCTTCTACTGCTGCGCGAGTAGAGTTCAGAGCGTCCTCGATGCGGAGTTTTTTCTCTTTCAGTTCGGTTTCAGTAGCTGCACCGACTTTGATTACTGCTACACCGCCAGCCAATTTAGCCAGACGCTCTTGCAGTTTTTCGCGATCGAAATCGGAAGTAGTATCTTCGATTTGTTGACGGATTTGGCTTACGCGGCCCTCGATGGAAGCCTTGTCGCCAGCACCTTCAACAACAGTTGTGTTTTCTTTTGTAACCACGATTTTGCCAGCGCGGCCCAGTTGCTCCAGCTTAGCGGATTTCAGGTCCAGACCCAACTCTTCCGTGATTACTTCCCCGCCAGTCAGAGCAGCGATGTCTTGCAGCATAGCTTTGCGGCGGTCGCCGAAGCCAGGAGCTTTAACCGCTACAGCTGTGAAGGTACCACGCAGTTTGTTCACTACGAGAGTAGCGAGCGCTTCGCCTTCAACATCTTCAGCGATGATCAGGAGTGGTTTGCCGCTTTGTACGACTTGCTCGAGTACAGGCAGAACTTCCTGGATGTTGGAGATTTTTTTGTCAGTAATCAGGATGTAAGGGTTGTTCAGAACCGCTTCCATCTTGTCAGTGTCAGTGATCATGTAAGGGGAAGCGTAGCCACGGTCAAATTGCATACCTTCTACTACTTCCAGCTCTGTTACGAATCCTTTGGATTCTTCAACAGTGATTACGCCATCTTTGCCCACTTTTTCCATTGCTTCAGCGATCAGGTTACCTACTTCTGGATCGTCAGCGGAAATAGCAGCTACTTGCGCGATAGAGGATTTGTTCTCAACCGGCTTCGCGATGGATTTGATTTCTTCTACAGCTGCACGAACTGCTTTTTCCATACCACGACGGATAACCATTGGGTTAGCGCCAGCAGTTACGTTTTTCAGACCTTCACGGATCATAGCTGCAGCAAGTACAGTTGCAGTTGTTGTACCGTCACCAGCGATGTCGTTGGTTTTGGTAGCAACTTCTTTAACCAGTTGCGCACCCATGTTTTCGTAAGCGTCTTCCAGTTCGATTTCTTTCGCGATGGTAACACCGTCGTTAGTGATCAACGGAGAACCGAATTTTTTCTCAAGAACCACGTTGCGGCCTTTTGGACCGAGGGTTACCTTAACCGCATTTGCCAAAGTTTCAACACCGCGGAGCATGGAGCGGCGAGCGTCTTCAGAGAATTTGACTTGTTTAGCCATCTAAACTCAACCTCCTGTTATGTGTTTATTCGTTCGACTTCCTATGTTAAGAGCCTTAACCGATGATCGCGAGGATATCGGATTCGCGCAGCACGAGGTATTCTTTGTTGTCTACCTTTACTTCAGTACCAGCGTATTTGGAGAAGATTACTTTATCGCCTTCTTTTACTTCCAAAGCGATGCGCTCGCCGTTGTCAGCAACACGGCCAGAACCTACTGCGATTACGCGGCCTTCTTGCGGTTTTTCCTTTGCAGAATCAGGCAAAACGATACCGCTTGCAGTCGTTTCGTCTTTGGAGATAGCTTCGATTACCACACGGTCACCCAATGGCTTAAGCACTAAAAACACCCTCCTCAAAAAATGTAGGTAAACAATATTTCTGTTGTTAGCACTCGACTGTTATGAGTGCTAACACCCAATTCCTATAATAATGAATCACTATGTACTTTGCAAGTAGTTTCCCTCACTTTTTTCCATTTGCAACTGCTTGACTACTCTTCCCCCTATCAAATTGCATCCTCTAGCAAAAAGGTTCTAGTATTCGGACACGCTCATATAAATGAAACATAGAATCAGGCAAGCTCGCCAAGGAGGGAATTGTTCCATGCACAAATGGCTCTGGATTGGCTTAATAGCCCTGGGAGTCTTGGGAATCAGCCGTCTCTTCACTTCAGATACTACTTCCTTTATACGGGTCAATCTTAACCCAGCCTCCATCTATTGGGATGGCCGTGAAATCGTCGCAAGCGAAAAGTCCGGGTACTACACGGAGGATGGCAAGGAAATACCAGCTTCCTTAGAATACAAAGGAACGCTATATGTACCTCTGTCCATGATCAGTCGCCACTTGAATAAGCCTATCGGTTGGGATGAAACTTCCCAAACTGCTTGGGTCGGTCAACCTCCTGTATTCTCAATCGGACAGCCTGAAAAACAGACTACACCCGATGCAGTCCCTGCCTCCCTGCCGCTTCCCCAAAAGCCTGCAACAACCAATCCACCTGCAGTACCCATCCGAGAGGAGAAGCCTAACACGATTTTTGATATAGCTCTCGGCATTTCTTCTGAGGATGTACACAAACTGTTAGGTGAGCCTGCCCGCAAAGAGCCAAGCAGTCTCGGCTATCAATGGTGGGTGTACAATCGTGAGCCTGCCCGATACATTCAAGTCGGCATCGCAAATGACAAAGTCGTCGATGTGTACTCTCTTGCTCCGACAGCAAAGCTCGGAAACATCGGAGTTGGCACCAGCCAGCAATCACTCGAGCGTCAGTTGAATGTACAAAACATTGTTTCCTTCTCTTTTCAGGGGGCACAAATCCAGATTACCAATCAAAAGCAGCAACGCCCTCTTGTCATGAAAGATGGCACACCCTTCATTTATTACTTGGACAAGCAGAATGGCAACAAAGTCACCGCCGTACGTATGATGGATACGCAAATGCTATTGCGCGGCAGTTTTTACGAAACGAAATGGACCTATCAAGGTCAGGCACCCAATTTTGATCCCCCGCCGCTTCGTGTCGGTGAACGAGAGCAGGTCAATGCTGCATCTGAGCGGCAAATCCTCGATCTGGTCAATGTTTCCCGCTACCGATACAAGCTTCCGCCCCTTCAATGGAACGAAAAAGCTGCCGATGTGGCACGAAAACACAGCATAGACATGGAGGGCAACAATTTCTTTGATCACATCTCTGCGACTACCGGCAGTAATCCATTTGACCGCATGAAAAGTGCCTCTCTCGCTTACAGCATGGCCGGAGAGAATATTGCAGCAGGCTACACAGATGCCATCGAAGCCCATGAAGGCTGGATGAACAGTCCTGGTCATCGCAAAAACGTACTCGAAAAAGGCTTCACCCAGTTAGGAGTGGGCGTATATACAGACTACTTCACCCAAACCTTCCTCACTCCCATGAAATAATCGAAAAGCCCGGTTTCGTCGCTTTTTATGGACGACCGGGCTTGTTTTTGCAAGAAGAAGCGCCACTTTACGGCAATTTCACCTGTTCCCTCAGGTGGTCAACTTTTTCAGTAAACTCCACAACGACCGTCTCATATTCTTTCGTGTGCAGAATTAGCCACGGACGACGCTCCCCTTTTTTGGGCATGATGACAAACATCTCTGCAATCATCGCATCGAGATTAGCGGATTTTAGCTTTATTGGCTTTGGGGGAACAAGCGGAATTTTCACGATCATGGCGGAATCCAACGATGGATTAAACTCCAAGACCCGCCCGCTCACACTCTGCAAAATCTGCTGGGCCTCCTCCTGAAAGCCAGATGTATTTTCAAAGCTAGCCACAACGCGCTTTTTGTCCGTATCAAACAGTTCGATAGGCTCCCCCAGCCCGGCGGCATTAGCAGTACTCCCAGAAAAGAGCAACGCCAAGCATACGATCAGCCACATATTCAGCACCTCCCGGATCATAACTTCCGTAGTATTTCCCAATTTCTGCTGAAATACAAAAAAAGTCCTCTGCCACTCGGGACAGAAGACTTTTTTCAACGCTTATTATTGAACGGGTTCGTTTGTTTCCAGACCGCCGTATTCTTGTTCCCACGCTTCTTGTTCTTTCAATTGCTTGCGATACACAACACGGGATAACCAAATGCTCAGCTCGTACAGCAGCAGCAAAGGGATGATCACGAGAATATCACTGACAATCTCAGGAGGTGTTAAGGTAATCCCGACTACAGCTAGTGCAAAGTAAGCGTAGCGTCGTGCCTTTGCCAGCCTCATTGGATTGAGGATGCGCAGTCTCGTCAGGAACATGACGATAATCGGCAGCTGGAACAGTATCCCGAACGGAATGACCATATTAAACATGAAACCAAAGTATTGCGCGATTCCGTAGTTCGGGTCTGCACCCATCGACGCTGTAATACTGGTCATAAACTGCATGACCATCGGAAAAACGACGTAGTAGCCAAACAGGATACCAACGATAAACAGAAAACAAGCCGCCGGGATGAAATAAAGCGTCCCGCGCTTTTCCTGTACTTCCATCCCTGGCGAAACAAAACGCCAAACGTGATAAAGTGCTACAGGCAGTGTGATGACAGCGCCCACTATGAAGGCAACCTGCATGT
Organism: Brevibacillus sp. IT-7CA2; assembly: GCF_949767855.1. NCBI lineage: Bacteria > Bacillati > Bacillota > Bacilli > Caryophanales > Paenibacillaceae > Brevibacillus > Brevibacillus sp. IT-7CA2. The sequence continues at coordinate 5,912 of NZ_CATKQT010000008.1, forward strand.
AAACACGAAGTGCGTCTGACGGATGCAACGAGACAATGGGCACGCCATCCGCAATCGGTTCTTGCTTTAAATAATCCACGAGTGGACCGGCGAGGAAAAACCCGACGACCAGTGCGACAATAAACACGGCCAGCACCCATATGATGCGCTTGCGCAGTTCCGTCAGGTGTTCTACCACTGTCATTTCCTGATCCTTCATGGTAACCACCAACCTTACCTGTTACGCGTTCTTCTGCTCTTTTTCCATTTGCAGGCGCTCTAGCTCCAGCTTTTCGCGGATTTCTTTTTCCAAGCGCTCGCGTTCCATTTTTTCACGAACTTCGCGTTCAATTCGCTCCCGCTCCGCTGCTTCCTTCTCAGCGACAACCGGCGTTGTTTTGGCAGACGCTTCTTTGGAGGCTAGCTCCTTGCGCTTTTTCTCCTCATCGTCGTCTTCATCGTCGCTTGTCAGACTACGCGTAGCATTTTTGAATTCTTTTAAAGTATGACCTACCGCACGCCCCAATTCTGGAAGCTTTTTCGGACCGAAAAGCACCAAGGCTAAAACTAAAATTAAGATTAATCCAGGAATCCCGATTGAGCTCATACTTGTTCACTCCTTTTTTCTTGTGAAGTCGTTTGCTTTTCGTTATTTGCCAGTCTAACCAGCTAGCACTTTCGTAAACCACCATATCCGAGTCTTGTCATATCGGAAGCGACTATTCGCTCCCCAACCAAAATACGCGGCAAAAATACATCAAAGGAAGTAAACGTTTCATGCATGACCGCTCCCGGCAAACCGAGAATCGGCACATCGCCTTTGTAAGCAACCATTAGCATGGAGCCCGGCAGCATCGGCGTACCGTAGCGCACTACTTCCGCTCCTACTCCTGCAATCGCTCCCGGCGTGCGGTCATCTGGATCGACAGACATGCCACCCGTGACCAAGATCAGATCGACTCCTTCATCGAGGAACGAATGAATCTGTTGTTCGATCGCTTCCTTGTCATCTGGCGCAAAACGCTGGTCTACTAGAGTAGAGCCGAGAGCTTCTACCTTGTTTCGAATCACAGGACCGAACTTGTCTGCAATCCTGCCAGAGAAAACTTCTCCCCCTGTTGTTACAAGTCCCACTCTTTTATCCTGAAACGTTTTTACTTGTACAATCGGTTCGTCAAACTGTTTGGCCAGTTGCTCCAGCTCGATGATTCGAGACTCTTCCATAATTAACGGGATGATTCTCGTAGCCGCCAATGTATGTCCCGGATGCACGACCTGATCGCCGTAAATCGTGGAGAACGCAATTCCTTCGAGTTTGTTCAACGCATGGACAGCATCCTCGTTGATTTTGGCCAAACCTGTTCTAGCGGCCTTCATCGACACCTTGCCCTCATAAGGAGGCGTCAAGGTCAAGCCTGGTCCGGATACAGCCTTCGCGATACGAACGCCCGCTTCTTCCTCATGGATGTAGCCTTCTGGCATCTCCAGCACGTAAATATGCTCTTTGCCAATGGACAACAGCGGCTCAATATCCGCCTCGGTGACAACATGCCCTTTTTTGAACAAGCGTCCTTTGAATTCTCCAGGCAAAATTTGCGTCATATCGTGAGGAAGCATCATTCCGATCGCTTCACGCACTGGCACTTCCCGCATTTGAGGTTTTTCTACCAATGCAATCCTCCCCAATCTTCGTTTGCTTCTCCCGTTCCTTGCAAAATGTGCAAAGCGTCGGACAGCATATCGCCAATCGCATTGAAACAGATTTCTACGCCTTTCGGGTTACCAGGGAGGTTGATAATCAACGAATTACCCCTCGTTCCCGCAACTGCACGGGTCAGCATCGCCCGTCGGGATTGCTTCAAACCAGCCCGGCGCATTTCTTCGGCCAAGCCTGGGACTGGTCTGTCAATGACCCACGCTGTCACTTCTGGCGTAACGTCACGCGGGCTAAGCCCCGTGCCCCCCGTAACAATCAACAGATCGCATTTTTCGCGGTCTACGAGCTCAATCATATGTTCTTGCAAATCTTCCATATCATCACTAACGGCACGGTATACAGCGACATCTACTTGAAGCCATTCCCTTGTCAGATGACGAACGATTGGCATACGATCGTCCACACGATCTCCTCTGGCAATTGAATCACTTGCAGAAATAACGCCTACCTTCCATTTGCTCACGATACATTCCTCCGGTTTCTCATTCGATAGTATTGTACACTTTTCTGTCAAAAACGTCTCGTCGTTTTTCCTTGGCGGATAGCACCATTCGCGACAGTAGAAGGGATGAAAAAGCTACTGACACAAAACATTCAAAAATGCAGAAGACCTTTTTCGGTGACAACTGCATCTAGCAAAACATCATGAGACTCTAGGGGCACATGCTCCACAACCTGAATAGAGAAGCCCACTCCAACCAAGAACGGGAGCTTTTTCAGCGTTGCCAGAAAGCGGTCATAATAACCACCGCCATACCCCATACGTCCGCCCTTGCTGTCAAAAGCAACGCCGGGAACAAGGATCGCATCCAAGTGTGATACATCCGCTTCCTCTGCCAGGGCAGGGTCCGGCTCCCAAATCCCGTAGACTCCTTGCTTTAGCATGTGCGTTCCCGTATACCGATAGGGAATAAGACGTCTCTCGGCAACATTTGTGAGCGGCAGCCATATGTCTTGGCCTCGCTTTTTTGCCTCATGTAGAAAGGGCAGAATATCCAGTTCATCTCCAAAAGGATGGAAAGCCATGATTGCTTTGGCATCAGCCAGCCTTTCATGAGACAGCAAATAATTGCATACCTCTCTGGAAAGCTGCTCCCGTTCCTTTGCAGATATGGACTTGCGGCTCTCCAAAATATGGCTTCGCAGCTGTTTTTTATTCGTTTTTTGGTCCATGACAACCTCTTCCCTCTTTCGTAACGTGCATGGGACATTCCCACGAGGCTTGTCCCATGCGCTCTCTCTAGGCTACACTGACATTAGTATATAAAGAGGTGAATCCGATGATTTTGCTACAAGCTGAACATATAGAAAAAACGTACGGTATCGAAACCATTCTACAAGACATCTCCCTGCAAATTCAAACTGGGGAACGGGTTGGTCTGGTTGGCGTAAACGGTGCAGGCAAATCGACCCTGATGAAGATCCTCGCCGGCGAACTAAGCTACGACAAAGGAATTATCCGCATTCCAAAGGATGTTACACTCGGGTATTTGGCACAAAACAGTGGCCTTGAATCGGAACGATCGATCTGGGATGAGCTGTTGAGCGTTTTTTCCCATCTGCAAAAAGAAGAGCTGGAGCTTCGTGAGCTCGAGGCCAAAATGGGTGATCCAGCTATTCTCGCTGATGAGAAGCGTTACCAGCAACTGTTGGAAAGCTACTCTCACCGCTCGGAAGCCTTTAAGGAAAAGGGCGGCTACAGCTACGAGGGTGCGATTCGTGGGGTTCTGCACGGCCTGCGCTTTGCGGACTTCGATTACACGACGCCGATCCGCACATTGAGCGGCGGACAAAAGACTCGTCTGGCACTAGCCAAGCTGCTGCTCCAATCTCCCACCATTCTTCTGCTTGATGAGCCGACGAACTACCTGGACATCGAGACACTGACTTGGCTGGAGACGTATTTGCAAAACTACCAGGGCGCCATTCTCGTCGTTTCCCATGACCGTTACTTCCTGGACAAGCTCGTGACTGTGGTCTATGAAATCGAACGGACACGCGCTACCCGCTATGTCGGTAACTACAGTCGCTTTCTCGATGAAAAGGCGGCTCGGCTCGAACAGGATTTGAAGCGATTCGAAAAGCAGCAGGAAGAGATCGCCAAGCTGGAGGATTTCATCGCGCGAAACATCGCTCGGGCTACGACGACCAAACGAGCGCAGAGCCGACGCAAGACGTTGGAAAAGATCGACCGCTTGGACAAGCCAATCATGAACAACAAATCCGTCCACTTCTCTTTTGATGTGGCGAAAATGAGCGGCACCATTGTGATGAAAGCAAACAACGTCGCGATTGGCTACCCGGATGCTGTCCTTTCTCAGGGCCTTACGTTTGAAATCGAGCGCGAGGAGCGTGTGGCCTTAGTCGGTCCCAATGGTATCGGGAAATCGACACTGTTAAAAACGATTGTGGAACAGTTGCCTAAGCTGCGCGGCGATATTCATTTCGGAAGCAATGTAACGATCGGGTACTACGACCAGGAGCATCGTAACCTGAACGAACGGAATACGGTGCTAGGCGAAATTTGGGATGAGTACCCGAACATGCTGGAAAAGGACGTCCGCACCTTGCTCGGCAACTTCTTGTTTAGCGGTGATGATGTACAAAAGAAGATCAGCGACCTTTCTGGAGGAGAGCGTGCACGCGTCTCTCTGGCAAAGCTCATGCTGAAGCAAGCAAACTTCCTGATCTTCGACGAGCCCACGAACCACTTGGATATTTTCAGTAAAGAAGTGCTCGAGAATGCCCTTTACGATTATCCGGGTACGATCCTGTTTGTGTCCCATGACCGTTACTTCTTAAACAAGATTGCTACCCGCGTCCTAGAGCTGACAGGTGATGGCGTGACCAGCTATTTGGGTAACTATGATTACTTCGTGGAGAAAAAGCAGGAACTGGAAGAGCTCGCAGCCGAACAAGCAGCGCAGCCCGCAAAAAAACAAGGCGGTACCGTAGCGGCACAGCCTGAGAAATCCTCTTATGAGCTAGATAAAGAAGCGAAACGTCGCGAGCGTCAACGTCAGCGCCGTTTGGAAGAGATTGAGGTCACGATCCAAAAACGAGAGGCTGACATTGTCAAATGGGAAGAAGAGCTCTGTCTCCCGGAAATTTATAGCGATCATGTGCAGGCAAAAGAACGCAACGATCAAATCCATGCTGCCAAAGAAGAACTGGAGCAGTTGTATGACGAGTGGAGCGCGCTAACAGAAGAGTAATCCCGTCTTTACGTAGAACAGCGCTCCTGCGCAGGCTCCTCCAAGGCGGCATAGAGAGCAGGAACCACTAGAAAGGTAATGCAGGTGGCTGCTGTGACGATGCCTGAGTCATTGAGGATCAGCCCAGCCAGTGCACCGACAATGACACCAGCAAAGCCTTTGACCAAGTAAGGCGTGTCCTTCGCCAGATGGTGCAAAAAGCGGTCGTTTTTCAAGGTGAGAACGCTTAGTGCAATTAGGGAGACGACAAATGCTTTGCTCCAAATGGAAACGCGAATCAAACGGAGATTCATCGCCAGCTTGCGTTCAATCATCTGCCCTACCTCGGACCATTCACCATGTACAATCTGCTGAGAAAGCCGTCCGACATGGGTCAAGGGCTGATCTGACATGAGACTGATCGCCATCAAACTGCATACACCCATTACTAGGCCGCCTGCCAACAGCAGGAGGCCTTTTTTGCCGATTCGCCAGCTCTCAAGCCGTGACAATGCCACGGAAAATCCGATCATCCCCGCAAGAAAACCGCCTGCGTCCGTTCCTAGGTTCGGTGCCACCATATAATAAAGCACGACACTGTATATGGTTGCGGAAACAGCAGGCAACCATTTATTTTCCCGATATAGATCCTTGTGTCCCCCACGCATTCTCTCGTACAGCGAAGCCACAAGCATGATCGTGCTGCCGATCAGGACCCCTTCGTATTCATTTCCTAGCCCGTAAAACCTCGCTCCGATTACTGGATCATACCCGAGGTACGATTGCCTCATCAAATGAGCGCCCGTCCATCCGTCCACCAGCAAAATGGCTGTCGTCACTGTGCTAACCGTCATCACGATTCGCGGGAGAGCGTGGGCTTCCTGCCAAAAAGCCGCGATCAGGGCAGTCATGATGAGCCCCCCCAAGACTACCGCGCCAGAAACCTGCCAGTCGAGCAGGCTCTCTGCCAAAAGCAATGCGGGAAACCATAATAAAGCCAGTAGCGCGAGACGTATTCCTCTACGAAGCCGCAAAAGACCTGCCCCTTCTCTCCTCCGCCCAAACCACCAAAGAACAACCGCACACCCAACAATAACAATCTGCAGCATGACGTAGGTATAGAGCACTGCTGGCCGTGTCGCATATGTATGATGAATCTCGCCTACCTGATTCTGAAGGGCAGTGAGACCATTGCCTTTTTCGATACGTATGACATGACCAGCCAACCCTTTGGGTACAGGTACGTCCAGCCAAGACAGTATAGTTGGTACCATATCGAGTCCACTGACTAATCCCGACTGCCTCGTGGTAGCGGATGTCAAAACTCCACTCGCTTTCTCTCCCCAAATGAACACGGGAGTTAAGAGAGCCTTTTCTTTTGTCGCCACATGATTGACGGCTGGTGACGCCAATACAATGCGTTGGTGTGGTTTACGTTTCTCGAGAAGTTGGTCAAGGAAAAGGGAAAAGTCACGCAAAACGCGCTGATACTGCCGGGTAAACTGACCTGGGTCCATATCCGCACTCAACTGGTATAACCGGGATAAATCTGAGAGTTGAGCAATGATCAAGCCCGCTTGACGCTCGCTGTGGATTTTCTCAAGCAGGTAGGTGTAGTTTGTCTTGATCCCGTACGGATAGCCACGAAAGAGCCCCATGCTTTTTGTAGAAATGTCCCCTGTCGGAACCCTTCCTTGCTGATCCATCGCAAACAGAACGGCATGTCTCTGTCGGATTTCCTCATAGTCACCGTTTCCGTATAAAGCAACCTGAATGTTGTTTGCAGCAAGCACGGTCCCAAGAAGCCCGATTTGCGCAGAATACGGCTTCTCCTGATTATCTGCCAAGAGCCGGAAAATACCCGGAAAAATGATCGAGGAGCGCGCCACCTCCCGCGCCTGATCACTGCCTAGCTCTTGTGCCCGTTCACCGGCTGTTTCCCTGGACGATAGCGCTTCATACGGATGATAGCCTGTCCCGCTCTTTTCAGAGTAAAGCGCTTGACCACCGCTCCCCATGAGCAGGTAGCCGTTTGCGGCTGTGCGCGATCCGGGTGTTCTTATGGATAGAGCCCCAGCTACTGCAGCATCCAACCATTTATCCACAGTAGATAACTTTTTGAGCTGCTCCAGATCATGAAACGACATCCCCTCCACAAACAGCATGATGACCTGTTGTTTTTCCTTTGCTACCAATGATTTTCCTATATTTGTAGCTAGAAACAATATCAGGAACGACAAGCAAATCAGCGCGAGTTTCTTTCTCACGAGTCTCCCTCCTGTTGATAACTCGACTTTTTTATCCACATTTTCCACAGAACAATCCACAGAGTACATGCGGTTTTCCCGGTCATTTTCTCGTGTTATCACCAGTATTCACAGGAGTATATGTGAACAATCCAGAAAGTTATCCTATGATGTGGATAAATCAAGGTAGATGGCCGGAAACAACTGAACCTTTTTGCCTTTGTAAGCGAATATAGGCGTGTAATACGTTCTGCAGGGGCCCCCATGAACGATAAAGAGTTACTTCCTTGGCTGAAAAAAATGCTGACGGGAGACGAAGCAGCTCCTTATTTTGAGGAAGTGAAGAGTGTTGAGAAAAGCCGCCTGGGAAGAAGCGCCTTTCCAGTCCAAGCGCCTCTGGAGCCCGACCGAGCGGAGGGATAAATGGTGGGAGTGTTTTTAGCTTCAACCTCTGCGAATACCTCTTCGAGGTAACTACTTTTGAAGCGCTCCCGCCATTTATTCCGGAGCGGGCAGTCTCCCTCCCCTTGCGGGGCGTAGGCCGAAGCGTAGACTGGAAATGTGCTTCTTCCCCCACTGCAGCCGCTCGTTTAAACAAACAAAAAAAGCATCTCTGATTCAACCTCAGAGATGCTTTTCATCTGGTCACTCTATTGCTCAGAAAGCGACAAGCTTGGGACTCCGTTCAAATCAAGCCCTTCAAACTGTCCTTTTTCATACTTGATAAAGCCTGCTGCCGCAATCATCGCAGCGTTGTCCGTACATAGTAAGAACGGTGGAATCACCAACGGAATTCCTTCTGCCTCGCACCTTGCTTGCAGTCGCTCACGCAATCCGCGATTCGCCGCGACGCCCCCGGCCAGCAGTACCTGCTTCGCTCCATGAGAACGAGCTGCCCGAATCGTCTTTTCTACGAGCACCTCTGTTACAGAGTCTTGGAAGCTCGCAGCCAGATTCGCCGGTTCGATCGTCTCTCCTCGCTGAGCTGCATTGTGCAAAGTATTGAGCACCGCTGACTTCAAGCCACTGAAGCTGAAATCGTAGGAGTCTGGCTCCAGCCATGAACGAGGGAGCGGTACATTTGCCTCCCCTTCATGTGCGAGGCGATCAATATGAGGTCCGCCTGGATACGGCATATTCAGTGCTCGTGCTACTTTGTCATATGCTTCTCCTGCAGCGTCATCTCGCGTTTCCCCTAAAATCTCGAACTGACCGTGCTCCTTCATCCAGACAAGCTCTGTATGCCCACCCGATACGACGAGTGCGATCAGCGGAAACTCCATTTCTTGCACCAGTCGATTCGCGTAAATATGACCCGCGATATGATGCACTCCAATTAGCGGGATGCCTCTGGCCATGGAAATGGCTTTTGCTGCTGCCACGCCAACTAACAGGGCTCCGACAAGCCCAGGCCCGTACGTCACCGCAATTGCCTGGATGTCATCCAGCGTTTTCCCAGCCTCGGTCAGTGCCTCTTCGATGGTAAGTGTAATATTCTCTACATGTCTGCGAGAAGCCACCTCCGGCACGACTCCGCCAAACCTTTTATGGATATCGGCTTGGGAAGCGATGACGTTCGACAGCACCTCTCGACCATCACGGATGATAGCAGCCGATGTCTCGTCGCAGCTTGTTTCAATTCCTAAAATATAAGTAGGAGCACCTGATTCTCTATGTGCTTCGTATTTTTGCTGTATGCGCTTCTCGTAGCGCGACGTATACGTCTTGTTCATTACAATGTCACCCACATAATGATTGCGTCCTCATTATTATCCGAATAATATCTCTTGCGCCGCCCATGCTCTTTAAAGCCGAGCTTGATATACATGTTCCGCGCAACTGTGTTCGAAGGTCGAACTTCCAGCGTCATGCTATGGGCCCCCTGCAGCTTGGCAACACCCATCATTTTGATCATCAGTGCCAATCCAACCTTTTTTCCACGATATAATGGATGGACGGCGATATTTGTAATATGTGCCTCATCGATCACGATCCACATGCCGCAGTAAGCGATAACCCGATTTTGGTGAACGACGACTACATAGCGTGCATTTGGATTTCTCGTCAGCTCGTTGACAAATGCATCATGTGGCCATGGAGTTGTAAAAGCCAAGCGCTCCAGCTCTGCCACAGCCCCAACGTCCTGCATCGTCATATAACGATATTCCAAATCGATTGGTTGACTCATGCTTTTACTCCTTTACGGCCCCCGCCTGCTTTTGGGCAAGCCACTTCGCTTCTGCCTCTGCCAGTTGCAAATACTCCGGAACCAGTTCATGCGCATTTCCGCCGTCTTGAAGCTTGCGCAGTGCCACATAGCCGATATGGGCAGCACGCGGGTGATTGAACGCTGGAGAAGCAAATTGCGCCTGATTCCCGAGCTCTTGCACAATCGTCTCCCGATGCAGCCTTACATCTTCACCCAAGAACAAGATCGGCTCTCCTTGCGCTTGATCTCGTAACAGTGGTAGCCATTCTCGCAACAGGATGATTTGTTCTGTGGACTGCGCACGCACCGCCTCCATGCCATCGGAACGATAACAGCCAGTATACACTTGACCTCTGCGCGCATCGAACAGCGGTACAATCAATCCAGAGAAGCCTGTGGCATTCATGGCGATTACCTCCAGACTGGATACACCGATGACTGGCACATTCAGTGACCAAGCCATGCTTTTCGCAGAGGCAACGCCGATTCTCACGCCTGTATAGGAGCCCGGTCCGTTTGCCACCCCGAAACCGCTGAGTTCCTCTGGCGCTGTTCCTGTTGCATCGAGCAGTTCACTAACGCAGTCCATCAGACGCACGGAATGGTTTTTTTGTTGGTTCGTCGTCATTTCAGCCAAGACCCGCTCTTCCTCTACCACAGCTACACTTAGCACCAGATTCGATGTATCAATCGCCAGTACGCGCATCAAAATCAAACTCCTCACACAATTTCACATAACGATTCCCTTGAGGAACCAGCTCGATCACCCGCTGTTCCTCCCCTTCTCTACGCAGGAAGACGGTCATCCTATCTGTCGGCAGGACATCCTCGATCAAAGAGGCCCACTCTACAACACAGACACCTTCTCCAAAAAAGTAATCGTCCAGACCAAGAGAGTCTGGGTCATCGCCTACCCGGTAGACATCCATATGATAAAGCGGCAAGCGCCCCTGATATTCTTTTATGATAGTAAAGGTCGGACTGTTCACTACTTGTCGGACTCCTAGTCCTTTGGCCAACCCCTGGGTAAAAGTCGTCTTGCCCGCTCCCAGATCTCCCTCCATCGCGAGGAAGTCACCTGGTTCAAGCAGACTTGCCAGTTGCTCGGCAAAGCGCTGCGTCTCCTGCGCTCCCGTGAGCCTCCATGTATAGCTCATCTCTTTCATCCACTCCTAAAATGGTTGAATCCCGCTTTGGGCAACGGGAGCTGTTGATCATCGCGCTGAAGCATCAATTCTGGTTCTTGCCTTTTCCCTACCACCTCACCGATGACAGTAAACGGTACACCACTAGCGGCAAATTGCTTGCTTACGGCTTCGTAGTGACTTTTCGCAAGCGTTCCGACCAATTGATAATCTTCACCGCCATAAAAAGCCCATTCCAGCGGATCTTTCTCTACGTGCCGTGCATACTCCCGAACTTCGTCATGGATCGGTACCATTGCAGCATCGACCAAAATCGATACGCCGCTGGCCTCGGCAATCTCCCACAGCTCTGACGCCAGCCCATCACTGACATCATTCAGCGCACTGCATGCCCCTGATTCCAGGAGCAGTCTGCCCGCTTTTATTTGGGCAACGGGACGCTGATGAGCATTCATCAATGTCTCCCAAGGTAAAGAGACGCTTCTTTCAGCAGTCTCGCCTTGCAGGAGTAAATGTAGTCCTGCTGCAGAAGTTCCGACATGCCCTGTAACAAAAACAAGCTGCCCAGGCTTTGCCTGTGAACGACGAATGGCACGCCCTTTTTCTACCTCGCCCAATACGGTAACACTCAGGTGTAAGGCATCAGGCGCAGAAACGGTATCACCACCAATGACACGAACTCCATATGCCTGACAAGCCTCGTAAATACCTTCATAGATTTGCTGGCATTCGTCAGGCGTCCATTGCGGACTTACCGCGATACTGACAAGCGCATACCGGGCAACCCCGCCCATCGCTGCAACATCGCTCACATTGCTGATAACAGCCTTATATCCGATATCACTAGGATTCATCGTTTTCTTCAAAAAATGAACCGTCTCCACCATCGCATCGCAACAAGCCACGACTTCCATTTCTGGCGCTGGGGAGAAGACAGCGGCATCATCCCCTATCCCGACGGTCAAACCGTTCCCTTCCTGCCCCGCAGAACGACTCGTCCATTGCCGGATCAGGGAAAATTCGTCGTGTGCCACTTCAAACGCTCCTTTTCCTTCGCGGAAAACATTTTTCGTCTGTTCATTATACCCCTGCTGTCAAAAGACGCGCAAGAAAGCCAACCGCCTCTGACTCTTTACATCGTTAGCTCGCGTAACAGCAGCTTTCCTTTGCAGCGTCCGCAACGATAGCGGCTCGGGTTCATCTTTCGTTTGCGTTTGTAGCTCATGCCACATGCCTTGCATACCAGCTCGTAGCGGTAAGGCAGGGTCGTCCGACCGTTTCCTACCTGTTGGCAGTATCGACTTCCCCCCACCTGACGCAGAAGTAGTTGAAAATCCCGGTCAGCGTGTCTATACCCGCGCTTTTCTATGTGTAAATGATAATGGCAAAGCTCGTGCTTAATGATCGCAATCAATTCCTCCACACCATGCTCCTGCAAATGCTTCGGATTCAATTCAATGTCATGCGAGCGCAGCAAGTACCTGCCGCCAGTCGTGCGCAATCTGCTGTTAAAGCGGGCCTGATGGCGAAAGGGCTTGGCAAAAAATTCGCTGGATATCTGCTCTACCAGCATTTGCAGTTCCATATCGGTCATCTCATCTCCTCCGCTTCCTTCTTTTCACCATAGCAGTTCCAGTTGAAAAGTGCCAGATAGATAGGCTACACTATGTGCAAATAAACGGTCATATCTAAACGGTAGACAGAATGGTGGAGGAGCTCATGCGCTATTTGTTGTTGCAGTCCAGTGACGGACTACAGTTTGTCTCGTTGCCAGAAACGCATATGTACCAATTAATCGCTCTATTGAAACGACTTTACAAGGAAATTGACAAATTGACGATCACAGAGCGCCCAGAATTGCCTACGCTTCTGGCAGACTGTGCGGATGTGGATCGGTTAGAGAGCGGGCTTTCGATCGTGGATGGTTTGGAGTACGTCAGTGGTCTGGAGCGTCGCTTCGCTGCCCTACAAGAGACAGAGTATCCGCTCATCTCTTTATTGACAGAGATCCGTGCCCTACAAGCTCAATTGGAGTATTTGCACGAAGAAGAAGAGTAAATGAAAATTGTAGGCACCTCCTGCTCGTCTCTGCGCATACATTGCCTATAGACGAATCTCTCCAGGAGGTACTTTCATGCCACAATGGATGCGCAGGCAGTTGCAACGTGCCTTTAATGGGAAGGACGTTCGCCAAATTCGTGTGCTCAACAGTTGCTGGTTCTTATATTTGGAAAAAAATGGCGGCCGCCCTGACTGACAGGAGGCCGCCTTTTAGTTCATGTTCAAAAAGTCGTCTTTTCAGCACCGAGAAAGTGGCGAGAACCTGAAGAAGGAGGATCGGTTATCCTTCCGTTGGCGCGATCATGGTCATCCCTACACGCTGACGTTTCTCGTCAATTTCTACTACCCATACATCTACGATATCGCCAACGGTCACCACTTCAAGTGGATGTTTCACAAAGCCCTTCTTCAAACGGGAAATGTGCACGAGTCCGTCGTTTTTCAGACCGATATCCACAAACGCTCCGAAATCGACCACGTTGCGCACAGTACCTTGCAGCTTCATGCCCACACTCAGATCAGACAGCTGGAGGACATCACTTCGCAAGAGTGGTTTTGGCAGCTCGTCACGTGGGTCGCGACCAGGACGCAAGAGGCTGTCCACAATGTCTTGTAGCGTAGGCTCACCAATCCCGAGCTTCGCAGCAGTCTCTTTTACATCCAAAGACTGCACGCGTTCCTTGCAGTTCTCACCGCCGATCTCGTGAGCGTTAATGCCCAGCATTGACAATAGCTGGTGGGTCGCATCGTACGATTCCGGGTGAATCGGTGTTTTGTCCAGTGGATTCGCTCCATCCATCACGCGGAGAAACCCGATACACTGCTCGTACGTTTTGGCACCTAAGCGCGGAACCGCCTTCAACTGGGAGCGCTCCGTGAACTTCCCGACCTCGTCCCGTTTTTTCACGATATTCCCCGCCACTTGACGGCTGATCCCTGATACATACTGCAATAGAGAAGGAGAAGCAGTATTCACATCTACTCCGACATGGTTTACGGCAGACTCAACCACAAACTGCAGACTGTCTGCCAGCCTCGATTGGGAAACATCGTGCTGGTACTGACCGACCCCGACGGACTTCGGATCGATTTTGACCAACTCAGCGAGCGGGTCCTGCAAGCGACGCGCGATCGAAGCCGCACTTCGCTCTGCTACATCCAAGTCCGGGAATTCTTCCTTGGCTATGGTGGATGCGGAATACACGGATGCGCCTGCCTCGTTCACGATGATGTACATCACCTCTCGCTTCAGCTCTTTCAGTAGCGTGGCAATGAACTGTTCTGTCTCGCGCGAAGCAGTACCGTTGCCAATCGCGACAACCGTAACTGCATAGGTTTCGATCAACTGCTTCACTTTCACTGTAGCTTCAGCCACTTTATTGGCCGGAGGGGTCGGGTAAACGACGGCAACCTCCAGCAGTTTGCCGGTTTCGTCTACAACCGCGAGCTTACAACCTGTCCGAAACGCCGGATCGACCCCAAGTACGACTTTTCCTTTTACAGGCGGTTGAAGCAGCAAATTGCGCAGGTTTTCTGCAAAGATGTGAATTGCACGTTCCTCGGCTGCCTCTGTCAGCTCGGCGCGCACCTCTCGTTCAATAGAAGGGGCAATCAGACGCTTATACGCGTCCTCGACTGTCAAAGTCAGCAGATTGCGGGCTACTGTATCACGAGGAATGGTGCGTTTTTGCATCCAAGCCACAATCTCTGCGACAGGCGCTTCAATGGAAACCTTCAAAATGCCTTCGTTTTCTCCCCGATTGATGGCCAGTACCCGATGTGGAACCACCTTTTTCAGAGGCTCACTATATGCGTAATACATTTGGTATACATTTTTCTCGTCTGCTTCTTCGGCTTTCTGCTCAGTCAGAAGCAACCCTTTTTGCACGGAGCGCTGGCGAACCCACTGGCGAATTTCTGGGTCATCAGACAGAAGTTCCGCCACGATGTCCATTGCTCCTTGCAGAGCTTGCTCAGTCGTCTCTACGCCTTTTTCCGGGTTGATGTATGATTTTGCTTCTTCATCCGGATTCCCGGTTTTCGGTAAGCTCATGAGGTAGTTGGCAAGTGGCTCTAGTCCCTTCTCCTTGGCCATGGTTGCACGCGTGCGGCGTTTTTGGCGGTAAGGGCGGTACAGGTCCTCTACCTCTTGCAGCCTTGTCGCACGCTCAATAGCTGCGCGCAGCTCGTCCGTCAGCTTGCCTTGCTCATCGATGAGCCGAACGACTTCTTCCTTCCGAACTGACAGGTTGCGTAAATAGCGAACGCGTTCCTCAATCGCTCGAATTTGTGTTTCATCTAGCTGCCCCGTCATTTCTTTGCGGTAGCGGGCAATAAAAGGAACCGTGTTTCCTTCATCCAGGAGGGCAACCGTGCGCTCCACCTGGTGAGGTTTGACACCCGTATCTTGGGCGATTGTCTGGATCATCAACGTAAGCTCCATACCTGTCCTCCTGCGCTCATTCTTCGTCGTTTATTGTACCACATTTGCTAACAAGGACTGGAAAAAGGGAAGAAAAAAGAGGAGCCACTTGGCCCCTCTACGTCGCGGTTTCCAGCTGTTCCACTTTCAATGCTTCTCTCAGCTTGCCCAACGCCCTGCGCTGAAGGCGGGATATATGCATCTGCGACATCCCCATGATGTCCCCAGCTTGCTTCTGACTCAAATTTTGATAAAAAGTTAATTGTATGATTTCTTTTTCACGGTGATCCAAAATTTGCAGGGCCCGCTCCAGCATCAGATTCTGCTCGACTGCTCCGTACCCTTCCTCTGTCGACCCCACTAGGTCGAGTAAAGAAATGGTGTTGCCATCCAGATCCGCTTCCAGCTCGCTGTCCATAGAGAGAGAATGATAGCTGCGCCCCATCTCCAAGGTTTCCAGAATCGCTTCCTCTGTAACGCCGAGGCTGTTGGCAATGTCCGCAATTTGGGGAGATCGCTGCAGCTTGATCGTGAGCTCGTCGACCACCCGTTTGATCTTCGGGCTCAGTTCCTTTACTCTTCGCGGAACATAGACACTCCATGTCTTGTCCCGAATATAGCGCTTAATCTCCCCCACGATAGTCGGGATCGCAAAGCTCTCAAATGTCCGCTCAAAGCTAGGGTCGAACCGACGAAAGGAAGCAAGCAGGCCGATTAATCCGACTTGCACGAGGTCTTCATACATGACTTGTCCGCGAACAAACTTCTTCGCTAACGATTCCACAAGAGGAGTATAGGCCCTCACCAGTTGGTCCTGTATCGCAGGATCTTTTGTTTCACCATACAGGTGGATGAGCTCCTTCAACTCCTCTGGACTATATTTCTGCTTCCGCGATTGTCCAGTCATTGCCAGCCACCCCATCCTGCCGAACATACTTGGTCATGGAGACTACTACCCCTGATTCAGAACGAGTCTCCACCTCATCCATAAGCGTGTGAATGAGATAGAGCCCAAGCCCGCCCTCACCCAAATCCTCTATGCTTTTCCCTGCATAAATCGGCGTCAGTTGCTCAGCAATGAACTCATTTGAAAATCCAACGCCCTGATCGCTTACCTCGATCACCAATCGATCTTCATAAACGTGGCATTGGATATGAATGGAGCCAGGATTCTCTGTTTCCTTGTATGCATGTCTTACTACATTCGTGCATGCTTCTCCGACGGCAAGCTTGATATCCTCAATCTCTTCATAAGAAAAGCCCATACGGTTGGCTATACCGGATACAGTCAGACGCGCTACTCCCAAATACTCCGCCTTGCTTGGCAAAGTCAATTGAATCACGTCTGCCTGAGGTCGATTTGGACCCATTACTCGCTCTCTCCTTTGCGGATGGCAATATGATCGTATAAGCCAGTAATGCGAAATAGCCTTTCCACACGCGGAGACAATTTGTGCACCCCAAATGTACGATTTCGTTGGATGCACTCTTTCATAATCCCGATGAAAATTCCAATTCCGGTACTGTCCATGTATTCTACTGCTTCCAAATCAACCGTTATGTGATTGATATCCGGTTTGTTGACGAGTGACATGAGTGTTTCCTTAACTTTCGGTGCTGTAAAAGCATCAATATCTCCACCAAGGACCACTCGGTGCTCAGTTTCAAGGCTCGTTGTCTCAATTAGCAGGTCCATCTGCGTCTACCCCCCGTACGTTGCTTAGGTTCTTCGAAGTACAATCATGGTGTAATCATCCAGCAGGTTAAACTGGGAGAGCAGAAGCAGTCTATTGTACAGGCCGTTTGCCATCTTTTGGGCAGATTCGCCTACCTCTTTTTGCAAATGGTGTACAAGCTCTTCCCTTTGCAAATAATATCGGTTATTTTTGCATTCTGTTACACCATCCGTCAGAAGAATCAGAACATCATTTATTTCTAAACGAATCTCCTGAACCTCGTATTCACTGCTCGGACATAAACCGAGTGCATTCCCTCGCCCTTCGAGATCGTAAAACTTTCCTTCGGCCGACCTGTACAAAAATCCTGGCTCGTGTCCTGCCATGGCATAACGGAAACAGTGTTCCTTCGAGTCGTAACTGCCAAACATCATCGTCACAAACATGCTCGGATCAATATTTCTTCCCACGATCCGGTTTAAATGGTGCAGCATTTCATCGGGACCCAGCTCCATTTGTCCAAGGCTGTCTATCGCATATTTCACCATCGACGTACACATCGCAGCAGGCATTCCTTTCCCGGTAATGTCTGCTATGGCGACGCCGAAACGACCTTCGGTTTGTTCAATGAAGTCATAATAGTCGCCTGAGATTTGTTTCGCGGCAATACTCACTACGCCAATCTCCAGTTCTGGATAGACTGGAACCTCACTTGGCAAAAGTGATTGCTGCATCGCTTTCGCCACGGCTATTTCCGATTCCATCTGCTGATGCCTATTGCGCCAGCTGTTTACGGATCGGTGCTCGTTCCCATATTCAATCATGACCTCTGTCAAAATGGAGAAGGAGGAGCGCACAAACTCTGGCACTTCCCCGAGCTGCTCAAGCGCTTGCGCATGCAAATCAGTTATTTCTTCTGGCGAAATATCTTGAGAAAGCATCCATTTGCCCAATTGCTGGGCTCCGTAAAGCTGGTCCTCCCCTTGAGCACTCAGGTAATCCCGAAGAATTTTTACATACTCTTCCTGGAAGCTCCGGGTTACCATTTATCTCATTCCTCCTTTGCTTGATCGCTCCACTTCACAACAACGACACGCGTCCCTTCTCCCAGGGTACTGTGGATCTCAAATTCATCCATCATGCGCCTGACACCCGGCAATCCGGCCCCGAGGGCACCCGAAGTCGAATAGCCATCATCTAACGCCTGTCGAATATCAGGAATCCCTGGTCCGCTGTCATTCGCTGTTATTTGCAAGCCGATCACTCCTTCGCTCTCAATAGGCGAAATGATGATCGTCCCCGTACCCGCATACAAATAAATATTGCGAGCCAATTCAGAGATTGACGTGGCGATGCGGGACTGCGTGATCGTGCCAAAGCCAAACAACTTCGACATATTTCGCCCCACTTGCCGCGCCGTCACGATGTCTGATTCTTGTTCTATATTGATTGTCTCAGGAGAAAAGTCTGCCACAACCAAAAAAACCCCTTCCGCCTCGCTTGGTAGGTAGAAATGAGTTTTTTCTCTACCTCGAAAAATAAATCATATTGTGTCACATTTTGTCTTATATTCTCTTTTCGAACAGTTCGCTGTGCACCTATAAAATCCCTGCAAATTTGACAGCAAAAAACCACTTGCTTCACTCAAGTGGCTTTTCCTATCAATTAGTCTGATCTTTTTTCACACGTTAAAAATCAATGAGTCCTAAACTGATTTGCAAGGATTCATTAACCCGATCCATCATCTCGTCATCGAGATGCGTAATTTTATCAGTTAGACGTTGTTTGTCAATGGTTCGTATTTGTTCCAATAGAATAACGGAGTCACGATCAAATCCATAAGTTTTTGCGTCAATTTCCACATGCGTAGGCAGCTTCGCCTTTTGAATCTGCGCCGTAATGGCTGCGACGATGACCGTCGGACTAAATCGATTTCCAATGTCGTTTTGAATGACTAAAACAGGCCGTACGCCTCCTTGCTCAGAGCCAACGACCGGGGACAGGTCCGCGAAAAACACATCGCCACGTTTGACAATCACCAGTCACACCCCGCTAACTAAGCGGACAAGAGTATGGTCAGCCTCTTCTTCAGCGCCAAAAGCCTCCGATGCCATATTCAGATTGATTTTCGCCATCTCCATGTACCCTTTTTGCATGGTCTCACGGATTGTGCGTTTTTTTCGCTCTTTCAAATACAAATGCATCGCTTGACGAATAAACTCGCTGCGATTGGATTTTTCCTTTTGAATAACGCCATCCACTTCCTGAAGCAAGTGTTGTGGCAAGCTGATCATGATGCGTTTCGTGTTTGACTTCGACAAGACAAATCCACCTCCAACCATGACCGTAACTTCCATCCGCTATGCTGGTTCTAGAAAGAACAGCCAATATGAACAATACCATTATGTCGAATCCATTGCAAAAATATACCTACTGTCGCTTTTTCGGTGAGAAAACGTGAGTGTAAACAATCCAAAGGTGCAGTGAAGACTTCGTTTACCCAAAAAAGCCAGCTTTTTCGCTTAACTAGTATTCGTGTTCCACGGGAAAAATCCTGCTGTTTTTCCTTGCTAGTTATTTACATTTTCACGGGACGAGTGCTTCATCGTCAATGGGTGAAATACGTCAGTTACTTTCAGGTCGCGCAAATAGAGGCGCGGAATTCGGTAATTCAGCATACAAGGAACCTCATAATTGATTGTTCCCAGCAATTCGGCAATTTCATCCAAAGAGATTTCCTCGTCCCCCTGCTTGCCATACAAGACGACCTCATCATTGACCGCTGCTTCTGTCGAATTCAGGCTGACCATGATTTGATCCATGCAAACTCTGCCTGCAATCGGGTAGCGCGATCCATTGTACAACACCTCACCACGATTGGACAAAAGGCGAGAATAGCCATCTGCGTATCCGATCGGCAGCGTTGCAATCCACTCGTCAGGCTTTGCTGCATACGTAGCACCATAGCTGACCGTGAATGGCTCATCTGCCTTCTTTACGTGGGCAATTCTGGTCTTGAGCGCCAGGGCGGGGGCAAGAATGACATCCGCACGTTCTTTCATGTACACAGAAGGATACAATCCGTATAAACCTATGCCTAAACGAATCGTATCATACCCCCAATCGGGAAATGCGATAGCCGCAGCCGTATTGCAGCAATGAACAGTCGGCAATGTTTTATTTGCTTCACGCAGTACTTGCAAAAAGGATTGAAACAAGTCGTGTTGTCGTCGCACATGGGTTGTATCTGGTTCATCCGCGCAGGCAAAATGCGTAAAAATGCCTGTCCACTTAAGCTTAGAGCATTCTTCAAGGGCACCTACAACCGCAAGCAAATCTTCCGTTGTCCGAACGCCCAAACGTCCCATTCCCGTATCGGTCTTCACATGAATCCCGACAGGCTTGTGATCGTTTTTCTGAAGAATGTCGTTCGCTTCCGTGATCCATTCGACGCTGTAAGCGGTTAACTCCACTTCCAGCTCGCTTGCAGTGACAATGGATTCGACAGGTGTGTATCCCAACACTAAAATCGGCGCAGTGATCCCTGCCCTCCGCAAAATCAGCGCTTCATCGAGCAATGCGACTGCAAGTGAATCTGCACCGCTCGCCAACGCTTCTTTTCCGACATGGACAGCGCCATGACCATACCCGTCTGCTTTCACAACAGCCATAATACCCGTTTTTTCTGGCAAATGGCGTTTGAATGTCTCGAGGTTCGCCCGGATGGCATCCAAATCAACCTCTACCCAAGTGTCACGACAAAACGATTTCATTCCTATCTCCTCTTGTTCCCTTTTTTATAGTAAAACAAGCGTTCATTTAAATGACTGAGAAATTGCCTGGAAACCATCAGTGATTCCTTTTTGCCGCCTACACGATAAAAATGACGGCCTTCATAAATTTGCTCGACTTCAGACAGCGGGTAGCTCTTTTCCTGCCCTGACATGGAAATAATCAGGTGTGTCTTGGTCAGCTTGTACACCGGACGTAATACCGATTTGTACAGAAACGGAGACAATCCAACAACGGCAATGGCAATGGCGAAAACAAGCACTTTGAATCGCGTGTCATTGGTCGGGAAAAATTGAGCGAGAATCATCATCCCCAGCACAAACATGACAGTCTCGTTAATGCGCATTTTCCAGCTTTTTCGCAGGAGCATGTCTTTGTAGGTCGATGCTTCCTCGTACAAAACTTCGTTAGACGGTTTCTTCATGTAAAGCATGCCACCTCATTCAATAAGTTACTCTGAATGTATCGTGTTTTCCCGCTGTGTGTCAATTCGCGGATTGTCCTTTCATCTCATTCGCACGTTGGTTTTTATGTACAAATCGGCCCTCATCGACCAATCCCGAGGAAATAGAAAAGCAGATGGGATTAGCTCCCACCTGCTGACTTTTCTACATGGTTTCCTCCTGGTCTTTTTCCCCTTTTTCATGTCTTGGGAAAACGACTTTTTCAAAGCTGCCATCCACCATCTTTTGCACCATTGCTGCCAATTCCTCGCTGCGCTTGTCTGCTTGCTCCTGTGTAAGCTTGCCTGCCTCTACTGCTTCTTTCAGCTTGGATTCATGCTGACCTACCAAGAGCTCGATGACGTCATCCACTTCTACGCCTTGTTCCTTGGCGATGGTCGCCAACGATTTTCCTGCTTTTTGCTCTTCCTTCAGCTTGTCTGCATCCAGCTTGAGGAGGGACAGCAGTTCTTCATTTTTCTCGATGCCCATTCCTTTACCCGGCCCACGTCCGTGATGCGTGTTTTGCACCATTTCTTTTACTCGTTCGCTCGCTTTTTCATTCATCTTGTCGGCTTGCTCCTGAGTGAGCTTGCCTGCCGCTACCGCTTCTTTCAGCTTGGTTTCCTGTTGTTTTACCAAAAGAGCCACCAGATCATCTACAGATACGCCTTGAGCCTCTGCGATTGCAGCCAGCGATTTGTCCGCTTTCAGTTCTTCTTGGAGTTTATCGGCGTCCAGCTTCAAGAGGGACAGCAGTTCTTCGTTTTTCTCGAAGCCACCGATGAAGCCTCCTTTGCCGAAGCCTTTATCCGGTTTCGTGTTTTCTACCTGTTCCTTTACGCGATCGCTCAGATTTTCAGACAGCTTATCTGCCTGCTCCTGCGTCAGTTTGCCTGCTGTTACTGCTTCCTTCAGTTTGGCCTCTTGCTGTTCAACCAGAAGTGCCACGACATCAGCGGTGTCAACTCCCTGGGCTTGTGCAATCGCTGCGAGTGTTTTCCCTGCCGCAAGCTCTTCTTTCAGCTTGTCAGCATCCAGCTTCAACAGCGAGAGCAGCTCTGTATTTTCTTTGAAGCCCACTCCACCGTGGTGGCCCATCTTGCCTGTTTTGAATTTTACTTCTGTCGGTTTATTCAATGAAGTTGGCTTTGCTGAATCGGCTGCCATTGCTCCGCCTATGCTACCCAGACTTAGAACCACTGCCATCGTTCCCATCAGCATTCCCATTTTCGCTTTGCTAAACATATACACTCAACCCTTTCGTCTTTGCTCGTGTAGTGTGCTTGCTCTTTGGTACAAGACCAAGTGTACATGGGTATTTTTAGATTCCCGTTTGAGAAAAAAGGAAAACTTGAGGGAAAATCGTAGAAAACTATGTCAACATAGTGGAGGAAAAGAAAAAGCACAGTTCTCTTCGACTCTGACACGCCAGCGGGGGGATTCACTGGCCGTCTCCACTCCAAAAAGGGGACCGTCGATCCAAAGCCACCCTACGGGCGGAAGTTTCTCAGGGAAGAAGTGTTCGACAAGCGTGGTCCCCTTTTTGGAGTTCCGACTGGGTAGGCGTTGTCAAGGTCTGCGAGCCCTGTGCTTTTTCTTTTCGCCAGCTTTTTTGAGTCATCGCTTCTTTAAAAACTTAGGAAGTTCATTCTTTCTTCTCCCTTGGGAAGAAATGCATTTCCAGTCCAAGCGCCTCTGGAGCCCGACCTAGTTCCGAAATAAATGACGGGGGTTTTCAGCTTCAACCTCTGCGAGTACGTCATCGAGATGACTACTTTTGAAGCGCTCCCGTCATTTATTTCGGAACGGACAGTCCATCCTACAGCGGGGCGTAGGCCGAAGCGTAGACTGAAAATGCGCTTCTTCCCCTCCACTGCAGCCACTTTCCGTAAAAATAGCAAAAGAGGACGGCATTCACCGTCCCCTCTCCCACGTTTTTATTTCGCGCTAAGGCCATATGTCGACTGTGCGACATTCACCATTTCTTCCTCAGGAAGATCTCCTGCGATTGTATATTCGATGCCGTCGAGCTCCCATGTCAGAAGTCGCTGATTTTCACCTGTCTGCGCAAGCACACCAACCGTAAAGCCGAGGTTCACAGGCATACCTTGCTCATATGACACAGATGCTGCTGTCGGGCGTCCTTCGATTACCTTGTAGTTGTAGGCCCCTTTGTAGGTCAAGATGACTTTTCTCTCCCCATCACGGGTAACTGGCTCAATATCACCTTGCTTAACCCCTTCTGGCATATAGGTAGGGACGATGACACCGAATTGGCTGTTCGGCTGTTTTACGACCTGTCCATTTGCTGGCGCCATTGTTGGGATCGTTGTCAACGAGCTTGTTGTCATGTTGCGTTCTTTGTCAAAGGCGTCTTTGTCAAACATAGGGTTGAACGAAAAATCAGTGAAATCAATCCGTACGAGCGGATTCATGCTAGCGTCCATAATTTCAGCGTGCGTCGGTTTGAAATCTTCTGTCAGCCAAATTTTTTGCTTTGTCAAAGAACGATTGCCGCTGTAGTTCGCTTTTACTTCGAATACATACTGTTTTTCATCCATCTTCATTTGGCGCTCAGTGTCATCGATAATGCTCTTGGCCAGCGTTTCGTATAGATACAACGGTCCGTTGTTCTCAGGCCAGCCACTTTGGAAGCGGAAGCTCTTGTTCAGATGCGGGGTCAGTACAAAGACTCCTTCATTGTTTCGCAAGATGATTTGTGTAATGCCACGCTGCTTCGAGGTGAGAGCTACCCGATAGTTGGTTGGCTTTTCATACCAGACCTGAACATCGTACTCCATGGGGGTAGAGCCTGTCTGCATGGTCAAAACAGCCTGAGACTTGTACCCAGTCATTTTTCCCAGCGTACCGTTCAGGTCGCTCACCACATCTTCTGGTGTTTTCTGACCGAAACAACCGCCGAGGAACAGGGTGAAAACCAACAATAACACCAGTGGTAAAGCTACCCGTTTCATTCAATGAACTCCTCCTTGTCAATATTTTCGACAAAGAAGGGCATCCCTGTCTATTTCCTGGGAAATCTGTCAGTCTCTCGCCCATGCAGCGCATATCGTGTCAATTGTTGCGAATGGATACGAAGTTGGCGATATATCGCTTGGATCGGCTACAGACTTAGCCTTCCGTGTAAGAGCAGGTAGTCCCTCCTGATCTACGCGATATAAATGTATGTCCATCCTCGTCCCAATATGCAGACAAGTTTATCGAGGTTGTTCAAACATCTATCGTTCTTCTACAATTACTTGTGCAATCGCGTGTGTCTGGCTATGCGAAATGCTCACATGAATATGAACGCGAGCAGGGTCCAGATTGAGTTTGCTGTACACCTCGTGCTTTATAGTCATGATCGGCTTGCCCGAATCATTCGGGAGGATTTCCATATCCAAAAAGCTGAGTACAGCACCAATTCCTGTACCAAGAGCCTTTGCTCCCGCTTCCTTGGCAGCAAATCTGCCTGCAACCATTTCCGCCTGTCTCGTCTCTGCCTTTCCATGCAGGAGCTGTTGTTCATCTGTGGTCAAAAAGTGTTTGATCGCACGCTCTTGTCTTTTTATCAAAGTAGCGATTCGCTCTATTTCCACAATGTCTACGCCTGTTCCAATGATCATGAGCAATTGCCTCCTAGTAGGCTGATTTACGAATCACAGTATCATCCACTTCCACGCTTTTGCAAGTGCGAGGATAGAAACCACATTCCACACATAGACTTTACGTAAAAATAAGAAAACCCCCGCAAATTGCGAGGGCTTTTTGTCCGCTGGCTCCTACTCAGTAGCTTGGCCAGAAGATTGTTGTGCAGCCGATTGTTGGTTTTGACGGCGAACTTCCGCAACATTTGTCTCACTCGCGAACTCAGTCGCAGCGCCTTGGGAAGCAGCGCGTTGTGCGGATTGTTGGTTCTGACTACGAACCTCTGCTGCGTTTGTTTCACTTGCGAATTCAGTCGCAGTGTTTGCTGCTTGGCTAGCTTGGTTCGCTTGGCCCATACCTCTGTTTTGTTTAGGCATCGTTACATTCACCTCCTCGACGTCACTGAATATAATTTGTACAGCCCCCTATATATGTATCCATCCTCATTTTTCCAAATCATGCTGTTGCTTACTTGCTTTGTCGCGACCGATCATTCATATTGGTAAGAGTAAGGCTTCTACTCTGCTTTTGAAAGGAGCGATTCTGTATGGCTCACAAGGTTATTATCTATACCCAAGTCACTTGCGGTCCTTGTCAGGAAGAAAAAATGTGGCTGACTTCAAACAACATTGCTTTCGAAGACAGAGACATCCGTCAAAACGAGGCTTATTTCCAGGAAGCCATTCAATTAGGCGCCAGCATGACACCTGTTACCTACATTGAAAAGGAAAACGGCGAGCAAATTGTCATCCATGGATTTGACAAGGAAGAACTAAAAAAAGCGTTGGATCTCAATTGATCCAACGCTTTTTACGACTGATCAGCCAAATGAAGGTTCACTTGTAACAGATTTTTGTTTGACGACTGGCGACATGTCCGGCAAGTTAGACAAAATTTGCTTCACTTCAGGACTGCATTCCGCATTGACGGAGTAATAAACCCATGGTCCCTTCCGGCGCTCTTTGACCAAACCATGAGTTTTTAGCTTAGCCAAGTGCTGGGAAACAGAAGGCTGGGAAGTTTGCAAAATTTCCACGAGATCACGGACACATAAGGACTGTACTTGCAGGAGAGCCATGATCGTCAAGCGCGTCTTGTCACCAAGTAGCTTATAAGTCTCTGACAAAAACAGAACCTGCATCAAATCCATTTCCATAAGGATACCCACCTTTGCCTTACATATCTGTTTATCAGTATACTATATGGCTTATATGATGGGGAAGATAGAACGCAAAAGTTATGTGAATCCTGCTTATACATCTTGCTTTTTCATCGCCTCAATGATCTTGTCCGCAGTGCGCGCAGCCAGCGCCATGACTGTATTTGTCGGGTTGCTGCCACTCGAGGTAACGAACGTAGAAGCACCCGCTATGAAAAGATTGGGTATGTCATGTGACTGCCCATATTCATTCACAACAGAGCTTTCCCTGTCATTCCCCATTCGGCATCCCCCCATGAGATGAGCGGTATCAGACACCACATGCTCCGGCTGCCCCCCCATCGCTTCTACAATCCGGTTCATTTGCCCAATAGCATGCTTGTACAGCTGTTTGTCGTTCTCCTGATAACTGAACGTTACCGTAGGGATTGGCATTCCGTATTCATCTTTTTCCCCAGAGAGCGTCACTCTGTTATCAGGATGAGGCAGTACTTCCCCGACCAAGGTAATCCTCGCGTACATATTGTAATCCAGCATGGTCTCTCGAAGCTGTTTTCCCCATAAATACGAGCCGTCTTCCCTCTCGGCAGCAATAGCAGCCGCCATCCCGACAGGACGTGACCCGTGTGCACTCAATGTATATCCGCGGGCAAATCCTCGTTCCCGGTCCGTCTCATAAAAATGCTGGGTCAAAGCAAGGACAGGTGTGCCTTTATACAGTCGCACTTCCTCCGGTAGTCGTCCATATACATCATGACTGGAGTGGGGCATAATTGCTTTTCCTACCCATCCACTCGAATTTGCCAGCCCTTGCGGAAACTGAGCATTCGCCGAACTGAGCAGCAATCTGGGAGTCTCCACCACAAACCCGGCCAAAATAACCACACGAGCCATTTGCCTGTGCGTCAAACCATTATGGTTGAACAACACGCCACTGATCCGGTCGCCAGCCATCAAAATTTCCGTCACCATGCAGTCGGACAGCACCTCTGCCCCCTCCGCTATCGCTTTGGGGATATGATGAATCAACCCGCTGTACTTGGCATTCGGCATGCACCCTTGATTGCAAAAGCCACGGTTGATACAGGGGGGACGCCCATCAAAAGGACCCGATAAAATCGCCAGAGGGGCAACCACACTCTCGATCCCCAGCTTCTCGCATCCTTCCCGGAACAGTTGGGCATTGGCACTGATTGGCTCCCGAACCGGGTACGGATACGGGCCTTGAAAGGAACCCCACGGAAAATGATTCGGACCTGAGACCGCAATCTCACGTTCAATCTTGTCGTAATACGGGGCAAGATCCTGATACGTAATCGGCCAGTCTTCCCCTACGCCGTCTACGGTCTTTGTCTTAAAATCACTCTCGTGGAAACGCAGGAACACCCCCGTAAAATGCACGGTGCCTCCCCCAA
This sequence comes from Brevibacillus sp. IT-7CA2, assembly GCF_949767855.1. NCBI lineage: Bacteria > Bacillati > Bacillota > Bacilli > Caryophanales > Paenibacillaceae > Brevibacillus > Brevibacillus sp. IT-7CA2. The sequence goes on from NZ_CATKQT010000008.1 coordinate 33,021, forward strand.
TTCCCCGTCCTGAGTTGTTATGTCCCAAACGCAGCGGGTCATTGCCTGCTACTAGCCTCGTTTCCTGCCAGGCCAATCTCCGCATCGACAGCTCATCACTGGCAAAATCGTGTTGCGGGTCCCAAAACGGCCCTGCTTCCAGTACGACCACTCGCAACCCAGCCTTTGCCAGCTCATAAGCCAGCACGCCCCCTGCCGCTCCAGCGCCTACGATACATACATCTGCGTCATCGGCGTATTTTCTTTGATCCACAGGAGTGGGGCGATGAGTAATCGTATGATGGTCATGACTCGTCATTTGCTTTCGCCTCCCATGGGTCCGTCAATCCTTTTTCCACCCGTACATAGCCACGCGGATAAGCTGGTCCACCGTAGCCGATATCCGACCAGACCAACGGATGTGAATAGTACGCACTGACAGTGTCATGCAGCAGCCGCTTGAAAAAATCTGCGGGAACCAAGTCTGTCCACACCTCTTGGTTTTTGATGCCCCCATTCGCCACCTGCTGAAGAACCGCTTCCTGCTGGTCTAGCTTCAACGCAACGAAGTCAGTTCCATAAGCCGCATGACTCTCCGCATCAATCCCTTTCAAGCCCGAGCGGTAGAGCTCTTTTTTGGGTGGAACTCCGACCTTTCGTTGCGACTCACCGATATTACTAGCTGTTGTATTATCCAGATGCTCCACCACAAAGGTCAGCACCTCCAAGCGGTGATCATGGACCAATACGCCTACGACTGTCTGTAAGAGCAAGGATTCAGGCTTCGTAAAAAATTGATTGGCGATCGCGGGCATTTTTCTGGCCCCTACTACTTTCCTGGTGTGAGCATCCCACTCTGTATGCTGGTCCCAAACATCATAGGATGGGTAACGTCCAGGCTTCTCCATATCCTCTCACCCCTTCGAAAACGCTTTTTACCAAAATAGCGCAAGAAGCCCTAATGCTGACATTGCCGTGATCAGTAAAGGAAGAATCACAGGAGGACCGACGAGAAAATTTTGACCTTGTGAATAACCTCCCACACGCTGCCCAACCCCGACCGTATGCAAATAAGCTCCGTACAAACCACCAACCATGCCAAGCACCATCATCAAGGCAAACACCCAACGCAGCCACCCCGCATTCACAAACGATAAAACAATAGCAGTAACCGCAAATACAGGGAGCTCAAGCACAGGAATCCACATTGCCCAATGTCGGAAGTTTTGTCTGGAGTGAAAAAGTGTTACCTGAACCGCAATCAGGGCAAACGCCAATCCAGCAAAAAGAATTAGTACGCGTTCGATCGGCCAGCCATGCCACATGGAAACATCCTCCTTTTTACGTAGGTTGCGCCTATTTTTTCCGTCCTTGTCAGGTCCTATTCTGCCTATTTTACTGCAAGCAGCATGATGAATAGAAAAAGCCTGCTGACTATTAACCAGCAGGCTTTCATTCCCTATGAAAAATACACCAACGTCAAATACAATCCAAGCAAGGTTACCATCAATGTCGGTACGGTCAAAATAACCCCCGTCCGAAAGTACTGCCCCCACGTAATCGTCACGTCTTTGCGTCCCAAAACATGCAACCAGAGCAAAGTCGCCAGTGATCCAATCGGGGTCATTTTCGGCCCCAAATCGCTCCCAATCACATTCGCGTAGATCATTGCTTCCCGCAACACTCCGTCTGCCTGTGTCCCTGCAGTTGCCAACGCGTTGAACATGACTGTCGGAAGGTTGTTCATGACAGAGGAAAGAGCAGCAGCCAAAAAGCCTGTTCCCAAGGTCGTTGCCAATAAACCATGCGCCATGAACCAATCCAAGGTTTCCTTGACCAAGTCAGTCAATTTCGCGTTGTGCAGCCCCCACACCACTACATACATGCCAATCGAAAAAACAACAACTACCCACGGTGCTTCTTTCATAATCCGCCCCATGGCGATCGCTTCACTTTTTCTTGCAGCCAAGCAAAAAATGATAGCTGCCCCCGCAATGATGATAGAAACGGGCGTATGGATGGACTCGCTAATAAAAAAACCAATCAACAGGACCGCAAGAATCGGCCACGCCAGGCGAAACATTCTGTGGTCGCGAATCGCTTCCTCCGGATTTTTCAGATGGGAAAGGTCAACCTGCGCTGGAATGCTTTTGCGAAAATATAGGTACAAAACCAGCAGACTTCCACCAATCGAAAACAAAGTCGGAATGATCATTTTGGCCGCATACGCAGCAAAGCCAATATCAAAGTAGTCAGCGGAAACAATATTCACCAGATTGCTAATTACAAAGGGCAAAGAACTCGTATCTGCAATGAACCCGCTCGCCATGACAAATGCCAAAACCGTTTTCCCATCCAGCTTCAGTGCCCGCACCTGTGCCAACACAATCGGTGTCAAAATCAAGGCTGCCCCATCATTCGTAAACAGGGCGGAAACGAGTGAACCAAGCAGGATGACATAAACGAACATAAGCCGCCCATTCCCTTTGGCAAAACGAGCCATATGGAGCGCAGCCCATTCAAAAAAACCGATTTCGTCCAATACGAGCGAGATGATGATAATCCCAACTAGTGCTAGTGTTGCATTCCAAACAATGGAGGTTACCTCTGCAACATCACCGATCGAGACTACCCCGATCGCCAAGGCCAACAGTGCTCCACCCACAGCCGGATAACCAATCGATAGCCCCCGTGGTTGCCAGATGACCAATGTCAATGTGATCAGAAAAAGGAAGAATGAAATCCAAACCACTGCATGTATCTCCTTTCCAAAAACAAAAAAGAACGGACCTCGAAAAGTCCGCTCTCCTACCATACTACAAATTGAAATGATCTGAAACGTCAAGTAATGGAATTCTTTAAAGTAAAATGTGGCCACCTTCTACATGAAGTACAGTTCCGGTTACAAAACTATTTTGGAGCAGGTATAGTACGCTTTGTGCGACGTCTTTCGCTTGTCCAACTCGCTTCACAGGGAGCTTGTCTGCCAATGTTGCATAGAAATTTTCGCGCACGTCTTCAGGCATTTTGCTGCGTGATGGCGTATCAATAATGCCAGGTGAAACGATATTCACTCGGATTGGTGCCAGTTCTAAGGCGAGGGTTTGCCCCAGATTCGAAACCGCCGCATTGACTGCGCCAAGGACAGACGAACCAATCATCGCTTTGTAGGCGACAACCCCGGAGAATAAGGTGATGGAACCGTTTGTTGCAATCTTCGGCGATCCGTACTTCGCCGCGTAGTATTGACCCCAAAATTTGTTGTCGAACAGCTTCCGCGCTTGGGCTGTATCCGTTTGAAGGAATGAACCACCTGATGTTTCCGCTGCGCTGACGACCAGATGATCAAATGTGCCTACTTTTTCAAAAAAGGCCTGAACCTGCTGCTCATCGGTGGTATCTAGCGTATACGCCGAGGCTTTGGAGCCCAGACTCTCTTTTGCCTTCTGCAATTTTTCTTCGGAGCGGCTGGCAATGATCACTTCTACCCCTAGCGCTACTGCCTGTTTGGCTGTCTCCAAACCAATTCCGGAGCTGCCGCCGATGATGACTATCTTTTGATTGTGCAACATAACATGATCTCTCCCTTTTACTTTGAGATTTTCATTAGAAGCTCAATACCTGTTTGAGATGCGACTCGAGTTCGGATACAAATCGGTCGATCTGCGGATTTTTGATGACATCATAGCAAGCAAAGCTCTTTACAGGTTGCATGCCTAAAAATTCCTGTACGCGGTGCAAATGGCTGATTGCATCTTCCAGGCTTTCCCCTTTAAAAAATTGGGTCGGATCGTTAAATGCTTTTTCTGGAGCATTCCAAGTCGTCGAGAACATATATTTTTTGTCGGTTAATAAGCCGCCTCTTCCGTATTGATTAGCACCTTTGAAAAACAAGCCGTACGCATATACTTCATCCATATATGTCTTCAATAACCCAGGGACACTGAACCAGTAGATGGGGGTTTGATAAATGATCATATCTGCCCAGAGAAATTTCTGGTGTTCTTCTTCCATTTTGTATCCATTTTGAATAATGGTAGTTCGTACATGGTTCTCTTTCTCGAGCAGACTCACCATATGATCCATCAACGTTTGGTTCAGTTTCCCCTCTGATGAGCCATATTTTTGGTGACCATTGATGATAAGGATTTTTTTCATTTTTTACATCCCCTTTACGTTAGGACTTTCAATTTTCCGCTACGACGCCAATTTGTTGCATAAAAGTTAAATTGTCTTCCAGGTGCCAGTCTTCAACAAGCTTCCCATCCTTGATGCGTAAAACATCGATCGCCATAAATTGAATAGGCTTCCCGGTCAAAGGTTTTCCCATAAACTCGCCTTTGCTCGTACCCGTAAAGGAAAGACGAGCTGTCACCTTGTCCCCCACTACCAATAAATCCTCAATTTTGCATTGCAAGTCGGGAACTGCTTTCCGAAAGTTGCGAGAAGCGAATAACAAGCCATCGGGGCCTTGAGGTCTTCCTTTCGGCAACGTGTTATCTATGAAACTTGGAGAAACGGTTTGTACAATGAGATCCTCATTCCCAGTGTTCCAGAATCCGTAGAAACGTTGAGCAGCCTGTACCATTTCGGTAGCTTTCGTTGCGTTCAATGAGGAGTCAATCGTCATTGAAACGGGTTGAGGAAGATCCTTCAATAGTTGAATGTCTGTCTTGGAGGACAACTCAGCAGTTTGATTATCATAAGCAGACGTTTTCGAATCAGTAGCGCATGCTGTTGCGAACAGCATCGTCCCGAAGATGACAGCAATACCAGCTATCGAACTAATTGTTTTGGTACGTGGAATCATGTTGTTCTATTCAGCTCCTTATCTAGAGTGGAAGGATCGGTTTACATTGATATTGTAATGACATTAACTTCATTTATGGAAGTAGTGATATTTAATTCATATAGTTTCCGAAAAGATACTATTGCGCTATAATAGCCAAAAAAACCTAAAAAAATTTTTTTGGAGGATATTCCGATGAACGTTCTTGAGCCAATCGAACTGAACAAAGGAACCCCGGGCCAACCTTGCCCCATTGCCAAAACGCTTGACGTAATAGGGACCAAATGGACCTTTTTAATCATTCGGGACCTGCTTATCGAAGGAACGCTGCGTTTCAGCGACCTGCTGAAATCCATGGATGGGATTAGTCCGAAAACACTGTCGCTCAGACTGAAGGAATTGGAGGAGCACGGCATATTGGAAAGGAAGGTGTTTCCGGAAGTCCCTCCGCGCGTGGAATATACGTTAACGGAGAAAGGGAAACGATTGGAAGGTATTTTTATTGAGTTAAAGAGATTCGGGTTACATTTATAAACGTTATAAAATCAAAAAGAGCGGACTTCGAAAAGTCCGCTCTTCTTCCATCATGCTTATTGAATTATCCGAAACGTCCGGTAATGTAATCCTCTGTTCTTTTGTCACGAGGATTTTGGAAGATCGACGGAGTACTGTCAAACTCGACTAGCTCTCCATTCAAGAAAAACGCAGTCTTATCGGAAATACGTGCTGCCTGCTGCATGTTGTGCGTCACGATTACAATCGTATAACGGTTCTTCAGCTCTTCCAACAGCTCTTCGATTTTAGCTGTAGAAATCGGGTCTAAGGCTGAGGTTGGCTCATCCATCAAAATGATCTGTGGCTGAACAGCCAGTGCCCGTGCGATACAGAGGCGTTGCTGCTGTCCACCAGAAAGCCCTGTTGCAGGCTTTTTCAATACATCCTTCACTTCATCCCAAAGCGCTGCTGCCTTGAGGCTTGTCTCTACCAACTCGTCCAGCTTGTTACGATCGTTCATGCCATGAAGTCTCGGCCCGTACGTGATGTTGTCATAGATGCTCTTCGGAAAAGGATTCGGATGCTGAAACACCATGCCGATATTTTTGCGAAGTCGTTCAACTTCTACGCGATTACTATAAATATCCTCATCGAACACTTTTACCGTTCCCGTAATTTTGGTGTTCGGTACAGAATCATTCATTCGATTCAACGTCCGTAAAAATGTAGACTTACCGCAGCCTGACGGACCGATTAAGGCTGTAATGGAATCAGGCTCTACATCCAGATTTATATTATAGAGGGCTTGCTTATTACCGTAGAAGAGATTCAACTCTCTCACCGAAATAACGCTCATACGGTCTTCGCTCCTTCGTGGTTGTTACGTCCTTTTACTTCCCCACTATAGCGCACCAATGTTAGGTTTCCGTATGAAGTTTATTAAGTTTCAATAAAGATTTCGTCTTAGGACTTTTTACATAGGTCATCTTACATTAAGTTATGGTAAATCTTGCTGGTAAAGCATATACGCTCCTCTAGGTACCCCCTACAATAAAACTGAACGTTTTGACGAATAAGGGGAGAACAATGAATGCCAGACATAAGAAAACTATGGGGTCGCTCGTCGTTTCATTATCGTTCAATTTTCACCAGGCTTTTTGCAGGCATTATGGGGATGCTAGTCTGCATGATGGCAATCGCCGCCTTCTTCATCAGCTATCAATCCGAAGCCACACTCAATGAAAAAACAAAGCAGCAATTACACGAGGCATCAGGTGCAGCTCTACAGAAAGTACATAGCAGGGTCTATGACATCGTAACCGCCTTGCAATCATTTGCTTCCACTTATAAAAACAGCAAGATCACTAACAGTCAGATCTTTGGCATTTTTACAGATATGTCGGCCAGCAATCCTACGATTTCCGAATTACAGATCGTCACCACAGACGGACGGTATTTGACCTTTCCGGGATCACCCCTCGACAGTTCCTACGATCCGCGAAAAATGGACTGGTATGTGGGGGCATTGAATCAACCACAGCAAGGGCTTTTTGTCTCAGATGTCTTCCAGTTTTCCGAGACGGAGTTTCCCAAGATCGCCGTCTCACTCCCTTTACGCAATGAAGACGAGGAGCCCGTAGGCGTCGTCGTGGCATTTGTCTCTGTCCCGAAGCTGAGCGAATCCATCGGGCAGATTAAACTGGGGGAAACCGGATATGCCATGATTGTTGATCAACAAGGCAAACTGGTCGCTCATCCCGATCAATCCTACGCGTTGCAGCGCCCCCTTCTCTCGGAGCTTGCGATCGTGCAAAACGTCATCGCTGGTCAATCTGGCTACGAACCGAGCAGGATCAATGGGGTGGACTCTTTTGCCGCCTATCAATTTGACCCCTCCTTGAAATGGGGAGTGATCGTCGCACAGTCGGTATCCGAGGTAAAAAAAGAGGTCCGTCGCCTTCAGCTAACCATTTTGGCCGTCTCACTCGTCGGACTCGCTGCACTCGCACTAATGCTGTATGTGTACGTACGTCGAATCATCAAGCCAATTAAGGAAGCACAACAAAAAATGTCCGCCTTTAGCGAGGGCGATCTCCTGCAAACCATGCACGTACAAAGCAATGATGAAATTCGCCAGCTGGCTGACAGCTTCAATCGAATGAGTGAACAAATCCGGACGATCATCGGTAAAATCCAGTATGTCATCTCAGACGTCAAACAAGTAGCCGATCATGTGGGAAAAGGCTCCCGCCATTCTCACGCCATGCAGTCAGAAGTCGTATCCGTAACAGAGCGACTTGCTCAAGAAATGGACAACCAACAAGAGCAGATCGATGATATCCACGCCACAATGGCCGGCATCACACAAGAAATGTCTCGGATCACAGACTCCATGGAAAAAGCAATCGTACAGAGCCAGGAATCACGTCAGCAAAATGCCAAAGCAGCAACCTCCATTGACTTGCTAAAAGAAAATATGCACAGTATCTCAGAAGATATGAAGGCTTCTATGCATGCCATGTCCTCCATGAGAGAAAGCATGAGCGACATCAACGAAATGCTCGGTTTGATTTCCGCCATCTCCAAGCGAACCAAGCTTTTGTCCTTCAATGCCCGAATCGAAGCTTCCAGGGCAGGACAAGCCGGAGTCGGCTTCAGCGTCGTAGCAGACGAAATTCGCTTGCTGTCCGATCAGACCGAAGACGCATCGGCCCGTATTCAAAAGGTAATTGAATCAGGGGAAGAACGAATGGAGCACGTAGCCACCTGCTTGCAAACGACCGATCATGCTACTGTAAATGGCATTCAAACCTTGCACCAGGCCGCTTCTATCTTTCACAATACAATCGAGCTCAGCGAAGCGTTGACTGCGCAATTTGAATCGATCAGAATGCTCACAGGAACAATCTCGACACAGAGCCAAGCCATTTCACAGCGGGTAGACAATCTGTCTGCCTCTGCACAGCAAGTAGTATCAGGCACGCAGCAAGCCGTAGCCGCCAATCAAGAAAGTCTATCCTTATCGGAGCAATTTCTCGATGACTCCCTGCGTTTGGCAGATATCGTTGAGGATCTGGAGCAAGCGATCAAATTTTTCAGAGCGGATGACAATCCCACTCTCCAAAAACATTCATAATGATAAGAAAAAGCCCTCCCGCAAGCACATGTGCTCGGGAGGGCTTTTCTTTTCTATTAACCAAATCGTCCGCTAATATACGCTTCGGTTTTTTCGTTCTCAGGTGATGTGAAGATTTTCCCTGTCTCATCCATCTCGATCAGCTCACCCATCAAGAAGAAGGCGGTTTTCTCAGAAATTCGCGCTGCCTGATGAAGGTTATGGGTAACGATCACGATCGTATACTCATCTTTTAGCTGCATGACCAGCTCTTCGATTTTCATGGTAGAGATCGGATCGAGAGCGGAAGCCGGTTCGTCCAAAAGCAAAATGGTCGGCTGCATCGCGATTGCACGCGCGATACAAAGCCTTTGCTGCTGTCCACCGGAAAGGGAGAGCGCAGAGTCGCGAAGACGATCTTTTACCTCATCCCAAAGCGCTGCTTTTCGCAAGCTCGACTCAACCAATTCATCCAAATCACGTCTACTGGTCATCCCGTGGAAACGCGGTGCAAATGCGATATTTTCATAGATCGATTTAAAAAATGGATTCGCACGTTGGAACACCATTCCTACCACTTGGCGCAAACTCTCGATGTTTACTTGCGAACTGTTAATGTCGATACCATCTACAATAATGGAACCCTCTACACGACAAGAAGGAACCAGATCATTCATCCGGTTCAAGCTCCGTAGAAGCGTCGATTTCCCGCATCCGGACGGACCGATAAAGGCCGTCACGGAGTTGCGTTCAATATCCATTGATATATTTTTTACGGCGTGCTTCTCTCCGTAGTATACATTCACGTTATTCGTCTGAATGATCGTTTCTTGCATGGTCAGTACGGACATGGCTGCCACCTACCTCTTCTTAGTTTGATCCTGACGTCATCTTTTTGTAAACCCAATTCCCGAACCAACGAGCGGAAAGGTTAAAGAGCAAGACGGCAATAATCAGAACAGCAGATGCGCCATCTGCGACATCACGCGCATCCGGTGTCAGCCCCTCGCTGTTTACCTTCCAAATATGCACGGCCAATGTCTCGGCAGGACGGAACGGGTTCAACGGAGAGGTCGGACTATTCAATGAGAAGTCGGTGAAATCCAGATTCGGTGAAGACATCCCCGCTGTAAACAGCAAGGCAGCCGCTTCCCCAAATACACGGCCAGATGCCAGAATGGCACCCGTAATGATACCTGGGAGTGCTGCTGGAAGGATGACAGACACGATGGTACGCCATTTGGTAATACCAAGCGCGAGACTCGCTTCCTTTTGACTGCGTGGTACGTTGCGCAGTGCATCCTCTGTTACACGAACCAAGAGTGGCAGGTTAAATACCGTCAGCGCAAGTGCTCCACCAAACAGGGTATAACCCCAGCCAGTCATATTTACGAACACAAGCAATCCAAACAAACCAACTACGATAGACGGAAGGGAAGACAATACTTCTATACTCATGCGGATAAACTGTGTAATCTTATTATCCGGCGCATATTCAGCCATATAAATGCCTGCTCCGATCCCGAGCGGCAACGCGATCAGCATGGTCAGGACCAGCAAGTACAACGAGTTGAAAAGCTGTGGTCCAATCCCGCCCCCCGCATTGACAATATCCGGTGGAGAGGTCAAAAAGTCAAGATTCAGCTTATGCCAGCCTTGTGAGAGAATGAAGCCCAATAGTCCCACCAGGGTACCGATAATCAGTACGGCAATCAGTGTCAAAACAACAGTAGCAACGCGGTCCATCAGTCTCGCTTTCATCTATTTCGCCAACCTCTTTCTGCCCAACAGGCGCAAAATCACGATAAAGATGAAAGACATCGCTAAGAGCAGCAAAGCCATTGACCAGAGAGCGTTGTTATACGGAGTTCCCTGAATCGTATTCCCCATGTTCAATGTAATACCGCTAGTGAGCGTACTGATCGGTTCGAGCAAACCGCCTGGCAGCTTCGTTGTGTTACCGATAACCATTTGCACAGCCAAAGCTTCTCCAAAAGCGCGAGACATTCCCAAAACAATGGCCGTCAAACAGCCAGGAAGTGCGGAATGCAACACGACATTCCAAATGGTTTGCCAGCGAGTAGCACCCAGCGCGAGCGAAGCGTTGCGCAAATCTTGCGGAACAGCCTCAATTGCATCTGCTGCCACACTCGTAATGGTAGGCAAAATCATCAGGGCAAGAACAAGTCCCCCTGCCAATAAGCTGAAGCCAAGAACATCAAATTGTTCCCGAATAAATGGAACAAGCAAAGTTAGTCCAACATAACCGTAAACGACCGATGGGATACCAACCAACAGCTCGATAACCGGCTTCAATACTTTTTTCCCGAAGCCCGGAAAGATCTCTGTCATAAAAATAGCGGCGCCGATTCCAAGTGGTGCGGCAATCAAAGCAGCCAGTGCCGTTACGAAAAACGAACCAAGAATAAAAGGCAGGACACCATACGCGGATGGTTCACCTTCTGGATCCCATTTGTCATGGGTTAAAAATTCTTTGAAGCTTACTCCATCGACGAAGAACGTCGAGAGCCCTTTTGAAGCTATAAAATAGGTGATGGATAAAACAACAATAACGAGCAAACCCGCACAAATCATCGCGATGGTTTTGCCAGTAATATTCTCTGTCTTTTGACGCTTGTTCGTTGTCAGCATTTTTTGCGCAATCATCGATTGACGCTCTGTATTTACCCCTTCAGTACGATGGCTCATGTTCTCCCTCCTGGAAAGAAAACGACTGTACGCAAGCAAAATGAGGGGAAGGCCCCCCTACCCCTCTATTTTGCTGTTGACGATAATGCTTATTTTTGTGTTACTTTGCCTTCTGCATCACGTTCCACTTTCATATCTGTGATTGGCAAGAAACCCAATTCTGTTACAGTTTTCTTTTGTACTTCGTCAGTCAGGATGAAGTCGAGGAACGCTTTTGCATCGCCAGTTGCTTCACCTTTGGTGTACATATGCTCGTACGCCCATACTGGATATTTGTTCGATGTAATGTTTTCTGCGTTTGCTTCCACGCCATCCAATTTCAGAGCTTTTACAGAGTCATTGAAGTAGGACAGTGCCAAGTAGCCAATTGCACCTGGTGTTTCTGCAATGATTTTGCGAACAGTACCGGAGGAATCCTCTGTGATACCTTCTGCTTCTTCTTTACCATCCAACGCGAATTTGCTGAATGTCGCGCGAGTTCCGGAAGATTTCGGACGGTTAACCAGCGTGATCTTCATGTCTTCACCGCCAACGTCTTTCCAGTTGGTGATTTTACCAGTGAAGATATCGATCAATTGTTGCTTGGTCAAGTTGTCTACTTTTACTTGCGGGCTTACCGCTGCTGCCATACCGACAACCGCTACTTTATGGTCTACCAGTTCGTTTGCTGGAATGCCTTTTTTCTCTTCTGCAAAAATATCAGAGTTACCAATCGTTGCTGCACCGCTTGCTACTTGGCTCAAGCCCGTGCCGCTTCCTCCGCCTTGTACTTGGATTTGTGCGCCTGCATTTTTTGCCATAAAGTCTTTGGCCGCTTGCTCGACCAGAGGCTGTAAAGCGGTTGAACCCACTGCTGTTACAGGTTCACCGGAAGTTTTTGTTGTCGAACCAGAGTTGCTTTGCTCCTGGGCTGGCTTTTGCGCCGGTGCTGGTGTCTGTGCAGTGTTGCCACTTCCACACCCCGCGAGTAATGCCCCTACACATGTCAGCGCAATAAACATTTTGCTGAGTTTTTTCATTTGATGAAAATCCTCCTTAAAAGGTTCGGTTTGTTTTTTTCTCTCTTACAAGTACAAACTATACAGCGGGAATGTTGTCGTATTATGTTGTGAATGTAAAGCTTTCTTAAAGATGGAGAAATTCCTGTTGTAAAACCGAAAACATGGGAATAATGTCCCTATTCTTTTCTGGGGGTGTCCATATGGATCGACTGGCCTTGCTGTTTGTTATCATCGGTGCCCTGAACTGGGGATTAATCGGGTTATTTCAGTTTGATTTAGTCGCAAGCTTGTTTGGAGGAGCAGAGTCGATCGTAAGTCGAATCGTGTATACGTTGGTAGGCTTGTTTGGGGTGTATGCCATCAAGTTTCTATTCACGGATCGGGAAGAAACACCAACATAAAAAAAACTATGTCCGGCTGTTGTGGAGAGGAGGAAACAGGAGAAAACGCTCAGCTTCTTGTCCCACCCGCTGAGGGATTCACTGCCCGCCTCCATGCAAAAAGCGAAACCGCGTCCAAAGTAGTTCTTTCAGGATGTTTTTCAGAGGTGGACGCTTAAGAGCGTGTTTCGCTTTTTGCATTTCGTCTCGGTCGGTGTACCAAAGATCTTCGCTTATTTCTCCTGTTTCCTCTACGAGCTTTCCGTGTTATTCGAGAGGTTTTAAAAGCCTTAAAAGATTGAAGAATGTATTCAGTCACGACAGAGAAGAATATTTCCAGACGTAGCGACTTGTGAAGTCCTACCGAGCGGAGAAGCGATTAGCGGGCAAAAGAAACGCAACGTGCCCGAGCGACGAAGCGGCTACCACTTTTGCGTTTCCCCGCTAATCGCTTCGGAGCGGGCAGTCCACACTTCCCCGAGGGACGGAGCCTGGAGCCTAGACTGGAAATATTCTTCTCTCCACGACAGCCACTATACGTGAAACACAATATCCACGAAAAAAAGCGGCACATCCCGATTAACAGGGTGTGCCGCTTTTATGGTGATGATTAATTGTCTCGTTTCAGTGGCTCGGAGAGATCTACGTGCCCCATCAGCGTTTCTACTTTCTTGCCATCCTCCAAGAAGACAATCTCCTTTACTTCCGAGAACTGAAAGAATGTATTCTTCAACGCATCCATAGCCATCGTCTCGCCACTTGAACCCATATTGAACTGATTCTTGCTATCTGCGTCAATTTTCAGGGTTCCTTTATCAAGTGTGATCGAATGGTACTTGAAGTCTTTCCACAGTGGAATGTGCACGTCTGGCTTTACAGGCGTCTCCAGCAGGGCAAGTGTCTTTTTGTACTTCTCGATATCTTCTGCATACGTGATCTCTTGCTCTTCTTTTTGCAGCTCCATCACATTATTATCCGAATAGTAAACGGTGACCATTTGCTTTTTCAGAGTCGGCTCTGTTGTCGATGGATCAGTGTTTGAACCAGATGGCTGTTCTACTGGTGTGGTTGGCTGTGGTGTTTCTGTCGCGTTTTGCCCACATCCGGCCAAAAGCAGCATCAATAACGCTGCCATCCAGATCACTCGACTTTTTTTCATCGTGAAAAGCCCCCTTACTGATAAGACTCGTAGTATTCACGAATAGCCGCAACAATGGCTTTCGCGATTTTATCTTGGAATGCCGGATTCGTCAGCTGTGCATTCTCCTGTGGATTGGAGAGGAAGCCAGTTTCGGTCAACACAGCAGGCATTTTCGTGTTTTTGATCACATAAAAGCCGCTCTGCTTGACTCCTCGATCCGGGAACTGCGTTGCCCCACGCAAATGTTTATGTACCACTTGGGCAAAGTCTTTGCTGTTTTCATTATAATAGAAAGTTTCTGTTCCTGCAGCCGTCGGTTTCGGGAATGCGTTGGCATGCATAGACAAGAACAAGTCGGCTTCTAACTCATTGGCAAAAGCGACACGCTCTGACAGTTCATAAAACACATCCGTCGTGCGGACGGGAACGACTTGAAACTCTGGATATTGCTTCAGCAAATCCACAATCTTATTGGAGACAGCCAAGTTGTAATCTTTTTCATTGTTGCCAGCAGAGCCCTTCGTGCCTGGGTCTTTTCCTCCATGACCGGCGTCAACGACGATCAGGTAACCTGTTTTCTTCGGTTTTGGCGTCAATTTTACTTCGATACCGTCTTTCGTGTAAGCCAGCTCATACGTGCTCTTTTGGTTCAGCTCAATGACGACGCGAACCGTGTCAGGGGATGCACTGTATTGGCTGTAACGCAGGTCAGCGATGAGAGGTTCTTCTTTCGCTTGTTCTGCCTGATTCAGTTCATCAGAATCTGAATCTGTACCTTGGTCTTCATCATCAGCAGAGGCTACTTCCTCGGATTCGCCTACGCTATCGTTTTTCTCGTCTTGACGTTTTAGATCTTCGATTAAATCATCATCCAATGCTGTTTGCGGGAGATCCAAGACGATCCGGTGAGGACCTGTCATCACAAAGGACTGAGGAATGACAGGTATGGTCGTTTCAATACGAATACGGTCGCCGTCCTCAGATACATCTTTCAAAATATTGAGGCGATCGATCTCAACCTGATTATTTTTCTTGTCCCATGCAAATGACCCTCCAAGCTCGTCCTCCAATTGACGTAATGGGAGGACCAACTGATCATCAATCGTCATCCCGCGCTCAGGTCTTTTCCACTCAAAGCCTTTTTGTCCTACTTGCTCAGCTACAGCCTGTGCGGACGCGTACATCGTGTCTTCCACTTGATACAGCTTGATCGGCTGGGTTGGTGCCTTGCCATTCAGCTTGACCTGTGGTGTTTCGTTCGCAATGACAGTTCGTGTGCTGTTGTCCCACCCGACTGTAACGCCAAGTGACTCACCGACAAAACGCAGTGGCAGCAGCATACGCTTTTGTGAAATAACAGGCGGCGTATCGAGCTTCACTTGTTTGCCGTTCAACACTGCTGTACGGGAGTCAAGTGTAAGGGAGAGGTGCTGTGTGCCTCTGGTAATGACAGCTGTTCGAGTAGCGTCATTCCAATCCACTTTTGCACCTAGCCCTTCGGCGATGACACGGACGGGAACCAACGTGCGTCCATTCTTGATGACTGGCGGCACTTCAGCATTCACTGCTTGTCCACCAATCATGAGATTGACAGCCTCCTCTGAGGCACTGCTTGCTGCAACCGCCCAACCGGGGATTAGCAGCAGGACCAGCAGCGCAAAAAGCAGAGGGTAAAATCGTCTCTTCATCCTGACCTCCTCCGTGATGTCTGTTTTCTTCGTTATGTGGCGTCAGCCAATGTGCAACGTTCACCATTCTATTAGACGCTAGATGATCTGTAAAGTTTATAGTCTTTTGGTACCAAAATGAAAAGACCGCCTCCGCATGCCCCGCGAGACAGTCTTTGTAACTGATATTTGTTATCGAAAAAATCCCCTTCTCTCTTGCCTACTTACTTCTTGAACCGGTTTTTTTATCATGTTCAAGCCCCCGTTGGCAAGAAATTGCTGTATCAGCGAAATCACAGCTGGATTTGACAGCACCTTAATGGAGTCAGCTACCTTTGGGTTTTTCAATTGGGGAATAGCGTCGCCTAGATACGGTAAAAGCGGCAGTAAATCTTCGATAGAAATAGCAGGCTTTTGTGGTGGTTGGGTTACAGCTTCCACTTGAGCGGTATTCCGTCGTCCTCCAAACAGCAGACCTCGCCGTTCTCCTGTACTTCTTGGAGGTGCCTGTTTAAGACGCCCCAGTGTATTCTTCATATCCTGTAGCTCCTGTCGCACCTGACTCATTTCTTTCATCATTTGGGCATTGTTTGAATGCTGTGCATCCGCAAGTTTGTTGATCGATTCTAGCAAATGGTTCTTGGGGACAGCCTGCTTCTTTTTCGGTTTCATTTTCTCAACGATAATCCCACCTCCCTCCTCACTCTACCCCCTTATCTAAAACGTTTTTTTATATTTTCCAAATCCTTTGCAGTGACACCTTTTTTCGAAAGCTTATTCAACAGACTTCCGACATTTTCTGTTTTCTGCATCTGACGAAACTGCGCAGCATAACTGTTAACCTCTTGCTCAGTCAATTTTTTCCCTGACTTTCTGGCCATTTCACGAATGACTTCCTTGATTCCCGCATCTGTCCTCAGCTTTTCCTTAGGAATGGATTTTACAATGTTGAGCAAAGAACCAATATCCATCAATATCCCCCCTGGTTGCAGTTAGTTCCTTTTTACTCTATGTAGCCAAGGGCGTAATGGATTGGTCATTTGTCCATGAGACAGAAAAAAAGAAGAGGGAAACGAAACTAGCCCTCTTCTCCTGCATTCTTATTTTTTGGTGATATCCGCATATTTGAAATCGATAGCACCCAGACCATCCATCACGACATCTTTCAAATTCTCGTTCTGCACCCAAGAGTTCGCGTAGAAGTAAATTGGCATGATTGGCATTTCATCCATCAGGATTTGCTCAGCCTGCATGAGAATTGCTTTACGCTTCTCTGGGTCTTGCTCCAAAGCGGATTGGTTCAGGAGCTCCTTGTACTTTGGATTTCCCCAACGTGTATCGTTGTTTCCGCCGTCTTTTTCCTGGAACATTTCCAAGAAGTTGATGGGATCATTGAAGTCACCCAGCCAGCCTCCACGAGCGACTTGATAATTACCTTGGTGTACGTCTTCTAAGTATACCTTCCACTCTGTATTTTTGAGCTTGATATCTACGCCGAGGTTTTTCTTCCATTGATCCTGTATTTCTTCTGCGATCTTTTTATGACCTTCGGATGTGTTGTAGATGAGTGTGATTGGGGGGAGTTTGGAGATACCCTCTTCCTTCATACCTTCTACCAGTAATTTCTTTGCAACTTCGAGATCATTATCTTTGAAGTAACCGTCTTTGTTCAACGCCATGCTCGGAGGTACATAGCCTGTTGCCGGTACTTGACCAGCTTTGAGGATATCGGCGGTGATGCTTTCACGATTAATTGCATACGCGAACGCCTTACGAATTTTTGCGTTGGTAAACGGTGCTTGCTCTGTATTGAAACGATAAAAGTAGGCACCGGCGATTGGTTGTGTCTTCAAGATGCCAGCTTCCCTCAAAACCGGAAGTGCGTCGGTTGGCAGCGAGGAATTTGGAGCACCGGCCCAATCCAGTTCGTCGTTATCAAACAAGGACAATTCCGTATTCTCATCCTCTATCATGGAGAATTCGATCTTATCCAATTTTACATTGGCTTTATCCCAGTACTTCTCGTTTTTTACGACAGTCAGATTGCTCTTGTGTTTCCATGTTTCCATTTTGAATGGTCCGTTGCCAACAACCGTCTTTGCCTCGTCAGCCCATTTTTTATTGCCTTCGACTACCTTCTTGTTCACAGGGAAGTATGTGTTAAAAGCAACCAGCTCCGGGAAAAATGGTGTCGAGTTTGTCAGTTCCACTTTTAGCGTCTTATCGTCAATCGCCTTTACGCCAACGTCTCCAGCCTTGCCGGTCCCATTATTGAATGCTTCTGCGCCCTTCACATAATACAACTGGTAGGCGTAGTTGGAAGCTGTCTTTGGATCGAGCGCGCGTTTCCAAGCATACTCGAAGTCATATGCCGTTAGTGGATCGCCGTTGCTCCATTTGGCTTCACGAATCTTGAATGTATAAGTCTTCCCATCCTTAGAAACGGTATAGCTCTCTGCTGCGGCTGGGTGCACCTTACCGTCTTTTCCGAGACGTGTCAGACCTTCGAATATAGCAGTGATGATCGTGCTAGAGGTAGTATCCTCCGCAATTCCTGGGTCTGCTGTAGGCGGCTCCGATTGCAGATTTATTCTTAATACTTTAGGCTCAGCTGCTTGGATAGCGCCTTCGTACCCTGTCATCATTCCACCGAAAACAAGGACTGAACTCAACACCATAAAAACACTCTTCTTCATCATATACCCTCATTACCTCCTGATAAAATCTTCCAAAAATAGTATACAATAAAAAGTAAAATTTTGGATATTAAATAGACAAAAAAAGAAGAGAGGTGAGTATAACACCGCTCTTCTTTTACAGGCACAGCTATTATTTCTTTTCTACGATATCTGCGTATTTGTAATCTACAGCACCCAGACCATCGATGATTACGTCTTGAACCTTGTCGTCTTTCACCCAAGATTGTGTGTAGTAGTAGATTGGCATAATTGGCATTTCATCCATCAGGATTTGCTCCGCTTGCGCCAGGATTGCTTTACGTTTTTCTGGGTCTAGCTCCAGAGCGGATTGGTTCAGGAGTTCTTTGTACTTCGGATTTTCCCAACGAGTATCGTTGTTTCCGCCGTCTTTTTCCTTGAACATTTCCAGGAAGTTGATTGGATCGTTGAAGTCACCCAACCAGCCTGCACGAGCCACTTGGTATTTACCTTGGTGTACGTCATCCAGGTATACTTTCCACTCTTTGTTCTCGAGCTTCACGTCTACGCCCAGATTTTTCTTCCATTGGTCTTGGATTGCCTCAGCAATCTTTTTGTGACCTTCGGAAGTGTTGAAGGAAAGAGTAAGTGCCGGGAATTTGGTGAGACCCTCTTCTTTCAATCCTTCTTCGAGCAATTTCTTCGCTGTCTCGATGTCATTATCCTTGTAGAAACCGTCTTTGTTCAGTGCCATGCTTGGTGGTACATAGCCTGTTGCAGGCAATTGACCAGCTTGCAGGATGTTGTCGATCAGGCTTTGACGATCGATCGCATAGGCAAACGCTTTACGGATTTTTACGTTGTTAAACGGTGGTTTTTCTGTGTTGAAACGGTAGAAGTAAGTACCCGCGATTGGCTGAGTTGTCATTTTTCCGGATTCTTTCAAAGCCGGGATCGCGTCTGTTGGCAACGCAGATGTTGGAGCACCTGCCCAGTGCAGTTCACCGTTTTCGTACATGGACAGCTCAGTATTCTCATCCTCTACCATGGAGAATTCGATTTTGTCCAATTTTACATTGTCTTTATCCCAGTAGTTATCGTTTTTGGAAACTACGAGCTTGCTCTTGTGCTCCCAAGAATCCATTTTGAATGGACCGTTACCAATAACTGTTTTCGCATCGGTAGCCCATTTCTCATTGCCATCTACTACTTTTGGATTAACTGGGAAGTATGTTTTGAATGCAACCAGCTCCAGGAAGAATGGAGTTGGGTTCGCCAATTCTACTTCGAGTGTTTTATCGTCAACTGCTTTTACGCCAACTTCTTCTACTTTACCCTTGCCTTTGTTGTAGGCTTCTGCGCCCTTCACATAGTACAGTTGGTATGCATAGTTGGAAGCTGTTTTTGGATCAAGAGCGCGTTTCCAAGCATATTCGAAATCTTTTGCGGATACAGGATCGCCGTTGCTCCATTTGTTATCACGGATTTTGAATGTATATTTTTTACCGTCCTCAGAAACAGTATAGCTCTCTGCTGCTGCTGGAGCATATTTACCGTCTTTACCAACGCGAGTCAGACCTTCGAAGGTAGCTGTGATGATTGTGCTGGAAGTTGTATCTTCCGCAATACCTGGGTCAGCTGTTGGTGGCTCGGAGTGCAGGTTCAGTTTCAGTAATTTAGAGCCAGTTGCTGGTGCAGAATTTTCTGTCTTTCCTGCCGATGCATTGCTATCTGCTGGTGCCGCCTGGTTTCCGCCACCGCATCCTGCGAGTGCCGCACCAAGAACGAGGATAGAACTCATTGCCACGAAAACATTCTTTTTCATACAAGTAATCCCCCTTTTCTAAATCTTTTATCAATATACATGGTTTTATATATTTTTTAAATATGTTTTAGAATGATTTAATAAATTTTTATTTATTTATAAAGAGAATTAATAAATTATAAAATATGTTGATCGATAAATAAATTTTCCATAACATCCCTACCTCGATATCTTTAAGGAAAACCGCATAATATCAAGATTTTTCAGGGTTGAGGATTCACACCTCATTTATTGTTCTATTTTTTCATTCAGCCAATTTTACCTACATTCAGTAAAGTGACAACAGTAATTTAATTAATAATTTTATAATTTCTACTATTATCGTCAATCCTCTGCTCGATTGTTCTCTCTTATAAATGGTTTACAAAAAAAGAAGAGTGCCGTAGCACCCTTCCTGTATTACAACGTGTTATGCGGTTTTTCTTATTGAATGTCTGCCCATTTCCAGTCTACGAAGCCCAGACCGTCGAGTACTACACCTTTTACTTTGTCTTTTTTCACATAAGAATGAGTGTAGTAGTAGATTGGCATTGCTGGCATTTCGTCCATGAAAATGGCTTCTGCTTGTGCCAGGATTTGTTTGCGTTTTTCTGGGTCTTGTTCCAAAGCAGACTGGTTCAGCAGCTCTTTGTACTTCGGATTTTCCCATTTCGTGTCGTTGTTGCCGCCATCTTTGTCCTTGAACAGGTCCAAGAACGTGTATGGATCGTTGTAGTCACCAGTCCAGCTGGAACGTGCGATTTGGAATTTACCTTGGTTTACATCTTCCAAGAATACTTTCCATTCTTTGTTCTCCAGCTTAATGTCTACGCCGAGTGCTTTTTTCCATTGGTCTTGGATCGCTTCGGCAATTTTCTTGTGACCTTCAGACGTGTTGAAGGAAAGTGTCAGGGTCGGCATTTTGGTAATGCCTTCTTCCTTCATACCTTCTTCCAGCAATTTTTTCGCTACTTCTACATCGCCGTCTTTGAAGTACGGGCTTGTTGCCACTGCCATTGTTGGCGGGATCAGACCCATAGCTGGTTCTTGGTTTGCTTGCGTGATGTTGTCGATGATAGATTTACGATCGATTGCATAAGCAAACGCCTTACGGATTTTCGCGTTGTTGAACGGCGGAACTTCCGTATTGAATTTGTACATGTACGTACCCGCGATCGGGCGTGTTTGCATTTGACCGGATTCTTTCAATGCAGGAATCGCATCGGTAGGAAGTGCGCTCAAAGGAGCTCCGGACCAATCCAGATCGTCATTGTCGAACATGGACAGCTCTGTATTTGCATCTTCAACCATGGAGAAGTTGAGCTTGTCGAGTTTTACAGCGTCTTTATCCCAGTAGGTATCGCTCTTCACGAGAACCAATTTGCTCTTATGTTCCCATGTTTCCATTTTGAATGGACCGTTACCTACGTGTGTAGCTGCTTCGCCCGCCCATTTATCGCTGCCTTCCACTACTTTTTGGTTAACTGGGTAGTACGTATAGAACGCAGTCAGCTCCAAGAAGAATGGTGTTGGGTTCTTCAAAGTCACGACGAGTGTTTTATCGTCTGTCGCTTTTACGCCAACATCATCAGCTTTTGCTTTACCCTTGTTGTATTCTTCTGCGTTTTTCAGGTAATACAATTGGTAGGAGTAGTTAGATGCTGTCTTCGGATCGAGCGCTCGCTTCCAAGCGAATTCGAAATCTTTTGCAGTAACTGGCTCTCCATTGCTCCATTTGCTGTCACGCAGGGTGAATGTATAAGTAAGACCATCTTGGGATACGTCAATTTTTTCTGCTACAGATGGTTGTGGTTTGCCATCTTCGCCAATACGAGTGAGACCATCAAATGTTGCACGCAGAACCGCACTGGAAGTAGAATCCTCAGCCAATGCAGGGTCAGCAGTTGGTGGCTCGGACATCATGTTCATTCTCAATTCTTTAGGTCCACTTGTTTGCTCACCAGCAGGTTTGCTACCTTGCTCTCCTGCTTTCTCGCCGCCGCCACAGCCTGCCAGCGCCGCACTCAAAACTAGGATAGAACTCATTGCTGCAAAAACGCTTTTTTTCACGGTGTTGACCCCCTTTTTTCTATCGGTAAAACTTCATTGAAAGCTACTCCACAAATATACTGCATTTTTAGTAATATTGAAGACATTTTAAGTAAAATTAATTATGTTTTATTCAAACATCAAATTCTATTAAAGGAAATAAATTTGGTAATTTCATCATGAAGAAGTATGCCTCGTACATAAAAATTTATGCAGTATGAAAACAACCCCTCCAGCTAGAAGGCGAAGGGGTTCACAATGATTACATTTGGGCTTGTCGATACTCGTTTGGCGCTACACCGACGATTGCTCGAAAATCTCGAATGAAGTGAGAGTGATCGTAGTAGCCTAGAGAGGTAGACAGGTCCAGCCAATCTTGGACCGTTCCCTGGTCAATCTGCTCTGCCGCCTCATGCAGTCTGTATCGTTGGATGACCGACTTCGGACTAACGCCTACGTACCGATCAAACAAGCGCTGCATCGTCCGCAAGTTCATTCCGGTCAACTGTACCGCATCCTCGACTTTGAGTACGGCTCGATCTGCCTGGATCATCCTGACGATTTCACTGATGCGCGCTACATTCGGATCAGGCTTCGGCAAATGTTCGAATAAAAAGGCTTCTACCGTTTTCACCATTTGCTGATCATCTGGCAGGCTCAGCACTTCTTTCTCAAGCTGCTCGGTTGCAACACCAAATACGGCTTCCAGACTCGTAGAAGTGCCACTCAGCACGGATACCGGGGCATTCAGAAACGGATAAAAACCTCCGGGCCTGAATTTCACACCGAAAACGTGACCTTGTCCCTCTAATAGATGCGAGGAAGTCGTGCGTGCTACACCAAAAATGCCCGTTGCTCCTTTTTCAAACACCAGATTCACATTGGGATGAGCCAATACGGTTTGCGAGTGAGGAAGTTCTGTACGCAAATCCCACCGGACGACCCAGTAGTGCTGCACGAAGTAGCTAATTTCGGCAGATGGCTCGTATCTATCTAGCGAAAATTTCTTCTGTCCAATCATGGCATGCAGTACACCCTTTGGGAACTTGGCAGTCTGATTTTCCAAGGTGCGCCTCCTGTCGTGTTTTTACAATACACACTACCGAATTCTTCTTATAGTAAGAGTAGTAGTTGGGAGACTTGATTACAATTCCCAAATGAAAAAATCAGGGGGTAAAACGATGGATCTTCGCTTCGATTTCTACATTGCTGCTACGCCAGAGCAGGTCTGGCATGTCCTTACTTCCGATGAAGGCGTCAAGAGTACTTTCTTTGGCTGTACGATCCGCTCGACTTTTCAAGTAGGCGATGAGATGGCTTACGTTGGTCCTGGAAAAGACGGTGACGACACGGTTCATGTATACGGGAAAATCTTGCAGCTCGAACCTCATCACATTTTCAGTTTCACTGAACATCCTGGCCCTGCCTATTACGAGAATCATGCGGAATTGCAGTCTCGTGTCACCATTACCTTAGAACCGGTTGGCGGTTGCACCAAGCTGACATTGATTCAGGATCAATGGACAGAAAATCACCCCTCCCACGTAAGTGCCAGCAACAATTGGCCGATGATGCTCTCGTCGATCAAGACGTATGCGGAGACAGGCAAGACACTTGATTTTGGCTACTAATACAAAAGATCCCGAGACCAGCAATTTCGTTGGTCTCGGGATTTTTGTTATATTCGTTACTCCGTCATTTCTGCCCACTTCAGGTCGATAAATCCGAGTCCATCCACTTGAACGCCTTTCACTTTGTCACTTTGCACCCAGACATCCACATCAGTGAACAACGGGATCAACGGCATGGCATCCATAAAGATTTGTTCAGCCTCTACAAACAGTTGCTTGCGTTTCTCTGGGTCAATTTCTACCGACGCCTGTTTCAGCAGCTCTTGATAGCGTGGATCTTCCCAGCCCGTGTCGTTGTTACCGCCTTTCCCTTCACGGAACATCTCCAGGTAGTTCATCGGATCATTAAAGTCTGCATTCCAACCGATACGGCCCATCTCGTAATTGAGTTCATGCATATCCTGCAAGTGAACAGCGAACTCCTTCACCATGAGCTTTACTTCAATGCCAAGCTTTTGTTTCCATTGGTCCTGAATCGCTTCGGCAATTTTCTTATGTCTGTCGTTTGGATTGTAAGACAAGGTTATCGGAGGCAGCGTTGTCACGTTGAGCTCCTTCATGCCTTCTTCCAGCAGCTTTTTCGCTGTTTCCACGTCATTATCCTTGAAGTAGCCTTCTTTATTGATAATCATGGATTGCGGCAGCATCCCCATCGTTGGCACCTGGCCCACTTGTGTGATGTTATCTACAATGGTTTGACGATCAACCGAGTATGCCAATGCTTTACGAATTTTCACATTGCTGAGTGGCCCTTTTGTCGTATTCATCTTGTACCAGTACATCGTCGCTTTTGGATGAACAACGAGTTTGCCCGCGTCTTTCAGTGACGGAATCGCATCGGTGGGAAGTCCGCCGAGTGGCTGACCTGCCCAATCCAGCTCACCGTTCTCGAACATGGACAGGGCTGTATTATCGTCCTCGATCATCGCGAATTCAATGCGATCGAGCTTCACTACGTCTTTATCCCAGTAGTGCTCGTTCTTTTCCAGTACGATCTTGCTCTTATGCTCCCACGCTGTCATCTTAAATGGACCATTGCTTACGTGCGTCGCCGCTTCGTTTGCCCATTTTGGATTGGCCTCCACTACTTTTTGGTTAACCGGGTAGTACGTGTAGAAAGCAGTCAGCTCCAGGAAGTAAGGCGTTGGATTCTCCAGCGTGACTTCCAGTGTTTTGTCATCGAGAGCCTTTGCACCGAGTTCGTCGGGCTTTACCTTGCCTTCGTGAATCAGCTTCGCATTTTTAATATAGTACAACTGATATGCATACTCAGCCCCAAAAGTCTTGCCGAGTGCACGCTTCCATGCATACACGAAGTCATGGGCAGTTACTGGATCGCCATTGCTCCATTTCGAGTCGCGGAGCGTGAACGTATACACCAGTTTGTCATCTGAGAGCTTTATATCGGATGCTACTGAATTTACTGGCTTTGCGTTAGCATCGAAGCGAGTCAAGCCATCAAAAGTAGCACGAACAACCGCTCCCGAAGTGGCATCCTTCGCAAGACCAGGGTCCGCTGTCGATGGCTCGCTCGTAATGTTCGCCCGAAATAGCTGCGGCTTTGCATTTGCAGGCTTTTCAGCGGGTGCTGCGGTTCCCTCAGCTGGAGGGGCTGTCGTTGATGGCTGACTCGTGGAGCATCCAGCTAACACGCTTCCGGCGACCAGCATCGCGCCAAGAAACAACTTGAGATTTCTTTTCATCTGAAAATTCCCCCTTATTTATATTTTCACATTTCAAACACAATATACTCAACCGGAATTGGGTTGAAAACGGAGTTGTTATAGATTTAATTAAATTTTATGAAAATTCATTATATTATAAACAAAAGTAAAGCCCAACCAGCTTTTCGGCCAGTTGGGCTTTTGTTGATCGATCAATTATTTCTACTTTAGAACGCTGGAATAATCGCGCCTTTGTATTCATCTTCAATGAACTTTTTCACTTCAGGTGAGTTCAGTGCTTTTGCCAGCTTTTGAATCGCTTCGGAATCCTTGTTGTCAGGACGAGCTACCAAGAAGTTTGCGTATGGAGTATCTTTATCTTCAATAAACAGGGCGTCTTTGGTTGGAACAAGCTTTGCTTCCAGCGCATAGTTGGTGTTGATCAATGCCAAATCTACTTCTTCCAGAACGCGTGGCAGCATTGCTGCTTCTACTTCTTTGAATTTCAGGTTTTTCTTGTTCTCAACAACGTCTTTCACTGTACCGCTGATGCCAGCGCCTTCTTTCAGCTTGATCACGCCATTTTTCTCCAAGAGTGCTAGTGCACGACCGCTGTTTGTTGGATCGTTTGGCAGTGCGACTGTTGCGCCATCAGCTAATTCATCTACAGATTTTACTTTTTTGCTGTAAGCGCCGAATGGCTCGATATGAACAGCCACTACTGGCTCCAGGTTCATGTTTTGTCCTTTATTGAAGTCTTCCAGGTAAGGCTTGTGCTGGAAGAAGTTTGCGTCGAGTTGTTTCTCGTTCACTTGAACGTTAGGTTGTACATAATCGGTGAACTCTTTAATTTCCAGGTTCACGCCTTGTTCTTTCAGTTTTGGTTGAACGAATTTCAAGATTGCTGCGTGTGGAACGGGAGAAGCGCCTACCTTCAATGTTACTTCCTGTTGTCCGCCTTGTGCGCCGCCTTCAGCTGGAGCAGGTGCTGTTTCGGTTTTGCCTCCGCAAGCTGCCAAAGAAAATGCCAATACAGTAGAAAGTACAGATACGACTAGCTTTTTCATGAATGATTTCCCCCTTGCTTGTATTTGTCTTATTCTTTGATAACTTATATGGAAAAATCCTACTTACGGCTGAACTTAAGAACCAGACGGTCCCCCAGCGATTGTAAGATCTGTACCATCACCAGCAAAATAACAACAGTCACAATCATGACATCGGTTTGGAAACGTTGGTATCCGTATCGAATCGCCAAGTCACCCAAACCACCACCGCCAATTACCCCAGACATCGCTGTATAGGAGACCAGCGTAACCGTCGTGATCGTAATACCCGCAATCAGTCCAGATCTAGACTCTGGCAAAAGGACATTCCAGACGATCTGCCAATTGGAAGCCCCCATAGATTGTGCAGCCTCAATCACGCCTTTATCAATCTCACGCAGAGATGTTTCCACCAAACGCGCGAAAAACGGAGCGGCACCAAATACGAGCGGCGGAATGGCACCAAGTACGCCGAGTGAAGTTCCTACGATCATTTTCGTCACAGGAATCAGCAAGATCATCAAAATGATAAACGGTACCGAACGCAATACGTTGACAACGAATGATGCGATCGTATAAAAAGTGCGGTTTTGCAGAAGCTGTCCGCGTGAAGTCAAAAACAGAATGATTCCCAACGGCAAACCAATCAGGACGGTAAACAGGGTGGAAAAGCCGAGCATCGTGAGCGTGTCCATCGTACCTACGCCGATTTCAGCCCAATCCACATTCTCGAATGTCCAGTCCATTTATATCACCTCTACTTCCAAGCCACGTTGGCGCAGCGTCTCAATGGTCTTTTGATTCTGTGCAACATCGCCTTCCAGCTCGATCACCAACTGACCATACGGCGTATCCTTCATGCGGGAGATCGTTCCCTGCAAAATGCTGAACACCGTGCCGGTCTCTTGCATCGTTTGGAACAGGATCGGCTGGTACGTTTTTTCTCCGAGGAAGGTGACACGAGCAATGGTGCGGATCCCCGAAGCCTTTTCGTGCTCAACTGCTTCGCGCAGTTCTGTAGAATCCGCTACTTGTTCCACGAATTCTTGTGTCGTTGGATGCTTCGGACGAAGGAATACGTCCAGTACGTTACCCGACTCGACGATCTTTCCTCCATCAATCACGCCGACACGATCACAAATGGAGCGAATGACGTGCATCTCGTGGGTAATCAGCACAATGGTCAAGCCCAGCTTGCGGTTGATATCCAAAAGCAGTGCCAGAATGGAGTTCGTCGTCTGCGGATCGAGAGCCGATGTAGCTTCGTCACAGAGCAGCACTTTTGGATCATTCGCGAGCGCCCGGGCGATTCCGACACGCTGCTTCTGTCCGCCAGACAGCTGGGACGGATATTTGTCCTTATGTGCCTCCAAGCCAACCAGCTTCAGCAGCTCGTTTACTTTCTTATCAATCTCTGCCTTCGGACGCTTGGCCAGCTTGAGCGGAAAAGCGACATTTTCGCCGACTGTCGAAGAAGACAGCAAGTTGAAGTGCTGAAAAATCATGCCGATTGAGCGGCGCTTTTCTTGCAGCTTCCCTTCAGCCAGCTTTGTCAAATCGACGCCGTCCACAATAACTTCCCCTGAAGTTGGGCGCTCCAGCAAATTGATGCACCGGATCAACGTACTTTTACCTGCACCAGAGTGTCCGATAATCCCGTATATTTCTCCTTGCTCTATGGAAAGGTCGATCCCCGTTAATGCTGGGATGGTTTTACCTTGTACTTGATAGCTTTTATGCAAATGACGCAGTTGGATCAACGCATCCACCTCCCGACCACAATCTAAATAAAATCAGAAAACCCCTTTTTTCATAAACGAAAAAGGGGCTGCAACGCAATGTTATACGTTCGCATCCACCCTTCTCATCTATACAAGATCCAAACAATCTTGTAGGAATTGGCACCGCGACGTTCATCCGAAAATGAACCGGCTGCCGGGCTTCATAGGGCCTGTCCCTCCGCCTCTCTTGATAAGAAAGATATCTACGTATATTATGTTCGTCTTTTCTATTTCATGATGATACAAAACGGATTATATCCTTTTCGGAAATATCACGTCAATAGTAATAGAAGGAAAAGTTTTTTAATCCATGACGCCGTTGCGGATGATTTTTGACTTTACGTGGAAGCGAAACGTTGCATCCTGAAACATCTTTCGCCATTCAGCCTGCGTCATGTTGGCCATTCCTCTTTTCTCTGAACGATAGATCGAGCCGAAGCCAATTGGGTCAACATCGAGGCTCTTCAGTTTGCTTATCAGTTTATGCAATTCTTTTTCAAGCTCTTTCTCCAGGCCATGTTCCATAATTTTCATCAACTTGGCATTTTCTAGCTTTAGCGGGATGGTTAACTCCAAAATTCGAGCATGCAACTTGACATGAATATCGAAGATCGGTGGGGATACTTGGCTTAGTTTGATTTTCGAATGGCTGGAAATTGTATCGAAAACGAGCTGCACTTGGTCTTTTTTGCTGTTGTGGTTTTTTAGTGACTCCCCAAAAATAGCAGCAGGAACAGAAGTATCATAGCTGCCGATGCGGAACTTTCCCTTGATAAGTTTGAGTAGAAAGGCTTCCTTGGGTGTAACCCATGACACATAACGATCACCTTTGAATAAGGCGATGCCTTTGATTTTCAGTTCATTTCCCTTTCTTTCTATGTACGGCATGACCGGGTCGATTCCTTTTTCATAGTAAGCCCGGAAAAACTCATGCATGGTCGAAGAAGGAATTTTTTCCCCACGGATATTTTGCTCAATCAAACGATACAGGTAGATTCCAATATTCCCTTGTTCTGAATAAGGATACGTCAGCATATCATATGTTTCGCCTGCAAACACACAAAGATAAATCCTGCTAGAAAGGGACGAGTCCCGATACAACGTGTCAATGATGCTGCCAAGTCCCTGCTTTGCAAAGTATTCACTGTAGAGGGCAACACGAATTTGCCCACCCAATACTCTTTTATCTGATTGCAAATTCATCTTATCCCGGATTCCTTTGCTGGTTTCCCCTGTGGCTGATAAGATCTGTATCTTATGCCTTGCCTCTGGATTAATGGAAGGCATGACAGACGTCCCACGAATTTTGCTATCTTTCAACAGATCATAGCCGACAGCCGTTGCAAGTCCTGTCTCATCGAAAATTTGCCGATCCGAGCAGCCTGTTACAATCAAGATGCCCGAACACCACAGCACCAAAAACCGCTTCAACAAGGGCATCGCGTATTTTCGATCATGTCGCATCAGGCACTTTCCCCTTTGCTCGTCGATTTCGTCGGTTGCGTTCGCTGCTTTAGTAGAACCATGATGTACAAAAAATAGGGGTACAGGAATGCAACATACATACTCGTTGTCCCATACCAATCATTGATCATATTCATCTCCAGCCTTGTAAACACCGTCAATGAAGTAATATAGATCAGGGGCATAATCCAATTCAACGATGTTCGCAAGTTGAATCCGAAGAGGCGTTTGAGTCCACGTGCAGAGCACCACAAATACAACATAATATTGGGCAAGATGACGATGAGCCACAAAGAAATGACAACCAGCTCGAACCTTTCCAGAACGGGGAGGTACACCATCTTGTGCAGATTGAGTGTCGCCCAGATCGTCCGCATAAGCTGACCCTGACTAAAGAAGACCAGGGACACGAGCATGATAAGCAAATAGGCCAGATACGTCACCAGCACCGCCCACTGGGTACTTTTGTTGACCCTATCTTTATTTTCTACAAAGGGGTAAACCACGTAGATCACCTCAAAGCCAACACTGGTCAAAGACATGGCCAGCATTCCTTTGAAAAGGTTCTCCAAACTGCTGTCCATGATCGGAAACAAATACTCCCAATGCGCGTATTGCAGCGGAAAATAAAGATCACATAAAAGCCAGATCGTTACCGCAA
Organism: Brevibacillus sp. IT-7CA2; assembly: GCF_949767855.1. NCBI lineage: Bacteria > Bacillati > Bacillota > Bacilli > Caryophanales > Paenibacillaceae > Brevibacillus > Brevibacillus sp. IT-7CA2. The sequence goes on from NZ_CATKQT010000008.1 coordinate 63,054, forward strand.
TCGAAAAAAACGTATATCCGGCTACTACTCTAATCCCCCCCACAATGGTGTAATACACGAGAAACAAGATGATTCCAGACAAAATCCACGTAGGCAAATTCGGAAACACCCATGTTTGGACCACTTCGATGTAGTTGCGCAGAATAACTCCCGCCGATATAAAAAAATAAGTCAAATAAAGGAGGCTAATGCCTGTTCCAAGCCACCTTCCAAACACATCTTCTTGAATCCCGTACAGATCGGCTGAAGGGTATTTTTGTAAGGTCTTGATAATGATCCAGACCGTTACATGAGTAATCAAGCCAGCAAGTATGACCGAAATCCAGGCATCATGCCCTGCTTCCTTGGCAATGATTCGTTGAAAGCCCAGGACACCCATCCCAACTTGAGTGCCATGCACCAGAAGCCCGGCAAGAAATGCTGATATCGTATTGCTCTTCGTTACATTCAAATTGATCTTCATAGCCGCCTCACTTACTCGTCAATGTCTTTCTTCTCTTTGGCTTTGTCTCTGTCAAAACGCAATATTCGTTTTGGATTAAAAAACTTGAGGCGTTCCGAAAGGGAGGATAAGGGAGCACGAATAAAGCCATCCTTCCAATCAGTAAATCGCACGGGGTAAATGGGGTACATATACGGACGCCCCAAGCTAGTCTGACGTAGCAAATGGCTAGCTAGAAAGCTAAATCCAACCACAATCCCTAATGAACCTAGCACCCCCGCCAGTAAAATCATCGGAAAACGAACCACCCGGATTGTAGAACCGATCATATAGCTAGGCGCGATAAAAGATGACAAAGCCCCGAGGGCAACGATAATAATCAAGATATTGCTCGTGAATCCGGCCTGAACGATAGCTTGTCCGATAACAATACCGCCTACGATACCAATCGTCTGACCGACCTTGGTCGGCAGTCTCGCTCCCGCTTCCCGCAAAAGCTCAATGATCAGCTCCATCAAGAGGGCCTCCCACAACGGCGGGAACGGTACCCGAGAGCGTGATTGCGCGAGCGAAAGCAAGAGGTCAGCTGGAACCATCTCGTAATGATAGGTCAGGGCTGCCACATAGATCGGCGTGAGGATCAGGGACAAAATCATGGCAAAGATGCGCATGAGCCTGTTGAAGGTAGCAAGACTCCAACGCAAGTAATAGTCATCTGGCGACTGAAAAAATTGCAACAGGGTGGTGGGACCAAGTAAAGCAAACGGGCTCCCCTCCACGAGTATGGCAATCTGTCCTTGGCGCAACCCTTGTATAGCACGGTCTGGACGCTCTGTTTGCTGAAGAGTAGGAAATAATGACTTCTCATTGTCCGCGATATGCTGAGCTAGTATAGTGGAATCCAGACTGGTGTCTAATTCCAGATCATCAATCCGTTGACGCACCGTATTCACATTTTCCTCATCGGCCGTCCCGCTCAAATACAGTATCGATACATTCATCGGTATGCTTTTTCCCACGCTCAATCGTTCATGGAACAACCTTGGGGTAGACATATATTTGCGAATGATGCAGATGTTCACGTTCAGTTCTTCTACAAAGGCGATCTGTGGGCCTAGTACAACGGTTTCGATTTCGGGCGCTTGAATGCTTCTGCCAACTGTGCCATCACTAGGGAACGCCAAGCCGTAGGACGAGTCCTCCACTTGAATGACAATATGACCGCTTAGTAAACGTTCAATGGCTTCCCCTTCATCAAAAACCCGGTTACTGCTAGACGCTCCTAGGTGCCGAGCAATTTCCTCCACTCCGCTTTCTTCCAAACAAATCTCACGTAGCTTCGGGATGAGCTCACTGTAAACAACCTTGGCATCCGCCATGGTCGATAAATAGAAAAGTCGCACGCGGCCTTCTGGCTCATCGATATGTTCAGTGACCAAGTCGCTTGTATGTGTAAACCAATTCTGTGCACTCTCCCGATCCATCGACACTGTCACCTCAGCACTTAGAAAATCATGGTTAGTCTTTCCTAAAAAACACAAAAAAACAGCACGCTTAGTTTTGCGTGCTGCTTTTCTTTTCTCCTACGGGTTGATCTGACGTTTCTGTAGGAGGGGCTATTTTTTCTTGCATAAAAGACTGAACCTGATCGACATCTGGAACCAGAACGGAGCCTGCGCGGTTCGATTCACGGAACATCCCCATTGGCGGCAATTGATAATTGCCCGGCTGTAGCGTGTCCAATTTTAATCCGAGTGCAGAAAGCTTCAGCATGTCCACCGAACTAATATTGGTTTGAATATACGGGGTTACTTCCTTCAAAATCGTAGGAAGCTGAATCAACGTCGTGCCATTCTTCATCTGATTCACGACAGCCGACATCAATTTGCGTTGTCGCTCCGTCCGTGTATAATCGGAGGTCGCATCATGGCGGAAACGGACATATTGCAAGGCCTTGTCTCCATCGAGCTTTTGCAGACCCTTTTTCAAATTAATATCGTAGACACCTTTGTCTGTCGGGTCATGATAGTACATGTTTTTTTCTACATCGATCTCGACTCCACCCACTGCATCAATCAGAGCCTTGAAGCCTTCAAAATCAGTAATGACGTAACGATCTACGGGAAGTCCCGTGAACTGACTAACGGTTTCCATTGCCAACTCAGGCCCACCTTCTACAATCGCAGAGTTGATTCGCGAGCTGCCTTTACCGGGAATATCTACATACGTATCACGCAGGATTGAGAACATATCATAACGTTTCCCCGCAGGGTCGATGCTGACCAGCATCATGGAGTCAGAACGAGGAAGCCCGTTATTTTTCATTCCTCTGCGGTCTACTCCCATCAGCAGGATGTTGACACGTTCCTTGCCATCCCACTCTGGTATTTCTGCTGCTTTGGTGGAATTCCCACCACTAGGCGGTGCGATGTTGGGCTCTTGAATATTTTGAGCAAATTGATAAAAAGAGTATCCGTAATATCCAGCTGTCGTAGCCATCACGACAAGCAAAAGAAGCAACACTCGTTTCCATATTTTCATAAAGTCCACCTTTATTCTCTCTATCCTCAGTTGATGTCATCTCTCCACTTTGATTAGTATACTCGAATTTGCGGAAAGTGGAGCAGCCTTTATTTGGGTACCTGTGACATTGTAAACATTTTAATTTACAAAGTTTAGAATATTCGTTATACTATTCTTATCCTTAATGATAAGGGGTGCATTCGCGTGATTTCACCGTCAGCTTTCCTCAATCGCTATCCACGTGAGGCCATTTTCTTCCTCATCGCCAGCTTTATTAACTCCTCCGGGAGCGCTTTTATGTGGCCACTTACTACCTTATACGTACATACCATTTTGCAACGCTCGATGACAGAAGCTGGATTCGTCCTGATGATCCAATCTCTGGCTGGAATCTTCGGCCAATTCATCGGCGGATCGTTGTTTCATCGACTAGGTGCCAAGCGTCTCATTGTCGGTGCATTGATTTTTCAAGGACTTATTCAATTCTCCATTCCTTTCGTTCAGAGCTGGCCTGTCTACCTGATTCTCATGATGGGACTTGGTTTTACGTTCAACCTGTCGTTCCCAGCTATTCAAGCATTTATTGGTTTTCGCTGGAAGGAACAGCGTCGCGAATTATTTAACATCGTCTACGTCGGTAATAATTTGGGGATGGCAATCGGAACTGCATTGGCAGGCGTCATTGCCACTTTATCCTTCCAGCTTACTTTTTGGTTCAACAGCACGAGCACCTTATTGTTTGCCTTGTTCTTCTTCCTTTTTATGAAGAACATATCTCATCAGGAGCTGGTCGGAGAGCAACAGGAGGAACAGCAAAAAGACCGCGAGAAAAACAACTTTACCCTGCTATTGCGCTACCAATTGTACTTGTTTATGGCATTAGGCGCAGCACTTATTTTCTTTTCCAATACGGTGTGGAACACAGGCGTTGCACCTTACATTACCGAACAAGGTATGCCTCTGTCTTCGTATAGCTGGCTGTGGACGATCAACGGGATTATCATTTTTGCCGGCCAACCCATCACATCCTGGATCAAGCGGCTGTTGAATCAGAGCTTGTCTGCTCAACTCGTCGTCAGTGCCATCGCGTATGCTGTCGGTTTTGGGTGTATGCTGGCCTACCACGGTAGTTATTACGCATTTGTTGTCGGAATGGTTATCACTACATTTGGAGAAATGCTAATCTCGCCCACTATTCCTACTTTTATATCGGAAAAAACCGGAGAGAATGCACCGTTTTATTTGGGGGTCGTAGGGGCGATTACAACTGGTGGGAGACTGCTGGGGCCTTTGGCTATGGGGTTCATATACGACAACGGTGGCATTCATCCAACCCTGTTCTTGGCAACCCTTGTCTCTGCGGGTTCGGTTCTGCTCTGTCTGTTACACGCTTATTTTCATCGGGAAAAACGAACTGGGGTTGAAGCTAAATACTGATATCAACTGCAAAGAAGCCGCCCGCCCTTTTACAGGACGAGCGGCTTTTTGGTTAAACTACTTCTTTTCTTCCTTAATTGATACTTCCCAATCTGCCTTATGCTCTTTGTACATCGCGTCGAAACCAACCGACAGTTCCTTCACATCTGCATTTTCACTCCAAACCTTCAATCGGCCTGTGATGTTGAATGTACCGTCCTCATTGACTGTCTGATCGAATGAGAAACTGCCGCTTTCATTATTCCTCTTATCATCGGACACCTCCCAATCATATGGAACTCCGACAATACCTTTGGCAAACTTGCCTTCTACCTCTATTGTGTAAACCGCTATATCATCTTCCATTTCCTTCTTCACGGATTTAAAAGTAAACTCATTTCCGTCACTTTTTACAGTGATCGGTTTCTTTTTCAGTTCAGCCAATGGCAGCTTTGTCTGGAGCGTTGACTTTTCAAAACCTGTATCGAGGGCTACAGGTTCAAAAAGGTACGCTGCGCAGCTATACCTTTTTGCTTGTACACCTTAATACGACGGAAAATAGTGGAAAAAGATCGCAACTTTTTTGAAAAATTTTATGTAAGTTTAAAAGTCGAACCAGACAGTGAAGGTTTGTATTACCTGAGAGTTATTTGCGGCAGTCGGGTAGCCTAAATAGCAATCCAGAAGAAATCACTGTAGACGGTCATATGCTATCATAGGTATGTCTTTCGTAAATATCACAACTGGGAAATGAAGGAGAGAATGAGAGAAAGAGAGGGTAAACATAATTGATGGAAGCAAATGATCATGTAGCGCCAAATCCACATTGGAAAAAGAACATTATTCTCTTTCTAAGCAGTCAGGCGATTTCGCTTTTTGGATCATCTTTAGTTCAATATGCGATGATGTGGTATATCACGCTGAATACGCAATCCGGTATCATGATGACGTTATATATCATTTGCGGCTTCATCCCTACTTTTCTTTTATCCCCCATTGCCGGAGTTTGGGCAGACCGCTACAATCGCAAACTGTTGATCATTTATGCGGATGCTATGATTGCCTTTGCAACGCTTATACTCGCAGTCGTCTTTTTAATGGGATACAATGCGACCTGGCTTCTCTTTCTCATGGCTGCTATCCGTGCAGTCGGAGCCGGTATTCAAACCCCGGCTGTCGGAGCTATTTTGCCGCAAATCGTACCAAGCGACCAACTGACGAGAATTAATGGCATAAACGGAAGCTTGCAGGCTGTTATTATGTTTGTATCCCCTATGGTGAGCGCTGCATTACTTACCATGTCTACCATTGAAATGATTTTCTTTATCGATGTCATTACCGCAATGCTTGCCATTGGTACGTTGCTCATTTTCCTAAAGATTCCTTTACACGAGAAGGCATCGGAAATACAAAAAACGAGCTACTTCAGTGATTTTAAAGAAGGATTAGTTTACATTAAAAATAATGATTTTCTGAAGAAATTCTTTTTATTCTTCGCCTTCTTCTTTATCTTGATGGCGCCCGCTGCATTTTTGACCCCACTGCAGGTAACTCGTAGCTTCGGCGACGAGGTTTGGCGGTTAACGGCAATCGAAATTGCTTTTTCAGTCGGGATGATGGCTGGCGGAGGAATTATTGCCTCTTGGGGAGGCTTTACAAACAGAGTGCACACCATGACATTCGCGAGCTTTATCATGGGCGCCTGCACATTAGCCCTCGGTATCATTCCGAACTTTTGGATTTATCTAGTCTTCATGGCGCTATTTGGCGTAGCTATGCCCATTTTCAATACCCCGACAATGGTCTTGGTTCAAGAGAAAGTGGATGAAAACTATTTGGGAAGAATATTTGGTGTGTTCGGTATGATTTCCACTTCGATGATGCCAATGGGTATGCTTATTTTTGGACCGATTGCAGACGTTGTTAAAATTGAGTGGCTTCTGGTTGCAACGGGGCTATTCATTTTAATACTGGCTATGTTGTTAGGGAAAAATAAGGTATTAATACAAGCTGGAAAGCCTACATTGAATGAGTCTCCATGAATAAAGTCTCCCATCGACGGGAGATTTTTTCATACCAAAAAAGCTGCCGAGGGATTCTCGGCAGCTTGGTAAAACAATGGCAACGATATTCAGTTATTTCTCACTGGTGGGCAGGTAAGCGACTTCCCGTTGTCATGCGGACCAAGTCCCATGATGTACGGTACCGCCACACGGCTCCACTCTACCGGATTCGGTGCCGTGTCCACATCTTCTGGTGAGCATGATTGGAGCATGGAAGTATCGATACTTCCTCCTGGATCAAGCGCCACTGCTGCCATTCCCTCAGGTAATTCGGCTGCCAATGATTGCGTCAATCCTTCGATGGCGAACTTCGATGCGCAGTACGGCGATAAAAATGCTTCCCCGTATCTTCCCCAGTATGAGCTGATATTTACGACGACTCCGCCATTTGCGTGCTGAACCATAAACGGTAAAAAGGCGCGAATTACATAGAAAACACCATTCACATTGATGTCCATCACTCTCGAAAACTCGCTTGCCGCAAGTCCAATGACTGGACTGTTCCGGTTTATAATGGAGGCATTGTTAATCAACAAATTGGGAACGCCCACCTCGGCTTTGATTTCCTCTGCCCACTTTTCCACCTGCTCCATTACAGAAACGTCGACGACAGAAAAATGATGCTGATCTCCGAATTGCTGACACAGTCCTTGCACCTCTTTTTCCGAACGACCGCAGCCTGCAACCGTCCAGCCTGCTTCGTGAAAACGCTCGACCATCGCCCTACCCAAACCACGTGTCACACCTGTAATCACTACCAGCTTGTTCATTTTCTCTCCTCCCCTATTATTACACTTATTAAACATTTTAGTATAATAATAAAAAGGAATCAATCCCAATAAATTTGAGTTTGGGCTGTAGTGTTGGGGAGGAAACAGGAGAAAACGCTCAGCTTCTAGGGCCACCCCCTGGGGGATTGACTGCACGACTCCATGCAAAAAGCGAAACCGCGTCCAAAGTGGTCCTTTCAGGATGTGTTTCAGAGGTGGACTGTTTCAGAATATTTCCAGACGTAGCGACTTGTGGAGTCCTACCGAGCGGAGAAGGGATTCGCGGGCAACAGAAACGCAACCGTGCCCATACGGCGTAGCGGCTACCACTTTTGCGTTTCCCCGCGAATCCCTTCGGAGCGGACAGTCTTAACCCTCAGATGGACGGAGCCTGGAGCCTAGACTGGAAATATTCTTCTCTTCACTACAGCCCCATTTCAAACGATTACTAACACCAAGTCTGTAAAAAAAGACGCCCGTTGCCGAGCGCCTCGTGATGTTTCATACTTCTTATTTGTAAGTGTCGTAAGCGTTGGTCAACAGGCCAGCGATTGTCGCCAGTTCGTTGTTCTCGATCTGATGACGCTCGACCATAGTCATGATTTTGCCATCTTTCATGATCGCGAAGGATGGGGAAGACGGTGCATAGCCTTCGAAATACTCACGTGCTTTTGCAGTCGCTTCCTTGTCTTGACCTGCGAATACAGTGAAGATGTTATCCGGCTTTGTAGCGTGATTCAAGGAATGTACAACTGCTGGACGAGCGAGTCCTGCTGCGCAGCCACAAACCGAGTTCACGACAACAAGTGTCAGGCCTTTTGCATTTGGCAGTGCTTGCTCTACTTCTTCAGCAGTGCGAAGCTCTTGAAAACCGTTGCGAGTCAACTCATCGCGCATCGGTTGAATTACTTGGCTCATATATGCTTCATAAGACATCATTGGGCAACCTCTCCTTTATATCACGTGTTCAACTTACTTATTATTATACCCCGACTACGCCTACCCGAGAAAGCAGGAGCTACACTTCCATCAAAATGGTAAGAATCATTGGATTACGGCCTGTCTTTTCGTAAATGAACGGCTTGATCACTTCATTAATCTGTGACTTCAGCTCAGACCATTCCTTTATTTTCTTATCCAATGCTTCTTGCAGACGCCCACGAACGAGCTGTGTCGCTTCCTGAATCAAGGATTCCGAACCGCGTACGTATACGAACCCGCGGCTCACGATATCTGGGCCCGTCAAAATTTTGAAGTTCTTCATATCCAGGCTGACAACTACAACCATCAAGCCATCCTCTGCCAAATGCTTGCGATCGCGCAGAACGATATTGCCGACGTCGCCAATACCACTGCCATCAATGAGGACAATCCCTGCTTGTACTTTGCTGAGCCACGCTTTTTCGCGGTTGCAATTCAGCACTTCGCCGTTGTCCATAATAAAGATGTTGCTCTCCTCGATCCCAACCTGTTGGGCCAGCTTGGAGTGAGTCTTGAGCATCCGGTATTCCCCATGAATCGGGATGAAATATTTCGGACGAATGAAGTTGAGCATGAGCTTCAATTCTTCACTGCTGCCATGTCCAGATGCGTGGATGTCAAATGCATGACTCAATACCACGTTGGCACCTGCACGGTACAGCTTGTCTATCGTGCGACTGACGTTGATTGTGTTCCCAGGAATCGGGGATGCGGAAATGATAACCGTATCTTCTGGATAAATGGAAACAGTACGGTGCGATCCGGAAGCAATCCGGGTCAACGCTGCCATCGGCTCACCTTGACTACCCGTGCAAATAATCAGCACTTGGTTGTCCGCGTAGTTGTCGATGTGCTTAATATCAATCAACATGCCCTCTGGCATTTGGATGTAACCCAGCTCTTGTCCAATCAAGAAAACCTTTTCCATACTGCGACCAATAACCGCCACTTTGCGATTGCATTGCTCGGCAGCGTCTACCACCTGTTGCAGGCGATGCACGTTGGAAGCAAAAGTAGCCAGGATGATGCGTCCACGCGCTTTGCGTACCACATCGAGAATCCCTTCCCCTACCGTTCTCTCCGACATCGTAAATCCAGGACGCTCACTGTTCGTACTGTCGGACAAAAGCGCCAAGACGTCTCCGCTCGCACCAATGCGTGCAATTTTTCCGTACTCCGTTGTTTGTCCGACTGGTGTCATGTCAAACTTGAAGTCACCCGTGTGAATGACCATTCCCTCTGGTGTATAGAGCACAACTCCCAGGGAATCCGGAATACTGTGGTTCGTACGGAAGAATGTCGCCTTCAGCTTGGCAAAAGGAATTTCCGTATCTTCCGAAATTGGAATCAGCTTCACTTCATTTTGCAAACGGTGCTCTTCCAGCTTCGCCTTGACCAAGCCCAGGGTCAGACGACCACCGTAAATCGGCACCTTGATTTGCCGTAAAATATAAGGAATCGCTCCGATGTGATCCTCATGTCCGTGCGTCAACAAAAGTGCTTTTATCTTATGCTGGTTGTCCTTCAGATAAGAAATATCCGGGATAACCAGATCAATACCAAACATTTCATTCTCGGGGAACTTTACCCCGCAGTCAATAATGATGATTTCGTCCTCATACTCGACGCAGTACATATTTTTTCCGATCTCGCCGAGGCCGCCCATCGCGAAAATCTTAACGTCGCTCAATCTCTTTCCTCCTAACATCGTCGTGCATGATTATGGGAACCCGAACCAAGCATGCCATTCTTATTATATCACAACGTAAGACGTTCGTTTCACACAGTCTTGTCTATTCCACACATTCATCTTTGGTCAATAATCGAATACTGATACTCCAAATCAGTAACTCTTTCATCGGTAACGACACTGGCTCTCGCCCAGAAGTCGTGCTTTGCATAGGAATCGCCCGTCCATACCTCCGTAATTGCTCCTGAAGAGAGCTTTAGTGGTACGGCTTCGACTTCTTTTAATACGGCGCCACTTTTGTTTTGCAATCGCAGTTTCAAATCAATCTCCAACGGCTGATCCGATTGATTCCGTACCAGGATCAGACTTGAATACGGATACCCGGCACAATTTTTGGTACAGTCTTGTTTGCTGTATACGATGGCGAGATCAATAGGCTTCTCATTGTCCATCTTCGCCGCTTTCCACTGGTCTTTTGCTTTTTGTACGACGGTGACGTACTCCGCTTTTTTCAAAAAGGGCCCCATGCCTAAAAAGGCAGCAGCAAAAAAGCTAAACAAACCAAAGGCTGTGCATAGAAAAACGAGGTTCATTTTCCAAAACTGTTTTCTCATCATGATCAAAAAGACAATATACATGAGGATACAAACAAACACCAACAGGATACAAAAGTATAAAAATACCTCCAAGTCGGACTCCGTGGGTAACACCGGAATGCCATAATTCATTTGCCAATGTACATTCGCAGCGAAACAGCCTCCGTAAATCAATACGGCAGAAGCAATCGTGAGCCCCCATTTTTTCCAGAAAGGAGGTTTTTGAAAAATTGCTGCAAGAACCCCCACCAAAATAGGAAGGCCAAATAAGGGAATGAGCAAGTAATGCATTGGAAACCTCCCGCACTTCATTGTCATTATTTTCTACGAATGATATGCCGAAAAGTCTTCAAAATACATGGCAAACCATTTCGAAAAGGAGAGGGATAAGCAAGTGCAAGCCGCTCGTCGCCTATTTCGTTATCGGAACATGATGCCCCTTCTCTCCACTGTACTTTTCCTGTTCCTCTTTCAGCCGTTCCCTAGCTATGCCCAGCCTCCTTATGCAAAATGGGGCAGGCTCGCGATGCAGGAAACGATGAAGCGATATCCAAACGCTCAAATTGTGGACTACCTACATGTCGGACGAAAACAAAAAACGCCCACCACGTCGGAAGAGACGTTTAAGCTCTTGCTTCAAGAAGGCAATCGCAGGTGGGCGTTACTCGTTCATATTGAATTCGTGAATCAGACAGAAGAAGTCGTAACCATCTCCTATGAGGAGACTCACTAGTCAGCGAGCTGTTCCATCTCTTTCATCATGACTTCCATGTCCATGTCAGCTGCCATCCCGTACGCGCGGCGCATGTTTCCATCTCCATCCACAAGGAACATGCGAGCCGTATGGGCATAAGAACCATCTGGCTGCTTCATGACCATCAGACCAAAATCCTTCGTCACTTTCTCTACAGCCTGAGCGTCCCCGCGCAGGAACTTCCAGCCGCTCTGATCTGCCTTGAACTTGGCTGCGTACTCCTGCAAGACTTCCGGCGTATCGTTATCAGGGTCAAAGGAAATGGAGATAAACTCTACTTTGTCTCCGAACAGTCCCTTTTCCTTCAACTGATCTTGCAGCTTGGCCATGTTGTACGTAGTCGCTGGACAAATATCCGGACACTTGGTAAACATAAACTCCACCAGTCGTACTTTGCCAGCACTTTCATTAAATGTATAGGTTGCTCCGGCACTGTTGTCCAAGGTGAAGTCCGCGATAGGCTTCAACACTTCGATCTTCTCTTCTGTCATATACTTATAACCAAATACTCCGACGATAGCCAAAAGGATAATGCCAGCTAACACAGGAAACCAATGTTTTTTCATCGCAGATTCCTGCTGCAATTGTGTTCCTTCACTCACGGGTTGCTTCCTCCCTGCTTGTCCCATGCGAGATGCCTCCTGATTACACACGGGAGGCATTCACACTGTTTCTATCACTTCTTACTGTTCCACTTCACCCGGCCATGCGAGCATGCCGCCAACCATATTCGCCACGTCATACCCTTGTGCACTCAAATACTCTGTAGCTGTATTGCTTCTGGCACCACTACGGCAAACCATCACAATCGGAATGTTCTTATCCAGCTCATCGATACGGTGCGGCAAAAAGCCGAGTGGGATCAACTTTGCCTCTTTGATATGACCTGCATTCCACTCATCGACTTCACGTACATCAATGACTTGCAGCTCCTCTTTGGCTTCCAGCTTTTCCAACAGCTCTTGTGGTGTCATTTCCTTTACTCCATGGCTCATCGCTATTTATCCTCCTATATGTACGATCAGATCAGTTGTAACCACCTCCATGATATCACACGCTTTTTTACTTTTCTAACGCGAAGAGCACTTGGCTTCACCATACATCCATGCTCCCTTTTTTCTACCATTATCTCCTATTTCGCTGCGGCAGTAGCCACACGGGATGTGAACAGCTTGAGGCAAAAGCGTTACAAATTAATGGCATGAGTGAACACCTTTCATCTATATATACATAAAAACCTCCCTGATAACTTACTATTATGCGTTGACAGCGAGGGGATATTTTCATACAATTACGACAACAACTTTTCTCATCAAGAGCGGTGGAGGGACAGGCCCTACGAAACCCGGCAACCAGCAGACTAGCTGCATGGTGCCAATTCCTGCAGAATCCAGTGATTCTGAGAGATGAACACAAGCCCGTGCATGATCGGAGCCTTCTTCTTCTCAGGAGAATGCTCCGTTTTTTATTAGCCGATTTCCCATAGTAAAAGGAGAGATGGACATGTCCGATCAACAACAATGGAAGCCAGAAACACTTGCGGTACACGGTGGACAGGAGGTTGACCCTGTAACAGGCTCACGTGCTGTTCCGATCTATCAGACGACCTCCTACGTTTTCCGTGATACGGAGCATGCTGCCAACCTGTTTGGCTTAAAAGAGTTTGGGAACATCTATACACGCATCATGAATCCGACACAGGATGTGTTTGAGAAGCGTGTTGCCCTGCTCGAAGGTGGTGTTGGCGCACTCGCGACCGCATCCGGGCAAGCTGCCATTACATTCGCCATCTTAAATATTGCGCATGCAGGAGACGAGATCGTCGCTTCCAGCAGCCTCTACGGCGGTACCTACAACCTGTTCGCCCACACTCTTCCCCGCCTCGGTATCAAGGTTCATTTTGCTGATCAATCCAATCCGGAAAATTTCCGTACCTATATCAATGAAAAGACAAAAGCCGTGTTCTGCGAGACGATCGGCAATCCGCGCATTGATGTCGCTGATATTGAGGCGATCGCCAATATTGCCCACGAAAATGGCGTGCCTTTGATCGTGGACAACACCTTCGCGACTCCGATTTTGTGCCGTCCTTTTGAGCACGGGGCCGATATTGTCGTTCACTCCACCACCAAATTCATCGGCGGCCACGGAACAGCAATTGGCGGTATCATCGTAGACTCTGGAAAATTCGACTGGAGCAACGGAAAATTCCCAGGTCTGACTACACCAGATCCAAGCTACCATGGCGTCGTCTATACAGAGGCAGTCGGTCCACTCGCCTATATTATCAAGGCGCGTGTCCAGCTCCAGCGCGATATCGGAGCGGCTGTTGCCCCAATCAACTCCTTCTTGTTCCTACAAGGATTAGAAACACTGCATCTGCGCATCGAGCGGCATAGCCAGAACGCCTTGGCAGTAGCCCAATTCCTCACCAATCACTCTGCCGTAGAGTGGGTGAGTTATCCGGGGCTGGAGTCAGACTCCCAGCATGAATTGGCACAAAAATATTTGCCAAAAGGTGCTGGCGCGATCCTGACCTTTGGAATTCGCGGTGGCGTTGAGGCAGGAAAAACATTGATCGAATCAGTGAAGCTGTTCTCCCATCTCGCAAATGTCGGGGACTCCAAGTCACTCATCATTCATCCAGCTAGCACAACACATCAGCAGATGACAGAAGAAGAGCAGGCAGCAGCCGGAGTGACTCCGGGACTTATTCGCCTCTCCGTCGGCACAGAATCGATCGACGATATCATCTCTGATCTGGAGCAAGCCCTGCAGCGTGCGTTGCAATTATCCACGGTAGGTTAACCATACCTTTACAAGGAAAGAAGAATCACGTGATCTCTTTGGATAGAGATTTGTGATTCTTCTTTTACTTTTTTATTTTAATTCGAAAATAATTGAATTTTTCGTTCGATATTTTTATAATACTATCATTCAAGAAAATTTTGGGAGAGTGGATATACGTGAAAGTTTTGAACATCGGAAGTGAACGGACAACGTATCGCGTGGAGATCTCGTATTCTCCTTTATTCGAAGCTGCCTTGGGAATCGCTGCCGCTACCTACGATCAATTGCATCACACGATGGAACACCCTCCTGCCTACTGGCGTCAACTATTGGACGAGCTGTCACCCTCTGTACAGCAAGAGGTCAACTATGCGAAGGAGCACAACACGTGGAAGACGCTTTTGCAACTGCTCGATCTTTGCCCTTTCGCTGATCTGGATTCCTTTCTCTCGTATGTCAGAGAACTCTCAACAGAACAGCTCCGATACGAGGCCCTCCCTTATCTCGGTGAAAATATGCAGGAAGCACGGCGGAAGGCTGCACAAGGAAACAAGGATGATTGCGCCGCTTTGCAGGAAGTGTGCCGCGCGCATCTCTTTTTTGAAGCGTATATCGAACATATTACTTCCGTTGATGCAGAAGAGCTACGTAGTCATATTCTCCGATTGATGGAAGGCTGGTATACCACTCATATCAAGCCGCGTGAGGAAGAAGTCGTTCGCATGCTAGAACGGGATTGGTCGCAAAAGCAAAGCAAGCTAGGAAAGCTCAACCCGGAAGCCTTGGTGGAGTATGCAACGGGATCGAGCTACCTCCCAGAGCCTACCGTGACACGCGTACTGCTGATTCCACAAGCGATCTATCGCCCGTGGACCGTACAGGCCGATGCTGTCGGGACGAAAATTTTTTATTACCCTGTTGCCGACGAAAATTTGCACGATGCTGTAGATCCTAATCAGCCACCTCCTTCACTGGTACAAGCCTTAAAAGCACTCGGTGATGAGCACAGGCTGCGCATGGTCAAAATGCTGGCGGAAAAGGACCTAAGCCTGCAAGAGATAACAGATCAACTCTCCATGGCGAAATCGACAGTGCACCATCACCTGTCCATGCTGCGGTCTGCCCATCTCGTTGAAACAGCAGGCTCCCGTTACAGACTCCGCCGTCATACGCTGGACAAGCTCCCGCTGATGTGGGATGAATTCCTGGACAGGAGCAACCCATGAACCAAACCGCGGTACAAGCCTCTGTCTGGCAGCAGCGTTCTTATCGTTGGATTCTTTTCGGTCAGCTCATTTCAGAACTCGGCTCCTCACTCGGTACCCTGGCCAATAGCTGGTTAATCTATCAGGCAACAGGCTCACAAGCTGCGGTCGGACAGATGTGGCTGCTGTATTTCTTGCCGTCGCTCGCTATTCAATTGGTAGCTGGACCGTACATCGATCGATTCGACAAGAAGCGTGTTATGATTTTTTCTCAATGGATGCGAGCTGCTGCGTTTTGTTTGTCCTTTGCGGTCATTACTTCCGGGACAGAATCGCTTTGGCCGTTGTATTTCACTGCCTTGATCAACGGTCTCGTTCAACCACTGTATGTACCAGCCAGCCAGTCGCTCCTCCCTGCTCTGGTCAAAAGAGAGCAGCTCCTCCAAGCCAATGCCTATTTGGATAGTGTCTTACGAATTGCCTTGATTACAGGACCTCCTTTGGGCGGGATTCTCGTGGCGAGTATCGGCGGTGAGTCAGTACTCGCATTAGTCGCGATCAGCTATGCACTCAGCGGATTTTTTCTGGTTCTTTGTCCAATCGCCCCAGCGGATACCGCCAACAAGAAGCAATCGTGGTTTGTCATGTTTAAGGCTGGTCTTGCGATTTTTTGGGAGAAGCCCCTTCTGCTCTGGCTTGGCCTGTACTCGGCTCTCGTCCAATTTGCTGTCGGCGTCACACTCGTACTAAACCTGCCTTTTGTAGCCGGCGAGCTGCAAGGCACCTCGTTTCATGTAGGCTTGTTTTTGGCTGGTTATCCGTTGGGATATTTCTTCGGCTCCTTGCTCGTGCCACGCTTCCGTAGCAGCCTTGGACAGCCCCTGATCATGTTGGGATCACTGGTATTAGGTGGCTTAAGCTTTGTTGCGATAGGCTTTACCCATGACATCTGGCTCGCAATCACTATCGAACTACTGGCTGGTCTGTTTGCTCCCTTTTTCCAAGTACATAGCACAAGCCTATATCAGCTTCACGTTCCTTCCGAGCTAATAGGGCGTGTATTGTCTGTCCGCCTGCTCATCGTGCGTGCGACGATGCCCGTCGGTATTTGGCTTGGCGGACAGCTAAGCGATCAGGTAGGGATTCGCCCGCTTTACATCTCTGTAGGTGCCGTCATCGTGCTCGCAGCGCTTACGGGAATACTATTTCGAAAATTTGTAACTAACAGGATATTCCATATATAATAAAAACCGTATGACTCCTAAATTTTGAATGGGAAAAGGAGAATTTTCATGACTCATCCGACATTGGATAACCTTCAGCATGCTATCAGCAGCGTCATCGTGGGCAAAGAAAGTCAGATCCGCCTATTGGTAACGGCCTTGCTCGCCCGTGGTCACGTATTGCTGGAGGATTTGCCCGGAATGGGAAAAACCGTGCTTGCCAAAACATTGGCGCAAGCGATTGGCGGCTCTTACAACCGCCTGCAATTTACTGCGGATCTACTGCCATCTGATGTCGTCGGTCTACACGTATTCAATCAACGCACAAGTGAATTCGAACTGCGCAAGGGACCTGTTTTTGCGGATGTCTTGCTCGCAGATGAAATAAACCGGGCCACTCCCAGGACTCAATCTGGCTTGCTGGAATGCATGGAGGAACGTCAGGTCACGATCGAAGGCGTCACCCTGCCACTTCCATCGACCATGCTGGTCATTGCTACCCAAAACCCGATTGAATCGGAAGGAACCTATCCGCTACCAGAAGCACAATTGGACCGCTTCCTTTTCAAGCTGTCTCTTGGTTACGGTACGCGTGAGGATGCCAAAGAAATTTTGCGGAGATTCCGCAGTGCCTCCCCATTAGAGGCCGTCGAGCCGGTCATCACTGTCGACCAAATTGCGGCTCTGCAACGCGAGGTCACGACCGTTCACGTCAGCCAACCAGTGGAAGACTATGTCATCGATCTGACGGAAGCGACTCGACAGCATCGCTCTGTTGAGGTGGGCATCAGTCCGCGCGCCATGCTCGCCCTGTTGCGATCCGCCCAGGCTTACGCGTTCGTTTCCGGTCGTACTTATGTCTTGCCAGATGATGTAAAAGTGGTGTTTCCAAGTCTGGCAGCTCACCGCATTCGCCTCTCCATGGAAGCAGAGCTGCATGTGACGGAGCAGGAAGTCGTGGAGCAAATCTTGACTAGCGTTCCCGCTCCCGTCGAAGAAAGCGTGTAGCGCTATGATCACCAAGCAAACCTTTCACGTAATCGGTTTTGTCTTGCTGCTCTTCGCCGTATTTTCCGGCCACTGGTTTTTCTTTCTGTTTGGGGGCTTTTTCTTTTTTCTGCCCGCTGCACAAGACTGGTGGGTTAAGTCCATGTCTAAATGGGTGTCGCTCGAATGGTCCAGTGACCAAACGCGCGTCCTGTCAGGGACACCCGTGCACATTACAGTTCGCTTGCACAATCGTTCGTGGCTGCCTTTGCCTGCTACCTGGCTTCGCTTCACACTGCCGGAGCATGTCTCGGTGGAAGGCGCAGACGAGGTGCGAATCCTCAATCATCGGACGAGCGTTCGCCTGCGGTTTGATCTGCCTATGCGACAAAGTGCCACACGCACCTTGATTCTCATCCCGACCAAGCGAGGCACGGTCTGGCTGACGGATGTTCAATCCGAGACATTGCCGTTATTGGGCGAGGAGCCTACCGCTATGACATTGTCGATTTCCTTTTCCTTGCTGGTCTATCCGCTGCCTCTTGCTCTTTCTCCCGTCGTGCTCGCTGAAACGGAACCGGACGGGAATCGGTTTTCTCGTCAGCGCCAACAGGATGATGTCACTTTTCAGCGTGGCATTCGGTCGTACATGCCAGGCGACCGTTTCAAGCACATCCATTGGAAGGCAACCGCCAAAACAGGTTCACTGGAGACGCGTCTTTTCGAGTATACAGCCCATCCGAACTGGCGAATCGTCGGGCATATCCTGCCCTCCTATGAACCGATGATGCAAAAGTATAACGATACCACCAATGAACGGACGATTTCCTGTCTTGCGGCTTTGGCTGGCCTGTGCAGGAAAAAATCGGTCGGATACGAGCTGTACCTTACCGTGAAGCAACGAGGACGTGAACATTTTCATTTGCCTGCGGGAAGTGGCAAGGCGCACCACCTGCACGTCATGACTCAACTGGCGCAAATCCATCATTTTGTGACAACGCCACTGACGACTGTTCTTCGCCGGTTAGAGGGAGCATATGGGAAGGAAGCCATTCTCATTGTGACACCACGAATGGATCCATCTGTACAAGCCTCGGCGGAGCGCCTTGTTCAACGTGGTCATCAGGTTGCGGTGCTGGATGTTTCTTCTGACCCTGTCACCATCCAGCGTTTTGAGCATGCTCGCTTGAAAAAAAGGAGCGTGATGATGGGATGACACTCTCCTTGATGGGCCGCTGGACGCTCGCGTTTTGGCTGGAGGCCATGCTGACGGGCATTTTCCTGATCTTGTTTGGGTATATGACAGCAGACTTTGGTCAGCTGCTCTCGTTTTGCCTAGTCGCAGCGATCCTGCTCATGGCGGGGAGCTGGCTGTACCATAGTGGTGGCGGTCGCTTTATGCTCCACCTGTTGCTGTATCCCCTTGTGTTTGTCATAGGAATGGGCAGCTTCTATCTCTACGATTCCTGGCTCATTGCGCTTATACTGGCTGCTGTTTATTTTTGGAGAGTACAAAGTGCTGCATCAGAAGGCTATCGACATGACAGTCTGCAACGCAGATTTGTTCTGGCGTTGATTGCGGGTCTGATACAGCTCGTGTTAGCAGTACTTTACACCTCCATCGTTGACCCGGGTTCCTATTCGCTCGCAGCCTCTTTTTCCATGCTCGTCCTCATTACTCTCAGCTATATTTTAGTGGCGATTGTGTCGTTCGTGCTGCGGGAAGGATCACTTTCTACGAGGCTGCCTGCTCGCATTAGCTTGCTACTAGGCAGTCAAGTGCTAGGCACTCGTTTTCTTTTGATCGCAGGTTATTTGGCTGTCGGTTCTATCGTACTTGGCCTCATCTATTGGATCTGGAGTTGGATAAAAGGACCTGTTAGCGCTGGACTGTATACTCTCTTTGAGCCTGTGCTTATTTTCATTGTGGAATTGTTTGAACGTTTGTACGAGAGGGCGAACCAAAAACAGGCAGGCATGAAGGTACTCATGGAAAGTACAGGGCAAAAAGCAGATAATCCCGCGGTACAGATACAGCTCGGAGAATCACTCTTTTCTGTTCTGCAGCCATACTTAATCATTGCCTTTATCCTCACCTGTGTGATCCTACTCGGCCGATACATATGGAAAAAGCGCTTCAAGGGGACGATTACGCGGGAAAAAGAAGTGGCGGCTGCACAAAACACTGTGTTAACCACTGTTCCCCCCTCTTCCAGTAAAGAAAGTGCTGAGGAGGACTCTGCTAAATGGTTCAAACAGCCCGTTGGCCCAGAGAATGATCCCACCAGGTACGCCTACTATCAATTTCTCGTCCTCATGGAGAAGCAAGGGATGCCAATCGAGTTGCATGAGACACCCCAAGAGTTTTTCAATCGCCTGCGCGAAATGTCCTTGCTAGATGCAGGCCAGCTAGATGCAGTCGCTCGTATCACCCGTTACTATCAGCAATATCGTTATCAGGAGCAGTCGCTTCCCGAAGCGGATTTGACAGTGATGCAGCAAGCCGTGCAGACGCTCGGCTCTCGTTTTCCCGAAACGTAATACCGTTCCACAACCACGTGCTACCCGTTAGCCGTGGTTGTTTTCTTTTTCTCTTGACATCGAGATGCCCCTCCGGCATAATTTCTTCAATTTTGCCCACTCCCAAATTGAATTCACCAAATGGTTAATTGAACAAGAAAGGAGGATGCTCGGTGCAAGATTTACCTGACTGGCTGCGTAAGCATCTTCATGTCGCATACATACCCGGCTATGAGTTTTTCTTGAGTCTCCACGTGCTTGCCAAGCCGGAGCATCACACCTCCCGCTTGCATTGGGCGGAGGAGTTGCTCACTGCTTTACCTGCCCCGCTCTTGAAAAAGCTTCACTATTTTAGTTCCATGTCTAATCAGTTTCTCGATGCCATGGACTTTCTGGCACCTTGGGAGGAGTGCTTTGAGCATTCTGTTGAGGCTGCATTGGAGCGTGTACAGGCGATGGATGCTGGTGAGTTTGCCCAGCTCATGATCGGTCCTGTCTATCATCCCAGACAACTTCAAGCTTGGATGCAAGGACGTACAGACGAGATTTTTGATGAGCTGAAACCGGAGCATCGGGAACTTTTGCGCCATCCACTCTCGACAAAGCGCAGTTTTCTGGAGTTTTGCTACGACTACCTGCCTATTTTCCAGACAGAAGAACGGCGGATTGAACCATGGCTCGTCCGCGCTGTACACGAAGCACAAGAGCAGATCAAGCTTGATCCGATTTCGTTTTTGTCGCAGGTACACCCGCGCTTGAAGGTGCATGAAGACTTCTTGCAATTTCATAAAGCAAAAACGTACACATTTGGCTATTCGGAGCTGGCTCGTATCCATTTGCGTGTCTCTACTTTTGTCTCGCCGCATTTGTTGCTCGGCATTTACGATGACCACATCTCGGTGGGCTTATCTGTTGACGTTCCCGGCACCAGATCCACCTCGGTGATTCCCACTGACTTCATCAACAAAATGAAGGTGTTCAGTGATCCGACGCGGACGGCGATTCTCAAATCGTTATTGGCTCATCCTTACTGCACGCAGCAGTTGGCTGACCTGCATAACATCAGTGAGCCTGCCGTCAACAAGCACTTGAATCTGTTGGTAGACACAGGCTTTATCTGGAGTGAACGACGGGGACGGTATGTGTTTTACCGCGCGATTGCATCACGGCTGGAACAACTCGCCGTCGATCTGCATGAATTCATCGACATGCCTGTTCCCGGACTTGTCTCTCCACCTGCTTCATCACATCCCCCAGAACGGAGGAAATAACGTGTTTCATGTCGCCAAAGCTACCTTTATTCGCAATACCCGCGTAATGATTCGTGCCTATCCGTGGTCGTTTGTCATCGGCCACATTTTTTCCGGGGTATATACGGTGCTGTTCGCCTTCTTCGCCTATCACTATGTATTTGCCGGGCAGTTGGACGAGAATTTTGCACTTCTCACCGGCTCGTCCGATTACTTGTCGTACGCCATCCTCGGCGGAGCTTTTTATGCGTTTGCTGTCTCGACCTTGATGAATGTCAGCCGCTCACTCATTACGGAGCTACGGGAAGGAACCTTGGAGGCGGTTTTGCTCACTCCTTCCTTGCGCAGGGGGTACTTTTTGGGGAATGTAGCCCAACAACTCATGCGTACTTTGTTCGAATTTTCGGTGATTGTGCTTGTAGGGGCGTTGTTCGGACTCACGCTCTCTCATACGAACGTATGGAGCGCCATCCTTGTCTGGATATTGTCTACAGGGGCTTTCTTTTGCCAGGCGCTCGTATTGGGCAGTCTCATGCTTTGGTTCCGCGATACGTACATCACACAAAACACGCTGTTTGCCGTGATGGCCTTTGTCAGTGGGGTGACGTTTCCGATTCCGTATTTGCCTGAATGGCTGCAACCGTTCGGTCTCATCATGCCGCTCGCGCCTGCGCTGGATGCTTTTCGGCAATGCGTGATTCAAGGAGCGCCGCTGCATGCTGTTTCCCCACAGCTGTTGCATATGGCAGCCCTGTCCCTCGTCTATCTCGTCATCGGGATGTGGGGTATACGTCGGATGGAAAAACGCGTCATGGAATCGATTTTTGGATAACGAGGAGGACAACAATCATGCTGATTGCAGAAAATGTACGGAAGGTATACCGAGTGAAAGAGAAAAAAGGCTGGTTTCTCCAGCGATGGACGGAGGTCGAGGCAGTCGCTGATCTGTCCTTTCGCATGGTACCCGGCAAAATCATTGGATTGTTAGGCATTAATGGCGCAGGGAAAACAACAACGATCAAGATGTGCTCCACACTACTCACCCCGACCAGCGGCACAATCACGGTAGACGGGTATGACGCGGTAAAGGACGATCGGTTCGTCAAAGCCAAGATCAACATGATCGCAGGGGGCGAGCACATGCTGTATTGGCGGCTGACAGGGCGGGAAAACCTGCAATATTTCGGCAGTCTGTACGGTTTGCAAGGGCAGGAACTGCGCAATCGGATCGATTCATTACTCTTGCAGGTTGGCCTGGATGAGGCCTCCAACACCCCTGTCGAGCGTTATTCCAAAGGCATGAAGCAACGACTGCAAATCGCCCGCGGCCTGATCAATGATCCGAGTTACCTGTTCCTTGACGAACCGACTCTCGGCTTGGACGCCCCCATTGCCCGGCAGCTTCGCAAGCATGTGAGTGAGCTCGCTTCTCAGCATGGAAAAGCCATTCTGTTGACCAGTCACTACATTCATGAGGTAGAAGAGCTTTGCGACGAGGTATACATCATCGATAAAGGAAGGCTCGTGGCGCATGATACACCGGAGCACCTGACCAAATCGCTCGACCTGGATACAGCCTTACAGGTAGTGATCCCCTCTCTTTCCGACTCGCTCGATTACGATCTGCGCCAGCTGGCTCAAGATTACGGCGGCTCGCGTGAAATCGCAGAAACAGACGAGCAGACCTGGGAAGTGACGTTACGAGGAAAAACGGACATGACGACTCCGCTGCTTTCCCTCTTGGCTGCTCACCAATCCCCTGTCTTGCGTCTCTCCACCCAACAGCCATCACTGGAGGACGTCATCCTGCACATGGCAGATCGGAGGGGGGCATGAAACAGCTAGGCTGCCTACTTTTAGCCGAAATCATTAAGGAGCATCGCCATTCGTTTCACAGCAAAATGATCTACTTCTCGCTCTTGGTCTGGCCTGTCATCAATTTCGTGACCGCGTATTATTCGTTTGCCCCGTTCCGGATGGGAGCTGATTCCCCTCTTGCCCGGTTCATCAGTTACGAGCAGTTGCCGCTGTTCCTGTTGACTGGCTATTTAGGGTATATCTTTTATTGGTGCCTAGTGCAGTCGTCATGGCAAATGAGCTTTGAACGACAAGCAGGAACCATGGAAATGATCTTCATCAGCCCGGTCAACCGACTCGCTTTTCTGTATGGGCGTTCGCTTTCCTCGCTGATCGAAGGGGTCTGGTTGTTCTTTTGCTTTGTCCTGTTAGCCTTGTTTTTTGTCGATGGTATTCAGCTGAGCGGCTGGTGGGCGCCCCCACTCGCCTTCCTCATTTTGCTGGTATCGGCCATCGTCTGGGGCGGCTTTCTCTGTGTGCTCTTTCTGTTTTCACGCGATTCGAGCTTTCTGTACACCGTCCTGGATGAGCCGATGCTGATCTTTTCCGGTGTCCGTCTGCCCCCGATGGCCTTTCCGGTTTGGGCCAAGGTCATTTCCTTTTGCTTTCCCCTGACCTACGCGCTTCAGTTGATTCGCGAGCTGCTGATGGAGGGAGCGTCGTTGCAAACAATGCTGGCGAGTATGGGACTTCTAGCCGCTGTTCTGCTGGTGCTCGTGACAGCGACCGTCGTGCTGTTGAAGCAAGCGGAGAAGCATATGAAAAAGACCGGGAACATGGTGATGTATTAGTTTGGCAAAGAATCGTTAAATAAAGAACGCCCTTTCCTGATTGGAAAAGGCGTTTTCTTATTCCTCTTACTCCACCGTCAACAGCTTCTCTACAAATCCCCCAATTTCTCGTTCCCGATCAATAAAATGAACCTCCAAGATCCAATCGCGCGGGTGTCCGTTATGATCCGGCTCACTCATTGGCTTGTGATTGTCAGGGTGAATATAGTTGACGATATCCTCCCCCTGAATTATTTCATGCGGGAATTCGCCGATGAGATGCCCTGCATGCGGCCCTCCGAACTCCCAGCCATATTGTTTAGCAAGCTCGCACATGTAAGTAAACAGCTCGCTACTCGTAATATCCGGCTTAGACAAAAAGTAAGCCTTGCCCTCATCCCACGCTTTTTCAATATCGTCGCGCAACTTTTGTTTTACCGGATCATTTCCAAGCACATACGTCCGCCCGAGATCGGCTTCCCAGTCCTCAAAAATGGGCCCAAAATCCAGAAAGACAATATCTTCGGGAGCGACAGTCAAGTTCGGTGGATTTTCTCGGTACGGAAACAGCGTGTTTCTTCCCGCTCGCACAATTCGCTTATGCCAATATTTTTTGATCCCGAACAATTGAAAGGCCAGCTCGTAAATCTCCTTGTTGATGTCTTTTTCCGTCACACCGCTGCGAATGATGCCCTTCTCTTCGATTGTGGCAAATAAAAACTCAGCTTTCGTCTCTGCTTCGCGCAGTGCCTGATGTCTCTTCTCCAATAATGGATTCATCATTTAATAGCCTCCTTTTCAGTTTACGGAAGAGCTAACGCATACTTCTCGCCCAACTCTCGCAATTTTGCGATAATGGTTTGCTCCACATGATCATCCAGGGTGATTTTTTCCTTCGCTAATGCAAGCAACGGTTCATACTCGCCAATCAATACGGAATGATGCGCTTTTTCAAACAGTGGCAAATCATTCATGTCATTGCCAAAGCAGATGAACGGCTCCCCTGCCACATCGAACCGATTCAGGGCAGCCCATTTATTCACTCCCCGATACGTGAGGTCGAGAATGCCTTCTGCCGAATGATAATGCAGCGTAACGTCGAGTTCCTTGATTCTCGTCATCAATTCTTCGTAACGGTCACACGATAAAATCAGGATTTTCAGCACAGCATTCAGTTGATCCACATCCACGCGGCTGGCTGTCCGATTGGGATCGATATAGCTCAAAAAGGGATGTGTCGACACACAATTATGTGCGTAATTCCACGAGTCATCGATGAAATACTGCCCGTGATAATCATCGAGAATGCTGATGATTTCATGTGCCAAACGATCCGGGATCGGCACGCAGCCCTGCAAGCTCCCTTGGTGATGAGTCATCGCCCCATTCGCACCAATGAGGAGATGGTTGGCAAACCGCTCATCGAGGACAGGCAGCATGTCACGACACGGTCTTGCGGAGGCGAAGCCTACGGTATGTCCCGCTTGTTCGAGTGCAAGCAGGCTATCCAAAATGTTTGTTGAGATCGGTTGACCTTTGAAGCAGATCGTCCCGTCCAGATCAAAAATGAACTTCATTTTTCCCACCCTTTCTAATCGCTGTCCTGTCCATCGTAATGGATAGCCGTCTGAGGCCAAAGGGACAGATCGTTCAAGATGAGTGGGACAGAAAGCTGATCTATTACTCGAACCAGGCACTAGATAACAAGCGAATTCCCTCAAGAATATCGTCGGGGGTCAATGCTCCGTATCCTAGCAATACCGTCGGATGCTCCCTTGTATCATGCAGCCAGTATCGGGCAGTTCCGTAAACTTTTACGCCCTTTTGATAGGCACGCTCCATGAGCTCCGCTTCCGTACGCTGACTTTTTACGGTCAAAAATACATGCAGCCCCGTATCCTTCCCTTCTATTTCCACACGTCCGTCCATGTAACGAGCGACCGCCCGAAGAAACACCTCTCGCTTTTCCACGTAGTCTTTTCGCATGTGCTGCAAGTGTCTATGCCAATAGCCATCGGACAAATACGCCGCTAGCGTCAACTGGTCCAAGCGGGAAACAGGCTGATCGTATTCAGGCATGCGCTGGTGAAAACGCGATAACAGCTCGTAAGGAAGGACGACGTAGCTGACGTTTACGAGCGGCAGCAATGCTTTGGAGAGCCGCCCAATGTAAACAACCTTTTGGGGAGACAGACTCTGGATCGAAGGGATGTAGCTCTCTTGATATTTGAACTCCCATTCGTAGTCATCCTCCACCAAATAAGAATGCGATAAGGATTGCGCCCACAGGGTCAATTGGTTTCTTTTCTCCAAAGGCATCGTCATTTTGTTGATGAATTGCTGCGAAGGACTCACGTACATGATGCTAGCCCCGCTTCTTTTCAGCTCTTCTATGGATACACCGTCTGCCTCCAAGGAAATGCCGTGTACGCGGTAGCCACCGTTGAGAAACGTATTTCTCGCACCGTCATAGCCCGGATTTTCTACGCCAATTACATGCTTCTCTCTGTCAAGAAGCTGGACGACAATCGACACCAACTGTTGCGGGGTGGCTCCAATAACGATCTGCTCCGGCGTGGCGAGGACTCCTCTCGATTCATGCAGCAATTTCGAGAGTTCCTTTCGCAATACGTATTCGCCTTGAGCCAGCCCCTCCACCATATACGTGCGCTGATGGTTGGAAATGAGCTTGTTGCGTAGCTTATTCCACGGATGAAAAGGGAATGCCCCCAGCTCGATGTTGCCGTAGCGAAAGTCATAGCGAATCGGCGGTATACGAGAATCTTCTCGTTCCGCTGCGTGCTGCCCGGAAGGAGGTCCTGCTTTGTACGTCACCTGATACCCTTTTTTCGGAATGCTGCTGATGTACCCTTCCGATACCAGTAGCTGATAGGCAACTTCCACCGTGTTTTTGCTGACAGAAAGCGATTGCGCACAGCTTCTGATCGAGGGTAGAAACTCTTCATACGTGATTTGGTTACGCAATATTTCGTCTTTGATAAAGTGATAGATTTGGATGAACAGTGGCTCTCCCTCTATAAAACGAATGGCAGATAGCTCTCGCAACGGACAGGAACCCCCTTCCTTTTTTGTTTTAGTCTACCACATATTGTATTAAGCCTGAGTGAACAAAAGGTCAGCTATCCGCCAGAAGGCTTTGTCTCTTGGCCCTACCGAACTGAAAGTAGTAGAAGACCATAAGACACACGTGCATCAGGGTCATCATCAAATAAATATTGCTGTAAATGAAGCCCAGCATCGAGAAGATTCCCATGCCTACTCCCGCCTGCTCCTTCGTCAACGTCCTCGAGATCACGTTCGCCATCGAGATTTGCATAAAAGACTGTCCCACGTTACCTAGTATCAAGAAGAGCGCAATGCCTATAACCGAGGCGCTTGTGAAAGTAGACAGCAAGCCAAAAAGGCTCTCCCCCGACTCATGCAGTCGAAGGAAAGCCCATTACTCGTTTACCCTGATTAAAACGCTCTTGAATATTGCTTCGGTGGCTGCAACTCATCCGCTGACAGTTCATGAATCGCATGCAGTGCCCAATAAGGGTCACGCAGCATGCCACGACCGACTGCTACCAAATCCGTATCGCCATTGCCAATCGATGCTTCCGCCACTTTTGGATCATCGAGGTTGCCGACTGCAATGACTGGTACATCCAGTGCCTGCTTAATTGCGCGTGCCAATGGTACTTGATAACCAGGATGAACACCTGGACGGCCTGCTGAACCAATCGGTCCTTCCCCGCCGCTGGATATATGGAAAATATCCACGCCCGCTTCCTTGTAACGGCGGCACAGCTCCGTGCTGTAATCAAGCCCATATCCACCATCCACGTACTCTACGGCAGAGACGCGCATGATCAGCGGCATGTCAGCTGGAATGACCTCTTTGATCGCCTGAATAATTTCCACGCCAAACAGCGCTTTATCACGCCCGTACTCATCGTCACGCTGATTTGTCAAAGGAGAGTGGAACTGGTGAACCAGGTATCCGTGCGCACCGTGGATTTCAATGGTGTCAAACCCGGTTTCCACCGCACGTCTCGCTGAGTCCTGGAACTTGACGACCATTTGCTTGACCTCTTCTGTCGTCAACGCCCGTGGCGTTTTGTAGCGCGCCCCTGGGAAAGCAATCGCGGACGACGATACAGGCACTTCTGCGTCTTCCGCTTTGCGACCCGCATGAGCAATCTGTATACCAATTTTGGCCCCATACTTATGAACCTCGGAGACGATCCGCGCATACGCCGGAATCTGCTCGTCAGACCACAAGCCCAAATCGCCGTTGGAAATTCTGCCATCCGGCTCGACATCGGTCATTTCCACGATGATCAGACCTGTTCCGCCTACTGCACGAGAAACGTAATGAACAAAATGCCAGTCGGTTGGTGTTCCATCGTGTGCATCCACAGAGTATTGGCACATCGGCGGCATGACAATCCGATTTTTCAAGCTAAGTCCTTTTAACTGAAACGGGGTAGACAACAACGCCATTTGCTCCACTCCTTACTTTTTTTAATTATCATGCCAAAAGTAAGCATCTTCTGCAATCCCAAGTTGCACTTTGTGAAAACGATATAATTCTTTGCCCGGCTGTTGTGGTGGGGAGGAAACAGGAGAAAACGCTCAGCTTCTTGTCCCACCCGCTGAGGGATTCACTGCCCGCCTCCATGCAAAAAGCGAAACCGCGTCCAAAGTAGTTCTTTCAGGATGTTTTTCAGAGGTGGACGCTTAAGATCGTGTTTCGCTTTTTGTATTCCGTCTCGGTCGGTGTACCAAAGATCTTCGCTTTTTTCTCCTGTTTCCTCTACGAGCTTTCCGTGTTTAAAACGGGTTTTTAAAGACTTAAAGATTGAAGAACATCATCGGTTACGACAGAGAAGAATATTTCCAGACGTAGCGACTTGTGGAGTTTTACCGAGCGGAGAAGGGATTCGCGGGCAAAAGAAACGCAACGTGCCCATACTACGAAGCGGCTACCACTTTTGCGTTTCCCCGCTAATCCCTTCGGAGCGGGCAGTCCACACTTCCCCGAGGGACGGAGCCTGGAGCCTAGACTAGAAATATTCTTCTCCCCACCACAGCCACATTTATAACACTAAAAAAGCTACCCGCATAACGGATAGCTTTCATAATAAACGTCTCGATTATTCTGGCATCGTGCCAATGTAATTGGATTGCGGGCGAATAATGCGGTTCTTGCCTGCTTGCTCCAGAATGTGCGCACTCCAACCGACCACACGGCTCACGGCAAATGTCGGTGTAAACAAATTGTCGTCCAAGCCCACCGCGCGCATGACAGCTGCGGCAAAAAACTCTACGTTTGTATTCAGCTTGCGCCCTGGTTTGTACTCTTCCAGCAGTTGCAAGCCTACTTTTTCTACGTGTGTCGCCAGATCGAACCACGGATCGTTGGACGACAGCTCGGATGCAACGACGCGCAGAGCAGTTGCACGCGGATCAATCGTTTTATAGACGCGATGCCCGAAGCCCATCAAGCGTCCGCCGCTCTCCAGCTTGTTGCGCAGCCACGGCTCTGCATTTTCCTTCGTGCCGATAGCCTCGATCATCTCCGTCACTTCAGATGGTGCTCCGCCGTGCAAAGGACCTTTCAGGGTTCCGATTGCCGCCGTAATGGAAGAAATCAGATCGGATTCGGTCGAGCTGACGACACGACCGGAGAATGTGGATGCATTCATGCCATGCTCCTGCGTCAAAATCAGGTACGCATCCAGTGCACGTACATGTGCCGCATTCGGCTTTTCGCCCTTGAGCATATACAGATAGTTCGCTGTATGATCCAGCTCCGGATTCGGTGCAAACGGCTCGCTGCCCTCCAGGCAAGCGAAGCGATACGCAACGATTGTCGGCATCTTGGCAGCCAGCGAAATCACCTCATCGATGGTTGGCGGGAAGCCGTGCGAGGAACTGCCCAGTGCCGAAACACCCGTACGCAGCACACTCATCATATCTACATCTGCCGGGATCAGCTTCAGGATTCCCTTTACGTGCTCCGGCAGCTCACGGTTTGCTTTGAGCTTATCTTTTAAATCAGTCAACTCCTGCTCGCTAGGCAAATGTCCGAACCAGAGCAGGTGTGCCACTTCCTCAAATGTGTGGTGGATAGCCAAATCACGCGCCCAATGACCGCGGTACACCAGCAGTCCATTAATCCCATCCACCAAACTAAGGTCTGTTTCTGCTACGGCGATACCATCCAAGCCGATAGCCAAAGGATGTTGTTTTGTCATCATCACCACTCCATTTTCGTCTCTTTTCTCTTCAGTATAATCGATTTATAATCGTGAAGGGAAATAAAAGAAAACCGGAGTTTTGATCACATTTTACAATCAGTTAGCAGGAGCTGGAACCGTCTTCTTTTTACGTCCGTATGTCAGGAAGCGCCACAGCTTTTCCATCGGCCCCTGATTAAAACGCTTCAGCCACAGCCAGCTTACGAGTAATTGAAACGCATAGATCGGCAGCGCGAGCAAAAACCAAGAAGAGAGCGGCATGGCCGTAATACCGAACAAAGGAATCAGAATGGTCATGATGACGGTCTGACCCAAATAAGTCGTTAATCCCATTTGTCCCGTGTGGGCAAATGGCTGGAGAATTTTCCTTGCTGGCTCACAATCCAGTAACAGAAACAAACTGGCTATCAAACACAGCGCCATAGGCAGCGTACTCAGATCAACCAATATTTTATTCACCTGTTCAAGCTTTGGACCAAAGCCGACACCGCTAGCCCAAACAATCCCTGCTGCGATCGGAAGACTGACTACAAGAGTAGTAGCAGCGATTCGTTTCAACAACGGCTTATGCTCGCGAATTTGAGCAATCAAACCGCGTTTGCCCGCATACAAACCAAACAAGAACATCACGAAGATCGGTATCAGTGTCGTCTGGAATGATGCTACAAACGGATAGACTTCTTGACCATTGAGCGTCTGTACGAGTGCCACACCTTGAGTGAGCATGTACACTCCTCCCAGACTGGCCACCCATGCTAGAATCGTAGAAGGTTTTCTTCGATAAAAAGGCATCAGTAAAAAGCCGAGAAGTGCATACACCGTCAAAATATCGCCAAACCAAATAATAATGTGAATGACTCCAATGAAAAACATCGCGATCAACCGTCTGCTAAAGAGACGAAATACTTTTTGTCCACGCTGTTCAGCCCGTGACATGAAAATATAAAAACCTAAGCCAAACAGAAACGAAAAGATCCCGAAAAATTTCGTCTGAATGAATAAATCATAGCTCAAGCGAAACCATGCATCGATCCCCGCCTCTATTGGCATAGGAACGTCTTCCGAATACATGATAAAGCCGGGCAAGTTCACCAGCAAAATCCCGAACAATGCCAATCCCCTTACAATATCAATAGAATAAATCCGATCCTTCTGTGCGATTGGTTCAGCCTGCATATTTGTCATTCCCCCCTGCTGTCTTCAAGCAGGGTTCAGTATAGGATACATATATTGGTCAAAACTATCGATTCACCTTACATCTACCTTACAGGCTTGTTATCTTTTATGTCCGTCCACCCGACTGAACAAGCGGCATCGGTGGATACAAGGACTGCAAGATATCCATAAAATGCTGCGCTGGCTCGCTAATCCCTGCCTTGGGTACCAGCAAATAAGAAGCGACCTTCGGCAAAACCAGGCCAGGTGTGGGCAGTTCAATAAAGCGGTTTTCAAACAAATCCCGATCGACAGCCGTCCGAGGCAAAAAGGAAACACCCAATCCATCCTCGATGAATCGCTTCGTAATGTCTACCTGCGAGACAGCCATCGTACGCAAGGAAAGCCCCCTCTGACGCAAAAGCAACAGCAACTCATCCCAGTAGCCCGGGTGATTGTGGGTCAGCAAACGGTTCGATTGGACCTCCTGCTCCCAATCAGGCAAGGGCGCCTCCATATCTCCGCCACTGTGAGGGACAGCAAAAACAACAGGATCTTCGTACAAAAGATAAGTAGACAACTGGAATTCTCCCGGCACCATCCGGGTTAAACCCAGATCAGCCTGTCCATTTTGAACCAGCGGGCCAATTTCCACGGAGTCGACAATTTTAATCGAGATATCTACATCGGGATAGAGCTTGGTGTAACGGTGCAGCAAATGGGAAAAACGAGCACGGGCAATAATCGGTGAAACAGCCAGTTGCAGCTTTTCCCGATAGCCCTGTCTCCAAGCCTGCAAATCCTCCATACTGTTATGCCACTGTTGAAGGAGTCCTTTTGCATGCGGCAAGTAGCGTTTGCCCGCAGCCGTTAACCGAACGCGTTTGCCAACCCGTTCAAACAGCTTGATCCCCAATTCCTTTTCCAATTGTCGTATATGCTGGCTGACAGTAGGCTGCGCAATGAACAACGCTTCTGCTGTCTGGTGAAAATTTTCTGTCGTGGCCGCCACCATAAACGTTTGCAGCACCCGAAAATCCACGTAATCTCCCCCCTGCTGTCGTGATTTCTTTGTTCTATCTGATTACAAAAGCAGGAAGAATGCAACCATTTGGGTCTTTCTTCCTCTTTTTTGAAGAAATTTACTGGAAATCGTTCCCCTTCACCCTCCTTATGGTACAATACAAAATCGAGTGCGCAAAATCATTACGCACATCGTGCTCACCAAAGAGAGAGAGCAAAAAGGGGAGAGAAAAGATGGAAACTGCAACAAACGTGAACCCACCGCGCAAAAGCAAGAAAAAAGTATGGTTGATCGCGGGGGCAGCGGCTGTCGTTGTGCTGGGTGGATTAGGAACCGCCTATGCCAAGTACGATTTGTTTAAGAGCGCAAAAACGATTTACCTGCAAGCGGAAGCAGAGAGCATGATGAAGTTTTCAAGCGACGCATCCAAAGCTTACGGGGAATACCAAGACTACATGAAGCCATACCTGGAAAAACCAGTTCACTCCACTACTGAGGTGAGTGAGATTGCCCTAGATGCAACGATCCCAGACCCGCAAGCACAAAAAATTCTCGACATGCTGGGCAAAGCGAAGCTCGTGATGCAAAGCAACATCGATGAACAGAAAAATCAACAATCAGGGAACCTGGAAGTTCACCTACAAGATAAAAAACTGGCTACTCTTGAGTACTTCATGAATGATTCCGTAATGGGCTTCAAGCTGCCGGAGTTTTACTCTAAATACGCTTATATGGACCTGAAAGATCGCGATGCCCTTAAGGAAAAAATGGGCGAGGAACTGCCGAAGCGCTTCGTAAGCTATAGCGATTTACATGAAGCGATCAATTTTAACCAAGATGAACTCAAAACAGTAATGACTCCGTATGCCATGCTGTATGCTGACAGCATCAAAGACAGCCAGGTAAGCATCAAGAAAGACGTTATCTTCTCTGAAGAAGGACTCAAGGCAGATGCACGTGAGATCACTATTACTTTTAACGACGCAGAAGGCGCGGCTCTGACGAAGCAAATTGCAGAGAAGGCAAAAGCAGACCAAAAGCTGTTTGACCTGATCTACAGCCGCTACCACAATGTGGCTACCCTGATGCTCGACAGCGGCTACCAAGTAGAAGAAATCAGCAAAGAAGAATTCAAGAAAAATTACGAGCAAGCCTTCAATGACATCATCAAGGATACAGAAGATACAGACGCCAAATCAACTGATCAATTGAGAATGGTCGTGCTCGTGGATAGCGATCATCAAATCTTGTCCCGCAAGCTCTTGTTCGATGACAAAGAGCAAAAAGATCAGTTGGTCTACAGCAGTGTTTCCTACGATAAAGGTGCAGAATCGTACTACCGTTACTCCCTGCACAACCTGTCTGATCAGAAAAATGGCGAAATGTCCTTCACGTACAGAGCGACAGAAGAAAAAGACAAGACAAAGGGCAAGTTCAGCATCCTGGCGAAAGAGACTGACCAGCCAATTCTGGACCTCTCGACTACTTTCGAGACAACCAAGCAAGACAAGAAAACAACTGGAAACTATGACTTTGCACTCGTAGTGGCAGACGAATACTCCTCCAACCCTGTTGCTCTGACCGGTAATGTTACCGTGAACGAGACGAAGACGGACAATGGTGTAGATTCTGACGGCACGGTAAAAGTGAACTTCTCGAACCCTACTCCAGATATGCCAAAAGGCTTTAGCTTCAAGCTGAAGTCCAAAGCAGAATTCGGCAAAGCTCTGGAAATTCCAGCTATGACTGCTGACAACTCCATCAATTTCGCTACAGTGACTGACCAACAAATGATGGAAGCTCAACAAGAAGTCATGCAAAACGCAGATAAATTCATGACTGAAAACGCTGAACTCGTACAACAGTTCATGATGCCTTAATTGTTTCGTGATAAGAAGAATCCGCTCATAATTGTTACTAGCAAGCTGGCATCGGTCCTAAACCGGTGTCAGCTTTTTTATTAAAACCACAATTCATTTCAATATTCCAATTACTTTAAAAAGGGGGACCTCCTGAGGGGAGGTCCTTTCTCAATGTCCATTCCTTTTACTGATAACCTTTGATCACAATATACACAATCGCTACATAAAATACGATTCGATCCACAGTCCGATACATAGACTTGGACACTCGAATGCCGAGCCATCCCACTCGCAACGGCCACAATAACTGAATGCGTCCTACCAGCATATCGCTGATCAGATGGGACAAAATCCCCCAAAGCGCTGCCATTGCGGCCGGAGAATCACCGAATAGCAGAAATGGAAGGAACAATATTACCCATGAGTGTGTCACTGTACGATGACCGAATCCTTTTTGCAGCATTTTGGATACAGGTCCCATCAAGTTTCCGAGCTTGCTATTTGCCTGATCGATATCAGGTACGAGTGCCATTGTCGCGCCAATGACGCTGCCCTTCCATGAAGGATAGGCGCAGTAGCCTGCGATGGCACCAAGTGCCATATGTGTTTTCCAATTCATTCGCCTTTCACACCGTCTTTCTAGGATAGTCTAATGAGCTTATGTACGGTTGGTGGAATGGCAAACCAATACCTTCATACATACGGATGCTACGTCTCCAACAAGGACATAAAGCTCTCCGGATCGAGTCCATCTCCTTCGATCACGATTGCCGTCATTCCGGTTTCACTGCCTGATTCGTGCCCTTCTCCTATGATCCAGAATGCCGCCTGACCACTCTGGATCGGGATACGCTCTGTACCTTCTCCACGTACCCAGCCCTCTCCGCTCACGACTAGAAAAAGCTGTGGGCAAGTTGCCGGATGATAACCGACAATCCCGCCTGGCTCCAAATGGATACACCCGATCGAAACCGCTTCGGGCGTGCGCATAACACGAGAAATCGTCGCATGGACGGAATTATAGCGGTCAATCGTTTTGCCTACTTGCTGATCAAATCGGAATCGTTTCACACTTTCC